>NZ_JBMOUH010000006.1:0-309272 GCF_049319745.1 Plantibacter sp. Mn2098 | reverse complement strand
GGGAGAGTAGGACACCGCCGGACTTCTTCGTTGAGATGGCCACCCAAGAATTCTTGGGTGGCCATTTCGCGTTTAAGAGGTCATACGAATACACATCGAACAGCACCAATGACACGGTTCGCCCCACGCGGTGGCGTACGGTGGAGTGGTATTCAGAATTCAACAGCAGGCAGCCGCAGGGCAGCAGGTCCACCACGATGATGGACCCGACCAGATGGGTCACCCTGACGACGATCGAGTAGCGTGGAGAGCATTGTGACTGACAAATCGGACGAGACCCCGGACCGGGGCGCGAAACGACCTCCACGACACGATTCGAATGCTGCCGGCGCACGCTCTGAACGCCCACGCACTGACAAGCCGTGGAACGATCGGCCGCGATCTGATGCGCCTCGCTCGGATCGTCCGCGTTCCGACAAGCCGTGGAACGATCGGCCGCGATCTGATGCGCCTCGTTCAGACCGGCCACGTAGCGACAAGCCGTGGAATGACCGGCCTCGTTCTGACGCGCCGCGCAGCGATCGTCCGCGCACGGATCGTCCGCGGACCGACGGCGCACGCGGCGACAAGCCGTGGAATGACCGGCCGCGTTCCGACGCGCCCCGCAGCGATCGTCCCCGTACGGATCGTCCGCGCACCGACGGCGCTCGGAGTGATCGGCCATGGCAGGACCGCCCGCGGACGGATCGTCCGTCGGGGGAGCGGCCGTACGGTCAGGGCGGACAGGGCGGTCGGAGTGACCGCCCGCGCACCGATGGTCCCCGTCGTGACGGTGGGGCCCCGGATCGCGGCGGCTATTCGCGCGGCTCCGGCGCGCTTGATCGTGGTGCACGCGATGACCGTGGCGGACGTCCGGAGCGTGGCCACGCACCTCGTGCTGGAGCGGGACGTCGGACGGATGGTCCGCCGAAGAAGCTGTGGACCCGTGACGGCGCCCCCGCTCGCGGCGATCGCGACGCATTCCGCCGCGAAGAGGAGCTGACCGAGGAAGAGCGGATCGCGCGCGAGCTCAAGTCGGTCCGACCACGCCACGACGACCCGGAGATCCCGGACGATGTTTCGGCATCCGACCTCGACAAGGGTGCCCGGAACGAGCTCAAGACCCTCAGCAAGGACAACGCGGAGGGTGTTGCTCAGCACCTCGCGATGGCTGCACGTCTCATCGAGGACGACCCCGAGCTCGCTCACCGTCACGCGCTGTCCGCAGCCCGCAGGGCTGGTCGCATCGCCATCGTTCGTGAGACGCTTGCGATCACGGCGTACCTGACCGGTGACTACGCGCTGGCATTGCGCGAATTGCGCACCTACCGTCGGATCTCCGGATCTGACAACCAGATCGCGCTGATGGTCGACAGCGAACGGGGCGTCGGCCGTCCAGAGCGAGCCCTTGAACTCGGCCGCTCCGTCGACCGCGCAGCACTCGACACCCCGGTTCGCGTCGCCCTCGCCATCGCGATGTCCGGCGCCCGTCTGGACCTCGGCCAGAACCAGGAAGCGCTCGACGAGCTGCAGTTGCCGCAGTTGAACCCGGACCTCGTGTTCTCCTGGAGCCCGTCGCTCTTCGACGCGTACGCCGAGACGCTCGAGGCGCTCGGACGTGAGAGCGAGGCCGCCGTGTGGCGTCAGCGTTCCCTCGTTGCAGTCGAAGCACTCGACCAGTCCGCCGCGGACGATGAAGGCGAGACGATGGTCGTCGTCGAGGAGTTCCTGACCGAGGAAGAGCTCGAAGCGCTCGGCCACAACTTCGTCGAGGTCGGCGTGGAACCAGAGGCTCCTGAGGCTGAATCTGAAGCTGTGGCTTCGGAAGCCGCTGACGACAGCGAGCCTGAGGCTGTTGAATCCACTGAGCCTGCTGAGTCCACTCCTGACGCCATTGAGGCCGACGAAGTGCCCGCGGAAGCTGCACCATCTGAAGAACGGAGTACCGGTGAGTCCACTGCTGTCGAGGAAGCCTAAGACCGTGATGCCGCTCGACGGCGTCGACGCGGTCCTCGCCGACCTGGACGGTGTGGTGTACGCCGGGCCGAACGCGATCCCGCATGCTGTCGAGTCGCTCAACCTGGTGGCGGAGTCGATCACCGTCGGGTACATCACCAACAACGCGTCGCGCACCGACGCATCCGTCGCCGGCCACCTGACCGACCTCGGACTGCGCGTCGCGCCGAACGAGGTCGTGACGAGCCCACAGGCGGCCGTCCGGCTGCTCGCTGGCCTCGTCCCGGCTGGCGCGACCATCCTCGTGGTCGGCGGCGACGGTCTCGTCGATGAGATCCAGAAGGGCGGCTTCGTCGTCACCCGATCTGCCGAGGACGAGCCGGCTGCCGTTGTGCAGGGCTTCGCTCCGGAGGTCGGGTGGACCCAACTCGCCGAGGCGGCATTCGCGCTGCAGGGCGAACGCGGCGCCGATGTGCACTGGATCGCGACGAACACCGACTGGACCATTCCGCAGGCACGCGGCATCGCCCCGGGCAACGGGACGCTCGTGTCCGCCGTGCACACCACGGTCGGGCGTCTGGCCACGGTGGCGGGCAAGCCGGAGACGCCGATCTTCGAGGAGGCCGTCGCCCGCTTCGGTGCGAAGAAGCCGTTGTTCATCGGCGACCGTCTCGACACCGACATTCTCGGGGCGAATCGTGCCGGCATCGCATCGGCCCTCGTGCTCACCGGGATCGACCGCGCGAAGCACGCACTCGCCGCCGATCAGCACTCGCGTCCCACATACATCCTGGAGGACCTGCGGCAGCTGCACGAGCCGTATCCCGTGACCACGATGTCGCGCGACGGCGAGGCGGCGACGGTCGGCGAGTCCACCGTCCGCGTCTCCGGGAACGACGTGGTGATCGAGCAGGCCGGATCCGTCAAGATCGATCTGCTGCGCGCAGCGTGTGCGGCGATCTGGGCGTCCGGTCGTGCGATCTACGGCCTCAACGTCCCGGAATCCCTCTACGCCGAATAGTCCGCCAGGTCATCCGTCTGTTCGGATCCGACATCGTTCCCAGCCACTGCTGTCAGCTCGCGAGCTGACAGCAGTGGCTGGTTTCGTTTCGGCTGACCAGCCACACCTGCCAGCTCGCGAGCTGGCAGGTGTGGCTGGTTTGGATGGGTCGGAACCGCCACAAGTGACAGTTCGCGGGCAAGGCCGGGCGGCAGGGCGGGGAGTGGGACGGCAAAGCGGGCGCGGGAGGGCGGGGGATGGAATGTGGGGCGGCGGGGCGGGGGATGAGGTGAAGGGCGGCGGGTAGGCTGGGGGGATGAGCAATGCAGTGGCGGACGGCGAGGACGCAGGCCGGGACGTGAGCAACGAAGCACTCGTGTCGCGGGTGCAGCTCATCGACGATCAGGCGCTCGAACAGCGCGCGGAAGCGTACGTGCAGGTGTACGAGGAGCTTCGGACGCGGCTCGAGGGGAGCGACTCGCCGAGGCACTCGGCGTAACGCATGGAGCTCTCCAGACTGGATGCGGCCCTCGCTCAGCGCGGCCTCGCACGATCACGCACCCACGCCGCGGCGCTCATCGCCGACGGCCTCGTCACCGTCAACGGACACCCCGTCGTCAAGCCGGCCGTGAAGGTCGGCGAGTCGGCGGACATCGTCGTGGCCGGCGCCGACCACTACGTCAGCCGCGCAGCCCACAAGCTGATCGGCGCGCTCGACACGTTCCCGGTGAGCGTCGAAGGGGTGACCGCGCTCGACGCCGGCGCCTCGACCGGCGGCTTCACCCAGGTGCTCCTCGAACGAGGCGCGTCACGCGTCATCTCGCTCGACGTCGGCCACGGTCAGCTCGTCGAGCAGCTCCGTGCGGATGAACGTGTCGCGGTCGTCGAAGGCTTCAACATCCGCTTCGGCACACCCGAGAGCGTCCGCGAGGCGTCCGGCGTGGCGGACGCACCCTCCGTCGTCGTCGGCGACCTGTCCTTCATCTCCTTGACCCACGTCCTCCCCGCGCTCGTCTCGATCGCGGCGGACGGCGCCGATTTTGTGCTGCTCGTGAAGCCGCAGTTCGAGGTCGGGCGCACCGGCATCCGTGAGGGCGTCGTCCACGACCCCGCGCTGCGCGCCGACGCGATCATGGGGGTCCTCTGGGCGGCGTGGGACCTCGGGATCGGGACGGCCGGCGCCATTCCGTCGCCCATCGTCGGCACCCACGGCAACCAGGAGTTCGTGGTGTGGATGAGCGCTGTTCACGGCGGCAATCCGACAGAATGGTTGCAGCAGATCACCACGATGGCTGGAGCATAGACGCATGTCGGATTCGAACGGACCCCAGACGCCCGCCCGGAACATCCTCGTCGTCGCGCACACCGGTCGGGACGATTCGCTCGATGCTGCGGTGCTCGTCTGCCGGCTCCTCCTCGATCAGGGTGTGATGCCCGTGCTGAGCGCGCTGGAGCGTGCAGACCTCGTCGCCGTCGACCCGGTGCTCGAGGTCGTGCCGGTGTTCGACGTCGATGTGCTCCTCGGCGACATCGAACTCACGATCGTCGTCGGCGGAGACGGCACCATCCTCCGTGCAGCCGAGGTGACCCGTGGATCCGCTGCGCCGCTGCTCGGCGTGAACCTCGGTCACATCGGCTTCCTCGCGGAGAGCGAGCGTGACGACCTGGCGGAGACGGTGGACCGTGTGGTGCGCCGGGACTACTTCGTCGAAGAGCGCATGACGCTGTCCGTGCGCGTCAAAGTCGGCGCGGAGGTCGTCTACGAGACCTGGGCGCTCAACGAGGCGACCGTGGAGAAGGGCAGCCGGGAACGGATGCTCGAAGTCGTGGTGGAGGTGGACCAGCGTCCGCTGTCGACCTTCGGGTGCGACGGTGTCGTCATCGCGACGCCGACAGGATCCACCGCCTACAACTTTTCGGCCGGCGGCCCCGTCGTCTGGCCGAGCGTCGAAGCGATCACGCTCGTCCCGCTGAGCGCGCACGCCCTGTTCGCGAAGCCGCTCGTGGTGGGGCCGGAGTCCGCGCTTGCGGTCGAAGTGCTCGAGCGGACCGACGGTGTCGGTGTCCTCTGGTGTGATGGGAGACGAACGAAGGACCTCCTGCCCGGCGCCAGGGTGGTCGTCCGACGCTCACCGATCCCGGTCAGACTGGCGAGGCTCCACGAGAGCACCTTCACCGACCGGCTCGTCAACAAGTTCCAATTGCCCGTCGCCGGATGGCGCGGACCAGTCGGCCGTGACTGAATCGACAGCGGTCGTACGGGTGCCAGTGGCACAGGCGATGCAGGCAAACGTGAGTGAGAGGTGTCAAGCGTGATCGAAGAGATCGAGATCACCGACCTCGGCGTGATCGCCGATGCGACGCTGCCGCTCGGCCCCGGCTTCACCGCCGTGACCGGGGAGACCGGCGCAGGCAAGACCATGGTCGTGACGGCGCTCGGGCTCCTGCTCGGAGCGCGCTCCGACAGCGGTGTGGTCCGAGCCGGGCAGAAGCAGACCGTTGTGCAGGGCAGGTGGCTCGTGCCGGGGGACGGCGCGGTCGCCGACCGGGTGCGTGAAGCCGGGGGAGACCTCGACGACGCCGGCGACACGACCGCCGCCGAGCTGCTCCTCGGCCGCATCGTGACCGCTGAGGGTCGCGGGCGCGCGATCGTCGGGGGACGGACCGCACCGGTCGGGATCCTGGGGGAGCTCGGGGAACAGCTCGTTGTGGTGCACGGGCAGTCGGATCAGATCCGCTTGCGCTCGGCACCCGCTCAGCGAGACGCCCTCGACCGCTTCGCCGGCGCACCGGTCGTCGTGGCGTTGGAGCGGTACCAGGAGCGGTATCAGCAGCTCATCGCCGATCGGGCGGAACTCGACCAGCTCACGAGCGAACGCGACGCCCGTCTCGCGGAGGCGGAGCGGCTGCGTGCCGCCCTCGCCGAGATCGAGGACGCCGATCCGCAGCCAGGTGAGGAAGACGAACTCGCTGAGCGCGCAGACCGACTCACGAACCTGGAGGAACTCCGGTTGTCGGCCGCAGGCGCCCGGGAACTCGTCTCGGCCGAGCTGAGCGAGGAGAGCGACGTCGTCGGGCTGCTCGAGCAGGCGAAACGGCAGCTGGAGCGCGCAGCCGTCCACGACACCTCGCTCGCAGCGATCACCGAGAACGTCGCCAACGCGAGCTACCTCGCGGCCGAGATCGCCGCGGAGCTGTCCACCTACCTCGCCGGCCTGGATGAGGACGGCGCCCACGAACTCTCCATCGTCCAGGAACGCCGTGCGCAGCTCGGAACGCTGACGCGGAAGTACGGGCCGAGCCTCGACGATGTGCTGGCGCTGCAGGAGACGGGCGGATCCCGCCTGCTCGAACTCGACGGCGACTCCGATCGGATCACCCAGCTCGAAGCCGATGTCGACCGTGTTGCAGCAGAGGTGGCGACCGCGGCCGCCGCGCTCAGCGAGGTCAGAACCGCGGCGGCTGCGCGGCTGTCCGACGCCGCGACCGTCGAACTGCGGTCCCTCGCGATGGCGGACGCCGCCCTTGTGGTGGAGGTCTCGGAGCGCGATGACTACACGCTCCACGGGCGGGACAACATCGCGTTCCTGCTGCGTCCGCACGGTGGCGCGGAACCGCGTGCGCTCGGCAAGGGGGCGTCCGGCGGCGAGCTGTCGCGGGTCATGCTCGCGCTCGAGGTCGTCATCGCCGGGGCGGACCCCGTCCCGACGTTCGTGTTCGACGAGGTCGATGCCGGCGTCGGCGGGGCGGCGGCGATCGAGATCGGACGACGCCTCGCGGCGCTCGCCGAGCGGTCGCAGGTCATCGTCGTCACCCACCTCGCGCAGGTCGCAGCCTTCGCGAACAACCATCTGAGCGTTGTGAAATCCGGCGACGGGTCCGTCACCGCATCGAGTGTCCGCCAGCTCGTCGGCGCGGACCGCGAGGCCGAGATGGCGCGCCTGCTCTCCGGGCTCGCAGAATCCGACAGCGGATTGGCGCACGCCAGAGAACTGCTGGAACTCGCGGCGGAATCAGGGCTCGGCGTCGCCAGGACTGCACCGTGAACGGCAGGTTACCGACCGAGGACCAAAACCGCATGATAGGATCGAAGCCCGTGGTGGACAATTCTGAAGCGGCTTTCAATAACGGTATTTCAAACGGCACGACCAAGCACATCTTTGTGACCGGTGGTGTCGTTTCTTCGTTGGGCAAGGGCCTGACAGCAGCCAGCCTGGGCAACCTGCTGACCGCACGGGGACTCCGGGTGGTGATGCAGAAACTGGATCCATACCTGAACGTGGATCCCGGAACGATGAACCCGTTCCAGCACGGCGAGGTCTTCGTGACCGACGACGGCGCAGAGACCGACCTCGACATCGGCCACTACGAGCGCTTCCTCGACATCGACCTGAGCCAGGCGGCCAATGTGACGACCGGTCAGATCTACTCGACCGTCATCGCCAAGGAGCGCCGCGGAGAGTACCTGGGCGACACCGTCCAGGTCATCCCGCACATCACGGACGAGATCAAGCGCCGGATGCGCCTGCAAGCAACCGAGACGCCGCAGCCCGACGTGATCATCACCGAGATCGGTGGAACGGTCGGCGACATCGAGTCGCAGCCGTTCATCGAGTCCGCGCGTCAGATCCGTCACGAGCTCGGCCGCAGCAACGTGTTCTTCGTGCACGTGTCGCTCGTGCCGTACATGGGTGCGTCCGGCGAGCAGAAGACCAAGCCGACGCAGCACTCCGTCGCGGCGCTCCGCTCCATCGGCATCCAGCCCGACGCGCTTGTGCTCCGCAGCGACCGCCCCGTCACCGAGAGCAACAAGCGCAAGATCGCGCTCATGTGCGACGTCGACGAGGCAGCCGTTGTGAACGCGATCGACGTGCCGAGTATCTACGACATCCCGACGATGCTGCACGACCAGGGCCTCGACTCCTACATCGTGGACCACCTCGGCCTCACGGTGAAGACCGTGGACTGGACCGGGTGGGCCGAACTCCTCGAGACGGTGCACGCGCCGAAGCACGAGGTCACGATCGGTCTCGTCGGCAAGTACATCGATTTGCCTGACGCGTACCTCTCGGTCACCGAGGCGCTCAAGGCCGGCGGGTTCGCGAACGAGACCAAGGTCTCCGTGAAGTGGATCCCCTCCGACGAGTGCGAGACGGTCGACGGGGCCATCGCGGCGCTCGCCGGTGTCGACGGCATCTGCGTGCCGGGCGGCTTCGGCATCCGCGGCATCGAGGGTAAGCTGGGCGCGCTCAAGTTCGCCCGCGAGAACGGCATCCCCGTCCTCGGCCTGTGCCTCGGTCTGCAGTGCATGGTCATCGAGTACGCCCGCAACAAGGCGGGCCTCGAAGGCGCCAGCTCGTCCGAGTTCGACGAGGACACGAAGTTCCCCGTCATCGCGACGATGGCGGAGCAGGTGGAGATCATCGCCGACGGCGACCTGGGCGGCACGATGCGCCTCGGCCTCTACCCGGCGAAGCTCGACGAGGGCTCGATCGTGGCAGAACTGTACGGCTCGACCGAGGTCTCGGAGCGCCACCGCCACCGCTACGAGGTCAACAACACCTACCGTCAGCAGATCGCGGACGCCGGCCTGCAGTTCTCCGGCCTCTCGCCGGACGGACACCTGGTCGAGTACGTGGAACTGCCCCGCGAGGTGCACCCGTTCTACGTCGCGACGCAGGCCCACCCAGAGCTGCGCTCGCGTCCGAACCGCGCACACCCGTTGTTCGCCGGCCTCGTCGCCGCGTCGCTCGAACGCCAGCAGGCGAGCCTCCTGTTCGACGTCGCCAATGGCTGATCAGCTGCACGACGAGCCGTTCGCCGTCGAGGTGACCTCCTCGGAGGTCGCCTTCGACGGCGCGGTCTGGGACATCCGTCGTGAGTCCTTCCGCTACGGCGACGCCGACGTGGTCCGGGAGTTCGTGGACCACACCGGCGCCGTCGCGGTGCTCGCGCTCGACGACGAGGACCGCGTCCTGCTCATCCAGCAGTACCGGCACCCGATCCGCGAACGCGACTGGGAGCTCCCGGCCGGTCTCCTCGACATCGCGGGCGAGGACCCGGCGATCGCCGCACGGCGCGAGCTGGCGGAGGAAGCCGACCTCGAAGCCGCTGAGCTGCACCTGCTGACGGACTTCTACACGACGCCAGGCGGCAGCAACGAGTCGATCCGGATCTACCTCGCCCGCGGACTGCGTCCGACGGCCGACGCGTTCGCACGCAGCGAGGAGGAGGCCGACATCCGCATCGAGTGGATCCCGCTGGAGGACGCCGTCGCCGGTGTTCTCGGCGGACGCTTCCACAACTCGATCCTCATGCTGGGCGTGCTGAGCGCTTCAGCCGCTAAGGCCAGCGGCTGGTCGACGCTGCGGAGGGTGTAGGGGAACATGCCTCTCGAGACGGCCCTCGCGAGCTATCTGCGTCACATCGCGATCGAGCGGGGGCTGTCCGAGAACACCCAGGCCGCGTACCGACGCGATCTGGAGCAGTACTGCGCGTGGCTCGCCGCCGCCGGCGTGACCGAACCGCGTGCGATCACAACGGTGCAGGTGAGCGGGTTCTCGAATGCACTCGCGACGGCCGACGGCGCCGTGCTGAGTGCGGCATCCCTCGCGAGGGTGCTCAGTTCCGTGCGCGGCTTCCATCGGTTCCTCCTCGACGAGGGGGAGGTGGACGTCGACGTCGCCCACGAGGTCAAACCGCCCAAACTGCCCGGTCGCCTGCCGAAGGCCATCACGATCGACCAGGTGCAAGACCTGTTGGCGACGACCGACGGCGACGACCTGCTCTCCATCAGGGACAAGGCGCTCCTCGAAGTGCTGTACGCGACGGGCGCCCGCGTGTCGGAGGCCGTGGGGCTGAACGTCGACGACGTCATCGAGACGGACATCGTGCGATTGCTTGGCAAGGGCGGGAAGCAGCGCATCGTCCCGCTCGGCAGCTTCGCCAGAGCAGCGCTCGACCGCTACCTCGTGCGGGTCAGACCCGTGTACTCGGCCCTCGGCAAGTCGACGCCAGGACTCTTCCTCGGACAGCGCGGATCGAGGTTGTCGAGGCAGAGCGCGTGGCTCGTCATCCAGCGCGCGGCGGAGCGCGCAGAGCTCGACGGGCACGTCTCGCCGCACACGCTCCGGCACTCCTTCGCGACCCATCTGCTGCAGGGCGGAGCGGACGTGAGAGTGGTCCAGGAACTCCTCGGGCACTCCTCGGTGGCGACCACCCAGATCTACACGCTCGTCACCGTCGACAGCCTCAGGGACATGTACACCCAGGCCCATCCCCGGGCCAGATGGGCGACCGACAGCGCGCCACCACGAGCGGGCGATCCAGCCCGGTAGACTCAACAGTCGAACGACAGCAAGTGGGAGGCATCAGCCGTGGCCGGTACGAATCGAAAGAGTGTGGTGACCGTACCTGCTGCAGAGAACCCCAACGGACCGACCGGGCGTCCGCGCACCGAGTTCGCGGTCCCGGAGCCGCTCAAGCAGCACGGCCCGGCCCGCATCATCTCGCTGTGCAACCAGAAGGGCGGCGTCGGCAAGACGACGACGACCATCAGCCTGTCTGCTGCGCTCGCCGAATACGGCCGTCGTGTCCTCGTGGTCGACTTCGACCCGCAGGGCGCCCTCTCCGCAGGCCTCGGCATCAACACCCACGAGGCGAACACGGTTTACGACCTGCTCCTCGGCACGGTCAAGGATCCGGCAGAGGTCATCCAGCACACGGCCATCGAGGGCCTCGACGTGCTGCCGGCCAACATCGACCTCTCCGCGGCGGAAGTGCACCTCGTCAACGAGGTCGCCCGCGAGACGATCCTCGCGCGTGTGCTCCGCAAGGTGTCGCCGGACTACGACGTCATCCTCATCGACTGCCAGCCCTCCCTCGGCCTCCTCACCGTCAACGCGCTCACCGCGAGCCACGGTGTGCTCATCCCGCTGGAGTGCGAGTTCTTCGCGCTGCGCGGCGTCGCCCTCCTGATCGAGACGATCGACAAGGTTCGCGACCGCCTGAACCCGGCCATCGAGCTCGACGGCATCCTGGCGACGATGTACGACTCGCGCACGCTGCACTCGCGTGAGGTGCTCGACCGCGTCGTCGACGCGTTCGACGAGAAGGTGCTCGAGACGGTCATCGGCCGCACCGTGAAGTTCCCGGACGCGAGCGTCGCAGGCACCCCGATCACCGAGTTCGCGCCGGAGCACCCGGCGGCCAAGGCGTACCGCCAGTTGGCGAGGGAGCTCATCGCCCGTGGCGCGATCGCGTAGCACGTCCCAGAACGTCGGGGCGGCCCCGACGGGAACGGTCGCGGCCACCGGTGCTCAGGCGACCGCTCAGCCAGCCGCACAACCGGTTGCACAGACGTTCTCGCTCACGATCGACGGGTTCGAGGGTCCCTTCGACCTCCTGCTGTCCCTCATCGGCAAACACGAGATGGACATCACCGAGGTGTCGCTCAGCCGGGTGACGGACGAGTTCATCTCATACCTCAAAGGGCTCGACGCGGACGACGAGCTCGATCAGGCGAGCGAGTTCCTCGTCGTCGCGGCGACACTGCTCGACCTCAAGGTGGCAGGGCTCCTGCCGCAGGGTGAACTCGTAGACGCCGAGGACGTGGCGTTGCTCGAAGCGCGCGACCTGCTGTTCGCACGACTGCTGCAGTACCGCGCGTTCAAGCAGGTGTCCGCCTGGTTCGCGCAGGAGTTCGAATCCGAGGCCGCCAGACACATCCGCTCGGTCCGGCTGGAGGAGAAGTACCGTCAGAAGACGCCTGAGCTGGTCTGGACGCTGAGCGCAGCCGACTTCGCCGCCATCGCCACGCTCGCCATGACCCCGCGGGAACTGCCGTCGGTCGGACTCGACCACCTGCACGCGCCGCTCGTCAGCATCCGGGAGCAGGCCGCGCACGTCGTCGCGATGCTGCGCTCCGGCGGCACGCACACGTTCCGCGAACTCGTCGCCGGGGCGGAGTTGAAAGGCGTCGTCATCGCCCGATTCATCGCCGTGCTGGAGCTTTACCGGCACGCCGCCATCTCGTTCGACCAGATCGAACCGCTCGGGGAACTGACGCTGCGCTGGACGGCAGAGACATGGAACGACGAGAGCCTCGCGAGTTTGGGAGCTGATTACGATGGCTGACACGACGATCGATGCAACGGCGGACGTCGAAACCGAATCCCTGCAATCCGAGCAGGAGGCGCCTCGCGCGCTCACGACCGACGAGACCGCCAGGGCGCTCGAAGCCATCCTCATGGTGGCGGACGAACCGCAGAGCCTCGTGAACCTGGCCACCGCCCTCCGCCAGCCGGTCGGCGGGATCAAGCGCGCCATCGCCGCGCTCGTCGCCGACTACGACGGCGTCGACGGCACCGTGCGTCGCGGCTTCGAACTGCGCGAGGTCGGCGGCGGCTGGCGCTTCTACGTGCGCGAACAGTACGACCCGCTCATCGCGGAATACGTCATCACGCAGAACCCGACCAAGCTCTCCCAGGCGGCCCTCGAAACGCTCGCGGTCATCGCCTACAAACAGCCGATCAGCCGTGGTGCGATCGCCTCCATTCGTGCCGTGAACGTCGACTCCGTGGTGCGAACGCTCCTCGGACGAGGACTCATCACGGAAATGTTCACCGACAGCGAGACGGGTGCCATCAACTACGGCACAACCGATCTGCTGCTCACCCAACTCGGCATCAACGCCATCGACGAGCTCCCGCAGATCTCTCCGCTGCTCGACGACGGCCAGGAAGGATTCGACAGTGACCTCCACTGATTCACACGACCGCGACCCGTTCGCCGCTCCAGAGGGCATCCGCCTGCAGAAAGTGCTCGCCGGCGCGGGCGTCGCATCGCGACGTGTCTCCGAACAGCTCATCGAGGACGGGCGGGTGGAGGTCAACGGCGTCGTCGTGACCGAGCTCGGCCGCCGCATCGACCCGGAGAACGACCTCGTGGCCGTCGACGGGTCAGCCATCCAGCTGGACTCGTCGAAGCGCTACCTCATGCTCAACAAGCCCGTCGGCATCTACAGCTCGTTGAAGGACGACCGCGGTCGCCCCGACCTGCGTCGCTTCACCGACCAGTACGAGGAGCGCCTGTTCAATGTCGGGCGCCTCGACGCCGAGACGAGCGGTCTGCTCATCCTCACGAACGACGGCGATCTCGCGCACGTGCTGGCGCACCCGTCGTTCGGCGTCTCGAAGACCTACATCGCAAAGGTCACCGGCCGGGTCACCCCGCAGGTGCTCGCGCAGCTGACCGCCGGCATCGAGCTGGAGGACGGCCCCATCGCCGCCGACAAGGCGCGGTTGCTCGGCACGGAGGACGGCCACAGCCTCGTCGAACTGACGCTGCACTCCGGCCGCAACCGGATCGTGCGTCGGATGCTCGATGCGGTGGGTCACCCCGTCGTCGACCTCGTCCGCCGCCAGTTCGGTCCGTTGCACCTCGGCACGCTCGGCTCCGGACAGGTCCGCGAGCTGACGAAGGCCGAGCTCGGTGCGATCCTGACGATCGCACGCGAGCACGCCCCGGCCGCTCGTGCGGCGGACGGCACGGCTGCTGCTGCTTCGGACGACGCTTCGGACGACGCTGCAGGCGAGGGTCGGGCGGAGACTGCGGAATGACCGCCGAAACGGCAGCCTCCGGGCCCGCAGCATCAGGCGCTTCGGCCGCTGTGCCGGCGCGGGTGCAGGGCTCCGTGCGCATCGTGGGCGTCGGCCTGCTCGGCGCCAGCATCGGTCTCGCGATGCGGGCCAAGGGTGTCGACGTCATCCTGTCCGACGCGTCGCCGAGCCAGCAGCGCCTCGCCGTCGACTACGGTGCCGGGCGTCCGCCGGCAGACGGCGACGACCCGTCGATCATCGTGATCTGCGTGCCGCCGGACGTGACGGCCGCCGTCATCGAAGCGGAGCTGGAGCGCTACCCGGACGCCGTTGTGACCGATGTCGCGAGCGTGAAGCTGGAACCGTACCGTGCGCTGCTGGCCCGCGGGGTCGACATCACGCGCTACATCGGCTCGCACCCGCTCGCCGGCCGTGAACGCGGGGGAGCGATCTCCGCCCGCGCGGACCTGTTCCTCGGGCGGCCGTGGGTCATCTGCCGCGACGCGGAGACTCCGCCGTGGGCGCTCGCCCTCGTGGAGGGACTCGCGCTCGACCTCGGCACCATCCCGCTGGAGATGACGCCGGAGGAGCACGACCGCTCCGTCGCACTCGTCTCCCACACCCCGCAGATGGTCGCGAGCCTGCTCGCGAAGCAGCTCTCCGCCGCCTCCGACAACGCGATCGACCTCGCCGGCCAGGGGCTGCGCGACACCGTGCGCATCGCATCGAGCGCGCCGGAACTGTGGGTGCAGATCCTCAGCGCCAACCACGCGGAGGTCGTTCCGGTGCTCGAACGGCTCCAGGCCGACCTCGCGGAGGTCATCGAGGCCCTGAGGGATCCCGAGCAGCCAGGCGCGCGCCGTCGCATCGCCGACGCCATCGCCGAGGGCAACGTGGGGGTGGCCCGCCTCCCGGGCAAGCACGGGCAGAACCAGCGGTTCGCGAGCATCGTCGTCCTCCTCGACGACCGCCCAGGGCAGCTCGGCCTCCTGCTCACCGAACTCGGCGAGCTGGGCGTCAACATGGAGGACCTGCGCCTCGAGCACTCGCCGGGTGCGAACATCGGTCTCGCCGAGATCTCGGTCGTCCCCGAGGTCAAGCAGCGGACCGTCACCGATCTGGAAACGCGCGGCTGGCGCATCGCGGAGGTATAGGACAGCATGACGAACACGAACACGAACACCGATGGTGTGTACGGCGCCGACGAGCAGGCCTCGATCGTCGTCGCGATCGACGGCCCGGCAGGCAGCGGCAAATCGAGTGTGAGCAAGGCCGTCGCGAAGCGCCTCGGCTACCGCTACCTCGACACGGGCGCGAGCTACCGGGCGATCGCCCTCTTCGCACTCGATCGCGGCATCGACGTGGAGCACGCGGACTCCGTCGTGGGCCTGCTCGAAGGATTCGACGAGACCTACGGATTCAGCGTCGACCCCGAGATCAGCCGCTTCACCCTCGGCGACCGCGACGTGACCGAGGAGATCCGCGAGCCGCGCGTGACCGCCGTCGTGTCGGCCATCGCACGGGTCCCGGAGGTCCGCGTGCGGGTCAACGAGCTGTTCCGACGCATCATCGCGCGGAACGCGAAGCCCGGGATCGTGGTCGAAGGACGTGACATCACGACGGTCGTCGCACCGGACGCTCAGGCCAGGATCCTGCTGACCGCATCCGAAGAGGCTAGAATGGCCAGGCGTTCCGCCGAACTCGTGAGTCATCCCGCCGGCGACGTCGCGGAACAATTGCAGCGACGTGATCGGGCCGACTCTGCAGTGGTCGACTTCATGAACGCAGCGGACGGAGTGACCACGGTCGACTCCACCCACATCAACTTCGACGAGACGGTCGACGCGGTCATCCGCGTGATCGAATCCCTCACAGCAAGGAACACCCATGGCTAACGACGACGAGACGTACGAGGCCGGTCCAGACGACCTCGCGGATCGGCTCTCCGACCTCGATGAGGAGTTGGCCACAGCGCGGGCGGCATCGCT
This sequence comes from Plantibacter sp. Mn2098, assembly GCF_049319745.1. Lineage (NCBI taxonomy): Bacteria > Bacillati > Actinomycetota > Actinomycetes > Micrococcales > Microbacteriaceae > Plantibacter > Plantibacter sp. Mn2098. Next base: position 293,751 of record NZ_JBMOUH010000006.1, on the reverse strand, counting down.
CCGCTCCGGGCTGTCCGACTACGACCTGGAGGATGACGACCTCGCCATCCTCGAGGAATCGACCCTCGACCCCGACGAGATCCGCTACCTCCCGGCGCTGCCCGTCGTGGCGATCGTAGGACGACCGAACGTCGGCAAGTCCGCGCTCGTGAACCGCATCCTCGGCCGTCGTGAAGCCGTTGTCGAGGACACCCCAGGTGTCACCCGCGACCGCGTCAACTACAAGGCCGAGTGGAACGACCGTCGCTTCACGATCGTCGACACCGGCGGATGGGAGCCAGACGCCCGAGGCATCGACGCATCCGTCGCAGCCCAGGCAGAGGTCGCCATCGACCTGTCCGACGTCGTGATCTTCGTCGTCGACGCGATCGTCGGCGCCACAGCCACCGACGAGCAGGTCGTCAAGCTGCTCCGCAAGGCCGGCAAGCCCGTCTTCCTCGTCGCCAACAAGGTCGACGACGCCCGCCACGAGCCGGAGGCCGCAGCACTGTGGAGCCTCGGCCTCGGCGAGCCGCACCCCGTCTCCGCCATCCACGGACGTGGTGTCGCCGACCTCCTGGACGCCGTCCTCAAGGTCCTCCCGGCCGTCTCCGCGGTTGCGAAGGACGAGTTCGGCGGACCGCGTCGCGTCGCTATCCTCGGTCGCCCGAACGTCGGCAAGTCGAGCCTGCTCAACAAGGCCGCCGGTGAAGAGCGCGTCGTCGTCAACGACCTCGCCGGCACCACCCGCGACCCGGTCGACGAGCAGATCGAGCTCGGCGGCAAGATCTGGCGCTTCGTCGACACCGCCGGCATCCGCCGTCGTGTCCACCTCGCCCAGGGCGCCGACTTCTACGCATCGCTCCGCACGAGCACCGCGCTGGAGAAGGCGGAAGTCGCCGTCGTCCTCATCGACGTCACCCAGGTGATCTCCGAGCAGGACGTGCGCATCATCGACCTCGTCCTCGAGAGCGGCCGTGCGCTCATCCTCGCCTTCAACAAGTGGGACCAGCTGGACGACGAGCGTCGCAAGTACCTCGAGCGCGAGATCGAGCAGGACCTGTCGCACGTCTCGTGGGCTCCCCGCGTCAACATCTCCGCACGCACCGGTCGCCACCTCGAACGCCTCGTCCCGGCGCTCGAAGTCGCGCTGGAGTCGTGGGACACGCGTATCCCCACCGGCAAGTTCAACGCCTTCCTCGCCGAGCTCACGGCTGCGCACCCGCACCCGCTGCGCGGCGGCAAGCAGCCCCGCATCCTGTTCGGGACGCAGGCAGCGAGCCGTCCGCCGACATTCGTGCTCTTCACCACGGGATTCCTGGACCCCGGCTACCGCCGGTACGTCACGCGTCGCCTGCGTGAGATCTACGGCTTCGAGGGAACGCCGATCGTCCTCAACATGCGTGTGCGTGAGAAGCGTCAGCGTCCGTAAGGAGTGACGCGCTCGTCCGCGAACGCAACACAGAACCACCGATGCGGCACCGGGAGTCCGGAGCCGCATCGGCGGTTCTGTGTTGGGGCGTCTTCGCCTGCGTGCTGCTGCGCTGCGACTCAGTCGATGATCGCCTTGGAGGCTGCGGGGGTCGGCCACCAGTAGGGGACCAGTTCCCGGTAGACCTCCAGGAAGACCTCGATGTCGCGGGGCGCCGGGGTGTCCAACCACTCCTTGATGGAGGCGACGGCTCCTGCCGCGACGAAGTTGGCCGCGGTGCGGGAGAAGAGCTGCCGAGCCTCGGGGGACAGGTCGACCGTGTCCGGGATGCTGACGGTTCCCTGATCGAAGAGCTGGATGATCGCATCGGCGAACCGACGGTTGAGCATCGGCTGCAGGCTGCTGCCGCCGGCGTCGTCGCTCAGGCCGACGCGATAGACCTCCGCGTGCTCCTCGATGTGGCGGATGGTGGCGATGGTGGTGTCGGTGATGCCCTGGGCCGCGGCCTCTGCGCCGATGCCGGTGAGGTCGAGTTCCAAGCTGTGCAGCTCGTCGCTGAGCACCGATTCCAGGAGCTCGCCGGGGGTAGCGGCGTGCTGGTAGAAGGTGGAGCGATTGATGTTGGCCTGTTCGGCGATCTCGGAGACGGTGATCTCGCTCACGCGGCGGGTCGCCGCGAGTTCGAGGATCGTCGTGGCGAGCCGTGCCCGTGTTTTGCGTTGGCGCGCGTCCATAGTGTGTCCTTCACGATCGGTCAGCGGTATACACCGCGTGGATAGATTGTATGTCGAGGCGAACCTCGTGGGCTGGAGTGAAATATATCATCTTTTTGTTGGATTGTGGGCAGGAGATGCGAGTTCACACAACGCGCGTCGTTTGGCATTTCGTGACAGGGTGGAATCCATGAGTGATGGGCACACCCCGGGATACCCGGTTCGGGACTCGGGCGACGCCTGGGTCGAGAGCGCTGACGGTCGGAAGTTCTGGGGTCGGTACGGTGCGGCCGGACTGCTCGTGCACGATCCTGCCCGCGGAGTGCTGCTGCAGCATCGCGCCGATTGGAGCCACCACGGGGGCACGTGGGGTATCCCGGGTGGCGCACGCCATCAGTACGAGAGCGCAGTGGACGGCGCGATCCGTGAGGCCGGCGAGGAAGCCGGCGTGCCGAACGACGCGATCGAGTTGCGCTTCGATTCCGTGCTCGACCTCGGATTCTGGTCATACACGACGGTCATCGCCGAGGCGATTCGACCGTTCGAGGCCGTTGTGTCGGACCCGGAGAGCATCGCGCTCGACTGGGTGCCCGTGACACAGGTCGAGACGCTGCCCCTGCATCCCGGATTCGCGGATTCGTGGCCGGAGTTGCGGGCGCACCTGGAGCGCAGCGTGACGATCGTCGTGGACGTCGCCAACGTCGTCGGCTCCCGTCCTGATGGCTGGTGGAAGGATCGCGCCGGTGCTGCGGCGAAGACGCTCGACCGTCTGGCTCGACTGGCCGATGCCGGTATTGCGGCCGAAGCGCTCGAACTCGATCATCACCGGTGGTGGCCGGCGATCGTCGCGGTCGTCGAGGGTGAGGCGCGTGGGGCGCGAGCTGGTGCTGGTGTTGCTGCTGGTGCTGCTGGTGCTGGCGCGGCGGATGCTGCTGTAGGTTCTGCCGCTGCTGGTGAGCTGCGGGCCGGGCTGCGTGTCGTCGACGCTCGGGGGAGCGGTGACGATGCCATCGTCGAGCAACTTGCCGGGCTGTCCGGCTCCGTTGTGGTCGTGACATCCGACCGCGGGCTGCGGGAGCGCGTCGAAGCCGCCGGCGCGGGCGTTCGGGGCGCCGGATGGCTGCTCGATCAGCTGGATGCGGTCGACGCAGCGGGCTGACCGATCGTGACGCTCCACGTCCGCGCGGCCGTCTGCAGTTCTCCACAGCCCGACTGATTTCGTCACGCGGGAGAGGCGTTCACTAGGGTTGACTCATGACCCTGTTCATCATCGTCGGCGCTGTTGGACTCGTGATCGTGCTGATTTCGCTGTTGTTCGGCGAGATCTTCGACCTCTTGGACGGCGCCATCTCCGCTACGGCGCTCGGCTCGGCGTTCACCGTCTTCGGCGCCGTCGGCGCGATCGTGCTGGCCAACGGCCTGCCATCGTGGGCCGCCTATGCGATCTCGGGCGCCATCGGCATCCTGGTGCTCGTCGGCGTGCAGGCGATGATCCGCAGCTTCCGCCGATCCGACGACGGTACGCCCAGTTCGCCGCTCGGCCTCTACGGCGTCGCCAGGTCCACCATCTCGCAGGCATCCGGTGAGGTCAGCCTCGACGGACCGCACGAGATCGAGACCAGGCTCGCGTTCTCCGATGTCCGCATCGAGAGCGGCACGCGCATCCGCGTCCTCGAACTGCAGGGGTCCAGGGTCAAGGTCGAACCGGCCAGCACGGCTGCTCCGGCACCGGAGGACACCGGTGCGCCGGATGCTCCTGCCGCGCCGTCGGGGCCATCCGCGCCGCCTGCGCCGCCAACACCGTAATCTGCCGGTGCCGTGACCGCGGTGCCGAACGTTCCACCAGACAGCTACCTCAGGGGAAGGCAACTCGCCGATGGACTTCATCACCACCAATGTCACGATCATCTCCGTGATCGCGCTCATCATCGTCGCGCTCGCGATCGTCGCATTCGTCGCTGGACGTATCAAGCGCGTCCCACCGAACCAGGCGCTCGTGATCGTCGGGCGCGGCGCCGGATCGAAGGTCGGTGAACCGGATGGCGGCCAGCGCGTCGTCATCGGCGGTCGCGTCTTCATCTGGCCGATCCTGCAGCAGGGATTCCCGATCTCGCTCGAACAGCGTCAGATCGGCATCGTCGTCGAGGGCGTCGACACCAACTTCATCAAGGTCGCCATCCAGGCGAGCGTCAACTTCAAGGTCTCCGGAACGCCGGAGGGCGTGCGTCGTGCCGCCCAGCGATTCCTCTCCCAGCAGGGCTCGCTGACGCAGATCATCCAGCAGTCCCTCGAAGGCTCGTTGCGGTCGATCATCGGCAACATGCCCATCAAGGAGATCATCTCCAACCGCAACGCGCTCTCGGAGGCCGTCGTCGAGGCTACGAAGACCGACCTCGCGGAGCAGGGCCTGCAGGTCGACCTCCTGAACATCTCCGACATCTCGACGCCGGGAACCAACTACCTCGCGGACCTCGGTCGCGCCGAGGCGGCGTTCGCACGCCAGAATGCTGAGATCAAGGAAGCCGAGACGGAGCGGGCGAGTGAGTTCGCGCGCATCGAGGCGGCGGAGCAGATCGCAGAGCGGCAGAAGGCGCTGAGCCTCAAGCAGGCCACCATTAAGGCGGAGACCGACCGCGCCAACGCGCAGGCGGAGGCGTCCGGTCAGCTTGCGACGGCCGAGCAGGACAAACTCGTTGCGCTCCAGGAGCGCGAGGCGCTCGCCGAGAAGGTCAAGGTGGAGCAGGAGCGCCTCGACATCGAGGTCCGGAAGCCCGCCGAGGCCGACGCCTACGCGACCGTCCAGCGGGCGCAGGCGACGCGTGACGCCGCGAATGCGGCGACCGAGGCCGAGGCGTACAAGCGGACGAAGATCGCTGAAGCCAACAAGGTCGCTGCCGTCCAGGACGCGCAGGCGGCTGCTGAGTCCGTGCGACTCGCGGGTTCCGCCGAGCGTGACAAGCAGATCGCGCTCGCAGAGGGTATCCGCGCGCAGGGTGAGGCCCGTGCGGCCGCGACGTCTGCCGAGGGTCTGGCAGAGGCGCAGGCGACCGATGCCAAGGCCGAAGCGCTCAAGAAGTACGGCGAGGCGGGTCTTGCGTCCGAGATCATCGCTCGACTGCCGGAGATCACGCGCGCCGTCGCAGAGCCGCTCGGCAACATCGCGAACCTGACGGTCATCAGCACCGAGGGTGCTTCCGCCGTGACGAAGACGGTCGGCCAGGTCGTGAGCGAGGTTCCGAAGGTGGTCAAGGACATCACCGGGCTCGACCTGTCCGCGCTCCTCGCCGGTGTCGCCGGCGGGGCGCTGGGCGAGAACCTGCACCGTGCATCGGATCAGCCCGCTGCGGGTAGCGAGGCCGCCAAGCGCTGATCGTGTGAAGCGGTGCGGTGCGCTTCGGTGCGCTGTGCGTCGTCGCCTCGTTGTGTGATGTCGACCCGTCCCGTGGATTTCTGCGGGGCGGGTCGACGTCGTTCGTCCGGGGTGAGCGCGATGCGCTCGCGCACGCGCGGGTTGTTGCGGTGAGCGCGGTGCGCACCCACCCCGCGCTCGCGGCGTCGGGGCGCGCGTGCGCGAGCGCATCGCGCTGTGGCGTGGGGAACGGGCGCGGGGATGCGATGGGCGCACGACGTGTGTTGGATAACTCAGGTTGGGTGGAGGGGTACGGCCTAGGCTTGAAGCGTCCCAGCGCGGACGCATCGGAGGACCGGAATGAACCAGTACGCAAACCGACCGTGGTTGACCTCCTATGCGAAGGGGGTGCCGGCCGACATCGATGATCAGACCCAGTCGCTCGTGGACATGCTCGACAACTCCGTCAAGCACTACGGTTCGCAGGTCGCGCTCGAGTTCTTCGGTGCGGAGACGACCTACGCCGAACTCGGCGATCAGGTCTCCCATGCGGCCGAAGGACTCCGGAAGCTCGGTGTGAAGCGGGGGGATCGCGTCGCGCTCGTGCTGCCGAACTGTCCGCAGCACGTGGTCGCGTTCTATGCGGCGCTGCGGCTCGGCGCCATCGTGATCGAGCACAATCCGCTCTACACGGCGCGTGAGCTGCGGCACCAGTTCGAGGATCACGGCGCGCATGTCGCGATCGTGTGGGACAAGGTCTACGACACGGTCGCCGACTTCCCCGCGGACGTGATGCTCGGCCGCATCGTGTCGGTCGACATCACGCAGGCGCTGCCGTTCGGCAAGCGGCTCGCGCTGCGGTTGCCGGTCAAGCAGGCGCGCGAATCGCGGGCGGCGATGACGGCGAGCCCGAAGTCGCGCAACGTGTTCCCGTGGGACCGGCTTGTGGGCGGGCGGAAGCTGTCGAAGCGGGTGTTGCGGCCGTCGGTGAATGACGTTGCGCTCCTGCAGTACACGAGCGGCACGACCGGGACGCCGAAGGGCGCCATTCTGACGCACAAGAACCTGCGGTCGAACGCCGCGCAGGGGCGGGCGTGGTTGCCCGGCCTGCGCGACGGCGAGGAGACCGTGTACGGGGTGTTGCCGCTGTTCCACGCGTACGGGATGACGTTGTGCCTGACGTTCGCGATGAGCATCGGTGCGAAGCTCGTGCTGTTCCCGAAGTTCGACGTCGAGCTCGTGTTGACGGCCGCGAAGAAGTCGCCGCCGACGTTCCTGCCGGCGGTGCCGCCGATCTACGACCAGCTGGCGCGGGCGACGAGTCGCAAGGGCGTCGATCTGACGAGCATCCGGTTTGCGATCTCCGGGGCGATGAGCCTGCCTGTTGCGACGGTCGCGCGCTGGGAGGAGGCGACCGGCGGTCTGCTCGTCGAGGGCTACGGGATGACGGAGGCGTCACCTGTCGCGTTGGGGAACCCGGTGGGGCCGACGCGGCGTCCTGGGGCCGTTGGGGTGCCGTTCCCGAGCACGGAGATCCGTGTGGTGGATCCGGAGGATCCGACGCGTGACCTGCCGGCTGGCGAGGCAGGCGAGATGCTGCTGCGCGGACCGCAGGTGTTCCAGGGCTACTGGGGACGCCCGGATGACACGGCCGAGACGCTCCTGGACGGTGGCTGGCTGCGGACCGGGGACATCGTGACGGTGTCGGAGGACGGGTTCGTGACGGTCATCGACCGGGTGAAGGAGCTCATCATCACGGGCGGGTTCAACGTGAGTCCGTCCGAGGTCGAGGAGACGCTGACGTCGCATCCCGATGTGGAGTCGGCTGCGGTCGTCGGATTGCCGAGGTCCTCCGGCGGTGAGGACGTCGCTGCCGCGGTCGTGTTGCGTCCAGGAGCCGCGTTCGACGCCGGTGCCTTGCGGGACTTCTGCCGGACGAGGCTGACGGCGTACAAGGTGCCGAAGAAGGTCGTCCAGGTGGACGATCTGCCGAAGTCGCTCATCGGCAAGGTGTTGCGACGGCAGGTGCGCGACGAGTTGGTGGCGGCGGCGAAGAAGTAGGTCTCTCGGGGCGAACCCGTTGGTGCGTGTGGGCGGCTCAGGGGAGTTCCGCGGCGGCGACGATCGTGCTGATCGGCGGCAGGGCTGAGCGTGCCGACGGGGCGGCCTCGTCGATGACGACCGAGATGCCGACGAGTGTCGCTCCGCATCGTTCGATCAATGACTGCGCTGCGGTGGCTTGGCTGCCGGTCTCGATCCAGTCATCGACGAGGAGCACACGGTCGTCCGGCGCGAACTGAGCGCTCAGGGCAGTGAGCTGGTGAATGTTGCCGCGGTAGTCAGGTGCGGTCAGTCCGGTGATCCTCGTGCCAGGGAAGAGCGCAGCGCCTTTTCGGATCGCGGCGAATCCTGCACCGAGTTCGAGTGCGACTGCCGGCGCGAGGATGAACCCGCGGGATTCGATGCCGACGACCACATCGATGTCCATGGAGCGGAACGGATCGGCCAGCGTGTGCACGATCTGCTTCAGGGCAGAAGCATCGCGGAGCATCGACCAGACGTCGGCGTCCCCTTCGATCCACCTGAAGTGGGCCAGGACTGCTTCGCGGGCGGACTGCGGAGGAGTGTCGTCGCTGAGGCTCACCGGTCCACCCTAGGGCGCGGAGCGACATCGTGCCGCGTGGCTGACGAGGCGACGGGTGTGGGGTGGCGCTAACGTCGGAGGGTGAGTGAGCGAGTTGAAGCCGGTGCGGAATCTGCGGGCGACGGGGGAGCGGGCGTCGAACACGGGCGTCACGCTTCGGCTGGTGGTGGCAGCGCGGCGGCGGAGCTCTCCCGGGAGGTGCTGACGCCATCGGTACAGCGGTTCTTCGCGGATCTGGTCGATGCGCTGTACCCGGAGGGGTCGAAGCGGGACGAGGCGTCGGCATCGGTCGAGTCCCGTGGCACGTATCTTGCGGCTGGAGCGTTCGCGCTCGCCGCGGTGGTGGGGCTCATCGTGTTCTTCGGGCGGTCGGTGCCGTTGTGGGGGACGTTCTCGGTGGGGACGGTCGCAACGGCCGTCGGTGCGGTGTGCGGTGCGGCGAGTGGCGTCGTCGGCTACCTGGCGTCCGGCAAGACGGAGGGCGGGCGATGGCGGAGTGAGCTGCACGTGGTGCAGCGCATCGCGGACACGGTGACGATCACGCTGTTGCAGGTGACGATCCTCGTGATGGTGATGCTCGCGGTGTTCTTCTCGTTGCAGCAGGCGTTCCGTGACCTCGAGGTCGATGCGTTCACGGGGTTGATGATCACTGCGGTCGTGTCGGCAGTGGCGGCGTATGCGATGTACCTGTCGGCCGTGCACCTGAATGCGCAACGGTTGTCGGGGCTGCTGGCGGTGTTTGTGCTCGTCGGAGTGATGGTGAGCATGGTGACGTCGCAGGACCCGGAGTGGTGGAAGCTGCACTTCAGTGAGCTGGGCGCCGGGACCGGGATTTCCCGGTACAGCTTCAACGTGACGTTGATCGTGGCCGGGTTCGTGATGTCGACGCTCGGCCTGTACATCGCGGCCGACCTGCGACGGTGGGAGCGGACCGCGAGGCCGAGTCCGACGCGGAACGTGCGGGCCGTGCAGGTCGCGTTCGTGGTGATCGGGTTGGGGCTCGCCGGCGTCGGACTGGTGCCGGTGAACGTGAGCCTGTTCTTCCACAACACCTTCGCGACCGGGATGGCGGTGGTGTTCGTCGCGCTGCTCGTGTCGCTGCGATGGGTGCTCGATGGGCTGCCGCGCGCCGTGTTCGTGTTCTCGGATGCGCTGCTGATCGGGGTGGCGCTCGCCGTGGTGCTGTGGTGGCCGGTGGGGTATTACAACCTGACGGCGCTGGAGCTGATCGCGGCGGGGCTGATCTTCACGTGGTTGATCGTGTTCATTCGGAACCTAGGGGCGTTGGCGGGGGTTTCGGAGGGGGAGTTGGTTTCGTCGTTGTCTCCGTCTTCGTCTGGTTCCGGTGTTGGTTCTGCGGACGGTTCTGGGGTTTCTGCCGGCGGTGTTTGAGCGGTTTTGCCTGATGCTGTAGGGAAATCTGTGGTGGGTCTCGGACGGGTGCTCGGCGTCGGCGCGCCCGGGGTGGTGCGTGTGTTCGTAGCGAGGTCTGGAACGCGCTAGACTGTTCGAGTTGTCTTCGCCGCGTGCGGTGTTGGCTTCGGGCTGTGGCGCAGCTTGGTAGCGCACTTGACTGGGGGTCAAGGGGTCGCAGGTTCAAATCCTGTCAGCCCGACAAAAATGTCTCGGAAACTCGCGGGTTTCCGAGACTTTTTGGTTAAGAGATTTGACTACGCCATCAAAGGGTTAGGGTTATCGGCCAGAAAGAGTGGATGGGTTCGGGTGTGTCATCCCCGTCTTGCCCATCCGGTGTGGGTGCTGATGGTCGTTCTCGTGTTGCGAGGGTGAGGGCGTGTTCGAGCGGGAATTCGTGGAGGGTGAGGAACCACTCGGCGGCTTGTTTGCGGTGTTCTTCGGTCATGCCTCGGTGGCGGCGCAGGAGATCGCGGATGGGTGCGTTGATGCCGCCTTCGAGGGGTGAGGTTGTGCGGGGGTTGCCGTAGGCGATGCAGATGAACAAGGCCTCGCAGCGGGTGACGGTGTTGATCAGGGACCAGGCTTTCCGGAGGCGGTCGTGGGTGTAGCCGAATTGGCCGCTGCGGAACGGGGTTCGTTCTTTGGTCAGGCGGCCGAATGCCTGCCACCACTGATCGAGATGGATTCGCCAGGCGATCGCGGCGTCTTCATCGGTGATGTCGCTGAGCTGCATGACCAGGCCGCGCAGTGCCTTGCCGGCATCGGTTCTGGTATTTCTGGTGAGGTGGCGGGAGATGTTCATTTGGAGGTGGAGGTGGAAGAGGCAGTGCTGGTGCTTGGTCTCTGGCCAGCATGCCTTCAGTGCGGAGGGGAGTCCTGAGCCGCCGTCGGATACGATGACACCTGGTGCTGGGACTTGGTTCAGGAGCGCTGTCCAGGCTGCGGTTGATTCTCTAGCGCACCATTGCCAGGCCAGGACGTGTCCGGTGTCGTTGAGTGCGATGAGCAGGCACTAGGTGCCGATCCAGATGCCGTCAACGAAGATCGCGTGGTTGATCGTTTCGGCGGGTCTGAGGGTTGGCGTGATGTCCCAACACCATCCGGTGCGGCGTCGGAATGAGCGACCGGTGGTCGTGCCATCGATCTCGGCTTGGTGTGTGTGCCGACGAGCCAGGACGCGAACGCTCGGAGGTCCTCACGTCTGCTAACGTCGGGGCGACGGCGCACGCTTGATGATCCGCAGGACGGGCATCGCCATCGTTGTGTTGCCGAGGGGTGTCGGCCGTTCTTCACGAGCCGTGAACCGCACACCAGACAGGTCGTCGAGTTTGAGGGAAGGACCACGACTAAGCCTCACGAACCATACTGGTCCTCGTCTGGCTGCGGGATCACCGGCTCAGATCAGAATCCCATCCACTCTTTCTGGCCGATAACCCTAGTAATGCCTCTGACGCACAGACTTGGCGCCGGAGTTCGGCATGACGAGGGCACGCCCTGAAGCATCGACCAATCGCATCGAGGCGCCAGCTATTCGGTCGTCGTATGGCAGCGGCTCAGGTGTCTGGAGGTGATATTCGCCGTCACTGGGGCCGATCTCGTCCCAGCCTGTCTTGCTCCCGACATTGCCCATACTCGACGTGAGGTCATCAAGGAGCTCAGGCAGGCTGTGGAGCTTTGCGACAACGTTCGTGTCATGCCGTATGCCAGCGCCAGTGCGGCGTAGAAGGTCGGCTGCGTCCCTATCAGTGACGACTACATGACAGTAGGGAATGGCAAGGCTGAGCGCGTCGATATCTCGAAGCATGTTCCAGGACCAGCTCCGTCTCTTGTTCCGGAAAAGCAACGCTTTCATGTCCGCGGAGATCCGAGCTGTAGGAACACGTTCCATGAACGCGACAGCTTTCGCTCGGCTCGCCATGCCGGTGCTGCCGCCCGTGATCATCGACAGCGTAAGCCGATACTCGGCGAAGATGCCGTTGAGCAGGTCGGTGTACTCGTGATGGATCTCGCGCGCCATCACGAGGGCGCGCAGATCGTCTGCGTCGGGACTGCGGTCACCGAGCTGCTCTGAGAGCCACCGCTCGTACTCGACGCGACTACCGGGACGATTCTCGAGGTCACGAGGGGGGACGTATCCGAGATCAATGAGACCCAGTAGATCGTCGGGCACAGGCCCGGTGAAGACTGCAGCCTCGGCGTACTCGTTGAGATGTCGTAGCCGCGTCCTGTCGACATCGATCACCTGCCCTTCATTGTTCACGACTTTGAAGAAGGCCTGCACACCGCTAAACGCCCAATGGACGCCAACGCCGAGGACCGCGTGTCGCGGCGGGCGGAATGCGGGGCGTCCGAGTGTCTCGTGAAGCGCAACCAGGAACTGATGTCGCATGAGCACGGGCTGCGCTCGGATCGTTTGCATGAGCGAGATCGGTGCGACTACATCGGTGAGGTCCTTGCGCTGTCGCCAGTCCAAGATGCGCCCGGTCTCCGCATAGTGAGTCGCTGATAGCGGAAAGAGGACCCCCTTCGCGGCGGCGGCGCGTACCGCTTCCAGTACTCGCTGATCCTCGTTGTGCTGGGGGCGTCCGACGTTCGCGCGAGCGAGTCGAATCCATACCCACTGATCGAGGTAGACGGCTGGACGTGAGAGTTTCAACCCGACCTCGGACATTACTCGTCACCATGTTTCGTCGTCGAGGCGTCTCGGTCGAGCTGCAGATGAGTCAGGGACGACAAGGCGACAGCTCGTCGATTCTCAGGGTTGTGTTCGAGTCTCCTGCGGTCCGCTTCTTTAAGCAGCCGGCTTGGGCACATGCCTCCGAGGACATGCAAGACTGCATCGACGCCGAACAGTCGATCGACGATCTGCAGATTCAGATTCAGATTGCCGAGAGTCCAGGGCGCGCCAGACACGCCCATAATTCCCTGTCGGGACACGAATCTGGCGACCACATCGAGGCGTGGCCATCTGGCCGGGTCGATGCGTGCCCGCAACCACGACTTTGCTCCGTCAAGATCGATGATCTGCCAGTCCCAGATCAGTGGCCAGAGCTCGTCCGGCACGTCGAAGACGTCATCGTCGTCGTGCTGGCTGAGCGCAGCTTGCACCGCGGAGCCGAATTGGTGTTTGGCATTCTCGAATACTGTCCGCCGGTCCCACGATGGGCGTCTCTCCGTTTCGTGGTTAGTGTGCGAGATGAGACAGGACCCGAGAGAAAAGCCGCTCTCAGCGTGGGCGAGAGCCTCCATTGCAGCAGCCGGCTCATCGGCCGGTAGGAGCAGATAGATCTGTTGCGCGATCCATCGTGACTCGATGTTCGGCGTCAGCACCTCGTCGTCGTCCGGGAGTTCGTTGCGGTGCTTCGCGATCCAGCGCAAGAGCTCGACGCCGCCGGTCCGCTTGTTTTCGAAGGCGTGGAACATCTTGCAGAGCGCGAGATTCAGGTTGCTGACATCGTCGGTGATCTTGCCCTCGATTAGCGCCAGCTCTGTGCCGTGTTCGCCTGCGCGCAACTGTGGATATGCGGTAGCCGCGTCGGCGTCGGATACATCCTCTGGAGGGACGCCGAAGGCGAAGTAACGATCGAAGTAGTCGGGATGATGAACCCGTCCGGCCGTCGGATCCCGTCTCGACTGCTCGAGATCAGCCCGGGTCCAGCGAGCCTTGAATCGGGGGAACAGAAGTCCGACCATGTCCGCAACGCCTTCCATGTGGATGGGGGAGACTCGTGGTCTCTCTAGCCGGATTCGCCAGTACTCGCGAGACTCCTCCTTGTCGGGCTTGCCGAACAAGTCCGCTGTCTCAATGTTCCAGACTTCGCCCAGCAGCGCCGACCGATCTCTTGTGAGCAGGTCGCACACGAGTGGCTCCGCGGTGCGGAACCAAGTCAGCACGAGGAAGTCAACTACGTCAACTTCGGTGTGGACGCTACCAACGAACGCATCCACCTGGCTGAAGTATCGCTGCACCGCTCGTGGCGTGGCGAGGCGGTCCCGTACGTGTCCGAGGAAGGTAAATGCGAGCCGCCTTCGGGCCGCGCTGGCCAAGGCAAAGTCCAGCCGCCGCTGAAGGTCGGGAAGTTCCTGATCGATCCACCTGTCGAGCTGCCCTTGCCGGACTAGCGATAGGTCCAACCGTACTTGGATCATCTTCTTCAGGTAGTCGACGCCGCGTCGGGCATCGGCGCCGACCAGGCCGGTCCTGTTGAGGCTGTCGAGCAGCGTGTCCTCGTCGTAGGCGACGAGATAGTAGATGCGCGGCAGTCGTTCCACTAACCGGATGAGCTTGAGCGTCAGAAGGAGCTCGTCGGGTGAGAGGCGATCAAGATCATCGAGAACCATTAGGACTGGCTGGTCGAGGTCACGTAGCGCGTCCTCGAGCTTGGTTCGAGTCTTTGCGAGGCTCTGATCCGGCGAGATGAAGCCGCTGAGCGCTTGCAACGACTTGGAAGCATCGATTCCACCGAAAAGGGTCGCAATCGACGTGAGCGGAGCGACAGCCTTGCCGAAGGTCACTAAGGACTGGCGAACCGCATCCACCTTGCTCCCCCGTGACGGGAGGGCCGCACTCAGCTCACGGAAGAAACCAGCTTGAAGTGTGTCGAGGTCCTGGAAAAACCAGGGGTTGAAGTCGGCGATGATCCAGTCCGGTTGTGCGTCCTCGTTCTTGCCCCTCAGCGAAGAATTGATCATGTTGAGAGCGCTGCTCTTCCCAGATCCCCACGCGCCGACGAGCGCAACAACCGAAGACGCTCCGGATGCGGTCACCGCATTCAGGATCGAAACGGCCGAAGACACGAAGGGGTGCCGTCCGAGGTGGTCGGCGGCGTCATCATTGCCTGCCAGCGGGTCATCGTTGAGATCACGGCGTGCGGGGAGTTGGGTCACGTTCCTATGTTGTCGGAAAGCACGGACATCTCCCGACTGCTGAGAGTGCGACTCTTTTCGTCGTCACCGAAACCAACGCAGCGCGTGTATGGACGCAATGAGAGCTGGCCGTGCCGGTATTGGCTCCCGCCTCCGACGGTTTCGAACAGCTGCGCGGCGCCGAGACACGGCGACACAGCTTCCTGTTTGCACCTGTCGTTGTGCTTCATTGACTTACCAGCAGCGTGTGCTGCTGGTCGTGGTGTCGAGACAATGCGTGGCTGGACTTCCGATGTCGGAGGTTAGCCGTAGCGTAGATAGCGGGATCAACTGCTTCACACGCGGTGATCACCTTGTCGTTGTGATCGAGTCAGGAGCGCCGCATTGAATACCAGTACGAGTGATACCCGCTCAGTTTTTGTCGTGCACGGACGCAATGAAGCGCTCCGCAAGGCAATGTTTGACTTTCTACGAAGCATCAACCTGTCGCCGATGGAGTGGACGGCCGCCGTCGAGCTGACCAGCGAAGGCTCCCCATATATTGGCCAGGTACTCGACGCAGCCTTCGAACATGCCACGGCGATCATCGTGCTTATGACACCTGACGAGGTCGCCTATCTCCAGCCTCGCTACGGTCATGGTGAGGGTGACATTGAGACGTTGCCTGCGCCCCAGGCGCGCCCGAACGTGCTGTTCGAAGCAGGCATGGCGCTCGGGCGTGACGCCAAACGCACCGTGCTCGTCGAGATCGGTGAGGTACGCCCATTCAGCGACGTCGCGGGCCGGCATGCAATCCGCCTTACCAACTCGACAGCCAGCCGCCAGGCGCTCGCGGCTCGGCTCAGAACTGCCGGCTGCGACGTTGACCTGACCGGTACGGACTGGCACACCACAGGAAACTTCACCGCGCCACCTCCGCCCGGAGACGGCCTGATGCTGGGGCGACGGCTGCCAAGCAGCGCTCCGGTGCGTAAGGCTCTTGACTTCGATCTCAAATACTTCAACAAGGGTGGCAACCGGATCGACAAGCTTCAGGTGATCAACCGGGGTACCGAGACGGCTTATGAGGTCACGCTTGCTGTGCCGGAGAACGCGTCCCTGGACATTCTCTCCAACGGCAACCCCGTGATCCCGAAGATCCCTGGTGGCGGCAAGTCAGTCACCATCGATGTGATGAGCTACCGCCGTTTCGCGGGTAATGGTGGCAAAGACGACACCTTCGACGTCACGATCGCCGCTCGCACCGATACCGGCGACCAGATCAACCAGGACGTGTTCCTCGATCTGAATGGATAGGACAATGGACGAAGAGATTCGAGTTCCCGTGAGCCTGCCGCTCGACAGCGACGGCTTCCTTCGCCGTGAGTGCCCAAGCTGTGAGCGAGAGTTCAAGTGGTTTAGTCACAACGAGGGTGATCCCAATGCAGAGCCAGTAACGCAGTACTTCTGCCCACTTTGTGGTCAGCCGTCTGGCCTCGACTCGTGGTGGACGCCGGCGCAAGTTGAGTACGGCTACGGCAGCGCGCGAGGAGCCCTAGATCAGGTCGTCAAGGATGCAATGTCGGATATATTCAAGGGCGTGAAAGGCTTCACCTACAGGCCGAATTCATCATTCAGCTTGGATATCGAGACGCCCGACTCGCTGGTCGAACCGGATGACATGGTGATGGTTGAGCCGCCGTGCCACGCGAATGAACCGCTGAAGGTGCCCGAGGATGCGACTGACCGCGTTCATTGCTTGGTTTGCGGAACAGCATTCGCGGCGTAGAAGAACACTGTCTGTGGCGGTCACAGCCGCGAGTGAACTCTTGAACGCTCCGTCGCAGCGGGCGGAGTGCTCCTCTGGGCGCCCTTCTCAGGTGGTTGGAGCAGAGGGACCAAGAGGGGCCACAATGATGAAAACCATGCAATGAATGACTCGCATTGCACGATTTGAGTCTCGGAATCACGCGATTTGGGCGGGAATTGAGCCGTTTGGACACCTTGGGGTGAAGGGGGTCGAAGGTTCAGGTCCTTCAGCCCGACAGCTGGGCCGTTCTCGAAACTCTTCGCAGAACTGCCCACAAACATCCGCTCCGGATGAGAATCCGGGGCGATTTCTTGTTTCTCGAGCCTGTTCATGGACGACGGGGCGCAAACTCGGCGTCCCGGCACTCTCGCCACGGGATTCCGACGTTCGTTAGCAACTTCCAGGCGCACCAATGTCTTCGGTGCGCCTGGAGTGTCGCCCTCTCGGGCGGGCGATCACGAACGCGACGTAGTAGGTTCAAGCCATACAAGTCAACTGGATCGACAGCAGTCCCCCGCCATCGTTCTTGCGCTGGAAATGTGGCTGGTCGATTCTGCCTAAAAGCAATTAACGCAGGCCGCAGTAGTCGGCTGCCTCCCTGGACAGGGCGAGTCCAAATTGATGCGGGCGCTGCTTCCAATGGCGCCCCGCAGCAACTCGAGTTGCTTCCTAAGGCTGCATGTACGGCATGCCTAGATCGCGACGCGTTTGCGACAGGACGAGGGGGCCGAGGTCATCTAGCCAATGAGTTGACCCTTCAAGCGAGGCTCGAGCGCGCGCGGTCACGTCCAAGGTCTGGAAGGCGTCCGCACTCGGCGGTTCGGCGCCTAGCTGGATCGCCGCTCGTCGGTGTCGGACGCCTGCGTTCATCAATTCCAACGCATCCGATGCCTTCACTCCACGCAGAAGATGCTGACTGAACATCCTCGCGGGAGTCCCCAACACGGAGGACTCCGCTTCGAGTAAACGCTCCAAGAGGACCATCGCCTGCTCGGCAAGCGTCACCAGAGTGTGGAGCACGACGCCCGCATGTACTCTCAGGCAAGCATTTATGTCCAAATCTGCGGCCGCTGCCATTCCTTCGTAGGTGTCTCCTCGCAGCCACGCACCGACAATCGCGGAGACCTCAGTGGCATGTGGGTCTTCAGTCGTGCGAAAAGCGAAGTCGACGGCCTGCGTGTACTCAGGTCTCGTGAAAGCCCAGCTGAGGAAAGCCGACAATAGACGGTCGTCGTTCGGTGATGTGAATGAGGACCAGTCTTCAACTTGCGGCCTGAGACCGCCCGCAACGCTGTCAAACAGACGCGGACTAGCGCCTGTTTCGCGAAACCACGCCAGACGACCGGAATCGCGATGTTCCTGCATCCGACTACCACGAAGCCGAAAGACCCGCACTAGAAGTTCGCTCTCGTCGGCAGGCGCCTGCGTTGCCGCGTACGTCGACGCGGCTAGAAGGCCGACCGCCTCTTCGAATTCGCTTTGACCTATCTCCTCGGTCATCAGTTCGATCAACGTTTGGTCGAGTCCATCCACGAGAGGGAAGAAGTTGGGGCTTCCCTCCAGAAGCGCGTTCTCCAAATTGGTGTCGTTCGTCCTCAGGTACGTACCGAGTTCCCGCACGATCCGAATCAGCGCACCGGCAACTGGCTCACCTGCTTGACCTGTGGCTACAGGACGGATTTGGTCCCACTGCTTTGGGTTGGCACAGATTACTAGTCCACGTGTCGAACTTCCAGGACGGCCCACGCGTCCAACGAGATTCTTGATGTCTCTTGCTAGCATCGGAAATTCCTCGTCCTTCGTACGCCGCAAGACGGAGTTCAGAACGATGGTTCTCAGCGGAAGGTTTACGCCCTCGGCGAGGGTTGACGTGCAAACGACCATCGGCGATCGACCAGCGACAAGAAGGTCTTCAAGAACCTCACGTGTCTCTTGGGGAATGTCGCCGTGGTGCATTACGGCAGCGTGCTTCACCATTTCTGTGCCGATCCAGTTTGCGCCGAACTCTCGCTGCAGATAATCACGAGCGTCATGCAACGCTTCGAGGTCTTTCGCATGAGCAATCGGTTCGGGAAGAGCCAGTCCAAGTTGCAACTGCAGCAGTAGCTCTTCAGCAAGGGCGACCACCCCTTGGTTTCCGCTCTTGGTCGTTGTAAAGACGGCGACAGCACCGAGAGTTAGAGCCTTGCGTGCAGCGGCGATGGCACGGGCCTTCACGCTCTGATATTTGTGCGTATTGGTCTTGCCTGTCGCCGGGTTCACAAATCTAAAGTCTTGCGGCTCCAGAAAATACTCAAGTGTGTGAACGGACAAGGCCGTGTCGAGTTCCGCGAGTTCCAGTGCCACGGTCGCTTTCGCGCCGATGCCGCTGCCACGAAGCACGGCGTACTCGATCTCCGATGGGCGAGATGTGCTCCGCACGACGGTACCCGGGGAACCGCCGAGCCAAGAGTTGATCTCTTCGATATTGGGAACGATGGCGGACAAAAACACGATGCGTGGAGATGACGATGCCCGACTCACACGTGCCAGAAGTAGTTCCAATGCGATGCCACGCGAGTCGGCATCCAGAAGATGACCTTCGTCACACACAACCAACGTCACGCGTCTGAGCAATTCGGGTTGAGCACCGAGTAGGCCGATGAATGACTCAGGCGTCGCGATGATCACGCTCAAGGAGTCGAGATTGGTTCGCTCCTCATCCGTGGGAACCGCGCCGCCGTAGATCGTCCTCGTGTTCAAACCGACCTGTCTGAGTCGACCCGCCAAGGTCGTCCGAAGTTCTCTTGCCAACGCGCGGAAAGGAACCAGAAGAATGACAAGGTCTTCTGGTTTATGAACGAGATGGCCGAAGATCAAAGTTTCCATGAGCGCTGTTTTCCCGGCGCCTGTCGGCATCTGCAATGAGAAGGTGTCCGGGCTCGATAACAGCCCAGCCTCAATCGCTTGTATTTGTGATGGGAAGAAATCCCACACGGGCGGGCGGCGATCGAGGAACGAAGCGACGAGAGGTGTCCACACTGGCGAATCGCCTTGGGGGAGCACTGCCCTCAAGTTTGTGACCGCGAATCGGCTGAGAAGCTTGCTGAATAGGTAGCGGCTGATCCAGGCCTCGGGCCCCTCATTGATTGCGTTGTTCGCAAACTCCTGCTCCTCCTCGGCAAACGCGGTCACGATTCCAGATGTCCCCGACCGGATTGAACTGACTATGGCGTTAACCCTCTCATCAGCGATTAAGGCTGACCGCGTCATAAGGTCGAAGCATGCAGCGGATCGGGGTGCGGTCAACTCATTGCGGCGCACCTGCCGCATGGCTAGGTATGCGGATGCCGAGTAACCGCCCATGAAAAAAGCTACGGACGAAAAGAAGTGAGCGTCATTTTGAGCGCTGCCCTGAAGGCGACGTGCCTCGATTTCGAGAGCATTCGCTACTGTTGCGTAGTCACGCGGTGCGCTCGTGGGAGATCTGATCAGTTCGAATACTTCACCGACTAACGCAAAGTAGAGGTCCATTTTGCGCCGATCGGAGAAGTCGAGCTGATTCAATGACGATTGCAGCTGAAAATCCTCGGCACTCTGCTGAGTCTGTGCCTCAACAATCCAATCGCGGAGCGTGCGCCTCATACGACGCTCTTTTCTAAGGTGTCCCCGCTCACTGGCGCAACGGTCTCGGCGATGGCGTCGAAGACCTCAGAGTAGGTCTTCTTCATGTTCGGGACGGAAACGACTATCAGAACTGCGTCGCCAATGATTTCCTTCGTAATCGCAGATGTCTCGTCGGGAACCAAATCGGCGCTGATCACAGCCACGGCGCGGTACTCGTAGGCGGCTTCTGGATGGGAATCGGCCTTGATGAATCTACTCAGCTGCAGAGCCATCTCGTTTTCCTCATGGAAGATTGCCCTCTCTCGGAGCCACGACAACGTTAGTGCGAGCCGACCGTCCTGGTCTTTCTTCGAATGCTCGATCGCAGACGTGACGGGATTTGAGGTTCCCTTGAGCGCCTTAGCCTTTACCTCCGAACAAATAAGCCTGTCTTGATCGGACGAATCTGGCCAGGCCGGCAATATGAACTGCACGACGTCGGACTTGGGAGCCGGTGCGATGCGGTCCTGCTTGTATCGCCATTTCTTCGGATCGATGACTTCGAGTGGGTGCGCCAGCGCCCCTTGCATCACGGCCGTCAGCATTTCGCCAAAGTCTCCTGACATGGTCGAGCCAGGATCTGGGAGCTTGAGCCTTACCAATTCATTCTTCGGGATCTGACTGGACAGATGGACCCGATCCAATTCATCGTCACTGACATACAACTGACGGAAAGGAGTAGGCAATATCCGTCTTAATTCAAGCGCGGCCTCGTCGGAAATCTCGATTATGACGTAGGGATCATCCTGCACCGAGACGAATAGGGCTTTGGTAAGTGTCAGATCGATGTCCAGGTTCTGCACAAGTTTCCGTCCGTCGTGAGAGTCAGCCGCGGCTGCGGCGGCTGCGCAATAAGCTATCGGTTATAGACGTGTTGAGTGACAAATCGAGCCTCCGATTCTCTTGAAAAGCCATGCTGGTGCCGAAGTCTCCAGCGCTTCCCTGAGTCTAGAAATGAGACCAGAGCAAAACGTTGTGTCAGCGAACGCCGGCTGTTCCTCTTCGCGAGCATCAGCGCCTTGTTGCCGGAGCGTGTCAGATTCCCTGGACTTGCGGGATGTTGGACGGGATCCAACTGTATTCAGTGTGGACGGCAACTGGATCCGATACTCGTAAGTATCAGTCGGCGGGGCCTCGTTGGCTTGTCTGACTCCAACCCGTGCAGGTTTGCCAACGTTCCCTGCGGAGTGAGTAGAGCTTCGACCGATGTAGGAGAAAGAGGTATTCGGTGTCGAGGAAAAACGCGTCAGGTGGAGACCTGCGATCCGCGCCTTGCGGGGTTTCGCGAACAGCCCACGGATGGACCGTTTGTGAAACTGCTAAATAAAAAGCGCTCCCGACGAGAATCAGGAGCGATTTCTTGTTTTCGGGCGGTAACGAGACTGCAAGAGAGCGATGCAGCGCGACTGCAAATGGTTACTACCATGTAGTCCTCGGACCTGCCTTGCGAGCGAACAGGTTCCGCTAATATGCTCCTAGCGCTTTGATCGGTGTGAAGTATTTTCGTGACTTTTTCGGCTGAGATGGCCGGTCAACCTTCCAATCTGACCTGGAGGTTCACTATCAACGACGACTATCAGAATCTGGCTCCCGAATTCGTTGCACTGGGCTCGAAAGTAGAGCTGCTCGTGCGGGAACTGCTGCACACGGATCAGCTCGAAGTTCACAACGTGTCGCATCGGGTAAAGACACGTGAGAGCGCGCAGACCAAGGCTCGGGACAAACTGAAGTCGGCGTCGATTGCCCCTCTCACAGACATTCTTGGCCTTCGAATCATCACCTACTTTCCCGATCAGGTCGACGAGATTGCGTCACTAATCGAGCGTGAGTTCCTGATAGTTCTTAAGAACTCTGTTGACAAGCGCGCACTGCTAGACCCAGACCGTTTTGGTTATCTGTCTTCCCACTATGTTGTGTCGATTGGGCCCTCGCGGTCATCGCTTCCCGAGTGGGCTGCATATCGAGAGATGGTGTTTGAGATTCAGATCCGATCGATACTTCAGCACTCGTGGGCCGAGATTGAGCATGATCTCGGTTACAAAGCCGCGAGCTCCATCCCGAGGGATGTGCGCAGGCGGTTCTCACGCCTCGCAGGGTTGCTTGAATTGGCCGATGCAGAGTTCGTAAGCATCCGCGAAGAACTCAAGACCTATGAGAAGGCAGTGACCAAAGCTATGTCCGCTGGGGAGGATGCCGATGTTAACAGAGACTCGGTTATCGCGCTTGTCGTGGAGGACCCGACATCAATTAACCTCGACAACGAGATTGCCAAGGCTCTTGGTGTCCATCTGACTCCGATCCAGGAATACTACGCGGCCGATCGGAGCTCAGACCTGCTTCGTCTGGGATTCAAGTCCATCAGAGCCTTCCTGCAGGCCATCGAGGGGGCTGACACGTGGATCGCAAAGTTCGCATCGGCTTGGATAGCTGAGCCCAAGTACAAGGGAGAATCCGCAGCGTATGAAGAGCCTAGAGTCTTGCACGATTTGCCGAGCGGGATCGGTTTGTTGTATGCCTGCCGCCACTTGCTTCTTCGCTCTGGGTCGGACAAGCAGATCCTTGAAGAATTCTTCAGCCCGGCGAACCAGAGTGCCGAGGCACTTCGCCTGCTCCGAACTATCCATACCAGGACCAGGGAGGTCGCACGCCTCGACGCGGGAGATATCGAAGAATGGCCTTCGAGCCGATCTCGCAGCACGTCGTAGTGGATTCCGGAGTTGATGCGGTAGATGCCTTGGGGGTCAAACAAGCTAGTGCCCACTGCCGACCTGTTCGACGCGGATCACCTGACCTTGCGCGAGATCTCGATAGATCGCTGCCTGGCGGCAATCACCTTGTCCTGACGTGTTGTCCTCGTGTATTGCCGGTGTCGTCTCGCACTAACCCTTTGGCTTCTGTCGCCAGCGCCCGCGAACGCTTTGCTCAGGCTGACCAAACAATATTCATGCTAGAACCACCTCGCCGACGGACCCGCGCGTGATCCGTGCGCGCCTTGACCCGCACGACCGCGACTCGGCGCCATCCCTCCATCATCTAGTCGACGATCGGACTCGGGGACTCCAAGAAACAAATTACATCACCGTAGTCCGGCGCAGGTGGGTCCGACCAGGAAAAGTTCGTCATCGCCGCTGAGTGCCACTGTGAGGGGCTGGCGACACCGGAGTGAGTTTCTGCCGTAGAACCAACCACTCAACGCGTGAGGCGAGCACGTGTCGGTGGTCGTGAGGAGTGCTACAAACAGGGCCCTGACCGGCCTGGGCCGAGCGGGGCTCCTATGCCGCAGATCGGGGCCAAGTCGTCGCTGGACAGACTTTGGGACTCTAAGAGCTCCATAGCCTTTACGCGAGGTAGCAAGCTGCTTCTCGGGTGTTTCTGCCTCTTCTTCAAGTGTAAGAGGAGTACCGACGGTGAAGTCGTCTCGGTCGTCCAAGCCCGCGAATGCCATACTTTCGAAGGCGGGGCAGGCGCCCGCATCCGAGTCGTAGAGCAAGACGGCCACGTTGAAGGCTGGCTCGACGCTCGTCAAGTGCTGAGCGCGCGGAGGTCCGGAGCCCTTGTCGTCGCTAGCCCTCCCAACCACGACTTCTTCGCTCGATTGGCACTGCTCTGCAGGCGAATCGTCACGATCGCTGGCGAGAGAGTAGTGACCGCAATGGCAAGTTCATTTCAATTCAACGATCGCGAGTTCAAGCGCCTCATGGAGACTGAGGCGCAGGCCGCGACGACTTCGCGCAGCAGCAGACTCAGGAGCTCGATCAGCTTCGCCGGCAGTACACCGATCGCCCGGTCGAAGAGATCAAGCCCGCCCTCCAGAGTCTCTTCGCGAAAGATGGCGGCAACATCACCGACCCTGAACTGTCCGACTGGGCGCAGTTGACCAGCGACGGCACCCATATCGAGATGAAGCCCAAACCGCTCGACTGGACCGGGGGACTCTGATGACCGAGAATGACCCCGAATATGTCAAGCACCAGTACCTCCATATGCCTTGGGTCGAAAGTAAGGGCATCGTCGTCGCAGGCAAAGCACTCGGCCTGTATGTAGTCCGGCAGCGCAAGACAGGTCTGACAATTGCTTGCGCAACGAAGCAGAGCACCAGCTCTCACCCCGAGTTCGTCAAGCTCCCAAACGTCACCGAGTGCTCCGGAGGCGTGGTCGACGGTGGCGTTGTGATCGCCTGGTGCCCGAGCCGTGAGGTGATGGAAAACGTGCATCATCTCAAGAAGAGCGTGGTGATCTTGTTCGAGTGGCCGTCCGAGAACCACGCAGCCTGGGCGAAGCTGATCGGTGCCTACAACGTGGTGACGCAGCAGGTCATGAACCCGGGACTGACGGATGCAGGACTGAAAGCGCTCGAAGGCGTCGTGTAGGAAGGCTACAACAGCTGGAACGACGACATCGCCGCTACCATAACTGCTGTTCGGCTGAAACATCTAGTGGAGAGCGACAGCTACGACCGAGACGTTGTCCTCAAGTACGTGGCCCAGCATGGATCGCGACATTCTTTACCGCGATTGGAGAGGATGCTCGACAAGGCCGAGCCATCGCTGCCCACGGTTGCTTGATCGCTACTGATCACGTGAGAAGAGCTCGCCTGGGCGACGATTCGTCGCTCGGACGGGCTCTTCTCATTGCACGAGCGCTCGGACAACGCCTCCATTCATCTTGCGAATTCAGTGGCTCCGTGAAGCGGACGTCTTGCTGGCCGCTCACATGATCACCCGAGCAAGGTCACACCGAAACTCGAAACAACGGCCCGCAGCTCAGCGAGATACCGCTGCGCCTGCTCGGTGAGCGGGATGGCGGAGTGGCCGATCCAGCCGATCTCGATGCGCTCGTCGACGTCGAGTGGGATGGCGACGATCTCGGGGTCGAGGTCGTCGCTGATGATGCCTGTCGAGATGGTGTAGCCGTCGAGCCCGATCATGAGGTTGAAGATGGTCGCGCGATCGGAGACCCGGATCTCCCGCGGACTCGAGAGGGTGGAGAGGATCTCCTCGGCGAAGTAGAAGGAGTTGTTCGCGCCTTGGTCGAACGTGAGCCGTGGTACGTCGGCGAGGTCGTCGAGGGTCACGCGCTCGCGAGCAGCGAGCGGGTTCTTGCGGGAGATGAAGATGTGCGGCTTGGCCACGAAGAGCGGGCGGAACGCGAGCCCGGAGTCTCGGAGCAGCTTGTCGATGACGTTCCGGTTGAAGTCATTCCGGTAGAGGATCCCCAGTTCGCTGCGGAACGTGCGGACGTCTTCGATGATGTCCCACGTGCGCGTCTCCCGCAGCGAGAACTCGTACTCGGCCGCATCGCTCGCCTTCACCATCCGCACCATCGCATCGACCGCGAACGAGTAATGCTGCGTCGACACCCCGAGCAGGCGCCGTGACGGCGGACGACCGAGATAGTGCTGTTCGAGCAAGGCCACCTGCTCCACGACCTGCCTGGCGTATCCGAGGAACTCAACGCCGTCGGTGGTCAGCGTCACGCCGCGGGCGGAGCGGAGGAGCAGGACACGCCCCACTCTGCTCTCCAGATCCTTCATCGCCGCGGACATGGTGGGCTGGGCGACATAGAGCAGGTCGGCTGCTGCGCTGATCGAACCCTCGGCGGCGACCTCGATGTAGTAGGTGAGTTGCTGCAGCGTGATGCCGCTCGAACGCTTGGACATAGCCTCAGACTATGCCATGGCATAGTCGCGGTGCATTACTCGATGGGGGAGTTCGTAGCGCACCATTGAGACACACCTTTTCGCGAGGCCGAGCCCGGCCGATCAGCTCACCGATTGGCCCCCATGGCACACGAATTCACGTTCCGCATCACCACGACTCGCTTCGACGAGGACTACTCGCCATCAAACGACTCCCGCATCACCACGAATTTCGCCAACCTGGCCC
Source organism: Plantibacter sp. Mn2098 (assembly GCF_049319745.1). Lineage (NCBI taxonomy): Bacteria > Bacillati > Actinomycetota > Actinomycetes > Micrococcales > Microbacteriaceae > Plantibacter > Plantibacter sp. Mn2098. The sequence continues at coordinate 268,033 of NZ_JBMOUH010000006.1, read as the reverse complement.
GGGGTGAAGACCGTCAGCAGAACCTCCGCAACGCCCTGACGATGATCGACCGTCGGTTCAATGATCTGGCGCGATGGGACAACCCGACCGGCGACCGCTACACCGTCGAACTCGAGATCGTCTCCGTCGCGGTGCAGTTCGCCGCAGCAGGAGAGGACCAGGACTTCCCCCTGCTCGAGGTCCTGAACATCCAGGTCCTCGACCGCCTGACCGGAAAGCGCACCCCGGGGATCGTTGGCAACAACTTCTCGTCCTACATCCGAGACTTCGACTTCAGCGTGCGGCTGCCGGCGGCCAGCGAAGCCGCTGGCAAGTTCACCATTCCAGCCGACTTCGGTGATCTGCACGGCAAGCTCTTCCAGCACTTCCTCGACTCGGAGACCTACCGGGAGCGTTTCCCGGTGTCCCCGGTGATCTGCATCAGCGTCTCGACGAGCAGGACCTACCGTCGCACTGACAACCACCACCCGATCCTCGGCGTCGAGTACGAGCAGAAGGACTCCTCGTTCACCGACGATTACTTCGGCAAGATGGGGCTGTCGGTCCGATACTTCATGCCGCGCGGCAGTGTCGCACCGCTGGCGTTCTACTTCCGCGGCGATCTGCTCGGCGACTACACGAACCTGCAACTCATCGGCACGATCAGCACGATGGAGACGTTCCAGAAGATCTACCGACCGGAGATCTACAACGCGAACTCGGCCGCCGCGAGCATCTACCAGCCGAGCCTCGACCAGCAGGACTACTCGGTGCCGAAGATCGCCTACGACCGCGAAGAGCGAAGCCGGCTCGCGACCGAGCAGGGGAAGTATGCGGACGAGCACCTCATGCAGCCGCACGGCGACCTCCTCGAACAGTGGGCCGCCACCTACACCGCCCCTGTCGAATGACCCTCGGAGAACCCTCGAACATGAACACACTTCTTCCCACGTCGATCGTCGGCAGCCTGCCGAAGCCGTCATGGCTCGCCCAGCCCGAGACCCTCTGGTCTCCGTGGAAGCTGGAGGGCGACGCCCTGATCGAGGGCAAGCAGGATGCGCTGCGCCTCACCGTCCAGGAGCAGCTCCACGCAGGCCTCGACATCATCAGCGACGGCGAGCAGAGCCGCCAGCACTTCGTCACGACGTTCATCGAGCATTTGTCCGGCGTCGACTTCGATGAGCGGGAGACCGTCCGGATCCGCGACCGGTACGACGCCAGCGTTCCGACGGTCGTCGGTGCTGTTAGCCGTGAAAAGCCCGTGTTCGTCGAGGATGCGAAATTCCTCCGCCAGCAGACCGATCGGCCGATCAAGTGGGCCCTGCCCGGCCCGATGACGATGATCGACACGCTCTACGATCGCCACTACAAGAGTCGCGAGAAGCTGGCCTGGGAGTTCGCGACCATCCTCAACCAGGAGGCCAGGGAACTCGAGGCGGCGGGAGTCGACATCATCCAGTTCGACGAGCCGGCATTCAATGTGTTCTTCGACGACGTGAAGGACTGGGGCGTTGCCGCGCTCGAGCGAGCGGCAGAGGGGCTGCGCGCGGAGACCGTGGTGCACATCTGCTACGGCTACGGCATCAAGGCGAACACCGACTGGAAGGCGACGCTCGGGGCGGAGTGGCGGCAGTACGAGACATCGTTCCCGCTGCTGCAGCAATCAAGCATCGACACCATCTCGCTCGAGAGCCACCACTCCCACGTGCCGCTGGATCTCGTCGAGCTCATCCGGGGCAAGAAGGTCATGCTCGGAGCCATCGACGTCGCCAGCGAGACGATCGAGACTCCTGAGGAAGTCGCGGACACCCTGCGCAAGGCGCTCGCCTTCGTCGACGCGGACAAGCTCGTCCCGAGCACGAACTGCGGACTGGCGCCGCTGCCTCGTGACGTCGCGCGCGGAAAGCTGCGTGCGCTCAGCGCTGGTGCCGAGCTCCTTCGCGAGGAGCTCGCGACCGGGAAGTAGCATCCGCGGGAGGCCTGGGCCTCCCGCAAATGTGAGCTACTGGGCGTCGCCCTCAAGGAGGATCGCGAGCTCGTCGAGTTCGACGTCCCAGCCCTCTCGGTTCTGCTCAAGACGGTCGCGACGGTAGCGGGTGCCGCCGGGGAGCGTGTCGAAGCCAGACTCCACCACCGTGACATCCGTCCCGGTGCCAGCATCGGCGATGGTGAAGCGCACATGCGTCGAGTACTCGTCGAGCTGGTCGGCGGGGATTCCCGACCAACGGAAGCCGAATGAGCTCTCGGGGGCCACCTCGGTGATTTCGATAGGGAAGCTGCCGTAGTCATCCCAGTCGATGCTGCCAGTCGCGCCGGGCTCGAGCGCAGTGAACCCCACACCGTCGCCGAACCACTTGACCATCACATCGGGGTCGGTCAGCGCGTCCCAAACCGTCGTGCGCGCGGCCTCGATGTGCACGGTGCGGGTCACGGTGTGGCCTTTGATTCTTGCGTGATCAGACACGGTGGTTCCTTCTCATTCGAGCAGAGCGCGATGGGACAGTGCCCGCCGAGCGGCGCGTGAACTGGAACGCGCCTCATTGAGCGTACCCACTATCCATCGTGACTCGCATTCACGGAGGTGGACCCCGTCGACGGTGAAACGAGCGGGACGGCGGATCGTTTCGCTGCCCCGCTCGTTCAACTTGGCGTTGTGGTCGCTACTTCCTCACCTGGTTGCCCGTTGCAGCGGGGATGCGGGCTGCTCGACGCGCGCGAGCAAGGACGAGCGCTGCGCCGGCGGTCAGCAGCATCGCCGCCAACGCCCCTGGCAGAAGCGCGTCCGCGCCGGTTCGTGCCAGCCCCGCTGCTTGGGCCGACGCCTTGGCCGGCGGAGGCGTGACGGTGAGCGTGACCTGCTGGCTCGTGGAGGCGGCGAACGCAGCGTCACCCAGATACTGTGCCTGCACGTTGTAGGCGCCCGGCTTCAACTGGGGGAGCTGCACCTGGCTCGCAGCGTTGGCAGCGTCGGCGGGCGACGGCGACGGCGATGGCGCGGGCGACGGCGCCGCTGAGACGCCGTTCGCGGAGGCGCTTGCAACCGGGCCGAGATCGGCACCTGCACCGGCACCGGCGCCCGCCGACCCGAGCACGATCGGAGCGCCGACCGGCTTGCCGTCGATCGTGAGTTGCAAAGTACCGGTCGGTGCGATCGCCGCAGGCCCGGTCGGAGTCGTCTGCAACGTCGCTGTCACGTTGCCGTCCGACTGGACCGACGAGACATTCAGTGCCACCGAGGTCCGCGTCGGCGCCAGCGCGAACGGGAGATCGGCATCCACGGAAGCGGCAGCCGCGTAGTGGTCGTCCCCGGCATAGGCGATCGTCAACGGGACCTCGGCCGGCGACCATTCCGGCGTGAACGAGAACGCCCCGTCAGCACCGACCGGCACCGAAGCGAGCGATGCTCCGCCGGTCGAGAACTCCACGGAGCCCGCGGGCAGCGCGTATCCCTCGCCGGGTGGGGACACCGGCTGCACAACGCCGGTGACCACCGATGGATCGCCCGTGCGCGTCGGCGGCGCGACGTTCAGATCGGTGATCTCTGACGGCGCGGTCCGGACGGTCTGTTCGAACCCGGTGCTCGCCGTCGCGAACGGTTCAGAGCCTGGTTCATAGGTGAACGTGAGCTCATGCACACCCACGTCGGTGACGAGACCGGGGAATGATGCCGTGCCGTCCGGCTGCACGGGAGCCGAACCCAGCTCGACGTCGCCGTCGGTGACGACGACGGAGCCGGTCGGCATGTCGCTCGCCTCGGTGTTCGAGACGGTCGCGGTGAGATCTGCTGGGAATCCGTACACGGAATCCGCGTCGGTCGACGCCACGGCGATGCTCGTCGTCTGCGCGCGTGTGTACGAGAGCGTCGCAGTGCCGTTGCCACCCCAGTAGCTCTGCACGTTCACGACGACACGCGATGCGTCGACCCAGGTGCTGCCACCGGCGCCGCCTCCGCCTCCGCCGCCTCCCGGCTGCCCGCCTCCTCCGCCGTCTCCGGCCGGCCAGCCTCCTCCACCGCCGCCTCCGCCACCCGCGGAGCTGCTGTCGGCGGCGCCTCCGCCCTTCCTGCCTCCACCGGAGCCCAGCGGGGAGATCGCACCGCCGTTGCCGTGGTTCGCACCCGTCCCGTTGCCACCCCGCAAGCCGGAGGCGCCACCCTGACCACCCTCGTACCCGACGAAGGCCGCACCTGAACCTCCTCCTCCGCCGCCACCGCCGGCGATGATCAGTGGGGAGTCACCGCCGGGGGAGCGCAGCACCACTGCGCTCGCACCCCCGCCACCACCACCAGCGTGCCCAACGAGCGAACCCGTGTTCCCTGCGCCGCCGACGAAGTAGCCGGCTCCGCCCTGCCCCGGACTGTGTCGTGTGCCGGTCGGCCCGCCCGTCGTCCCCGTGTAGAAGACGAGGGTCTCGCCCGGCTGCACCGCGATCGTCGCTTCGACGAGTCCGCCCGCACCACCGGCGCCGTCGGACGTCAACTGCCACGTCGTGCCTGGGATGTTGATCGGACCGCCTCCGCCCCCGACCGCACCAGCGATGCGCACCGTGATCGACGAGACGCCGGTTGGCACGGTCCACGAGGAACCCGACGTCGATCCGATCGGTTGGTCCTGGACGGTCTCATCGGCGAATGCAGCGTCGACGCTGGACAGGCCGGCCGCTGTAAGCGCGACCGCCGCGAGTGCAACCGCCGCGGTGAAGGGAAGACGACGTCGCGAATGCGGTCGAACTGCATGCATGTGAGAGCTCCTTCGTGCAGACATGAATGGCACCAGTCAATGCCGACGGTGAGGCCCCGAACCCGGCCGGCGTTGAAAACTATCCGCCGTGGATAGCCCGCCCGCGTTGATATCATCGGCGAACGATGCTCACGAACCACTACCCGTCCGCGCCGCGGGACGATCAACCGACGGCCGTGCTGGAGCAGGCGCGAGCAGCCAAGAGCATGCTGATTTCGCTGTCCGGTCTACGCGGCATCGGCAAAACCATCTGGGTGCGGCGGCTCGCAGATGACGCCGGCCGTTTCCGGGTCGTCTCGGTCAGCGCGGACTCGTTCGAGGCGAGCTTCCCGTTCGCACTCGCAGATAAAGTCGTGCGGGCCGCCGGGCACCCGAACGGCGTCTTCGAGGAGGGCACCACGCCTGACCTGGCGAGTGTCATCCGATCGCTGCTCACCACGCTCTCCCGCAACACCTCGACAGCACGACGCCTGCTCCTCATCATCGACAACGCGCACTGGATCGACGAAGCGTCGTTGCAGGCGCTGCGTTTTGTGCTCGGGCGGATCGCGTTCTCGGGCGCGTGCGCGGTCTTCAGTGGCCTCTCGCCGCACACCGACGACATCGCGACAGGGATCGTCCACGCCGAGCCGGGCGCCTGGTCCGACGTCCGCACCGTTCATCTCGAACCGCTCGACGTCGCAGGGGTCCGCGCCTACATCTCCCAGGTGCACGGGATCGAAGTCTCGTTGCGCCTCGCCGAACGGATCCGCGAACTATCCGGCGGACTTCCCCTGCTGATCGATGCGGTCGTGGCCGCCATGGAACCGCCGCCGGGTGCCGCACGCGCACACTGGGACGAGGACGTGCGGCTGCCGTTGCGACCGGAGAGTCCGATCACACGGCAGGGTTACGACACCCGCCCCGAGGTGACATGCGCGGTGGAGATCGTGTCGATGCTGCGCGACGCCGTGAGCGCGCGCGAAGTGGAGCAGATCGCGACCCTGCTCGGAGACGTGGTCGACGTCGAGGCGGCCATCGCCGAGGGGCTCCTGATTCGGGCTGCGCCTGGCACGGTGCGTCCGTTCCACGACCTGTTCGCCACCGATCTGCGCGAGCGCCTGCAGCCGGAACGGAAGTCGGCGATTCTGGCCGCAGCGGCCGAATCGGTATCGAACCCGCACCGCGCGTTGCTGTGCCGGCTCGACGCAGCGACGGAACTCGATCCGGAGCTGCTGTTGCGCGTGCGGGAAGCGGCCGAGTCCGCACGGGCCACAGGCAATGCGGAACGTGCCATCGGCTACCTCCGTCGCGCCGCAGACCTCGCTGATCCCGCCTTGCGCGGGGAGCTGCTCGTGGAAGCGTGCGTGCTGGCGGGTGCGGCATTCGTCAGCCCCGTCGTCCTCGACCTGCTCCCCGAACTCGAAGCGCTCCCGCGGAACCCCGTGCGCGATCTCGCCCTGCTCCAGACGCGGCAGATCACCGGGGACATCGAGTGGGCACTCGCATTCGTGGGCGAGCTGCTCGCGACAGAAACCGACCACCCCGACGCAGCGGTGCTTCGGATGCACGTCACGATGATGGCCGTGATGATCCAGCTGACGACCGACGACTACGCACCGGTGCTCGACCTGCTCGATGCTGCACGCGAGATCGCTCGTGGGGTGCAGGCGGGAGCCACCGGGGTGCACGACGAGCGACTTGCGCCGCTGCCGTCCGCCGAAGAGATCCTGCTCCGTGCAACCGGCTTGGCGGTCGTCGCCTCCGCCCGCACCGCGGAAACCCCACGGATGCTCGCCGAAGTGGAATCGCTGTCGCGACTGATCCATACGGCAGGGGCTTCACCGGCGCTGAGCGATGCGCTGACCTGTCGAGGCGGAGTCTTGGCGGGCGCAGGCGCGATCGAGGCCGCAACCGCCGACCTCGAACGATCGCTCGCGCTCGCCGCGGACGGCACGGTGGGGTGGAGTCTCGGACATGCTCGTGTGCTGTTGGCCTACTGCTGGTGGCTGAAAGGCAGGGTCGCGGATGCGAGAGCGATGCTCGAGGACGCGGTGGTCGCGGCGCTCGACAGCATCGACGTCGCGTCTCGCCCGCTCGTCTACCTGTTGCGCGCGGTCCTGGCCGCTGAAGCCGGCGATGAGGATTCCTACGCGGAGAACCAGCGGATCGCCCGGGAGGTGACGGTCACCGACTACGACACCTTCGGCGCTGAACTCGAACTGCTCGCCGTTGTGCAGCGCGCGCGTGCTCGGAACCGGCCCGACGAGGTGCTCGAAGCGCTCTCGCCCGACGCGCTCGGCGGGCGTTGGCTGGCGGGTGCCGGGATCTTCACCTACCGCGTCGAAGCGCTGGCGGCGCTCGGCCGGGCGGAAGAGGCCGATCGGTCGCTGTCGGAGCTGCACGAGCGCGCTGGGCGCGACTGGTCGCCCATCTACGGTTCCCTCAACTGGCTCGAAGGACGCGTGGCGGAGGCGTACGGCCTCCACGACCGAGCGTTGCGCGCCTATCGTCTGGCCGCACGGGAAGGCGCGCCCGTGCCCAGGGCGCAGGCGCTCCACGACGCCGGACGGCTCCACATCCTCCTCGGGGAGACCGCGGCAGGGACACGTCTGCTCCGCCAGGCAGCCGAGCTCTTCAGCGACCTCGGTGCGCTGCCCGCGTTGCGACGCACCCTGGCGCTCATCGAGGACGTCGACCCGGCGACGATCGCGGGGATCGAGGCCCTCAGCACCCGGGAGCGCGAGGTGGCCCAATTGGCTGCGCTTGGGCGGACGAACGCCGAGATCGCCGAGTCGCTCTACCTGGCAACGCCGACCGTCGCCTTCCACATGCGGAAGGTGCTTGCCAAGCTCGGGCTCAGCTCGCGGCGTGAGTTGGGCGCGGTGCTGTCGCAGACGTCGCCGGGCTGAGGGCTGTGCTTCGCGTCCGGCTCGCCCGGCAGCCGCAGACCGCAGGGGCCGGCTCGCATGTGCGAACCGACCCCTGCGGGGATTGCGGATGGTGCTGCTAGGCGTCGCGTCGGCGGCGAACGCCCCAGACGAGTCCGGAGCCGATCGCGAGCACACCGAGTGCGCCGATGATCCAGCCGGCGATCTCGAAACCGGTGTTCGCGAGCGGGCCACCGGAGGTAGTGCCGCCTGCCGTGGCCGGTGCGGTCGCCGTCGGGGTCGGCGTGCCTGGACCACCGGTCGAGGTGTCACCGGTCACATCGAAGAGCAACGCATCCGACAGCGATGAGCCGGCGGTCTCGGAACGCTCGAATCGTGCCGTGACCGAGTGCGATCCGGCCGGCAGCGTGATCGAGAACGTCGCCGACCCGTCGACGAGGTCCGCCGTGCCGAGCTCGATCGGGTCACCTGCAGCCTTGGCGTCGCGCGCCGAGGACGCCGGGGGAGCGGCCGCATCGAGGAACGTGATCGTACCGGTGGCAGTACCGGTCACGGTCGCGACGAAGGTCACCGGCTCGTCCGCCGTTGGCTTCTCCGGCGAGAACGTCACCGTGGTCGAGGTCGGTGCAAGCACGGCGATGTCGACCGTCGAGAGACGACCGGCTGCCGCACCCTTCGCGGTCGCAGCCGTTGTGCCGAGCGCTGCGTCCTCCGCGACGGTGATCTCCTTCGCAGCTGCACCGTCCTTGTCGGCGATGACACTGCCCTGGTCGACGCCGCCGAACGCGAACGCGACGGACTCGCCTGCGCGGTAGCCGCTCGCCGTGACGGTGAACGACGCGGACGGGGCGACATCGGTCGCCGTCGTCGCCAGCTCCTGCGGGGTGAGCGACTCTGCGAGTTCCGTACACGCGTCGCCCTGTGCCCCGACGGGCGGGAGCTCGACCGCTGAGCCGGTCACCCCATCGTCCTCACGGACGGTGAGGTTGGCGAACGCGCCGGCACCCATCACGGCGTGCTGCGTGTTCGTCGCACTGACCTTGAACGCCGTGCTGGCCGTGTTCGATGCGACCGTGTTGCCGAGCGTCGGCACGGTCACCGCCTTGCACGTCTCACCCGGTGCGAAGACGACCTTCTCCATCGCGATGCCGGCCCGGCCCGTCGCCGACCCGAGCACACTCACGTACGCCGTGACGGTATTCTTGTCCGCGCGGCTGAGGAAGACGGGGATGTCGGCGGTTCCGGGGCCATCGCCCTCCTCGACCGAGGTCGCACCGACGTTGACCGTTGTGCGGGTGGTGTTGACGGCGGTTCCGACTGCGGGGGAGTCGAAGGCGAGATCGGACAGGTAGATGCCCCCGGTCCCCGTTCCATCGGCGCCGTTCGCCGCCTTGAACGAGACCTCACGGACGTCCGTGAGGTCGATTCCGCTCAGGTTCGCTGTGGGGATGGTGAGCTGCTGCAGCACGATCTTGTTGAGCGTCGTGTGCGTCCCACCGGGCATGCGGTTGACCGCGAGCGGATTGACCGCGGAGGCGAGCACGGACGAGGTGGCGCCGGCGCCGTCGGTGACGGTGATCGTGAAGTCAGTCCCGGTCGGAACCGACTCGTCGGGCGCCGCCTTGACCGTGAGCTGGGAGTAGCGGGAGACATCGCGCTGCTTCGTGGGCAGGCCGACGCGCAGTTCGCCGGTGCTCGGTGTCGCCGGGTTGGTGGTCGACGCACCGGTCCAGACCAGCCTGGTCACAGGGAACTCGGGGACGTTCGGCGCGAACGAGCCTGGCGTCCAGTGCGGCACCTGCGCCGACCCCTTGGTCGTCGCGCAGAACGGGAGGGACTGCGGCACGGTGCGGCCGGTGAGGTTCGTGCAGACCGTCGCCGTTGCTGCGCCGAAGGTGCGGATGAGTGAGTTCTGGCTCGTGAAGTCCGCGATCAGCGACGTCGAGCTCTGCGGCTGCGACGCCATGACCCGGACATCGGCGAACGTCGAGAGCGGGGTCGTCGGCTTGACCGATCCGTCGAACAGCGACTGGAACTGCGTCTCGCCACCCATCGTGAGGCGGAAGAACCCGGTCATGTACGACACACCGACCTGATACTGCTGGGCCGCCGTGAGCCTGGTCGGGTTGGACGTCGAACAGGTCGAGGTGCGGTCTGACGCGCTCCAGTCGTCACCGGTCGCCGCCGGGTACATGCCAGGCGTCCACACGGTGTTGAAGAAGTTGTGGTTGGCGCCCATCACCCAGACAGCCGAACGGAGGGCGTCATCGTCGAAGGCGTTGCGCGAGTCGTCGATGAAGTGCTGGCCCTGCTGGTTCGACACGTCGCCATCGCAGTAGGGGAGGAACACCGACGTCGGAACGTCTGGCAGGGTCATCCGACCGAAGTCGACCGGCGCGAGCGGCAGCACCGCTTCGATGCCGAACGGCTTGTCGAGCGCCTGGTTCAGCGTCGCAGCGGACACAACGCCTTCACCTCCACGCGAGTGGCCCATGATGCCGACGTGCGAGACGTCGAACCGGCCGACGAGCGATGCAGCCGTCACGCCTGAAGCGGCGGCGGGCTGATCCGTGCGGGTCGTGGCGCGGACGAGGGCTTCATCGAGCGTGCGAGTGGTCGTTGTGCTCGGGACCGTCGCGGTTGCGGTGGTGATGTCATCAAAGCTGACCGGAGTGCCGGCGTTCGCCTGCTGCAGCATCGTCAGGGTGTCCAGGATGAGCTGACCACGCGCCTGTGCGCCGTAGTCGAGGGCGAGCTGGTTGTCGTTGGAGTTGACCGAGTTCGCGGCGATCGACAGCACGTTGTAACCGTTGGTGGCGAGCGCCCGCGCGGTTCCCTCGTACCCGAGATAGCTGCGGATGTTCATCTGCGTCGGACCACACGGCCAACGCAGCGGGTTCGCACCCGCGCCGGAACAGGAGGTGTGTCGACCGTGCAGGAGCACCACGACCGGCCTCGTGCCGGTTGCGCTGCTCAGGTACATCTTGCCGGTGACCTCACCGCGGATCCCGCCGATCGCGGCCAATGGAACCGCTTGATCGCCGAAGTCGTACTCGGCCTCGGTCACACTGAACGGTCCGAGATCAGCGGGGTCCGGTGCGTCCGCCGCAGCAGGAGCGAGGAGCCGCATCTGCTTCTGCAGGGTCGTGTTCTCAGGCTCTGCCGGAGTCGCGGGGACGGAATCGATTTCCTGCGCCTTCTCGGTGTCGCCGCTCGCCCAGCCCTTCTCGACGCTGGTCGCATTGACCACGGACGAGTCGGCGGTGACGACCGACAGGGAGAGCAGATCGTCCGATTCCGTGGCGAGGCCGATGGGCTTCCCGTCCACGATGAGCGTCGGGGCATCGCTCACCATCGGCAGCGGCTCGTCGAGCCGCAGGGTGACGAGGTACCCGCCAGGCGCCTCCTCGACGGACCAGTCGTCGCCGGATGCGACCGCAGCCGGCGCGGCTTGGATCGGGATCGCGAATGCTGCGGGCGCGACCCCGAGGGAAATGGCGGGGGTCAGGCAGAATGCGACCGAAATCGCAATGCGTCGTGCTGTCGATATGCGCTTGGGCATAGTTCTCCTAGCTGGAAAATGGCAGGGGAAATCGCGAGCGCGGTCGGTCGGGAAAAGCCGCACTCACGGGTGATGACAGGGTTGGAAGCAGAAAGCTGTGAACTTCCTCAATATCGACACTATGTGAAAGAACACGCCCGCGACGGGTCGAGACGGCCCGGGAAACGGAGCCGTAACACAAGCTTCACAGCGGCTTCACACGCCGACGCGAGTCCGCGAAATTCGGATTCTGCCGTGATTCAGAGGCTCTGGTGGCGCTCGGGGACCGATTTGGAGAGCTGATCCAACAAAGTCCAGGCGAATCCGACACCGGTTGCGCGGACGGTCAGATCGCCTCGTTCCACAGCCGCAGTTTGTGCGGGTTCCACTGGATGAGGACCTCCGTCACCTCATCGGCGTCATCGACCAATTCCAGAACACCGCTGACGAGGCCGTCCCGGTTGAAGGTCAGCACCGTTCCTGCTTCCGCTTGCCGCACCACGAGTGTGGTGCTGGGCTGACGCTCCAGGACGCCGACGATGAATCGGGCGACCTTCGCCGCACCGGAGATCGTGTTCAACGCAGCACGAACGACACCTCCGCCATCGGAGCGGAGTGTGACCTCCGGGTGCAGGAGCTGCACCAACGCTGCCACGTCGCCGGAGGTCGCCGCTCGCTGGAAGGCGGCCGACAGCCGCGCGTTCCCCGGTCCCGGAACAGGATCCCGATCCGCGATCCTGGCACGAGCAGAGGTCGCGAGCTGGCGGACGGCGCCAGGTGATCGATCGAGCACCTCCGCGATGTCAGCGGCTGAATAGTCGAACACGTCGCGCAGCACAAACGCCACACGCTCCGCCGGCGTCATGACCTCCATCACCGCCAGGAGAGCCATGCTCACCGACTCGGAGACGATCGCCCGCTCGGCCGGATCCTGCGCATCCAGTGCGGAACCGGCGCGAAATCGAGCATCCGGGACGGGCTCGGGGAGCCACGGGCCGACGTACTGGCCGTGACGCCGTGGCGCGCTCTTGAGCACGTCGAGGCAGATTCGGCTGGTCGTCTTCGCGAACCATCCGATGGGATTGCCGATGGCCGCGCGCGATCCCTCGTCGAGCCGGTACCAGCGCACGAATGCCTCCTGCACGGCGTCCTCGGCATCCGCGACGGTGCCGAGCATCCGATACGCCAGCCCCACAAGACGATCTCGATCCAGACCTGCAACCGGCGTCCCATTCGTCATGAGTTCCATGATGGCTGATTTCCGATGCCGTCTTGATCGCCCTGCAGAACGAGTTCCGATGCCGACCTGACACCGGCAGTCGCTCCGTCGTCTACACAGTGAAGGCCATTCTTCAACGCACAAAGGAGCACACATGACCCACGTCAACCTCGGCAAGCAGCACCCCGCCGTCTACCGGAAGATCACCGATTTCGACACCGCCGTGAACGAGGCGGTGACGACGGCCGGACTGGAGGCGAAACTCGTGGAACTCGTGAAGATCCGCGTCTCGCAGCTGAACGGATGCGCGTTCTGCCTCAGGATGCACACGCGGGACGCGCTCGCCCTCGGTGAGAGCACGGACCGGCTCGCTGTTGTGGCCGCCTGGTGGGAGTCGCAGTACTTCACGCCGGAGGAACAGGCCGGTCTCGCCCTGGCCGAGGACGTCACCGGATTGCCTCGGCGTACGCAGGAGGAGTTGTACGGTGCCGTGTTGAACGCGGAGCAACGCTCGGCGCTGACCTGGTTGGCGATCCTGATGAACGCCTGGAACCGCATCGCGATCCAGAGCCACTACCCGGTCGGCGGAAGCGGGACGCGTGCGTAGCGCGGGCTGATCCGGCGCCCGTCGTCACCTGGCCGCGGCGGGGACCTCGGAGACGCTGCCGGCGATGGGGTCCTTCCACGGTAGGGGGCGGACAGCTCCGCGGAGTGATGTGCGGAGGGCTCGGGGTGGCATACGCTTCGTCGACGACCGTGCCAGAGTGGGAGGACACCATGCGCGAATCCACCCGGACCGAACCCAGCGACCGCCGCCCGACGGTGCGCGTATGGGCGGTCCTCGCCGCGCTCGCCGTGATCCTCGCATCGGTTTCGATCCCGGTCAATTCAGTCATCTACGGGGTCCCCGTCGTCATCGCGTTCGTCTTCGGGCTCCTGCAAGCCGCATCGATCCCGCTGGCTGCAGTGCGGCCGAAGCTCGCGGTGGCGACGTCGCTGGTGTCATTCGTCTCGCTCCCGGTGTTGAGCATCGGCGTGACCGGCGCACCGTGGCCCGTCGCGGTGACCTCGATCCTCGGCCAGATCGCCGTCATCGTGGTCCTCGCGTTCTTCTCCACCTGGCGGGTCGCGACCGGTGCCTGGTTCCTGTCCGTCGCGAGCGTCATCGCCGTCGTCGGCTTCACCCCGGAGCGGTTCGGCCGCTTCGAGGAATCGCTCGCATCGGCCGTCCCGTTCACCGCTATCTCGGCCGGACTGCTCTCGATCGCGCTCCTGCTCGCGCAGCGGACCCGCATCAGAGCCCAGCTGGAACGCGAGCGACGGGTCACCGCGGCGGAACAGGTCCGTCGCGAGCTGATGGAGGAACGCAACCGCATCGCACGTGAACTCCACGACGTCGTCGCCCACGGGCTCTCCGTCATCCAGGTGCAGGCATCGTCGGCGAAATACCGGATGCCAGAGCTCGATGCGGCCGCCGCGGCCGAATTCGACGGGATCGGAGCGACCGCGCGTGGTGCGCTGTCCGAGATGCGTCAGCTGCTCGGTGTGCTGCGCAACGAGGACGCGAGCCCCGGCCTCGGACCGCAACCCGGGTTGGCGGACATCCCGGCCCTCGTCGAATCGATGGCGTCCTCTGGCGTCTCCGTGTCGTTGCAGTGGTCGGTGAGCGATGGAGACGCGCCGCCGCCGGCGTCGGTCGGGCTCGCGGCGTATCGCATCGTGCAGGAATCACTGAGCAACGCGGTCCGCCATGCTCCAGGGGCTCCGGCGCTCGTTGTGGTGACGAGGAGCGCCGCGGCCGTCGACATCGTCGTCGAGAACGACGCGTCGCGGGATCAGACCAAGCCGACGGAGGCTGCCGCGCGTGTCGGCGGGCACGGACTCGTCGGGATGCGGGAGCGCGTGCTGCTCGTGAACGGCAGACTGGAACACGGACCGACGGAAGCCGGCGGTTTTCTGGTGTCCGCGCACCTGCCCGTCCCCGCAACATCGGAGGCTCCATGAGCGACACCACCATCCTCATCGTCGACGATCAGGCGATGGTGCGGGCCGGCTTCGCAGCGATCCTCGACTCCCAGGACGGCCTCCGCGTCATCGGACAGGCCTCCGACGGGGCCGAGGCGGTCGCACTCGGCCGATCGCTGCGGCCCGACGTTGTGCTGATGGACGTACGGATGCCCGTGATGAATGGCATCGACGCCACCCGCGAGCTCACCACACCGTCGAAGGGCGACCCGTACACGCCGCTCGTCCTCGTGCTGACGACGTTCGACATCGACGAATACGTGCACGACGCCCTCCGGGCCGGCGCGAGCGGGTTCCTCCTGAAGGACGCGCCACCGGAGGACCTCATCCATGCGGTGCGGGTGGTCGCGTCCGGCGACGCGCTGATCGCTCCTCGTGTGATGAAGCGGCTCATCGAGACCTTCACCGCCTCCACCGCGCGGCAGGCGCCAGCCCGACGCGCAAGCGAACTCAACGGGCTCACCGAACGAGAACGGGAGGTCCTCGTCCTGATCGGCCGTGGCCTGTCGAACTCCGAGATCGCGGGAGAGCTGTTCATCGCCGAGCAGACCGTCAAGACCCACGTGAGCAAGATCTTCACCAAGCTGAACCTCCGCGACCGGGTGCAGGCCGTGGTGCTCGCGTACGACACTGGGCTGGTCGAGCCCGCTCGCTGAACTGCGGCTGTGCTGCTGTGCTGCTGTGCTGCTGTGCTGCTCTGCTGCCGCTGCGTTGCTGGTGCTCGGCTGCCCTTCTTATCGCCGACTCCTGCAGTCCTGACCCCTACCGGGGAGGGAGCGCGGAATGGCTCTCGGGGGTGGTGCCCTGGTCGTAACCGCGTTCATAAGCTCCCTCCGCACCCCGGAAGCGCCGCGGTGCGGAAGGGCCATCATGACGTTCAGCGCCGGGGCGACATCGCCGCATCGCGATCGCAGCATCGATCTCGTGCGAGCGGTTCTGCTCGTCATTGTGGTGGGCCTGCACTCGATGATGGTCGGCATCAGCGTCGGACCGAGCGGATTCGCGCTCGGCAACGCCCTCGAACATCAGGACTGGTTCGCGCCCGTCACCTGGGTGCTCCAGGTGATGCCGCTGTTCTTCCTCGTCGGCGGATTCTCCAGTCACACACAGTGGACCCGGATGCGCGAGCGCGGGCACAGCGCGAGCGACTACGTGGTCTCGCGGTTGCATCGCCTGCTCGTGCCGGCGGTTGTGGTGATCGTCGCAGTGGCGATCGGGCTTGCTGCGATGACCGCACTCGGGGTCCCTGCCGATCTCATCGCCGTTGCGGGATTCCGCATCAGCCAACCGCTCTGGTTCCTGGGTGTGTACGTGCTGTGTTCGGCCTTCGTGCCGGTGCTCGTGGCTGCACATGGCAAGCGGCCGGTGCTGACGCTCGCTTCGCTGATCGCTGCGGCCGTCGCCGTCGACGTCCTGCGTTTCGGCACCGGGATCGAGGGGATCGGATTCCTCAACCTCGTGTTCGTGTGGCTTGCCGTGCAGCAGCTCGGTTTCTGGCTCGCAGACGGGCGCTTCGACGCACTGTCGATGCGGTCCAGAGTGTCGATCATGGCCGGCTCGTTGCTTGGGCTGCTGTTGCTCACGATGCTGGGGCCGTACTCCGTCGATATGCTCAACAACCTCAATCCGCCGACGATCTGTCTCATCGTGCTCGGAGCGGCTCAGCTGATGCTGTTCACACTCCTGCGCGACCGGTTGCGGCTCGCTGCCGAACGGCCGCGAATCGGTGCCGTCGTCGATGCGCTGGGCGCCCGCTCTATGACCGTGTACCTGTGGCACATGCCGGTCATCATCGTGCTCGCTGCCGGTCTGCTCGTCCTGAACGCCGTTGTGCACCTGCCGCTTCCGGAACCACTGAGCGCAGGATGGTGGGCGACCCGACCGATCTGGCTGCTCGCGGTGGGAATCGCGGTTCTCCCGGTGGCTGCCTGCCTCGGACGTTTCGAGATGCGCAAGGTCGCACCGTCCTCGCTCGGGACGTCCCCACGAGTGCGGGTGCGAGTCGCGTTCGCGGTGGTCGCCGGTGCCGGAGCCGTGCTGGTGCTCCTGGTGACGGGGATCTCGCTGGCCGGTGCGGTCATGGCGTTGGGGATGTTCGTGGCGGCGCTGGCGCTCGCCGGGGTGCTGGAACGAACCGCTCAGCAGGAGTCCGGCCTCGTGTCGGGTCTGCTCAGTGTTCGTTCCGGGCGGCGACCTGCGACGCAAGGATTCCCAAGACTCCGATGAAGATCGGAACGGCCGCGTTGATGAATCCGGCCCAAGCCGTGACGGCGAGGATCTCCGGGCCAGTGGTACCGAACGAGTTCACGAGTACGACCTGCGTGACGACCCAACCAGCAGCTTCGATGCAGACCGCCCAGAGCGGAGTCCACCGCCATCTTCGATTCAATCGTTCGTTGCGTCCGAGTTGCAGGACGATGACGAGCAGCACCGCAATGCGGGCGAAGCCCGTGATCACTCCTGCCTCGGGAGTATTCGTCACAGTGACCCATCCCGGCGCGCCCATCGTGAGCAGTCCATTCGCGATGGACCAGCCGCCGAGGAGTCCTGTTGCGATCGTGCCTGGTAGCGCTCCACCGAAGACGTTCTGCGCAACGCCGCCGCCGAAGCTGAAGCAGAAGAGACCGAGCCCCAACACAATGCCGCTCAGGAGCGCGCGATCGGTCAAGTACGCGGGAAAGGTGAACTCGAGAACGGTCGACGCGACGAGGGCGCTCCCGCCCCATAACCACCATCGATGTGCCGCATAGATTGCCATGCTCATCCTCCTGGCCGCTCACGTTACCCGCTTGAGGTACTCAAACTCCAGAAGTTTTGATCATTGATTAAAACAATGTGAAAGCGCAGACGGTTGCTGAGCGTTGCCGCTCGGGAACGCCCGATCAAAGGAGATTGAGATGCGTCGAGTAATCGGACTGTGTGTCGTTGCCTTCACTGCAGGGGTTGTTGTGTGTCTTGGGGGCGGTGCGGCCTCCGCCGAGTCGTCCGATGTGGGCATCACTCGTTGGAGTGAAGTGAAAGGTGCTCGTGCCGCGGATGACGCCGGCTACATCATCGTGAACGGGTCGGATGCGGATCCTGGGGCAGGTGGGATGTTCTATCCCACCGGGCCAATCGCTCCGGAGACATTGGTTGTCATCGCGAACGCGGACGGGAGCTTGCCAGGGGGTATGACCGAGCAGGAACTCCAGGAGCGTATTGCTCAGCATCGCGCTGGTGAGGACAGCGGTTCGCTGCAGGAGATCGGAGGCGTGGAACCACTCGGGGCGTCTACCAGCTCGTATGCCTGAAGTTCGACCAGCGCTGGTTTTTCACGCGCGTTCACGGGCGGTTCGTTCATCGGGTGGGATGACAGCGCCCGTGCCACCTACTCCTTCAATACGGCCTGGGGATTTGACCAGCGCGCCGCCGGAAACGGGCTCGGCTACTACCGAGGCTACAACGGAGGCGAGTTTGGGACATGGGCAGCGTGGTACGGCATCGGAAATGCTGGCCCTGCCGGGACTTCCGGGAGCGTGCCGTGGGGAAACGTGGCCGCGAACAAGCAGTTTCAGGCGCAGTGCACGAAGAGCACGGTGTGTCATGGCGACTTCTCGTAGATTCAGTCCCACCACCGGGTGTTCGTCACCGGGTGTTCGTTAAGTTGCTGCTGTCGACGACAGAGGAGCTCATCGACTGGCAATCTCGTTCGAGCGTTGGGCGTCGGCTGGGTCGCAGAGCGACCGGTCCTCGAGTTCAGCCCGCTGGAGCAGCCCAACTCCTTGCGGAGGAGTTCTCGGCGCGATCCGGCGATGCGGGCTGAGCGCGAGCCTCGCAACTCGATGAAACTCCGTCACGTTCGCGGAATACCCCCAAGGGGTATACCGTTGTGTTGTGCAGGTACCTGGTAGGGGTACCGGTGAGCGGAAAGAGGGCCATGAAGACCAGCACACGCCTCGTGCTCTACGGACTCGGCCTGGTGGTCGCCTTCGGCGCGGCATTCGGGATCGCGCGGGTCGTCGTCCCCGAGAGCGTCGTCACCGACTGGACGCACAGCACAACGACCGATGGCCACACGCCTGCCCCCGACCACGGATCGATGGACGGCCACGGAAGCGAAGGGACCCGATGAGCACCTCAGCCCCGGCGAACGCCGACAGCGGCGTCGAACTGGAGATCGGCGGGATGACCTGCGCGTCCTGCGCGATGCGGATCGAGAAGAAGCTCAACAAGCTCGACGGCGTCACGGCGACCGTCAACTACGCCACCGAGAAGGCCAAGGTCACCGTGCCGGACGGCTACGACCCCGCCGTGCTCATCGCCGAGGTCGAGAAGACCGGCTACACCGCCGTGCTGCCGTCGCCCAAGCGCACGGCCCGCGGCGACGACGCTTCCGGCGACGGGTCTGCGACGGACCCGGAGCTGCAATCACTGCGCACCCGCCTGATCGGTTCGATCGTCCTGACCGTCCCCGTGATCCTGATGTCGATGATCCCGGTCCTGCAGTTCACGTACTGGCAGTGGGCGTCGCTCGCGCTCGCGGCCCCGGTCATCGTGTGGGGCGCCTGGCCGTTCCACCGGGCGGCGTGGGCGAACCTCAAGCACGGCGCGGCCACGATGGACACGCTCATCTCGCTCGGCACCTCCGCCGCCTTCCTCTGGTCGTTGTACGCGCTGTTCTTCGGCACTGCCGGCGTCCCGGGGATGACCCACCCCTTCGAATTCACGCTCGCGCCCTCCGACGGCGCGTCCAACATCTACCTCGAAGTCGGCGCAGGGGTGACGATGTTCATCCTCGCCGGCCGCTACTTCGAGAAACGGTCCAAGAAACAGGCCGGGGCAGCACTCCGTGCGCTGCTCGAACTCGGCGCGAAGGACGTCGCCGTCCTGCGCGGGGGAGTCGAGACGAAGATCGCCGTCGAGGACCTGCGGGTGGGGGACGAGTTCGTCGTGCGCCCGGGGGAGAAGATCGCCACCGACGGCGTCGTCGTCTCCGGCACCTCCGCCGTCGACGCGTCGATGCTGACCGGTGAAGCCGTGCCGGTCGAGGTCGCTGCCGGCGATGCCGTCACGGGTGCCACGACGAATGCCGGCGGACGTCTGGTGATCCGCGCCACGCGCATTGGATCGGACACGCAGCTGGCGCAGATGGCGAAGCTCGTGGAGGACGCCCAGACCGGCAAGGCCGAGGTCCAGCGCCTCGCCGACCGGATCTCCGGCGTCTTCGTCCCGATCGTGATCGTCATCGCGGTCATGGCGCTCGGCGGCTGGTTGGGCGCCGGATTCCCGGTGAGCGCCGCGTTCACGGCTGCCGTCGCCGTCCTGGTCATCGCGTGCCCGTGTGCCCTGGGGCTCGCGACGCCGACGGCGCTGCTCGTCGGCACCGGCCGCGGCGCGCAGATGGGTGTGCTCA
Source organism: Plantibacter sp. Mn2098 (assembly GCF_049319745.1). Classification (NCBI taxonomy): domain Bacteria; kingdom Bacillati; phylum Actinomycetota; class Actinomycetes; order Micrococcales; family Microbacteriaceae; genus Plantibacter; species Plantibacter sp. Mn2098. The sequence continues at coordinate 248,268 of NZ_JBMOUH010000006.1, read as the reverse complement.
TCAAGGGACCCGAGGTCCTCGAATCGACGCGCAAGGTCGACACCGTTGTGCTCGACAAGACCGGCACCGTCACGACCGGCAGGATGACGCTCGTCGACGTGATCCCCGAGGCGGAAGGCGACCGCGCGGAACTGCTCCGTTTGGCGGGCGCGCTCGAAGACGCCTCTGAGCACCCGATCGCCCAGGCGATCGCGAAGGGTGCGACCCAGGAGACGGGCGCGCTGCCGACCGTTGACGGATTTGCGAACATCGAGGGCAAGGGTGTGCAGGGCGTCGTCGACGGCCACGCCGTCCTCGTCGGGCGGGCCTCCTTGCTTGCGGAGTGGTCGTTGCAACTGAGTCGAGAGCTGTCCGCGCTGAAGGCCACTGCGGAGGGCGAGGGCAAGACCGTCGTCGCCGTCGGCTGGGACGGACGAGCGCGCGGCATCCTCGTCGTCGCCGACACCGTCAAACCGACGAGCGCAGAGGCGATCGCTCACTTCAAGACGCTCGGTCTGACGCCGATCCTCCTCACGGGGGACAACGAGGCTGTCGCTCGTCGCATCGCCGCCGAGGTGGGCATCGACGAGGTCATCGCGGAAGTCCTGCCGACGGACAAGGTGGATGTCGTCAAGCGCCTGCAGCGAGACGGCAAGGTCGTCGCGATGGTCGGCGACGGTGTCAACGACGCCCCCGCGCTCGCTCAGGCCGACCTGGGCCTCGCCATGGGGACCGGTGCCGACGTCGCGATCGAGGCGTCCGACATCACGCTCGTCCGAGGCGACCTGCGGAGCGCCGTCGATGCGATCCGCCTGTCCCGCACGACGCTCGGCACCATCAAGACGAACCTGTTCTGGGCCTTCGCGTACAACGTCGCGGCGATCCCCATCGCGGCCCTCGGTCTGCTCAACCCCATGCTCGCCGGTGCGGCGATGGCCGTCTCCAGCGTCTTCGTCGTCGGCAACAGCCTGCGCCTGCGCGGTTTCCGGAGCGTCGCGAAGGAGCGCGGAGCCAGGACCAGCCGCACAGCGCTGAGCTGAGACCTCGGCGGCCGGGCGCTCGGCCGCCGAGTCCTCCGGGGATAGGCTGAAGCGGACATGAACTCGTATCGTCAGGCAGATTGGGACGCCAGTGAGGCGTACGCTTCGACGGTCAAACCGCCCTACCTGATGGGCACGGGCGTCGTCACCGGCGATGACGGACACACCCGTCCGCTCTCGCCGCCGCACACCCATCCCGATGCGATGCTCGCCTGGTGTTACCGGGGCACCGTGTGGGTCTACCTGCAGGACGCGATGTGGCGCCTCGCGCCAGGACAGGGTGTCTGGATCCCGGCGGGCACCCCGCACACCACACGACATGAACGCGACTCCACCGGGTGCTACACCTACATCCCGGACCAGGCGTTGATCACTGCGGTGTCGGAGATCACCCGGGTGCTCGTGCCGCGCGCAGCACAGGAGATGCTGCTGCACCTCGGCATCAACGACATGCCGGACGGCCTCCGCATCCGCATCCAATCGGTCCTGATCGAACTCCTCCAGCAACCGGCGCCTGAGGCGTTGGAGGGGTGGGGAGAGGTGCCGCTGCCGGCCGACGAGCGTGTCCGCATCCTGGTGCAGACGGTTCTCGCCGATCCGGGGGACACCCGGACCGCGCGTGAGCTCTTCGCCGCGCACGGTCTCCACGAGCGCACGGTGCTGCGCGTGTTCAACAGCGACATCGGGATGAGCTTCGGCCAGTGGCGGACGGGTGTCCGGATGACGCTCGCCGCGAGGCTCATCGTCGACGGCACCCCGGTCGGGGCCGCTGCGAACCGCTGCGGATACGCCACGACGAGCGCATTCTCCGCCGCGTTCAAGGATCGCTTCGGCATCACGCCCAGGCAGCACGTCGCGCGGGTGCAGGCGGACTCCGCGCATCACCTCTACTGGCGCTGACCGACCCGATCGGTGTCGGGATCGAGACACAAGTCGTCCATTCCGCGACACTTTCGACGCACGTCCGCCCGTAGCATCGTTCTGTTAGGTGAGGTTTACCTAACTTCTGCGCCGCACGGTTGCGGCACCTTCCCCCACCCTCCAAAGGAGCACCATGCCGCACGCCCATGCGCGCCAGCAGACCGGCAGAGTTTCAGCGCTCGTCGCCGTCGCCCTCGCCGCCGTCCTCGCGATCACCGGATGCAGCCCCACCGGCGCCGAAACCGCAGCCAAGACCTCCACCGACGGCGTGGTCATCGAACACGCCCACGGTGAGACCGTCATCCCGGCCAAGCCCAAGCGCATCGTCGCCCTCAGCTGGATGACCCCTGACGTCGTCGCAGCGCTCGGCGTCAACCCCGTCGGCGTCGAGAAGGTCTGGGGTGCGGATGACAGCGGCTTCCAGCCCTGGTTCAAGGACTTCGTGACCAAGGAGTACGGCGACACCCCCGAGATCATCCCGTACGCGGAAGAAGGCCCGAACTACGAGGCCATCAAAGCGCTCAAGCCCGACCTCATCCTCGGCCTCTACTCCGGCATCACGGACATCGAGTACAAGCGCCTGACCGAGATCGCACCGACCGTTCCGTACATCGAGGGCCCCTGGAACCCGAGCACCTGGGAGAACATGACCCGCACCATCGGCAAGGCGATGTGGGAGGACGAGAAGGCTGAGGAGCTCATCAGCGAGACCGAGGGGATGGTCTCCTCGCTCGCCGCAGCACATCCCGAGTTCAAGGGGAAGTCGTTCGTCTGGGGCCTCACCCTCGACGAGGGCGGCACCGACCTCGGCGTCTACCTCAAATACGACGGACGCGTCCGCATCACCGAGGCGCTCGGGTTCACCTCCACCACGGCGATGGACGGCTTCCTGAAGTCCGCAGAGGGCGACAACTGGTACACCGGCGTCAGCCTGGAGAAGCTCTACGACGTGCAGGCGGACCTCTTCGCGGCATGGGGCAGCACCGCAGCGGACGGCACCTCCACCGTCGAGAACAAGATCGTCTCGCGCTGGGAGCCCATCGCCGCGAACTCGTACGTGATCTACGGCGACGATGCTGAAGCCTCAGCCATCAGCGCACCGACCGTGCTCTCGCTCAAGTACATCCTCCCGAAGTACGTCGACGACCTCGCAGCCGCGCTGCAGGGCAAGCCGACCATCACCGGCAAGTGACGCCCGAGGTGTCCGGACGGACCGCGTCGCCGGCCACGCCGGTGACCGGTGTCGTCGCCGACGCCTCGAACACCGGTGCACCGCACACCGGCGCAGCAGATGCCGGTGCGGGGCGTCGTCGGATCTCCGGCGACGCCCCGCGCCGCACCGGAGCGCGGGTGGCCGGGCTGATCGTCGCTGGCATCCTCCTGGTGTTCGTGGCCGTCGCATCGCTCGCCATCGGGAACCGCGCCATCGATCCGATGACCGTCCTGCACGCGCTCACGGCCTACGACGACGCGAACCCGCTCCACCTCATGGTGCAACAGCTCCGACTGCCCCGCACGATCCTCGGCATCGCCGTCGGGGCGGCGCTCGCCGTCTGCGGCGCCCTCATCCAAGCTTTCACCCGCAACCCGCTCGCGGACCCGGGGATCCTCGGCGTCAATGCCGGCGCATCGTTCGCGGTGACCTTCGCGGTGGGGGTCCTCGGGCTCACTACGCCTGGCTCGTACGTCCCGTTCGCGCTCGGCGGCGCGCTCGTCCTGACCGTGCTCGTCTACGCCCTCGGCTCCTTCGGCCAATCGGGCGCGACGCCGATGAAGCTCACCCTCGCGGGGGTCGCCCTCGGCGCGGCGTTCACTGGATTCACCACGGCGATCGTGTTGCAGAACCACAGCACCCTCGACATCATGCGCTTCTGGGGCGTCGGCTCGATCGGCGGACGCTCGCTCGAACAGCTCGCTTGGGCGCTCCCGCTCATCGCGGCCGGTCTGGTGCTCGGCATGGTGAGCGCCCGCTCGCTGAACGCGCTCGCGCTCGGCGACGACCTCGCCCAGTCCCTCGGCGCACGCATCCGGGTGACGAGGGTCGTGGTGATCGTCGCCGTCACCCTCCTCGCCGGCACAAGCGTCGCGGCGGCGGGCCCCATCGCGTTCGTCGGCATCATGATCCCGCACATGGTCCGATGGTTCACGGGACCCGACCAACGCTGGGTGATCGGCTACTCGATCGTCATCGGGCCGATCTTCCTACTGCTCGCCGACATCCTCGGACGCGTCGTCCTCCCGAACAGCGAGCTCCGCGTCGGCATCGTCACGGGACTCCTCGGCGCCCCCGTCCTGATCGCACTCGTACGCCGGAAGCAGGTGAGCGGACTGTGATCATCGACGAACGGTCGGATGCGGCGAAGCGCTCCGCCACGAACGACACCGGACGACCCACGGCGCCGCACGCGGCGGCAGAGCACCTGACCGTCGATTTCGGGCGGCGGTTCCTCCGCATCGACACGGCGCGCATCGCCACCCTCATCCCGGTCAGATCCGTCGTCGTCTGCGCCGTGCTCGTTGTGGTCATCGTCGTCGCCGGCCTCGTCGCCATGACGCTCGGCGCGTACGAGGTGAGCTTCACCGAGGTCCTCCGGGCCATCGTCGACCCGTCCTCCGACCCGGATCTGCGTCAGGTCGTGTTCGAATGGCGGCTGCCGCGCGTCCTCTTCGCGGTGCTGTGCGGCGCGGCACTTGCACTCGCCGGCGGCATCTTCCAGTCGCTCACCCGCAATCCGCTCGGCTCACCGGACATCATCGGGTTCGGCATCGGGGCGCAGTTCGGCGTGACGCTCACGATGGTCGTGCTGGAACTCAACACCTACATGTACAAGGCGGCCGGTGCGCTCATCGGCGGCCTCGTCACGGCGTTGCTCGTCTACGTGCTCGCGAACAAGAACACCATGTCCTCGTTCCGCCTCATCATCGTCGGCATCGGCGTCTCCGCCGGACTCGGTTCGCTCACGTCGTGGATCCTCATCACCGTCAGCGTCGAGAAGGCGATGATGGCAGCCACGTGGGGCGCCGGTTCGCTCGCCTCCCTCGGGTTCGATCAGCTCATCCCGGCGACGATCGTGTTCGCCATCGTCATGTTCGGTGCGCTGCCGTTGAACCGCACGCTCCCGGTGCTGGAGATGGGCGACGACGCGGCGACCGCCCTGGGCATCAGCCCGGGGCGCACGAGACTGGCGGCGATGGTGTTCGGCGTCGCGCTCGTGGCGCTCGTCACAGCGGCAGCCGGGCCGATCTCGTTCATCGCGCTCGCCGCTCCGCAGATCTGCCAGCGGCTCATCCGGTCGAACACGCCGATGGGGACGGTGCCGGTCATGTTGACGGGTGCGGCCCTCGTGGTCGTCTCCGACATGGTCGCGCAGTTCGTGATGGTGCCGGTCGGCGTCGTCACGGTCTCCGTCGGCGGCTTGTATCTGGCCTGGCTGCTCGCCGCACAGTACGCGCGGCGCGCATGACGCTGGCAGCCAGCCGGACCCGCCTGATCCGTCCGGTCCGTGCTATCCGTCCGATCCATCCGGTCTTCCCGCGCAGCATCACGCGCCCCGTGCGCACAACGAAGGAACACGTATGACCGCTTCACTGCTCGCCCGCGACATCACACTGGGATACGGCGACACCCGCATCATCCACGACCTGTCCCTCGAGGTCCCGGACAACTCGTTCACGATCATCATCGGACCGAACGCCTGCGGGAAGTCGACACTCCTGCGCGGATTCGCGCGGCTGCTGCGGCCCAGCACAGGCGCGGTGCTGCTGGACGGCGCCGAGCTGCGGAGCCTCAAGCCGAAGGAGGCTGCACGCAGGCTGGGCCTGCTGCCGCAGTCCTCGATCGCACCCGACGGGATCACGGTCGCCGACCTCGTCGGCCGGGGCCGGTTCCCGCACCAGAACGCGATGCGCACCTGGAGCCGAGAGAACGAGCAGGCCGTCGCAGCGGCGATGGCCGCCACCGGGACCACGGAACTCTCGCGTCGCCTCGTCGACGAACTCTCCGGCGGGCAGCGGCAACGGGTGTGGGTGGCGATGGCGCTCGCCCAGCAGACAGGGCACCTGCTGTTGGACGAGCCGACGACGTTCCTCGACATCGCGCACCAGATCGACCTGCTCGAACTGTTCGCGGACCTGCACCGCGGTGGGACGACCCTCGTCGCCGTGCTCCACGACCTGAATCACGCCGCCAGGTACGCGACGCACCTCGTCGCGATGCGGGAGGGCGTCATCGTGGCGCAGGGCGATCCGCGGGAGATCATCACGGCGGAACTCGTCGAGGCCGTGTATGACTTGCCGTGCAAGGTCATCACGGATCCGGTCGCCGGCACGCCGCTCGTCCTCCCGCTCGGACGACGGAAACCGTGACCGCCGCAACCCCTCGCCGGCTGTTCCAGCTCGCGCTGACGACCGAGGGCCGGGGCTTCGCGCTGGCCGGCGCGACCGTGCTGCTGATGGTGCACTCGCTCGCCGAGGCGGCGATCCCCGTCATCATCGGCGTCACGATCGACCGGGCGGTGCTGCCGGCCGATCCCGTCGCGCTCGCCGTGTGGTTGGGCGCGCTCGTCGGCGTGTTCCTCGTACTGACGGTCAGCTATCAGTCCGCGTCGCGACTGATGGTGACGATCTACGGCTACGGCGAGCAGGCGCTGCGGCATCTCGCGCTCTCGCGGCTGCTCCGCCCGAGGCTGTCCCGGCGCACCCTCACTCCGGGTGAAGCGCTGACGTTCGTGACGTCGGACACGTACCGGGTGGCCGGAGTCGCGTGGTCGGTCGCGCAGCAGTGCGCGACGATCGCGGCCATCGCCGGGGCCGCTCTGGCGATGCTCGTCATCTCACCGATCGCGACGATCGTGGTCTTCGGAGCGACGGTGGCGATGATGCTCGTGATGCGGGCCGTCTCCCGTCCGCTGGAGCGCAGGGGTCGCGCCGAACAGGAGGCGGCAACCGAGGCGGGAGCCGTCGCAGCCGACTTCATGAGCGGGTTCCGGGTGCTCGTCGGGATGGGCGCTCGTGGGGAAGCCGTGCGACGATACCTGGCGGCGAGCGACACCTCGCGTGTTGCGGCGACTGCCGCCGGGCGATCCCTCGCCGACTACGAAGCCGTCAGCGCAACGCTCGCCGCGATCGTCACGACCGTGCTCGCCGGGATGTCGGCGTGGTTCGCCTCCGAGGGGCAGATCAGCATCGGCGAGCTCATCACGGTGCTGGGGTTGGCCCAGTTCGTGAGCGGATCGCTCGCGTACGCCGGCTCGTTCCCGTCGAACTGGATCCACAAGTTCGCGTCGGCCTCGCGCCTCGCGGACGTCATCAACGCCGACGACCTGCTCGCGGAGCCTGGCGCCGGTGCCTCGCTCGAACGACCGGCCGGTGTTGTGCTGTCGTTCCGCATCGGCGAGGCGCCGACGGCCCGGTCGGTGGATGTGCGTCGCGGTGAACTCCTCGGCCTCCGACCGTCGGACAGCGATGCCGCACGAGGCGTCGCGCGGCTCCTCGGGAGGCGGGCGCCGGTGGAACGGGGAGCGGTGTCGGTCCTCATCGACGGCGTGCATCGCGACATCCGCGACCTCGACCCCGTGGACTACCGGCGACGGGTGGTGTCGATGCCGCACCGGCAGTCGATCGGCACCGGCTCGCTGCGTCAGGCGGTCCGCGGGCACCACGGCGGCGGGCTTCCGAATCGGGAGCTCATCGACATCGCCGCCCTCGACGACACCATCGGTCAGGTCGGCGGCTGGGAGGCGGAGGTGGGGGAGGCCGGACGACGACTGTCCGGCGGACAGCGGCAGCGCATCGGCCTGGCCCGCGCGTTGCACACCGACGCGGACGTCATCGTGCTCGACGAGCCGACCTCGGCCGTCGACGCGGTCACCGAGGCCCACATCGCGGCGGCCCTTGCGCGGTATGACCGCACGACGGTCGTCATCACGACGTCGCCGGTGCTGCTCGCGGCGTGTGATCGCGTCATCGATCTGCGCGCGGACGAGGCCGAGCCACGTGCGATCGCAGACCAGATGAGCGACCTGCAGGAGTCAGGGGGCGCACGTGGCTGAGCAGGCGACCAGCGGAACGAGCCGTACCAGCGCGACCAGCACGACGCTGCCGATCGCCACGGCCTCCGAGGTACGGACCGTCGTCGTCGCGCTGTTGCGCCGACACCGGTGGCGGACGGCAGTCGTCGGGACGCTGTTCCTCCTCGCCTCCGCACTCGGACTCGTGATGCCGGCCGGCCTCGGCCGCATCGTCGACGCCGTGTCCGTCGGGGCCGGATTCCCGGTCATCGCCGGCTGGCTCTGCGTCGTCGCCGCCGGAGCGATCGGCGCCGTCCTCGTGACGCTCTGGGGGATGCGTGTGCTCACCTCCCTCGTCCAGGACACGCTTGCGAGCCTGCGCGAGGACGCGTTCGCCTCGGCGATGCGCCTGCCGGTGAGCACGGTCGACGACGGCGAGAGCGCCGACTTGCTCTCCCGGGTGACCGGAGACGTCGACGCCGTCGCGGAGGCCGGCGGCAACGTCGTGCCGATGCTGCTGTCCGCGGCCTTCGCCATCGCCGTGTCACTCGTCGCCCTCACCGCGCTGGATCCGTGGCTCGCGCTCGCCGGCATCGTCTGCGTTCCGCTCTACGTGATCGGTTCGCGCGCGTTCCTGCGCCGGTCGAGGGTCGTGTTCCGCGAGGTGCGCGCACGGGAGGCCGCGCGCAGCCAGGCGGTGCTCGAAGCGGTCGACGGGATGGAGACGCTGACCGCCCTCAACGAGCAGGCGCGCGCGCTCGAACGCGTCGGGCAGCGCGCCGAGGCATCGATCGCCGTGCAGATCGAGGGTGTCCGGCTCCGCAACCGCCTGTTCCGCTGGATCAACGGGGGAGAGGCGCTCGGGCTGGCGGCGGTGCTCGCGACCGGATTCGTGCTGCACGCGAACGGGGCGGTCACCGTGGGCACGGTCACGGCCGCCGCGCTCGTGTTCCACCGGCTGTTCGACCCGATCGGTCAGCTGATCTTCGGACTGGACGACATCCAGCGGGCGACGATCGGGCTCTCGCGCCTGGTCGGGGTGATCGATCTCGCGCCGGCGCCCGCTGCCGTTTCGCCCGGTGACGCCACGTCGGCGGTGACGCTGCGGCGGTTGCCCAGCGGGATCGACCTGCGCGATGTCGGCTTCCGGTATCCGACGACGGGTCGTGGTGTGAGTGGCGTCGACCTGCGCGTGGAACCGGGCCGGACGGTTGCGTTCGTCGGGACGTCCGGGTCGGGCAAGAGCACGCTGGCCCGGGTCATCGCCGGTCATCACCCGCCGACCACCGGCCGTCTCGACTTCGACGATCCGGCGGCGACGCCCTATTACATCTCCCAGGAGCTGCACCACTTCCGCGGCAGCATCGCGGACGGCATGCGTCTCGTCGCGCCGGATGCGAGCGATGAAGCGATCATCCGGGTGCTGCACGCCGTCGGCGCCGAGTGGGCCGTGCCGTTCGTGACGCCGGGGCCGGCTGAACACGAAAGCACCGGCATCGGCATCGCCAACCGTCCAGGCGAGTCGCCGCTGGACGAGGGCCGCATCCAACAGCTCGCCGTCGCCCGCGCGCTCCTCGCCGACCCGATGGTCGTCATCCTCGACGAGGCGACAGCGGACGTCGGGCTGCAGCATCGCGACGCCGTCGAGACCGCGATCACCGCGCTGCGTCACGGGCGCACCGCGGTCGTCATCGCGCACCGCCTGCAACAGGCGGCCACGGCCGATGAGATCCTCGTCTTCGCCGACGGAGAGGTCGCGCAGCGCGGAACCCACCATCAGCTCGTGGCGGAGGACGGGCCGTACCAACGGTTCTGGCGTGCGCAGACGAGTGGTCCGCAGCATGTGGCGCGTGCCCACCAGCCGCAGGTCCGCGCCCCACGCACCTCTCCGTCACAGCCTTCTACCCTTCACCACCACACCCCAGAGACGGAGACTCCGTGAAGATCCATCGCGGCATCGTCAGCGCCACCGCCCAGCTCAGCCCGTCGCTCATCCGTGTGACGCTCGGTGGACCGGGGGTGACGGATTTCTTGACCACCGGGATCGGCGACGAGTACGTGCGGGTGTTCTTCCCACACGGCGAGGACCCGACCGACGTCTCGCTGCCGGTCCCGGACGACGATTGGTGGTCCACGCCGGACGGCGCCCCTGAGGCGCCGATGCGCACGTACACGATCAGTGGTGTCCGGCCGGAGGCTGGCGAGGTCGATATCGACTTCGTGACACACCGCTCGGGTATCGCCGGGCCGTGGGCGATGGCTGCGGAGCCGGGGCATGTGCTCGGGTTGAACTCGCCCACCGGGCTGTACGACCCGCCGGCCGGCACCACCTGGCAGGTGCTCGTCGCCGACCTCACCGGTCTGCCGGCCGTTGCGCGGATCGTCTCGTCGATCCCGTCGACCTTTCGCGTGCGAGTGGTCCTCGAAGTCGCGGAGGACGCCGACCGGATCGCCCTGGACATCGGCGACAACGTCGAGGTCACCTGGGTGACGGGCGGCAACGGGCACGGTCCGAGCACTCTCGGCCAGATCGTCCGGAGCATCGTCGACGATCGTCTGCCGTTGGATGTCGGCTACATCTGGGTCGCGGGGGAGACCGTTGCGCTTCGCGACGTGCGCAAGTACCTGCGCCGTGAGCTGGGGCTGCCGGCCACCCGATTCAAGGTCGTGGGCTACTGGACGCCCATCGCCGATTGGGACTCGAAGTACCATGCCCTGCCCGAGGCCGTGCAGCGCGAGCTGGACGCCATCTGGACCGAGGTCCCCGATGCCGAGCCGGAGGACGTGCAGGTCCGGTTCGAGACCCGTCTCGATCAGCTGGGGCTGTGAGGATCGTCAGCCCTGGGTTCCCGGTCGTCGTACGTCGTCACGCGATAGACAACAAGTGTTGATTCCGCCAGAATGATCGCAGATCCGCGACGGGGCTGAGGGGCGCCCCGGACAGCTCGACCGAATCGACACCGCGGAGAACGATGACCGCGCCGATCGCACGGATCATCGGCCGACCCTCCCAGGACACGAAGTCGTGCCTGCACAACCCGAACGGATGTCCATGTCGAGAACACCACTCACCCTCGCGCGCCCGGCCGCGTTCACCGCGGTCGCAGCACTCGTCTGCGGAGGCGTCGCGATGGCTTCGCCAGCCGTGGCGGAACCGGTGGGCGGCGCATTCGTCGTCACCTCCCTCGCCGACACCTCGGACCCAGGGACGCTGCGCTCGGCGCTCGAAGCGGCCGAGGAGAGCTCCGGCGACGACGTCATCACCTTCGAGGTGACCGGGACGATCAACATCACCCAGCAGCTCCCGATCATCACCAACGGCGGCATCACGATCACGGGTCCTGGCAGCGGTCAGCTGACCATCGCGACCCCGCCGGCTCCTGACACCGTCCCGGCGTTCATCTTCGTGCCGCAGTCGGGCGGAGACGCATCCTTCAGCGGCTTCACCATCACCGGTGGCGCGGCGACCGTCGTGGCGGACTTCGGTGAGGGTGAGAGTGAGAGCGATGCCCAGGGCCGGTTCTCGCTCGACGACGTCGTCTTCGACGGTTCGGCCCACGGCATCCCCGCACCGGCGCTGTTCGTGGCCGGCGGCTCGACCCGTCCGGACGTCCTGGTGTCCGGTTCGCGGATCCAGGGCTACTCCCAGGGTGGGGAAACTGCCGGAGCGGTGCAGATCGCGGAGGCGAAGAGCGTCTCCATCGACGACTCGACTGTCGACGGTAACACCTCCGGTTCGTTCGGCGGCGGCGTCCTGCTGGTTGACGTCACGGACGTGCAGATCAGCGGCTCGACGTTCTCCCACAACTCGGCGGTCAGCGTCGGTGGCGGGCTTGTCGCGATCGGCTCCGATGCGGTCACGGTGACGCAGTCCACCTTCTCCGGCAACCATGCCGGGGAGACCGGTGCCGCCATCGTCGTCTCGGGGTCCAACAGGCTCTCGGTGAACCACTCCACCGTCACGGGCAACACCGATGACGGGATCGACGGTTCTGCCGTTGTTGCTGCCAGTGCGCCCGTGAGTGTCGATTCGTCGATCATCAGCGGCAACGCTGGGGCTTCGACCTCGGTGCCTGACCTGTTGATCCCGGTGTTCCAGGACCGTGCGATCGCCGAACGTCTTGCCGCAGAGCTTCCGGAGGTGGCGGCTGAGGACGGTAGCGTCGTCGGCAAGTCGATCGCGCCGCTCATCGCCGCGGCCGAGCAGGAGGAAGCCGCACCGGTCGAACAAACCCTCGGCACGGTGTCATCCTCCCTGATCGGTCAGCCTCGATCCGCGTTCGACGCGAGCCTGTGGACGCTTTCACCCGGTTCGATCTTCGAGGCCGATGCGCAGCTCGGTCCGCTTGCCGACAACGGCGGACGCACCCTCACCCACCTGCCGGCGACGACGAGTCCGGCGATCGACGCCGGCGATGTCGCGACGCTCGACGGACTGGTTGTGGATCAGCGCCTCGCGCCGCGTGTCGTCGGCAACTCGGTCGACATCGGATCGGTCGAGGTGCAGGCGGCTGGGTCGTCTCCGGCCGTCAGCACGCCGAACGGTGCGGCTGCTCGCCTGCCTGACACCGGTGCCGGAGTCGAGATGCCGCTCGTCGCGCTCGGCGGACTGCTGCTGGGCGGCGTTGTGCTGCTCGGCCTGCAGCGGGTCGCAGCGCGTCGTCGGGGCAACGTGGGCGCATAGCGCAGCTGGAGTCGGCCCTGCAGAGTCGTGGGGCCGGCTCAGCGCCGCCAATCCGTGAGATCGGGCGACCTGGGGGAGCGATGCTCCACCAGGCCGGCGGCCCTCAATCGCTGCTGGACGTCCGGCGAGAACTCGGGGAGGAACGCCGCCTTCGTGTCGCGCGGGTCTGCGGCGAGTCCGATGCTCGCAAGGAGGCTCACCCGGTCCGTCCGGCTCACGACGACGAGTCGCGCGTAGTCCGTGTGGCGCCGCAGCCGGACCAGTTGCAGTTCGGACAGTGGCCACTCCCAACGCGACTGGTCAGAGCTGATCGACAGCGTCTGCGCGTCGATCCGGATCCGCCACAGCCGTCGCCTGGCCCGCATGGCGAGGAGGAGGCAGATCGATGCGATGATGCCGAGAGAGCCGCCCACGAGGATCACGAGGCTTCTCCCGACGGACACCCCGGACAGATCCATCGTGATCAGGAAGGCGACCGCAGTGGCCCCGAGGACGAGCACGATCAGCACGATGGCGGTGACGAGCGCCGCCATCCGCATGCGCACCGCCGGCAGGAAGAGCTCTGCCGCACCGTCCTCCGTCGCCTCCCACACGAGCGTTGCTCGGAGGCGTTGGGAGCGGGGCATCGTTCGAGTATGCCAGCGCAGTCGGCAACATGGCGGAACTTTGTCCATCGACTGGTGGACAACTCGGTCCAGCTCGGGCAAACTGGGCGCAGATCCACGACGTGGGCTCGGGAGCCCATCGATCGGTCGGCCGTGCCGACACCGTGGTGAACGATGAACGTGTGAGCCGCACGGGGCCTCGATCCACTCCTCGTTGCGGACACACAGCAGTGCTCCGCGCACACTGAACGGGACATCAATGCCGAGACCATCGCTCACCGTCGCCAGCTACGCGGCCTTCACCGCTGCCGCTGCGCTCGTCTGCGGGGGAGTCGCGATGGCCGCCCCGGCGGCCGCCGATCCGGTCGGCGGCACGATCGTCGTCACCTCACTCGCGGACACCTCGGATGCGGGAACCCTCCGTTCGGCCTTCGAAGCGGCAGAGAACTCATCGGGCGACGACGTGATCCGCATCGACGTCACCGGCACGATCGCACTCGCCACCCCGCTCCCCACCATCACGAACGGCGGTATCGACGTCCAAGGGCCGGGCAGCGATCGGCTCGTCATCGTGACGCCCTTTGGCGATCTGGACGAGCCAGGGTTGACGTACGCCCCGACGGTCGCCGGGACCGCGCGGATCAGCGGACTGACGCTCACCGGTGGAGGTGCGTCGATCGTCGGCAACTTCTTCAATCTCCCAGAGGAGGGCGACGCCGGAATCGAGATCGTCGACGTCGTCATCGACGGAGCGACGACCGAGGTGAACCGGCCCGGCCTCCTCGTGGACGCTGGGCTCAACCGTGCGAGCGTCCTCGTGTCGGACTCGACGATCAAGAACTTCCCCATCGGGTCGCGGTCCGCAGGGGCGGCTCAGATCGTCGGAGCCGGCCAGGTCACGATCGAAGACAGCACCTTCGACAACAACCAGTCCGGCCAGATCTCCGGCGCGCTCCTGCTGCTGTACACCGAGGCGACGACCATCAGCGGATCGACGTTCTCCCACAACTCCGCGCCGGACTTCGGCGGAGCAGTGGCGGTGATCAGCACCCCGTCGCTCGCAGTCGTGCAGTCCACGTTCTCGCAGAATGAATCGGGACAGACCGGCGCCGCGCTGTTCATCGCCGACGTCGCGGATGCCTCGATCGCGCATTCGACCATCACCGGCAACGTGGACAACGGCACTGAGGGTTCGGCGGTCACCGTCGTGGGGAACGGCTTGACGGTCGACTCCTCGATCGTCAGCGGCAACACGGGACCTGAGACGTCGGTCCCCGATCTCTCGCGCCAGTCGCAGATCGGGCTGCGGGCCGCCGACACCTCTGCCGAGGTCCCGGTCCAAGGGGATACCGACGGCGAACCGATCGCCCCGCTGATCGAGGCTGCGGCCGCTGAGCCCGTGGCTCCCGACTCCGGCACGGTCTCCCACTCGCTCATCGGTCAGTCGCGCGATGCGTTCGACCCGGCTCTGTGGACGCTGTCGGCCGAATCGATCTTCGGCGTCGACGCCCAGCTCGGCCCGCTCGCGGACAACGGCGGGAACACCCTCACCCACCTGCCCGCTGCGACCAGCCCAGCGGTGAACGCCGGCGACGCCTCCACGCTCGACGGCATCACCTTGGACCAGCGTTCCGCGCCCCGCGTCTCAGGCGGTTCGGTCGACATCGGTTCGGTCGAGGTGCAGGCTGCACCGATCGTGCCGGCGGCAGTCGTGACGAACGCCGCCGCCCGACTGCCCGACACCGGGTTCGGCGCCGAGGGTGCGCTGCTCGCACTGGCTCGACTGCTCGTCGCGGGTGTCGCGATGCTCGGCTTCGGTCGGTTCGGTGCCCGACGAAGTGGAACCAGCGCATAAGTGACGACGCCCGCCGGAGGTCCTCCGGCGGGCGCAGTCACGGCGGCATCCGCGACCGGACCGAGCGGCCCGACCTGCCCGACCTGCCCGGTCAGCGCAGCGGCTGCACGAGCTCGGTCACCCAGTCCGACTGCGGGAGCGGCTCGCTCTCCAGGTAGATCTCGCGGCAGCTGCCGAACGGCTCTCCTCCGTCGTCGACCACCGCCTGGGCGCAGCGAGCACATCCGCTGCGTCGTCGAGCGAGCATCCGAGATCACGCAGTTCGACGATCCGCAACAGTGTGCGCAACTGCGTCACCTCGTAGTGCCGATACCCGCTCGATGCGTCGACGCTCGCCGGACGCAGGAGCCCGATCGCGTCGTAGTGCCGCAGCATCCGCACGCTCACACGCCCCAGGGCGGCGAACTCTCCAATGGTGTACATCACAGCGACCACGCTCGACCATGACACAGTGGCAGGGTCAAGGCCAAGGGGTGAATGTCCGGTTAGAGCGTGTCAGCGCCTGCTGCCTCTTCCGCTTCGACCTGAGCCCGGACCTCGTCCATGTCGAGGTCGTTCACGGCGCCGATGAGCTGTTCCAGCTGCGGTGCGGGGAGCGCGCCTGGTTGCGCGAACACGAGGATTCCGTCGCGGAAAGCCATCAGCGTCGGGATGGAGGTGATCTGGAAGTCGGCGGCTAGCTGCTGCTGCGCCTCGGTGTCGATCTTCCCGAACACGATGTCGGTGTGCGTGTCGGACGCCTGCTCGAACACGGGCGCGAACGCACGGCACGGCCCGCACCATTCAGCCCAGAAGTCCAGCAGGACGGTGCCGCCGCCGTTGATCGTCTGCTCGAGGTTGTCCTGGGTGATTTCGCGCGTCGTCATACGTCGAGAATATCGCGGTGCGTTGCGATGGCTGCCGTTGGGCGTTGCCGCTCGAGAAGGGGCTGCCTATGGTGCGGGCGTCTCGGTGGCGCGTCGTTGTCGTAATTGGCGGACGTCTTCGTCGCTGACCGCGGCGAAGTCTCCGGGGATGCATGGGCCTTCTGCGGTGATGTAGAGCTTGCCTTCTTCGGCGTAGTAGGCGAGGGCGGTGCCGTTGGTGGATCGGGTGATGAGTTGTCGTTGGGTGGGGCGGAAGCTGTTGGCTCTGACGGTGTAGTCGTCGTCTGCTTCCCAGAATGCTTTCAGGGCGTTGGTCGGGATGTCGAGGTCGGTGGCGAGTTCGTTGCGGCGTCGGACGGCGTAGTAGTAGAAGCCGCCGTCGCATTGTTCGGCGACTTCGCTGTCTTCTTCTGCCCAGGTGCCGCCGATGGCGGCTTGGGCGAGGTCGAGGCGGCCCCAGAGGTCGTGTTTGGCTTCGTCTGGGGTCATGACGGTGGCTCCGGTCGTTTTCGGTTCGATGAGTTGATCCAGATCGCTACAGCCGGTCGTGACGGCGAGGAGTGCGAGACAGACGCCGGCGGCTCTGACAAGACGTGTGCGCATCTGGCTGTCTACCTCTCTTTGACGGGCGGAATGATCGGCGAAGGCGCGAGTGGCAGATGATTGCCGTCCTTGAGACGCTCGAACGTCTCCGAGAAATCTGAAGCTTCGGGCAGCGGATTCTTGGCACGATCACCGAAGTTCGGCGTCCCGTCGGGAAGAGTCGGGCGTCGTCCGGCGGTGATTTGATCACCGTTGCCTTGCAGGATGAGTTTGATGTTCGCCAGACTCTCGGTACCGTCGCCGAGGTACTTGTAGCGATCGTCGGCTTCGTTGCTTCCGACGGCGTTGTGTTCTGTAACGGGGTCGAGAGCGTCGGTGCCGTCTGACCCGAAGGTGTTGGCGCCCCACCACCACTCCTCTGGATCGTGTCGGAAGCTCGCGTTCTGTCCGATGTCGCCGAGCATGTCCAGGTCTGCACGGGTGACGTACACGTCGTTCTTCGACATGTTGAGGTCGTCGATCCGGATGTCGTACGGGATCCCAGCAGACCCGATCATCGTGAAGGTGTCGACGCCGTAGTCTCCACCGTTGAGAGCGAACGCAGTCGTTGTCGTGCCGTAGGAATGGGCGACGATGTTCAACGTCGACTGGACCCCGGTTGCCGAGCGAATCGCGTTGAACCCGTCGAGGGCAGTGCCGAGTCGCTTCCCACCGGCCTCTGCCCGTCCGGTCGAAAGCACCTCGAGGGCGTCCGGGCTCCTGTACCCGAGCCACAAGATTGCCGCGCCGGAAGGATCCGCCGACTGCAATCGTTTCGTGCCGCGAAGGTAATCCTTCGCCTGGTTGAGGTCGCTACCCATACCGGGAACGAAGAAGTTGGCACTCGTGGCCGTGTCGAGGTTTCCGACGGAGATCGCAGCCAGCGGGACACCGGTGACGCTCGTATCGAGGCTGATCAGATACTGCGGCGGCTGCCGGTCGAGGCCTTTGCCGTCGGCGTAGTTCTCGTAGAGGAATTCGGCGGCACGCAGTCGCTGCTGAGCCAGTTCCAGCGCGAAGTTCGGCCCGGGGAGCCCGTCCAGCTGTGTCGCCTCCTCGACCTCGCGCCGCGCTTGCGTCCGGAGACCCTCCAACCGGTTGATGTTCGCCGTGCTGCGGTCGGCGTACGCTGCGCCTTCGAGATTGCCGATCAGCGTGGGGTCTGCCGCGATGAGTTGATCGACGACATCGCGCGGGAGACGGGGCCAGAGCTCGGCGATCTCCTGCGCAGACAGCTTCTTGAGTCGTTCGATCATCGCGTCGACCCCGAGTAGACCGGGATCGGCGACTCCGGCCGTGCGCAACGCCGCTGACTGAGCCGGCCAATCACCAGTCATCGCCTGCAACGCGTTCGCCAGTGTTGAATCAAGAGTTCTGCGATGCTCGACCAGCGCTTGGAGCCCTCTCGCGGCCGTATCGATGTCGTTCTGCGCGATGTCGAGGTCGCCGAGGGTCGGGCGCCCGTTCGCGTCCGGCGGCGCCAGCGCGCACACCATCGTGTGCAATTCGCCGTCCAATGGATATGGCGTGCACACCAGTCCGACACGTTCTGCATACTCGACCGCGTCGTCGAACATCCGACGCTTGGAGCGATACACGGTCTGCAGTTGCTCCACCTCTCCGGTGTAGACGTCGATCGCCGCGGATCCTGTCACACACGCCGTGCCGAACGACTCCATGTGCGCCACTGTGCGCTCCGACATGCCGGCCCAAGCATCAGCGCTCTCACCGGACCACACCGTCAACGTCGCTGTGGTGGTGCCGCGAACGTTTGCTGCGTACTCGAGCTCGGACCGGCCGCGGGTGCGTATCCGTTCCGACATGGTCCTGAGCCCGTCGAGGTCGCCGGCCGAGGGATCGTCCTCGGTCCAGTTGCCCGTCATCGTGACCCGGCCTGGCGTCGTGGGGGACTCACGGCAACCACGCCCCGCGCTGGGTCGCCCCGCGGGCGACCGTCTCGTCGGCGGCGCGCTGGGCGTTCGCTGCAGACCGGGCGGCGACGCTCAATCGCGTGAGATCGCCATGCGTCCGCGTGGTCGACATGCCGAACCACGCGGCGGCGTCCGTTGCTGCCTGGAGGACGCTGTTCGATCGGCAGCCCTCGCCGGGGGCGGCTTCGACGCCGTCGATCAGCACATCGGCGGTGGCGGACAGCCCATCCGCAGTGTTGATCACCGCGTCAGGGTTCATGGTGAAATCGGCCATCGGAAGGATCTCCAGATCTACGCCGGCACACCTGCAGGCGCCCATCTAAAGTATCGTACGATGTGATGAGTTTGATTCGACGAGTGTTGGATTCGCCGGGAGCCAGCTCGACATCGGCACGGATGCCCCGCCCGAGTGCTCCTACGGTCGCAGGATGCCCGGGCGGGGCATCGGCTCAGATCGTGCGGAGGTCCTCCGGCGCGTCCGAGAGGACATCCGTGATCGACCAGGAGTCGATCACATGGCCGAAGCCGCCGGCGCGGAACGCCAGGACCGCTGCCCCGATGCGGCCGCCGGAGGTTCCGAGCTCGGAGAGCCGGATCTCCGGGGCGTCGCGCCACACGAGCGATTCGCTCAGTTCGGCGCGGAGCGGGTCGAGGAGCTTCGCACCGGCTCGGGAGACGCCGCCCGCGAGCACGATGACCGCCGGGTCGATGAGCAACGTGACCGATTTCAGTCCGAGCGCGAAGGCGTGGACGCCGTCCGCCCAGATGCGGTCGGCGATGGGATCGGTGCCGAGCCTCGTCGAGATGGCCGCGGCATCGAGCCCGGCCTCGCCACCGGCGGCGGCGTAGCGGCGGGCCAGGCCCGCGCCCGAGAGGTAGACCTCGAGGCAGCCGTGCTGTCCGCACGTGCAGTCCTCCCCATCGGGGATCGCCGGGATGTGGCCGAGCTCACCCGCGGTGGTGACTGCGCCGACGACCGGATGGCCGTCACTCAGGACCGACGCGGCGACACCCGTGCCGATGGCGACGAGCACCGAGTTGGCGACGCCGGCCGACGCGCCGAACAGGCTCTCCGCAAGCCCGCTCGACCGCACGTCATGACCGATCTCGACCGGGACGCCCAGCTCGGCGGAGAGGATCGGGCCGAGCGGGACATCGGTCCAGTCGAGCGTCGACGCATACCGGACCACGCCGTTCGCCGCATCGACCATGCCCGGTGTGACGACGCCGACGCCGACGACCGTGTGCCCGGACTCCTCGGTCTGCGCGCGCAGTCCCGTGAGGAGGTCGATGATGCGCTGGATGGATTCGTCGCCGGTGCTGCCG
Organism: Plantibacter sp. Mn2098; assembly: GCF_049319745.1. Lineage (NCBI taxonomy): Bacteria > Bacillati > Actinomycetota > Actinomycetes > Micrococcales > Microbacteriaceae > Plantibacter > Plantibacter sp. Mn2098. Next base: position 228,471 of record NZ_JBMOUH010000006.1, on the reverse strand, counting down.
GCGCCGATCGACCGGGATGCGATGGCGCGACCGGATGCATCGACGATCGCCCCCTTGAGGTTCGTCCCGCCGATGTCGAGGGCGATGACCACGGAGGAATCATCGGCCGGCGTGACCTCGTCGGCGTCGATGGCCGTGAACAGCTCGCCGATGATGGAGGCGTCCGTCCGGAGGGTGCCATCACCGCGTGGCGATTCGGTCTGGGCGCGCAGGTGGACCTCACTCGCTCCGGTGGCGGCGAGGATGCCGTGCACGTTGGCGGCACGCAAGGATCCGCCGACCAGCACGATCGGACCGCCGTCCGGTGTCTCCGAGTGCCGGACGAGCTCTCTGAGGACCTCGATGTTGTCGGCCGCCGCGCCGGGGCCGCCCGAGGTGAGCACACGCGCGATCCCCAGTCCGCGCAGCGTCTCGTACGCGGCGAGGAGGTCCGGAGTCGCATCGAACGCCTTGTGGAACGTGATGGGGAGCGGATCGGCTGCGACGATGAGTCGATGCATCGCCTCGACGTCGATCTCACCTGCCGCCGTGAGCGCACCGAGGACAACGCCGACGGGTGTGCTCGCATCCGCCGCAGCGTCGACGATGGCTTCGAGATCGGAGCACATCACGTCGATTTCCGCTTCGGTGTGCACGAAGTCGCCGCCGCGGGGGCGCACGATGATCTGCACACCGGCGCTCCGCACGGTACTGAGCACGGATCGGATGGTCCCGAAGCTCGGGGTCGTTCCGCCTTCGAGCAGGTTCGCGCAGAGTTCGATCCTGGTCGCGCCGGCCGCATCGGCGGTGAGCGCGCCATCGACGTCGTCGACGCAGATCTCGACGGCGACGGCCCTCGGCACGGTCATGGTCGAGAGTTGGTCGGGGCCGGACGGGGGATCGGACGGGGTGGGAGCAGTCGAGGTGCTGCTGGAATCAGTCATCGCTGTGCGTCGACCCAGGACTGCACGTCCGCGCCGAGCGTGATCTCGCCGACGGGCACGCCGCCGCCGAGCACGGGGAGTTCGACGAGGGAGCCCGCGGACGAGACGTCGACTCCGAGCGCACCCAGCACGGTCACGGCGAGCAGCGTCGTTGCGCGGGGGTTGCCGTCCACGATCTTCATCGACACGGCTTCGCCGGTGGCGGCAGCCATCCCGATGACGCCCTCGGCGCCGCCCTTGGCGAGCACACCGGGGATCCGGGTCATGCTGTCACTGTTGGCGTGGTGGTCGCCGCCCACGTAGAAGGGGTGCTCGCGCATCGCGTCGGCGACCTGCCGCTCCGGCGTGCCCTCCTCGGCGATGACGAGCGCCCGGAAGGATCGGGCGAGCCCCTCGACGGTCGTGCTGAACAGGGGAGCGCCGCAGCCGTCGACGGCCGTGTACTCGACGGCCTCGCCGCTGACCCGCTCGACGGTCTCGCGCACGAGCTGCTGCAGCGGGTGCGTCGGCTCGAGATAGGTGTCCGTGTCCCAGCCGTTGGTGACGCACGCCAGCAGCATCGCGGCGTGCTTGCCCGAGCAGTTCATCCGCACGCGCGAACGGGTCTCACCGTCGCGGATGAGCCGCTCACGCGTCGGCTCGTCCTCCGGCCAGTCGACCGGGCAGCCGAGTGCTGACTCGTCGAGTCCGGCCCGCGCCATGATGCGGCGCACCGCTTCGACGTGCGCGTCCTCGCCCGTGTGGCTGCCGGCCGCGATCGCGAGGTCCTCGCCGGTCAGCTCCGCTCCTGCGAGCAGGCAGGCGAGGGCCTGCAACGGCTTCGTCGTGGATCGGGGGAGCACCTGCGTCGAGCCCCGGCCGAGGTCGGCGACGACGCTTCCGTCTGCGCCGAGGGCGACGAGCCAGCCGAAGTGGCGGCTCTCGATGACGCCGGAGCGGATCAGGACGGCGAGCTCTGCGAGATCGACCTCATCGGCCGGGCTCGTGCCGTTGGTGGACTGCGTCTCGGTGTGTGGGGATGCCACGGGTGCTCCTTGTGCGTTGTGCTGGGTTGATGCGTCTGTGCTGGGTCGTGCGGTGGTGCCGGTGGTGCAGGTCGAGCCGGTCGTGCTGGTGGATCCGCCGGTGGCGGCTGATCGCGTTCGGCTCAGTCGAGCACGGGGGTTCCGACGATGGGCGCCGGCTCCTGGGCGTCCGGCTTCCGGATGCTGCGCTTCGACGGGCGGGCCCGCAGCCGCGCAGCCACCGTCGAGAGGGTGCCGTTGAACACCAGGTAGATGAGGGTGACGACGACGAACGTCTGGATGAGCAGGTGGTTGAACGAGGACAGCACCTGACCGCGGTAGAGCAGCTCCGTGAACGCGACGATGTATCCGAGCGAGGTGTCCTTGACGAGGCTCACGAGCTGCGTCACGAGTGACGGCGTGACGAATCGCAATGCCTGCGGCAGGACGATGAGCCTCGTCGTCTGGGCCTCGGACATGCCGAGGCTGATGCCTGCCTCCCGCTGTCCGCTCGGCAGACCGAGGATGCCGGCGCGGATGATCTCCGCGAACGCAGCAGAGTTGGCGATCGTGAGCGGGATGACGAGCTTCCAGATGAGCGGGAAGTTCAGTCCCAGCTGGGGGAGCCCGAACAGCATGAGGTAGATGAGGAGCAGGACCGGGATGGTCCGCGCGATCTCGATGTACGCGGTCGAGACCCAGCGGATCGGACGGATCCGGCTCAACCGGCCGAGGGCGAGGAAGAGTCCGAAGAAGCCGCCGAGGACGGCGACGAGCGCAGCGGCCTGGATCGTGCCCCACAGGCCGACGAGGAGGTACTCCCAGACCGGCCAGGACAGGAACGGCGTCCACTTGGCCGCATCGAGCTGGCCCTTCGAGCCGAACTGGATGAGGCCGGCGACGACCATGCCGACGAGGAGGAGGATGACGACGGCTGACCAGATGCGGATGTTGCGTCTGGTCTTCGGGCCTGGCTCGTCGTAGAGGGAGACCGTCTGGCGCGCCGTGCGCTTGGGAGCTTGGCGCTTCGATGCTGCGTTCTTCGCGACGCCTGGGGATGCTGCGCTCATCGGACGATCGCCACCTTTCGTTCGATGCGTCCGGCGCTCAGGCCGATGACGAGGGCGAGCAGCATGTAGATGACACCGGCCGCCGTGAAGATGAGGATGGGCTGCGCCTGTACGAGGTTGAGTTTGTTGGCGGCAGCGGTGAGTTCGACGACGCCGACGGCAGCTGCCAGTGCGGTGTTCATCGTGAGGGCGATCATGACGTTGCCGATCGGCTGGACCGCGGCCCGGAACGACTGCGGCAGCACGACAAGACGGAGGGTCTGACCGAGGGTGAAGCCGAGGGCTCGGCTGGCCTCGATCTGGCCGTTGCTCACCGTGTTGACGCCGCTGCGGATCGCCTCGGCGACGTAGGCGGCCTCATAGAGGGCGAGGACGACGACGGTCGTCGGGGCGAGTGGCATGATGATGCCGGCGTCCGGCAGGGCGAACACCGCGAGGATCAGGAGAGCCAGGAGCGGGACGTTGACGAAGAACTGCACGTAGACGAACGCGGCTCCGCGGAGCACCGGGATCGGGCTGATGCGCGCCGCGGCGATGAGCGTGCCAACCACGAGGGAACCGATCCCCGCGGTGATCGCCATCACGATCGTCGTTGCGAGCGCGCCCAGGAACGGGCCGGCGCTGTCGACGAAGATATCCATAACTTCCTTCAGACGGTGAGTGGTGCTGTGTGCAGCGGGTGGGTGCAGCCGGAGCGTGCGGTGTTCTGCGTGCAGTGTGCAGCACGGGAGGATGCCGGTCGCCGGGCGGTTGGGCCCGGCGACCGGCCGGTGTGGCTAGGAGCCGGGGACCGAACCGATCTTCGGTGCGTCAGGCGTCTTCGACTCGACGGCTGCGCCGAGCGTCGCGTCCCAGACCTTTGCCCACGTGCCGTCGGCCTGGATCTTCAGCAGCCAGTCGTTGATGAACGACTTGAACTGCGTGTCGTCGTGCTTCAGGCCGATGCCGTAGGCCTCGGTCGTGAAGGGCTGGCCGACGACCTTGATGGCCGGGTCGGACGCTGCGTTCGAGGCGAGGAGCGTGAAGTCCTGCACGTAGGCGTCGCCTCGGCCCTGCTTCAAAGCCTGCATGGCCTGCGGATCGGTCGCGAAGGACACGATCGTCGCCGTCGGCTGCTTCTCGGGGACCGCGGTCACTGCCGGGGTGTTCGCGCCGACGATGACGGTCTTGCCGCCGAGGTCGTCGATGCCCTTGATTTCCTTGTTGTCGGCCTTGACGGCGACGGCGAGACCGGACTCGAGGTACGGGCCGGCGAAGGAGACCTGCTTGGCGCGCTCCTCCGTGATCGTGTAGGTGTTGAAGACCACGTCGACGGTGCCGATCTGCAGGAGCGCTTCACGGGTTTCCGATGCCGGCGGGATGATCTCGACGCTCGGCTTGCCGATGATGTAGATGGCGAGGAGCTTGGCGAGGTCGGCGTCGAAGCCTTCGACGTCGTCGGGGTTCGACGGGTCCTGCTGCGACAGCAGCGGTGCGTCGAGGGCTTCGCCGACGATGAGCTTGCCGCGGGCCTTGATCTTGGCCATCGTCGAGTCGGGCAGGAGCGCTGCGGCGTCTGCGACGACCGCGTTCTTGTAGACGTCGGCGAGCTTCGAGGTCGATGCCGAAGCGCTGGGGTCCGCGCCGGGGACGGCTGCGTCGCCACCGGAGCACGCTGCGAGGCCGAGCATCGCGGTGAGGGCGACGGCGACGACCGGGAGCGCCCGGCGGATGGGGGAGGTGGAGCTGCGCAAAGGAGTGCCTTTCTCTTCTCTGAAAATGCGTGTGTTGCGGTGCTGGGTGGGACGGTGATGCTGGATGCAGCGGTGATGCCGGGTATGGATCGGTGCTGGATCGGGTGGGTGGATCAGCGGATCAGTGGGTCAGGATCTTGGAGAGGAACGCCTGTGCGCGCTCGCTCTCCGGGTGGTCGAAGAACGCCGCCGGGGTGTTCTGCTCGACGATCCGGCCGTCGTCCATAAAGACGACGCGGTCGGCTGCGCGACGGGCGAAGCCCATCTCGTGCGTGACGACGACCATCGTCATGCCCTCTTTTGCGAGGGACACCATCACGTCGAGCACCTCGGTGACCATTTCGGGGTCGAGGGCCGACGTCGGTTCGTCGAAGAGCATGACCTTCGGACGCATGGCGAGCGCGCGGGCGATGGCGGCGCGCTGCTGCTGTCCGCCGGAGAGCTGGGCCGGGAAGCTGTCGGCCTTGTCGGCGATGCCGACGCGGTCGAGGAGTTCGAGGCCGTGGTGCTCCGCTTCCTTCTTCGATTCGCGGCGCACCGTGATGGGGGCGAGCGTCACGTTGTCGAGGATCGTGCGGTGCGCGAAGAGGTTGAAGGACTGGAAGACCATCCCCACCTCGCTGCGGAGCTTTGCGAGCGCCTTGCCCTCTTCTGGGAGCGCGACGCCGTCGATGCGGATCTCACCACTCGTGATGGTTTCGAGCCGGTTGATGCAGCGGCACAGGGTCGACTTGCCGGAGCCGGACGGGCCGACGACGACCACGACCTCCTTCGGCGCGATCGACAGGGTGACGTCCTTCAGGACGTGGTGGTCGCCGTAGTGCTTCTGCACGTCGGCCATCACGACCATGTCGGTCGCCGTTCCGCTGGGAGCGCTGGGTGTCTGAACCATCGTTGCCGCTTTCTCGTGAAATGCGGCTGTCGGGGCCGCATTGCCATCCTCGGTCGGATCCCCGCATCCCTGATGACGGATTCAACCTAACAAGTCATTGTTACAGGGATATTTCGACTAACTTTGTGCAATACTGGAGCAACTGCGGAAGGATCCGCGCCCGTTCCGACCGGAAGAGACCGATGACTTCGAGCGAGACGTTCCGCACCCCGCCGCATCACGCGCCGCAGAATGTGGAGATCCTCGGCCCGTTGCGATCTGGCCGTGCCACCAGTCGCGCCGCGCTCGCGAAGGTGACGGGATTGTCGCCGTCCACCGTCGCATCGCGTGTGGAAGACCTCATCATGCAGGGGCACGTCGTGGAGACCGGCGAGGGGGAGTCGCGCGGCGGCCGTCGCCCCAGACGCCTGACGATCCGCGGCGACGCCGGCCTCGTCGGCTGTGTCGACCTCGGCGTCGACCGCGCATCGTTCGGGCTCGTCGACTTCGCCGGAACGCTCCTCGCCGAGCGTCACACCGCCCTCGACATCGCTGCCGGTCCCCGGGAGGTGCTGTCCTTCGTCGTCCGTGAGCTCGTCGACATGGTCGAGCACGCCGACGTTCCCGAGCACACGCGGTTGCGCGGCGTCTCCATCGGGGTCCCAGGGCCGGTCTCCTCGACGTCGTCGAGAGTCATCGCGCCGTCCAGGATGCCGGGCTGGAACGGCGTCTCCGTCGCCGAGATCGTGCAGCGCGACATCCAGGTCCCCGTGATCGTCAACAACGACGCCAACCTGATGGCGGCCGGGGAACTGCTCAACGCGGCGGACGCCGCATACGCGAACCAGGTGTACGTCAAGGTGGGGTCGGGCATCGGCTGCGGCATCATCTCGGGCGGGCAGCTGTACACCGGCAGCAACGGCTGGGCCGGTGACATCAGTCACGTCGCCGTCCCGGGGGCCGGTGATGTGCCGTGCTCGTGCGGGCGGATGGGCTGCCTCGATGCGATGGCCTCCGGCAACGCGCTCGTACGCGAGATGCAGCTGGCCGGGTTCGATGTGCCGTCGGTCGAGGCGATGATCGCGCTCGCGAGGGACTCGCACCCGCTCGCGACGCGGCTGCTGCGGAACGCCGGGGTGATGACCGGCGGGGTGCTCGCGACGATCGTCAACTTCTTCAACCCGGATCGGCTGGTGCTCGGGGGAGTACTCGCCGATTCCGCCGTGTTCGTGGCCGGTGTCCGGTCGACGCTCTTCGCCGACTGTCTGCCGATGGCGACGGAGCAGCTGACGGTCGACGTCACGCGGCACCAGGGCACCGGCGGGCTGCGCGGCGCGGCCCGGATGTTCCTCGACCAGGTGTTCTCCACCGAGGGCGTCCGGACTCTGTCGTGAGGTCCGATTCCCGTTCGTCAGCCAGGAAGGCATCATGAACGCTTTGCAGAAATTCTCGCTCGAGGGCAAGACCGTCCTCCTGACCGGTGGCAGTCGCGGTTTGGGCCGTGCGATGGCGCAAGCATTCGGTGAGGCCGGCGCATCGGTCGCCGTCACCGCCCGGACGCTCGAGGCTGCGCAGGCCGCTGCGGCGGAACTGTCCGCGCTCGGCATCCGGTCCTACGGTGTGCAGTTGGAGGTGTCCGACGTCGATGACGTCGAGCGTGCGGTCGCGGAGGTGAGTGAGCGGTTCGGTGAGATCGACGTGCTCGTGAACAACGCGGGCATCGGGATCGGCGGGAAGGCGTTCGAGACGCCGGACAGTTCCTGGCACGAGGTCATGTCCACCAATGTCGACGGCGTCTGGTACTGCTCGCGTGCCGTCGCCCGCCGGATGGCGAAGCGTGGCGGCGGGACGATCGTGAACATCGGGTCGATGTCGGCGCAGATCGTGAATCAGCCGCGCTGGCAGATCTCGTATCTGACGTCGAAGGCGGCCGTGCACCAGCTGACGAAGGGGTTGGCTGCAGAGTGGGCGCCGCTCGGGATCCGGGTCAACGCGATGGCGCCGGGCTACTTCCTGACAGAGATGTCGCCGGTCGATCAGCCCGAATACAAGGAATGGTGCGTCGACCCGGCCGCGATGAAGCGCTGGGGTGAGCCGCACGAGCTCGGTCCGGTCGCAATCTTCCTCGCGAGCGAGGCGTCGAGCTTTATGACGGGTTCCATCGTCACCGTCGACGGCGGCTTCACCCTCTTCTAACCCCGGTCACTGAGCCTGTCGAAGTGCCCGCCCACCGACCGTGGAGCCCCGGTCACTGAGCCTGTCGAAGTGCCCGTCCACCGCACTGCCGACACCCCGTCTGTGAGCTCGCCGAACGTGTGCCGCACATCCCTGTCGCTCGCGCCAGTACCGATATATCGTTGAGTATCGTTCACGATTCTCTCCAGGAGGTTGTTATGGGTGGTTCATTCCCCGCAGGCGGGTTCGGCGCCGGCACGCACACCGACGGCATGTGGCAGGTCATGGAGCAGTTGCGCTCCACGTTCGAGAAGCGTGCCGGGACGCGCGTCGGTCGCGGCGACGTCCGCGCGGCGGTGCTCTCGTTGCTAGCCGAGCAGCCCATGCACGGCTACCAGATCATCCGTGAGATCGAGGATCGCAGCGGCGGCAGCTGGAAGCCCAGCGCTGGTTCGGTCTATCCGACGCTTCAACTCCTCGCCGATGAGGGCCTGATCAGCGCGGAGGAGTCCAACGGTCGCAAGACCTACGTCTTGACGGAGGCCGGTCGCGACGAGGTCGCGGGATCGGATGCGTCTGCTCCGTGGGAGACCGCCGGGGCGGGTTCCGCCGATGGCTCGCGGTCCGGGTTCGGCGCATTGCCGAAGGCTGGAGTCGACCTCGCGCAGGCGGCGTCGCAGGTCGGTCGCACCGGCACGCCGGAGCAGATCCAGCAGGCCGTGACCGTGCTCGATGAAGCACGCAAGCGGCTCTACTCGATCCTCGCCCAGGACTGAGCAGAGTGCCGTCGGATCGTCGGGATCGGGGAGACTCCGGTCCCGGCGCTGGAGACACCCGCGCCAGATATCGCCGCATCCTGCGGTTCGCCGGCTGGAATCTGGCCGTCACCTGGTGGTACGAGCTCTTTCTGCCGCGCATCGGCCTGACGAGCGTCGCGGAGCGTACGCGCACGAAGCGGATGACGCGGTTCGCGCAGCGCTTCCATGTGCTCGCGGTCGATCTCGGTGGACTGATGATCAAGGTCGGCCAGTTCATGTCGTCGCGGCTCGACGTGCTGCCGCCGGAGATCACGTCGGAGCTCGAAGGGCTGCAGGACGAGGTTCCTGCGGTGCCGTTCGCGCAGATTCGTGCGCTTGCGGAGGCCGAACTCGGGGTGCCGCTGGAGCGCGCGTTCGCATGGATCGATGAGACGCCGGTCGCCGCCGCGTCGCTCGGGCAGGCGCACCGAGCGCGTTTGGGTGAACTCGATGCGGCCGACACCGGGCTCGGCGGCGTCATCCTCAAGGTGCAACGGCCGGGTATCGACGCGATCGTGGATGTCGACCTGGCCGCGCTCCGAAAGGTGGGGCGCTGGCTCAGCCGGGTGCGCATCGTCTCCGATCGTGTGGACATGCCTGCGCTCGTCGAGGAGTTCGCCGCGACGAGCCTCGAAGAGATCGACTATCTGCACGAGGCGACGAGTTCCGAGCGGTTCGCTGAGGACTTCGCCGGTGACGATCGGGTGGCGGTGCCGGCTGTCGTGTGGGAGAGGACCACCAGGCGGGTGCTGACGCTCGAAGACGTCACGGCCATCAAGATCACCGACGCGGACGCACTGCGAGCGGCCGGCATCGATCCGGCCGCGGTCGCCCCGGTGTTCGCGGCGGTCATGTTCGACCAGCTGTTCATCAACGGGTTCTTCCACGCCGATCCGCACCCGGGCAACATCTTCGTGACGCCGGTCGGGCCGGCTCCGGCCGGCGGCGAGGGTCCGCGGCCGTGGAAGCTCACGTTCATCGACTTCGGGATGATGGGCGAGGTCCCGGCGAACACCCGCAGCGGGTTGCGGAAGCTGCTGATCGCTGCGGCATCGCGCGACGGGAAGGGGCTGGTCGACGCGATCCGCGACGTCGGCGTCCTCCTACCATCGGCCGAGACGACCGATCTCGAACGGGCGATGACGCAGCTCTTCGCGCGGTTCGGCGGGATGGGGTTCGCGGAGCTGCGGGAGGTCGATCCGCGAGAGTTCCGCGAGTTCGGCGCGCAGTTCGGGCATGTGGTGCGGTCGTTGCCGTTCCAGTTGCCGGAGAATTTCCTGCTCATCATCCGGGCGATGTCGCTCACATCTGGGGTGTGCAGCGCACTCGATCCGGGGTTCAACCTGTGGGACTCGGTTGAGCCCTATGCGACGCAGCTGCTGCGCGATGAGGGCGGCAATGTCGTCCAGGACGTCGCGAAGCAGGCGCTCGAGATCGCAGGGATCGCCGTGCGGCTGCCGAAGCGGCTCGATACGGTCATCACGAAGCTCGAGGAGGGGACCCTCGCGGTCACGAGTCCGCGGTTGGAGCGTCGGGTCGCCCGGTTGGAGCGGACGGCGCTTCGGCTCGTGTCGGCGATCCTGTTCGGGTCGTTGCTCATCGCCGGAGCCGTGCTGCATACGAACGATCCCGTGTTCGGCACGATCCTGATGATCGTGTCCGTGCTGCCGTTGCTCCACGCGCTCTTCGGGGGTCGGCGGGAGTAGGACGCGGGTTGGTCTGTCCAGGTGGCGCGCCGCTGTCGGGCCGCCGCCTGGCGACCGACACGTTGTGCTCGGACGTTGGATCGATCCTGTGCCGCTGGTTCCCTGGGACTACGAAGGCACTGGTTGTGACACCTCGATGAGCGCAGAGTTGGCGCAGGCCTGAACGGCCGCATCGCAACTCGAAGGAATCATCGACCATGCCTCAGCAACGCGTCCTCGTCACCGGCGGATCCGGCTTCATCGCCGGGCACATCATCCTGCAACTCCTCGATCAGGGGTACCGGGTGCGGACCACGGTCCGGTCGCTCACGCGTGAGTCATCCGTGCGCGCGGTCCTCGAAGACGCCGGGATGACGCACGGCGATGCGCTCAGCTTCGTGGCCGCCGACCTCACGAGTGATGCGGGCTGGGCGGACGCCGTCGCGGACTGCGATGCTGTGCTGCACGTCGCGTCACCGGTGCACATCGGCGCCGTCGAGAACGAGGACGACGTCATCCGGCCGGCGCGCGAGGGCACGATCCGTGTGTTGCGTGCCGCGCGGGATGCCGGTGTGCGTCGTGTTGTCCTCACCTCCGCCTTCCATGCCGTCGGCTTCGGGCATCCGCACACCGACCATGTGTTCACCGAGGATGACTGGTCGGTGCTCGACGGCCCCGGCATGGATGCCTACGGTCGGAGCAAGGTGCTCGCGGAGCGGGCCGCGTGGGATTTCATCGCGGAGGAGGGTGGCGAGATGGAACTGGTGACGATGCTGCCCGTAGCCGTGATGGGACCGGTGATGGGGCATGAGATCTCCGGGTCGAACCACATCATCCAACGGATGCTCTCCGGCGGGATGCCGGCCTTCCCCGACGTGTGGATCCCCATCGTGGACGTCCGCGACGTGGCCCGGGCGCACATCCTCGCGATGACGACGCCGGACGCCGCAGGTCAACGGTTCCTGCTCGCGAGCGGTCCGGTGACGGCGATGCGCGAGATCGGCTCCGTGCTGCGGGCCCGACTCGGCGCCGCCGCCGCTCACGTGCCGACCCGCTCCATCCCGAGCCTGGTGGTCCGGGCGGCATCGGTGTTCAACCCGGCGTTCCGTCCCCTCGTGCCCGACCTCGGCTACCGGAAGCGGATCTCCGCGGAGAGGGCGCGTCGGGTGCTCGGTTGGGAGCCGCGTCCCTCCGTCGAGGCGATCGAGGCTGCGGGCGAGAGCATCGTGCGCAAGGGTCTCGTGGGCTGAACAGCAGCCCGCCTGGCAGCTGGACTTCTGCACAAAACTGAGTAGACTCATAAATGAGCAAACTCAGTAAGGAGTGCGGATCATGAGTGGATCGACAGGCGCCGTCGGGCGCCGCGATCGCAACATGCGCGACAAGCGCGAACGGATCTTCAATGCCGCCGCAGAGCTCTTCGCAGAGCGCGGGTTCGCCGCCGTGTCGACGCAACAGGTGTCCGAACGGGCTGACGTCGCCGCCGGCACGCTCTTCCGGTACGCGTCCTCCAAGGGGGAGCTGCTGCTGATGGTCTACAACGACGAGTTCCGCGATGCGCTGCGCATCGGCGAGGAGCGCGCCGGCAGGGAGGGCGACGTCGTGGAGGCCATCGTGCAGCTGGTGCTGCCGATCATCGCTCGCGTCGGTGTGAATCCCGAGAACAGCCAGGTCTTCCAACGTGAACTGATCTTCGGACCCGACACCGAACAGTTCCGTGCAGAGGGCCTCGCGATCGTTGCGGAACTCGAAGCGCGCATCGCCTCACGACTGCTCCAGGAGGCGCGTGCGCGGCGCCCGCAGGCCGATGAGCATGCCGCGGCCCTCGCGAGCAGCGGCATCTTCGCGATCGTGCACCTCGCCGTCGTCCGGTCCTCGATGGGGGCCATCGCCGACACCGACGCGATCGACGACCTCCGCGTCCAGATCGGCCAGATCGTCAGCGGCTACCTCGCGACGCTCGCGTCACCAGCCGCACCCTGAACCCCACCCGACAGGCGCCATCGGACACAATCCGGCGGCGCCGGCCATCAGGCACAACCCGATATGAAAGAGAGAGCACGATGAGCAGCATCACCAACGTGACCGTCCTCGGCACCGGCGTCCTGGGATCCCAGATCGCCTATCAGACCGCGTACAGCGGCTTCCAGGTCACGGCGTACGACATCAACGACGAGGTGATCGAAGGCGCCAAGAAGCGGTTCGCAGGACTCGCAGAGACGTACACGTCCGAGGTGGATGGTGCGGCCGGCGGCAAGGCGGACGAGGCGCTCACCCGCGTCACCTTCTCCTCCGACCTGGCCGCAGCCGTCGCGGACGCCGACCTCGTCATCGAGGCGATCCCCGAAGTCCTCGACCTCAAGCGCACCACCTATGAGGCGCTCGACAAGCTCGCACCCGCGAAGACGATCTTCGCCACCAACTCCTCGACGCTCCTCCCGAGCGACATGAAGGACTTCACCGGTCGTCCGGAGAAGTTCCTCGCGCTGCACTTCGCCAACCGCGTGTGGAAGTTCAACACCGGTGAGGTCATGGGAACTGCAGACACTGCCCCGGAGGTCTTCGACGAGGTCGTCGAGTTCGCCGGCGAGATCGGCATGGTCCCGATCCCGATCCACAAGGAGAAGGCAGGATACGTCCTCAACTCGCTCCTCGTCCCGTTCCTGAACGCCGGCCTCGAACTCGCAGCAGGCGGATACTCCGACCCGCACGACGTCGACAAGGTGTGGCGCATCGCGACGGGAGCCCCCATGGGGCCGTTCCAGTTCTACGACATCATCGGCCTGACAACGCCGTACAACATCCTCACCAACGGCGACGAGCACGCGCAGCAGCTTGCCGCATGGCTGAAGGAGAACTACATCGACCAGGGCAAGCTCGGCGTCGCGACCGGCGAGGGCTTCTACCGCTACGACAAGTAGTCGCCCCGGTTCGCTTCCCTCGGGAAATGAGTGATGCCCGACACATGACCGTGTCGGGCATCACTCATTTCTGCTGGGCTGGATCAGCTCGTCGGGAGACCGGCCATGAAGTCGTTGAACGACTGCGCGATCGCCTTGGACTGCGTGTGGTGCAGGTAGTGGTCGCCCTTCAGGATGACGAGCTCGCCGTGATCGACGCTCGCGACCTGCTCCTCGTGCAGCTCGGTCCACCCCTTGACCGTGACGTCCTTGACGATGAACTCCAGAACCGGCAGGTCCTTCGGGAACGACAGTCGCTGCGCGTTGGTGAAGTTCTCCGAGAAGCGTGACATCTCATCCGCGTAGGTGTCGGAGAGCGAGTTGCGGTTGCTGAGGATGTTCATCTGCGTCTTGGCGTCCTCGGTGAAGTCGGTGCCGGCGTAGGCGTCCCCGCCGAGAGCGGTGGCGACGCGCACCAATCCGAGCGACTTCGCCGTCTGGAGGGCGCTGATCGGGAACTTCGTGTCCATGCCGGGCTGCGTCGGCACGCTGCTGTCGATCCCGACGAACGCCGTGACGTCGCTCGGGTACGCGTTGACGTATTCGAGTCCGTAGATGCCGGCGATCGAGTGGCCCATCAGGACGAACTTGTTGACCTTCACCTGCTGCAGCGCCTCGTGGATCTCGCTCACGATGTTGGCGGAGGTGCGGGGCTTGTCCGTGCCGTCGCTCAGGCCGTAGCCGAACGGTTCGACGACGACGACGCGATGCGTCGGTTCGAGCTCCTTGATCAGGAGGCCGAAGTCCACATCGGGAGCCGCGGTGCCGAAGCCGGGGATGAGGACGACGGTGTCGGTTTCCTTGCCAGTGTCGTCGCCGTGGATGACCACATTCATCTGCTTGCCGTCGACGGGCACGAGCGTGCCGTAGGTCTTCAGTTCGGATGCTTCCGAGTTGCTGGCGACCGCGTTGACGATGCTCGTCGTGGCGAGTGTCAGGGCGATGACCCCCACGATCGAGCCGAGGGTGATGAGTGCTACCTTCAAGAATTTCTTCATATTCATTCCGTTGTGTCGGCTCGCCGATCACCGCGTTCGCGGCTGACGAGCTGCTGATGCCCAACGGCGTGTCCTGGGACGCGTGGCGTGCCCGTAGACACGACCATCGTGGCGTTCCGATCCCCACGCATCCGGTCAGTGAAGGCGCATCGCAAATCACGTGGGTTCGCATCCACCCTACCCAACACTTGCTGCCCATCGCCTGACGGCCCCATCCTCCTCCGCCGCCGAGGGGTCGCAAATGGTGGGTGCTGGCGCCGAACACCCACCATTTGCGACCCCTCGGCAGCGGAGGAGGTGTCCGGTTACCGGACTAGGGTGTCGAACCTGACGGGAGTGACTTGGTTTAGCCTTGGTGAGGATAGGCAAACCTAACCCGAGCGCGCCGCTCGAATCGCACGTCAGAGAGTCCCCATCGTGAAATCCCGTTCCTCGTTCCGTTCCATAGCCATCGCCCTCGTCGCCGGGGCGGCGGCACTCGGCCTCGGGCTGAGCGGGTGCTCCTCCACCACTGCAGCGGGCGATGCCGGCGCAGGGGAGACACGAACGGTCGAGACCCACTACGGCGCCGTCGACGTCCCGGTCGCGCCCAAGCGCGTCGTCACCGTCTCCTACGACACGCCCTGGCAGTTGCAATCCGTCGGCGTCCGCCCCGTCGCAGTGCAGGACTACAGCGCGTACCCCGGCCAGTTCACCGCGGAGGCCGAAGCCTTCGTCGACGGCCTGCCCACCGTCGGCAGCTTCTTCGCCCTGAGCCTCGAATCCGTCGCAGCGGCCAAACCAGACCTCATCGTCGGCGACGCCCTCGAGATCGACGACCAGCTCTACAAGAAGCTCTCCGACATCGCCCCGACCGCCATCTTCTCCGCCGACTACCGCGGAGACTGGCGCACGATCGGCAAGGGCGTGGCCGATGCGGTCAACAAGTCGAGCGAGTTCGACACCCTCGCGACCCAGTACGACCAACGCGCTGAAGAACTGACCGACACCTACCACGACGTCCTCACGACCAAGCGATGGGCCGGCGTGTCCGAGGGCGAGACCGGCGACGGCTTCTCCGTGCTCTACCCGAGGGGCGTCGTCGGTGCGCTGTGGTTCAAGGACCTCGGGGCCACCATCGCCCCCGGTGTCCCCGCGTCGAACGACAACGGCTTCGACTACGTGTCGGCGGAACTCACCACCACGGTCCTCGGCGATGCCGACGTCATCGTGGCGCCGGCTCAGGCCGACGGCCGGCTGCACCCGAAGATCCAGTCGGTCATCGATGCGCCGCTGTTCTCCGAATTGCCTGCGGTCAAGGCCGGCAACGTCTACTGGGTCTACAGCACCGTGACCGACTACAGCTCGGCGCTCGCCTGGCTCGATGCGGTCGAGACGGTCGTCCTCAAGCCGCTGGCCGCGAAGGCGTGATCGTCCAGGACACGATGTCGATGGCTGGGGTGGCTGGGGTGGCTGGGGTGGCTGCGGCGGGTGCCGGAGCGGCCGCTGGTCCGGCACCGGGATCAGTAACGGGCGCGGCAGCGGGTGCGGCATCGCGTCCGGGTGCGGACGACCATCGGGTGATCCTCAGCGTGGCGACCGCGCAGCAGGTCCGCGAGAGCACCAGAGCCGTGCGGAGCATCGTGCACCCGGCCGTGGCCTCCGCGGACGTGCCGTGGCTGCTCGAAGCGCCGTGGATCATGTCCACGGGCACGTACAAGAGCGACATCCCGGAGGAATGGTCGGCGCACTCGCATCGCGAACACTGCCTCATCTGGTCGGAGGGCGGCACGGTCACGGTCGAGACCGGGGAGCAGTTCTGGATGGTCGCGCCTGGACTCGGCATCTGGCTCCCCGCAAACACCGTGCACCGCGTCACCGCGGACAGCGGATCGCTGCTCTCGATCACCTACTTCCATCCCGAACGCATGCGCGTGCCGTGGACCGGCGTGACCGGGATCAGCCTGACCGGCGTCATCCGTGAGTTGATGCTGCACAACAAGAACATCGAGATGCCCGAGGAGCGGCGGCTACGCCTGCAGTCACTCACCGTCGATCTCCTGACGCCGGTCGAGACGGCATCGCTCAACATCAGGTTGCCTGTCGACCCGGAGCTGCGGGCCGTCGCCGAGGCGATCATCGAGAACCCAGCCGACGACCGTACGGCGATGGAGTGGGCGGAGTCGCTGCGGATCAGCACCCGCACGCTCTCGCGCGGCTTCCTGCGTGAGACCGGATCGACACTCACCCAGTGGCGCATCCTGGTGCGTATCCGTGCGGCGCTCATCGACATCGCGGCCGGGATGCCGATCGCCGCCGTCGCGCGGAAGCTCGGGTACTCGAATCGGAGTGCGTTCATCGACCTCTTCAAACGCACCACCGGGCACACCCCCGGCACCTATTTCCAATCCTTCACACGAGAGGCGGCCACCGAGTAATGGCTTTCTGCGAACCAGCGCGCGTCGTCCGCGCCGAGCGGCTGACCCCGAACATGATCCGCATCGACTTCGAGGCAGTCGGTGATTGGCGGTGGTTCGATGACGGGTTCGGCGATGAGCGCATCGATCTCGCTTTTCCCTTCCCCGGCGAGACCGTCGCACGCATCGAATACTTCAACCGGGACGACTACGGGCGGGCGGGTGAGGTCGAACACGGTGAGCACGAGCACGCCGAGCACGAGCACGAGCACGCCGAGCACGAACATCCTGACGAGACGGACCCGGAGGACTCGCCGCTGTGGCGGCACTACACGGTCAGAGCGGTTCGGGACGGCGGGAGGTCGTTCACGGTCGACTTCGTGGTGCACGAAGGCGGCCTCGCGGCGGAGTGGGCGATGCGCGCTGAACCCGGCCACATCCTCGGCACGTTCGTGAGTGGCGATTCCAGTTCCTATTACGGCGCGCCGGACGACGCGGAGTGGCAGTTGCTCGTCGCGGACGCGACCGGACTGCCGGGGCTCGGGCGCATCATCGAGGAACTGCCGGACGGCGCGCGGGTACGCGCGATCATCGAAGTGCCGACGGTAGCGGACGAGCAGTCGTTCGAGACGAGCGGCGACGTCGAGTACATCTGGTTGCACGGGAGCGGGCTGGGACTCGCGCCGAGCAGGCTGCTCGACGCCGTGGCATCGCTCGATCTGCCGGCCACGCCCGGTTATGCGTGGGTCGCGTGCGAGGCCGCCGTGAGCCGGTCGATCCGCAGCCACCTGCGCAGCGTGCGCGCACTGCCGCGCGCCCGGCATCACGCCATCGGCTATTGGACCGCCGGTCGCTCCGGCCACATCGAACAGTCCTGACCCGTCCCGTCAATCTGCCGAGGGGTCGCAATCTGCGGGTGTTCCGCTCTGACACCCACAATTTGCGACCCCTCGCGGGATGAGGCGGGATGGGATGGGAAGGGATGGGGGACGGGTGTCGGGTCCGGGAATGGGTGGGATCCCGTAGCATCGGCTGACGGGGACCGGAACGACACGACTGGGGGACTGCGTGCTGCTGACGATCAGCTTTGAACCGCCGAACGACGCCGGAATCGATGCGACGGTGCTCGGATATCTGCTGCACAAGCACCCGCGGAAGGTGCAGACGTTCCAGGCGCCGGTCGGCGACATCCACGTCTTCTATCCGGAAGCGACACCGGAGCGGTGCACTGCGGCCGTCCTCCTGGAGGTCGACGCCGTCGGTCTGGTGCGCAACAAGCGGTTCCGCGGCGACGCCCTCGCCCTCGACCACTACGTCAACGACCGCCCGTACGTCGCGTCGAGTCTCCTCGCCGTCGCGCTCGGCACAGTGTTCCGCACGGCGATGACCGGCCGGAGCGACTCCTATCCCGAGCTGGCGGAGCGGCCGCTGCCGTTGCGCATCGACATCCCCGTCATCTCCGTTCGCGGCTCGGGCGTCGAGGACATCATCCGGCGCCTGTTCGACCCGCTCGGGTGGATGCTCGACGAGCGGCCGATCGCGCTCGACGAGACCCATCCGGAGTGGGGCGACTCCCGGTACAGCGCGCTGACCCTGACCGGTGAGGTCCGGTTGGGTGAGGCGCTGCGGCAGCTCTACGTGATCCTGCCCGTGCTCGATGATTCCAAGCACTACTGGGTCGGCGACGACGAGGTCGCGAAGCTCGTCCGGTCGGGCGAGGGCTGGCTCAACGAGCATCCGGAACGCGAGCTCATCATCCGTCGCTATCTCATGCATCAGCAGTCCCTCGTGGAGCAGGCCGAGAGCGCCTTGGGCGGTGTGACGGCCGGATCATCCGATGCCGCACCCGCTGGCGTCGACGCATCGGCAGCAGCAGCCGGCGCCGATCGACCGGCTCCGCTCCGCGCGCTTCGAGCCGATGCCGTCATCGCGGCCCTGCACGATGTTGGCGCCCGCCGCGTCGTCGACATCGGCTGCGGCCAGGGAGCACTGTTGCGACGTCTCGCGAGCGACCGCACGTTCACCGAGATCGTCGGCACCGACGTCTCGGCCCAAGCGCTCGAAACCGCGTCCAGAGTGCTCAACCTGCAGCGCGCCTCGGATGCGGAACGTGAGCGCCTCCACCTCCTGCACGGCTCCGTCGTCTACCGGGACGAGCGTCTGCGCGGGTTCGACGCGCTGGTGCTGATGGAGGTCATCGAACACATCGACGAATCACGGCTCGATGCGCTCGAAGACGCCGTGTTCACGGATGCGAAGCCGAGTTCGGTCATCGTCACGACGCCGAATGCGGACTACAACCCGATCTACGAGTCGCTCCCGCCCGGAGCGTTCCGTCACACGGACCACCGATTCGAGTGGTCCCGTGACGAGTTCGCCCGGTGGGCTGACGGCGTTGCCGCCCGTCGTGGATACACGGTCGAATTCCGCTCGGTCGGCGGCGAGGACGCCGATCACGGGTCGCCGACCCAGATGGCCCTGTTCAGAAGGAGTGCCGCATGAGCGTCCTCGACATCCCGGCGAAGTCGCTCGTCGTCCTCGTCGGCCCGTCAGGTTCGGGGAAGTCCACGTTCGCGCGCGAGCACTTCCTGCCCTACGAGACGCTGTCGAGCGACACGTTCCGCGGCTACGTGTCCAACGACGAGAGCGATCAGGCGGCGACCCCGGCGGCGTTCGACGCGCTGCAGTACGTCGTCGGCAAGCGACTCGAGGCCGGCCTGCTGACGGTGATCGACGCGACGAGTGTGCAGCCGGAATCGCGTCGTTCGCTCGTCGCTCTCGCGAAGTCGCACGATCTGCTGCCGGTCGCCATCGTGTTCGATCTGCCGGAGGCGGTCTGCGTCGCCCGCAATGCGGAGCGCGGCGACCGGGACATCCCGCCTCGCGTCGTCAAACGGCAACTGGATCAGCTGCGTCGCGGCATGCGCGGGCTGACGAAGGAGGGATTCCGGAAGATCCACGTGCTGCGCGATCCGGCCGAGGTCGCAGCAGCCTCCATCGTCCGGACCCCGCTGCTCAACGACCGGCGCGACGAGCGCGGGCCGTTCGATGCGATCGGCGACGTGCACGGGTGCCGGTCGGAGCTCGAATCACTCCTGGACGCGCTGGGGTACACGATCAGTCGGGACGCAGAAGGTCGACCGATCGATGCAGCGCACCCGGAGGGCAGGCGCGTCGTGTTCCTCGGCGACCTCGTCGACCGTGGCCCTGACGTCGTCGGGGTCCTGAGGCTCGCGATGGGCATGGTCGCGTCCGGGAACGCGCTCGCGGTCCCCGGCAACCACGAGTCCAAACTCGTGCGTGCCCTGCGGGGTGCGAAGGTGACCGTCTCGCACGGTCTCGGGGAGACGCTCGCCCAGCTGGCGGGGGAGACCCAGGAGTTCCGCGACCGGGTCGCGACGTTCTGCTACGACCTGGTGTCGCATCTGGTGCTCGATGACGGCAGGCTCGTCGTCGCGCACGCCGGCCTCAAGGAGCAGTACCAGGGGCGCGCATCCAGCCGGGTGCGCGACTTCGCGCTGTACGGCGAGACCAACGGCGAGACCGACGAGTTCGGCCTGCCCATCCGCTATGCGTGGGCCGACGAGTACCGGGGGGACGCGGTCGTCCTGTACGGTCACACGCCGGTCCCGACGGTCGAGTGGATCAACAACACTGCCTGCCTCGACACCGGGTGTGTGTTCGGCGGCGCGCTGAGCGCCATGCGATACCCAGAACGCGAGGTCGTGTCCGTGCCGGCCGAGCGCGTCTGGTTCGAGCCGGTGCGCCCGCTCATCGACCCGGCGAGCGGGCAGGGCGACGGGCAGGACGGGAGGGACGCCGAGCGCGCGCACGGTGTGCTCGACCTCGCCGATGTCCAGGGCAAGCTGTTCATCGAGACGAGCGGTCACGGACGCATCGGCATCAAGGAGGCGCAGGCCGCCGGCGGTCTCGAGGTGATGAGCCGATGGGCGACCGACCCGCGCTGGCTGATCTACCTGCCGCCCACGATGTCTCCGCCGAACACCTCGAAGGAGCCCGGCTACCTGGAACACCCGGCGGAGGCGTTCGCGGCGTTCCTGGACCAGGGGGTCGACGACGTCATCTGCGAGGAGAAGCACATGGGCTCCCGGGCCGTGGTGCTCGTCGCTCGCGATCCGAGGCGGTTCCATGCTCCCGCCGGTTGGATCGGCGCGGTGCACACCCGCACGGGGCGTCCGTTCTTCGATGCGGCCCGCGAACGGACGTTCCTGGAATCGGTCGATTCCGCGATGGAGCGTGCCGGCCTCTGGGCGGAACTGGACGCGGATTGGGTGCTGTTGGACGGCGAGATGCTGCCGTGGTCGCTCAAGGCGGGTGAACTCATCCGCGACCTGTACGCGTCGACCGGCGCCGCAGCCGTCGCAGCGACCGGCGCGGCGGCCGATGTGCTCGCCCGCGCCGCGGCATCGGGTGTCGACGTCTCGGCGTTGACGGAGCGCAACGCCGTTCGCCACACCGACGCGCTGCTGTTCCGTGACGCGTATCGCCGGTACGTCGGTGTTGCATCGGAGACGCGATTCGCGCCGTTCCAGGTGCTGGCGGCGGGATCGGCGACGTTCGAGGAGCGCGATCACGGGTGGCATCTCGGTGTCGCTGACCGGCTTCGGGAGGTCGCGCCGGAGGTCATCGCGGACACGGCACGACTGCGGGTCGATCTGCGGGACGATGCGGCAGTCGCGGCTGCGATCGCCTGGTGGAGCGCCCGAACCGATGCGGGAGGCGAGGGGATGGTCGTCAAACCGTTCGCCAATCGGGTGCGTACGGCTTCCGGTGCCGCGCAGCCGGGCATCAAGGTCCGCGGACGCGAGTACCTGCGCATCATCTACGGGCCGGACTACACCCTTCCGCACAACCTGGATCGGCTTCGCGAACGTGACACCGGACGGAAGCGTTCGATGGCGGCACGCGAGTACGCCCTGGGCCTTGAGGCGTTGCGTCGGTTCACCGCCGGCGAGGCGCTCTGGCGTGTGCACCAGGCGGTCTTCAGCGTCCTTGCGCTCGAGTCTGACCCCGTCGACCCGCGCCTGTAGCGCTCTCGTTCCCCAGCCCGCGAGGGGTCGCAAACGGCTGGTGCGGCGGTATTCGCACTAGCCAGATGCGACCCCTCGCGGGCAAGGTGGGGAGACGGGCGGCGATGGGGCCGGCCGAGAGGAGAGACCTATGGGTGCATCAGCAGGGGGCCGGCTCGACGGAAAGGTCGTCATCGTCACGGGCGCCGGCGGGTACGGCGTCGGCGGGGGAGTCGCCGAAGCGGTCCAGGCTGCCGGCGCGCTGCTGGTGGTGAACGACACCACGGCCGATGCGCTGGATGCTGCAGCGGCGCGCTTCCCGGATGCGGTGCTTGCTCCAGGCGACATCACGCGGGCGGACGACGTCGAAGCGATCGTGCATGCCGGAATCGATCGGCACGGGCGCGTCGACGGACTCGTCAACAACGCCGGCATCGGACTGCGGACGCCGGCGCACCTCGCCACTGAGGCCGAGTTCGACCACCTCTACGCGATCGACGTCAAAGGGCTCTGGCTCATGACCCGCGCGTTCGTGACCCATCGCATCGCCGTCGGTGGAGGCGGAGCCATCGTGAAGGTGTCATCGGTCCACGGCACGCACACGCAGAACCGGTTCGGTTTGTACGCCGGTGCGAAGGGTGCCGTCGAAGGGCTCACTCGCGGGTTCGCGGCGGAGCTCGGGATGCACGGCATCCGATGCAATGCGGTGGCGCCGGGGGCGGTGTTCGACGAGCGGGTCGCGGATCGGTACGGATTCGACGCCGCCGATCCGGTGGAGGCGATCCATGAGCACAGCGCGACCCAGCAGGTCCTGAATCGGGCGGTCGAGCCGCGCGACATCGGCGAGGTGGCTGCGTTCCTGCTCTCGGATGCGGCGTGGGCCGTCGCCGGCCAGACGGTCCGCGTCGACGCCGGTCTGAGCATGCTCCTCTACGACCGCCGCTCCTCCGGCGACCACGCGTGAAGCCCGCGAGGGGTCGCAAATGGCGGGTGTGACGGGGGTCGGACTAGCCGTTTGCGACCCCTCGCGGGCCGCGGATGAGGCGGATGGCGTCGGGGATGTTGCCAGACCAGGGAGCGCCGTGACCGGGGACGATCCGATGCGCGTCGAGCGCGGAGAGCGCGTCGAGGGAGCTGAGCGCCTCGGCGGGATCGTCGGTGAACGGGGCCGGCTGCGGACCGACGACGCCCGTGAGCACGTTGCGCGTCGTGAGCGCGTCCCCGACGAACACCGTGTCCACGAGCGGCACGAACACGGCGACGCTTCCGGGGGAGTGACCCGGCAGGCCGACGATCTGCGGTGACCCTGGCAGGTCCAGGACGTCGCCATCGTGCATCTCGACGACCTCGGTCAGCCGGTTCGTCTTCGCGCCGCCCTTGCGGAGGGCGTACACGGCGAATCCGAGCATCGCACCGAGGCGCTTCGGCCCGCCGGCCGCGTGTGAGGTCACTTCGCCGCGTGCACGGGCCGCATCGGCAGCGTGCACGTGGACCGGCACACCGTGGTCGCGGCGGAGTCGTTCCGCGATGCCGATGTGGTCGCTGTCGCCGTGGGTGAGGACGACGCCGCGGATCTCGTCCGGCGTGCGGCCCATCGACGAGAGTTCCGCGAGGAGGTCGGACCAGTGCCCGGGGAGTCCGGCGTCGATCATCGTGATCCCGTCGGCCGTTTCGATGAGGTGGAATGCCACGATGTCGTTGCCGACACGATGAAGTCCTGGAGCGAGTTGCATTGTCTGGCACCTTTCCGGTTGCTACGCTGACTGCATGGCTATGGTACATAGCCATGATGGCTACGGTCAATAGCTATCGTGCATCATGAATGGATCGAGGACCAATGCCCACTCCGGAACGCACCAGTCGTGACGCGATCATCGCGGTCGGACGCGAGATCCTGGAACGCGACGGGCTGGCGGGGCTGACCATGCAGGCGGTCGCGCAGCGAGTCGGGGTGAAGGCGCCATCGCTCTACAAGCGGGTGCGGAATCGCGATGATCTCGTGCAGCTCATCAGCGAGGCGATACTGGAGGAGTTGGCTGCGGAAGTCCGCGATGCCGTGGCGCGGGCTGAGGAGCCCGCATCGCGAGTCGCAGCGGTCGCGGTGGGCTTCCGGGCGTTCGCGCATCGGTTCCCGGCCGGGTATCAGCTCATCTTCGCGTTCGGGCAGGCGTCGACGCGGCCGTCCCAGGAGTCGATCGTCCTCTCGAGCGAGCCGCTGCTCGACGTCGCGGGGGCGCTCGCCGGCCCGGATCACGCGCTCGAGGCCGCCAGGACGTTGACCGCGTGGGCCCACGGTTTCGTCAGCATGGAGCTCGCCGGCGCCTTCAACCTCGGTGGCGACGTCGACGAAGCCTTCGCCTTCGGCATCCGAGCCCTGACGTCGGCCTTCGCTTCTGCCGAGGGGTCGCAAACTGCGGGTTGATCCGCGTGGGACCCGCAGCTTGCGACCCCTCGGCAGAAGCAGAGGAGAGGAACGGGCTAGAAGCTCGACAGGCCCTTGCCGATGACGACGAAGGCGAAGACGAGGAAGAGCGTCGCCATCACCGCGGCATTGTTCTGCGAGAGCCACGCGCGGAGGCTGTCGAGCGGGCCGGCCATCCGCTTGGATGCGACCAGATACAGGATGACCGGGAGCGCGATCGTGAGCGAAGCGATCACTGCGAGGATCGCCACCACGCCGATGATGCTCCCGACCGACAGTCCGGCCGACCCCACGATGATCCCGGCCGACGCCGCGAGGACGAGGTTCTTCGGATTCACCGCAGACAGCAGGAAGGCGAGGATGAACGCCCTCGGCGCCTTCATGGTGTCGATCGACGCCATCCAACCCGGCAGCTTCGCCTCCTCGCCCTTCTTCGGACGGCTGCGCCACTGCCTGATCGCGAGCACGAACAGCAGCAGGCCGAGCACGATCTTGATGACGCCGATGACCGGCTGCGGCCCGGTCTCGCCGGCATCCGGCAGGACGGAGGCGAGCGCGATGAACACCACGAGTGCGACGACGATGCCGACGAACCAGCCGATCAGGAACCCGGGAGCCGTGGATCGCGCCCGAGGTGAGAGCAGCATCAGGATCGCGGCGATGATCGGCACCGGACTGAGCGCGATGCCGGCCACGAGCGCCAAGGTCTCACCCAACACCTGAACCATGTCCACCCCACATCGATCGACGGCTGCCCTCCAGCCGCATGGACCTCAGCATGGCAGCTGGTCGTCGAGGAGCGCGACCCCTTCGCGCGGAATCATCCGCATCGGATGAAACCGACCGGGGTGATCGAGGCGCTCTCTTGCGGGTTGTTGCCGTCGCGCGGCGCTCGCGATAGCGTGCGAGGACTCACCGACGAGAGGAACGCCGTGAACGCAACGACCGCCATCGCCATCGCCGCCTATCCGTACTTCTACCCGCTGGTCGAGAACCTCCGCCAGGTGGGGCGATACGTGACGACAGGCGTCGGCTCGAATCCGGCGGCGCCGTTCAACTCCTTCTCGCACGCGCGGAAACTCGCCGGTCCGGAGGACACCTTCGTCACGATCAACAACGACACCGTGTACTCGATGGCGCAACTCGACCTCTCCGGCGGCCCGCTGCGTCTGCACGTCCCGGCGACCGGGGATCGCTACTTCGTGTTGCAGTTCGTGGACGCGTGGACGAACAACATCGCTTACGTCGGTACGCGGGCGACGGGTAACGAAGCCGGAACCTTCCTGATCGTCCCGCCCGGGTGGGGCGGTGAATCGGAGGTGCCGGTCATTCGGGCCTCGACGGATGTCGTGTCGATCGTCGGGCGGTTCGCGTGTACCGGGCCGGAGGACATCCAGGCAGTCGCTGCGCTGCAGGATGCGGTTGTGCTCGAACGGGTGACGCCGGACGCTCCACTCAGCGGGATTCCAGTCGTGGCCGAGGCCGACTCGGCTGAACTCCTGTTCTGGGCGCAGGCGCACGCGTGGGCGCACGCATTCCCGGCCCCTGCCGTCGAAGCCGACTATCTTGTGCGGTACGCCCCGCTGTGGGCACCTGATGTGGATCGTGCTGCGCTCGTCGACGGGTTCACTGCGGGTGCGGCCGCCCTCGAATCCGAGACCAAGCACGGCCACGCGCCGGTGTACAACGGTTGGACCGTCGGGCTGCACGTCTTCGACTACAACGTGCACACGCTGGACCTCGGCACCATCGATGCGCCGGAGTGGAAGATTGCGGACGAGGACGAACGCATCCTCCAGCGGGCCATTGCCTGCCGCTTAGGGCTGTGGGGGAACCATGCGTACGAGGCGGTGTACGCGCAGGCGTTCACCGACATCGCGGGATCGCCGTTGACGGGGGGTCACCGGTACCGGATGGACTTCGCCTCGCAGCCGCCGGTCGGCGCGTTCTGGTCGATCACGCTGTATGACATCCCCCGGTACTTCCTGGTGGAAAACCCGATCGACCGCTACTCCATCGGCGATCGAACGGCCGGGATCCGACACGAAGCGGACGGATCGCTCCGCATCACCATCGCCCATGAACGACCGAGCGACCCGACTGAGCGTGCCAATTGGTTGCCGAGCCCCGACGCCGCGTTCCGGTTGGTCTTCCGGTTGTACCTGCCCGGTGCGAGCATCCTCGACGGGACGTACGGGTACCCGGAGATCCAGCGCATCGACTGAGCGGGAGGATTCGCGCAGGATGACCTGCCGTGGCGGACGCGCCCGCGCCTCTCGCGGGCCGAGCCGCACGATCACTAGGATTGGGGCGGGCAAGCGGTCGTTTGCCGACATGTGTGCTGTACAGGATGGCGGGGACCACTGTGATTCGATTCTTGATTCGGACGCTCATCAATCTGGGCACCTCTGCGATCGGCCTGTTGATCGCAGCGTGGCTCGTTCCCGGCGTGTCCGTGACGATCTCCGGATTCATCATCGCGGTTGTCGTCTTCACGGTCGCCCAGGCGATCCTGTCGCCCTTCATCTTCAACATCGCCCGCCAGTACGCATCGCCGATCCTCGGTGGCATCGGCCTCGTGTCGACCCTCGTCGCCCTGTTCATCGCGACGCTCTTCCCCGGTGGGATCACCCTGCACGACGCGCTCGCCTGGGTGGTAACCCCGCTCGTCGTCTGGATCGTAACGGCGCTCGGCGGCTGGATCCTCGGTGCGATCTTCCTGAAGGACAAGATCAAGGACCGCAGGGCGAAGCCCGTCTCCTGACGACCTCCTCCGAGATCCCGCATGCGCTGACCGGTGCGAGCGAGCTTGCTCATCATTTGGACGTGCGGTTGAGTCGATGACTCTTCGAGCTGTTCCGGCTATCCTGCGGGTATGAACTCGCTTTCAGCGCAATCCCAGACTCTTCGCGCGGAGATCGACCGTCATCGTGCCGAGCTGCTGCTTGTCCTGGAGCGCTATGGCGCCGTGAATCCGAGGGTGTTCGGCTCCGTCGCACGTGAGGATGCGACAGCGTCGAGCGACGTGGATCTCATTGTTGACCTCACGCCGATGCAGGGTAATCCCCTGATGAGAGTCGCGGGAATTGGCGAAGAATTCGGGCGTCTGCTTGGTGTTCGTGTCGATGTCGTCACTGAGGGGCTGCTTCGGGAGCCGGTGGCGGCGACCGCACGCGCCGATGCAGTGCCATTGTGAGTCGTCCGGGAGAGGCCCGATTCGCCGACATCGTTCGCGCCATTGACCGGTGTCTCGAGTATCGGATGCACCTTGCGGATGATGATCCGGTCGTGGCGTCGATGGCGTTCGACGCTGTTCGACGCTGTACTTCGAAATCTCGCAGTCATTGGTGAAGCAGTTCGCGCATTGCAGGACGGAGAGAAGGACTTTGCTCCCGAGATCCCATGGGCGAGCATTGCAGGCCTTCGGAATGTGGTTGTTCACGAGTACTTTCGCATCGATCGGTTGTTGATAGTTGACGTGTTGGACAACGAACTCGTGCCGTTGCGAGCAGCCATTGAGCGGCGCTGAAGGTTCGCCGCTGACTCGATCGTTCACGGCTCATATGGCTGGTGGCAACCGAAGCGAGCGAAGCCCGTCTCCTGAGGCGTTCAGTCCTGGGGCACCCGGTAGATCTCGCGCCACGCTTGCAGGGCGAGCCAGTGCTCGGTGCGATCCCAGTCCCATCCGAGTGCGATCAGGGTTCGCCAGGGGGAGAAGCCGAAGTAGAACCACAGCGCGTCCTGGACGGCTCTCGTGTCGAGCTCGTCGCGGAAGTCGGGCAGCGATCGCAGGTGGCCGACCGTGGAGTCGAGGTTCGCACGGTAGCCGAGTTCGGTTCGATGAACGGCGTCCGCGACGCTCGGCTCGGACGCTGCGGCGTCCTGCATCACGGCGATGACGCGCTGGGAGTGCTCTGAGGAGGTCCTGACGCCGTGCGCGAGCCGTTCGAGTGCTGCTCGACCGGTGTCCGTTCGTCCGACTCCATCCAATGTGGACGTGATCGACGGATCCGTCCTGGCGCGTTCGATGAGTGCCAGGACGAGTTGCGCCTTGCCACCGATGCTCGCGTAGATCGTGTTGACTGCCACGTCTGCGTGCGTGGCGATGTCGGCGATGGTCGTTGCCGAGTATCCCTGTGCGGTGAAGCGTTCGAGCGCCGTGTCCAGGATGACCGC
Organism: Plantibacter sp. Mn2098; assembly: GCF_049319745.1. Lineage (NCBI taxonomy): Bacteria > Bacillati > Actinomycetota > Actinomycetes > Micrococcales > Microbacteriaceae > Plantibacter > Plantibacter sp. Mn2098. Next base: position 200,231 of record NZ_JBMOUH010000006.1, on the reverse strand, counting down.
CCGCGTGATCGATGCGGCTTCGTCGCGGCGCGTCGATCGGTAGGTCCTCGTTGTCATCAGGGCAGCCTACTCCTTCGGGAGACTCAGCCTACATTCAGTGGAATCCAATTACGGTCAATTGAACCTGATTCTATTGAAAGGCAATTATGCGTCTCCTCCTGAGTGCCGTCCCCGCGTTCGGACACGTCCTCCCACTCGTCCCCCTCGCCCGCGCGGCATGCGCAGCCGGCCATCAGGTCGCACTCCTGACGAGCGCCGGTCTCGCCGATGCGGTGGCTCACGAACTGCCGGGCGTCGAACTCCTGCCGGCTGGACCGATGCCGGACGCGCTGTTCGCGGAGGTCGCGCGTCGGACGGGCGCGGACGCGTTGACCGGGCAGGACCCCGCAGCCGTCGCGGAGTTCTTCGCCGGCGCCCGAGTCGACCTCACCGCGGATGAAGCGCTCGAAAGCGCCGCGGAGTGGAAGCCAGACGTCGTCGTCGCCGAGGCGGGGGACTTCGTCGGTCCCCTCGTCGCCGCGTCCCTCGGGATCCCCTGGCACGTCCTCGCGTTCGGGCCGGCCGTTCCCGAGGAGTTCACTGCGCCGATGTTCGCCGTCGTCGGACCCCGGTATGCGAGCCGCGGCATCGTGCCGACTGCGCCGCAGAGCTACCTCGACCCGTGCCCGCAGTCGCTCCAGGTCCCCGGCTGGCAGGCTCCCGTTGCGCACGCGCCGATTCGACCGGAGGCGCATCGCCAGGCGGAGCCGTTATGGGTGCCTCCGGTCTTCGTCGGCGCCGACTACCGGGTGCGAGTGCTCGTCACCCTGGGAACCGTGTTCACCCGGCCGGACCTCCTTCAGGCCATCATCGCGAGCCTCGACCTGCGTTCGGTCTCCGTCGTCGCGACGCTCGGCGTCGTCCCAGGCGGGGCCGAGCCGGTCGACACGGCGGACGTGCGCTACGTCTCCTTCGTTCCGATGGCCGAACTGCTGCCGCATGCAGACATCGTGATCTCCGCCGGTGGCGCCGGGACGGTGCTCGCCGCGCTCGAGCACAAGCGTCCGATGGTGTTGATCCCGCAGGGTGCGGATCAGCCCATCAACGCAGCGCGTGCCGCAGCCGTCGGCGCGGCGATCGTGGTCGCCGACCCGGCCGACGTCGGCGCCGCAGTGCAGCGCATCATCATGGAGCGGTCGTTCGGCGATGCGTCGGTGCGTGTTGCGGACGAGATCGCCGCGATGCCGGATGCGGCGCACGTGGTCGCCGGGCTCATCCCGGTCGGCTGAGCCAGCCTGCGGCGACTCGACTCGGCCGGACACGCCAGGGGTGCTGCCGGGTCGGGTCGGGTCGGGTCGGGTCGCCGCGACGAACCGACGATCACAATCGTTCACCGTCCGTTCGACTCGTGGCAACCGACGCGAGCGTCACCGGAAACCCCGCTCCGACACGATCTGGGAGGCACTTCCCTGCCCAGACTCGTGAAGGAACATTCGTGAAGCTTCTCTCCTCCGCACGACGGGCGACGATGTCCGTCCTGCTCGTGACGGCCATCGCGGGCGCAACGCTCGCATCGGCCGGGATCGCCCAGGCCGCACCGTCGACCCCGACCCCCGACTACCTCAACGCGAAGGTCGGCGACCTCGTCGACGTGCGCATCGGCGACGTCCTTCCGACGCAGCCCTCCCTCGGCTACGACGAGGTCTACTACAAGCTCGGCCGATACACGCTCGGCAAGGACGCGATCAACAAGAAGTTCGACGACTGGTGCGAGGCCAACGGTCAGGTCGAAGCGAAGACCGCGACCCCCGCGTCGACGCTCGCCGACCCCAGCTCCTTCACCTGCAAGGTCGCCGTCGGCTCCGAGACGCCCGACAGCATCGCACCGATGAAGACCGTCGTGATCGGCCCGGGCGGGAAGCTGTACCTGACGGACGGCCACCACACGCTCACGTCCTTCTACGAGACGCCGGACGGCGGCCCAAACATGCACGTCCGTCTGCGCGTCCTCGGCAACCTGAGCACCCTCAGCGACACGGCGTTCTGGGATGCCATGGCCACGAACAAGTGGGACTGGCTGCGCGATGTCGACGGCAAGGCGATCACGCCAGCTCAGCTGCCGAAGAGCGTTGGCCTTGCGAACTTCCAGAACGACCAGTACCGGAGCCTCCTCTACTTCGGCCGTGACATCGGCTACAGCGCCGGCAGCCTGCCGTTCCAGGAGTTCTACTGGGGATCGTGGATCCGCGACGCGAAGCCGATCGACCTCAGCACCTGGGACGCCAACAACCTCGCCAGCTACCTCGCGACCGTCAAGGCGATGACCGAGAAGCAGACGTCGATCGCCCGCGACACCGTCATCGACAGCGGGTTCACGGCCGATCAGCTCGGCGCCCTCACCTCGTGGAACGACGGCAAGGCCGTCAACAAGGGCGAGTTCGCGAAGCTCTCCGTGCCGTACTCCGAGGCCAAGCCGGGCAAGCTCGCCTACGCGCTCGCGTACAAGGCGACCCTGCCGGCCCCGACCGCCCCGGCCACACCGGCTGCGCCGACCGCAGCAGTCCAGGGCTCGGACGTCACCGTCACCTGGGTGGCTCCGGCCAACGGCGGAGCCGCGATCTCGGGCTACGGCGTCTCCCTCAACGGTGGCACGCCGGTCTCCGTCCCCGGCAACACCACGAGCTACACCTTCACGGGTCTCGCTGCAGGGTCGTACTCGGCGACGGTCACCGCGACCAACGCCATCGGCACCTCCGTCGCCTCGCCGGCGTCCGCACAGGTCGTCGTCCCGCCTGCTCCGGTGGACCCGGGAACGGTCAAGGGGTCGGTCCAGGTGACCGGTTCGCTGCGGGCCGGCGGTTCCATCACGATCGAGGGCACCGGATTCGCCGCCTCGACCAACGGGTTCGCCGTCGAGATCCACTCTGCGCCGCAGAGCCTCGGTACGGTCGACACCGATGAGAAGGGCGCGTTCACGCTCAAGGCGAAGATCCCGGCCGCGACTCCGGCGGGCACGCACTCCATCGTCGTCCTGATCAACGGCACCGAGGTTTCGAGCGCTGAGATCTCCGTGGCTGCCGCGCCGACCGATCCTGCGACCCCGACCCCGACTCCGTCGGCTTCCCCTGCCGCCGGCTCCGGTGTGCAGGCCGGTCTCGCGTCGACCGGCTTCGACGGCGGCGGGCTGATCTGGATCGCGCTCGCGTTCCTCGTCGCCGGTGCAGGCACCGTTGTGGTGCTGCGTCGCCGGGACCGCGCAGAGCGCTGATCCCGGCCGCACACAACGCGGACGTGCTCGTCGACCATCAGGTCGGCGGGCACGTCGTCGTTGGTCCAGGTGCTGCGCTCCGATGGGGGAGCGCCAGCGTCACATCGGCCGGGCGAACCAGACGACGGCGCCGATGATGACGAGCGCGACGACGAAGACGATGGCGGCCCGCACGATCCTGCGACGACTGAACGTCCCCTTGCGGAACGCATCGTGCGAGACGCGTTCGAGCCCGGGGACGAGCGGCTGGAACTCTGGTTCGGTCTCGACGGCTGGCGGTCCTGGCAGGCTTTCGTTCGCTTCTTCGCGGCGGTCCATGCCTTCGAACCTAGCAAGCGGGCGTCGAATGCGACAGCATGCGCTCAGCGTTTGGGGGATCGGGGGAGGGGACGACAACGACCGCCGGGCATGATGCCCGACGGTCGTCGTAGAGAACGCAGCTGCTGGCTAGTAGCGCGGCTTCCGCGGCGGGCGGTCGTCGCGGTCCTCGCGGCGGGGGCCGCCACGGTCCGGACGCATCTCGATGAGCTTGCCGCCGATGCGCGTGTTCTCGAGCTTGGACAGGACATCCTCCGACAGGTTCGCCGGAAGCTCGACGAGCGAGAAGTCCGGGCGGATCTGGATGGCGCCGAAGTCCTCACGGCTCAGGCCGCCTTCGTTGGCGAGGGCGCCGACGATCTGACGCGGTTCGACCTTCTGACGCTTGCCGACCGCGATGCGGTAGGACGCCATCGCGCCGCTCGGGCGTGAACGACGCTCCGGACGCTCGGTCCGGCCGCCGCGGTCGCCGCGGTCACGGTCCGGGCGGTCCCAACGATCGCCAGCACCACGTTCGCTGCGGGCCGGACGCTCCGCCCGCTCGCGCTCCTCGCGCTCACGACGCTGCGCACGCTCGTCCTCCGGGGAGAGCAGCAGCGGCGTCTCGCCCTGGGCGACGACGGCGAGAGCAGCGGCGACATCGGCCTCCGGGACGTCGTGGTGCGCGACGTAGTGGCCGATGACATCGCGGAAGGACTCGATGCGCTCGGTCTGGCTGAGCGCCTCGGTGATCGCATCGTCGAAGCGTGTCAGACGCGTGGCGTTGACGTCGTCGACGCTCGGCAGCTGCATCTGCTCGAGTGGCTGACGCGTTGCGCGCTCGATCGCCTTCAGGAGGTGACGCTCACGCGGGGTGACGAAGCTGATCGCCGCACCGCTGCGACCGGCGCGGCCCGTGCGGCCGATGCGGTGCACGTAGGACTCGGTGTCGATCGGGATGTCGTAGTTGACGACGTGGCTGATGCGGTCGACGTCGAGACCGCGCGCGGCGACATCGGTGGCGACCAGGATGTCGAGCTTGCCCGACTTCAACTGGTTGACCGTGCGCTCGCGCTGCACCTGGGCGACGTCGCCGTTGATGGCTGCGGCGGAGTAGCCGCGCGCACGCAGCTTCTCTGCGAGGGTCTCCGTCTCGTTCTTCGTGCGAACGAAGACGATCATGCCCTCGAAGTTCTCGACTTCGAGGATGCGGTTCAGCGCATCGACCTTCTGCGGGTACGACACCATGAGGTACCGCTGCGAGATGTTGGCGGAGGTCGTGGTCTTGTTCTTGACCGTGATCTCTTCCGGGTCGTGCAGGTACTTCGCGGAGATGCGGCGGATCGAAGCCGGCATCGTGGCGGAGAACAGGGCCACCTGCTTGTCGTCCGGGGTGTCGGCGAGGATCGTCTCGACGTCCTCGGCGAAGCCCATCTTGAGCATCTCGTCGGCCTCGTCGAGCACGAGGTACTTGAGCTCGGAGAGGTCGAGCGTGCCCTTCTCCAGGTGGTCCATGATGCGGCCCGGCGTGCCGACGACGATGTGGACGCCGCGACGCAGCGCGGACAACTGGATGCCGTAGCCCTGGCCGCCGTAGACGGGCAGGACGTGCACGCCGCGCAGGTGCGACGCGTACTTCTCGAACGCCTCGCAGACCTGGAGGGCGAGTTCACGCGTCGGAGCGAGCACAAGCGCCTGCGGGTTCTTCTGCGAGAGGTCGATGCGCGAGAGGATCGGCAGGGCGAACGCGGCGGTCTTGCCGGTGCCGGTCTGGGCGAGGCCGACGACGTCGCGACCGGCGAGGAGTGGGGGAATGGTGGCGGCCTGGATGGCCGAGGGCTTTTCGTAGCCGACGTCCTTGAGTGCTTTGAGCACTGCGTCGTCGAGGCCGAGTTCGGTGAAGAGCGGCGTTTCAGGGGCAGTGTCTGCCTCGGCCGGGACTGTCGTATCAGGAGGCGTCATACTCCAACGGTAGTCTGTCAGGCTGACCGCGCGAGTCACAACCCTCAAATCGTGAGTTTTCTGGAAGACGTGGGTGTCGGCCGTGATGCGCATTCGGCGTTCGGCTGGTCCGGCAAACGGCGGGATCGCGGGCGTGACGACCGTGAGATCAGGGCCGCGCAGCGGATCGGAGGGAACGGTCCAGTGCGGTGAGGGTGACGGCGGCCGCCGCGAGCCCGAAGACGATCCAGCCGATCGTGTTGATGCCGGCATCGGTCGGTTCCTGCCCGAACACGAGGCCGATGATGCTCGAGGCAACGATGGCGCCGAGCTGCACGGACGTCCTCGACAGGCCGGCGGCGACACCGATCTGGTCCTTCGGCGCCTGACGGTAGAGCGCCGCCTGGTTGGAGATGGACGAGAGCCCCTGCGGGATGCCGAAGAGCGCGATCGTGATCAGGATGAACCACATCGGACTCGTCGAGGTGAGGAATGCGATGAGCAGACCGCCGACGAGCGGGGCGCTCGCCGAGATGAGCAACGGGATCCGCACGACCTTGGTCCGTGCGACGAGCGTCGACGCGATGCCGGCGATGACCGCGGCAGGCAATTGTGCGAGCCCGGCCGCCGAACTGTCCAGCCCGACGACGCTCTGCAACCACTGGCTCATGCCGTACACCACGAGGTAGGCGGCGGTGTACACGAGCATCAACCGCAGGTACGTGCGAGACAACGGGCCGTTGCGTGCGAGCATCCGGACGTCGATGAACGGCAGCGGGACACGACGCTCCCACCAGATCAGCGTGATGAGCGAGGCGACGGCGATCGGGATGAGCCAGTACAGGCCGGACCGGAGGTCCAGCAGGAATAGCAGGGTCGTCACGATCGTGAGGGCGAACAGGACGAGGCCGACCGGGTCGATGGCGCGCCACGCGGACCCGGTGCGCGCCCGGTCGCCGCCTGCGGCAGAGACCCGCGTGTCGTCCGCCGGGAGCCAGAACCATGCGAGCACGAATGCGGTCAGTGCGAGGGGGACGTTCACGAGGAAGATCGACTGCCAGCCGAACGACTCGATGAGCACTCCGCCGAGCACCGGGCCGATCGACGCCGTCACGAGCGAGGAGATCGACAGGCCGGACAGGAGGATCTGCGGTGGATCGCGATCGAGTCGCTTCGACTGGTCGCTGATGAGCGTCATCGCGGACGGATACGCGGCCGAGGTGCCGAGCCCGAGGAGGAGGCGCGCGGCGAGGACGCCGGCGAAGGTCGGGAAGAGCAACGGCACAACGCCTGCGACGGCGACGATCGCGAGACCGGCCAGATAGATGCGGCGCGGGCCGAAGGCATCGGCGAGCTTGCCCATCGCCGGTTGGCTCACGGCGCTCACGAGGTAGAGTCCGGCGACGAGCCAGATGACCGTGGCCGCCGACACCCCGACGGCGTGCGCGATGGGGGTCAACGCGACCGAGATCATGGTCGTGTTGATCGGGTTGAGCGCCGGCCCGATGAGGACGGGGGCCGCGAACCGGCCACCGAATCCGGTTGCGGCGTGCGGGCGGCGTGAGTCGTCTGGACGGCGGGCGTCGGTCATCTGGCGTCGGTATCGATCGTGAGGCGTTCGAGCAGGCCGATCGCCGTGGTCAGCGTCGACTGCTCGTCCGGGGTGAGCGACGCCGTGAGGAGCGCTGCGAGATCGGAGTCCCTCGTGCGGCTGACCTCGGCGATGATCGTGCGGCCGGCATCGGTGAGGGTCACGAGCACACGCCGCCCGTCGTTCGGATCCGGGCGCTTCTCCACGAACTCCTTCGCGATGAGGTCGGCGACGATCGTGCCCATCGACTGCGGCCGGAGCGGCTCGCGACGGGCGAGGTCGGCCGTACTGAGCGGCCCCTGTCGGTCGAGGAGGCTGAGGACCGACTCCTGGGAACGCGACAGCCCCTCGAAGACGCCTGCCTTGCGAACGATGCGACGCAGACGATCGGTGTTGAGCCTGAGTCGTTGTGCGGCGAGCAGCATCGTGGGGTCGATCGTGCGTTCCATACTTCGACTCTACAAATGGACAGTTCTTCTTGCAAGAAAAACTTGTTAGTTTGCCTGACGACTTAGTGTGCGCTGAACGTGCGGACCTTGGGGTCGGAGCGCGAGGACGGATGAACCCGAGATCTTCCTGAAAACAGCGGTCCATCCGGCGGAGGGCTCCGAACACGCTGCATGACGACGACTGCACCGAGCACCAGGCAACGCATCGAGACGGACGGCGCCAGGCTCGGACTCTGGCGCGTGGTGGTCCCGACGCGGATCGGACCCGTTGTGGCGAGGGTCGGTCGGGAGCGGGGCGGGCCGGCGACGATCCTGCTGCACGGCGCGGCCGGCTCCTGGACCACATGGACACCCCTGTTGGCCACGGCCGATGCCGCCGGCACGCCGCTCACGGACGTCGTCGCCGTCGATCTGCCCGGCTGGGGGGAGTCTCCGCTTCCCGAGCGCCGGGACGAGGCGGGCGGGCAGGCTGAGCCGCCCATCACCGTCGCCATGATGAGCGAAGCCGTCGAAGACGTCGCGAGAGCGCTCGGCTACAGCGAATGGCACGTCATCGGGCACTCCCTCGGCGGCTTCATCGCGCTCGACCTCGCAGCGAACACCCCGGAGCAGACCCTCTCCGTCGACCTCGTGTCCGGGACGGGGCGTGCGATCCTCGACGCCGTGCGGCACCCGTTCGGCGGCGGGGTGAAGCTGCCATGGTTCGCCGGCATGCTGCTCGCCATGCGCACGCTGTCCGTGCTCGGTCCATCGGCGAGGGCCGTCCTGCGCTGGCTGCACGGCGAGGGCGTGCTGCGATGGTTGGCCTCACCCGTGTTCGCGTCGGCGCGTGCGGTCGACGACTCCGTCGTCGCGGCGCTCGCCGACGAGGTCAGGCCGGCCTCGTTCGTGCTCGCCTGCCGGGCTGCGGCGGCTTACGACGAACGGCGCTGGTCCCGTATCGTGAGTCCCGTCAGAGCGCTCCACGGCGACCGTGACGTGTTCGTCGGACCGGGCGACGGCGCGGCGTTCGCAGCGCTCATCCCGGACTTCGCCGAGGTCAAGGTGGCCGGCGTCGGGCATTTCGCGGCCGTCGAGCGTCCGGAGGCCGTCCTCGCCGCCGTGCGTGCGGTGTGGTGAGGTTACAGCGCTGACCGGGGCAGTGCACGGTGCGCCCGGTCCGGCGTCGACCGCAGGGGAGACGTGCGCGCGACTCGGGCGTAGGCTCGACCCCAGATGAGGACACGGGCATCAGCGTGATGCGACGCCCGGGTTCGTCACACGGGCCCGGACGGGTGTCCTGGCAGGGATCCGTCGACGGGGAGCCGGGTGGAGATGGGCGCAGAATTCGCGAGCACGGCGGAGTTCGACGCGTTCGGTCCGTGGGTCGACCAGGTGCTCGGCCCGGATGACGTCCCACGTCTGTACGCGAGGTATCCCATCGACTTCCCCGCGAGCAGACTCGTGCTCAAAGTGCCGCGCGACATCAGCCGCCGCGACGCGTCGCCGACGATGGACCTCTACGACGCGCTGCTCATCGCCGGGACGGACCGGCTGACGGTGCTCACCCGAGTGGGGGCGAGGTTCACCGAGTCGTCCGTCAGATACGACCGGATCGCCGCCATCTCCAACCGGGTGAACCTCCTGGATGCGAAGCTCCGGCTGCAGACGATCGACGGCGCCATGGTCGAGATCAGGTACAGCGGTGCGTCGGAGCGCACGATGATCGGACTCGTCGAGATCCTCCGTTCCGCATCGCCGGCCGTCACCGACCCGCCGCGGCCGTCCGCCAGGCTGCCGCGGCAGACCCGGCTCGCCACACCACCCGCGCCGCTCGAGCTCGACGACCTCGGGAAGCACGACGTCGGCTTCGTCACCTCGTTCCGCGATCTCGCGCGCCGCGAGCTCGGTGTGTGGCTGCTCGCCGCGAACGGCCGGACCAGACTCACTCCCCGAGGCGGCATCGTCTCGAAAGCCCTCCACGCGGTGTACCCGATGACGCTCCACGGCGCGCTCATCTGCAGGTCCGAGGCGGAACTGCACGTGTTCTCCCGCAACGACTGGCTCGTGCGCGGAGGGGCGCCGGTGCTCTCCCGCGCGCACACGATCCTCCCAGTCGGGTTGATCGACGAGATCACGATGCACCCGCATCGCGACTACGAGGGTGTCGACGTCATCGTCATCAGGATCGGCTCGGCGCTCGTCGAGGTCATGGTCCCGGCCGGATCCGTCCTGGAGCACGCGCTGCTCGGGTGATGGCCAGTGGGGCGTTCGACCCGGTATGGTCGGGAGCATCGGCTGCGGGATGAACCGCGGTCGTCGCTCGGTCAAGGAGGACCAAACGACGATGCCAGTGCAGGAAAGCCTGACCCGCGGGTTCATCAGGGCGCTCGGGGCCGCGCCGGAGCGGTTGCAACGGTTCATCGCAGGCCCACCCGTCGACATCGACGGCCAACGGCTCTCGACCGAGGTCCAGATGGCGCTGCGTCTGCTGAACGCACTGCCCGGTTCGAGCTTCGAGGATCTGCCGATCGATCAGGCACGGGCACAAGTGGATGCGGAGGCGCGCATCTTCGGGTCGAAACCGGTGGTCGGCCTGGTCGAGGACATCGTGATCCCGGGTGCCTACGGCGACATTCCGGCGCGTGCCTATCTCGGGGACCCGGCCGCGCCCGTCGAGGGGTCCGTCGTCTACTTCCACGGCGGAGGCTGGGTCGTCGGCAGCCTGGAGAGCGCCGATTCCGTGTGCCGGTTCATCGCAGAACGCACAAATCTGCTGGTGGTCGCCGTGGGCTATCGACTCGCGCCGGAGCATCCGTTCCCCGCAGGGCTGACCGATGCGGTGGATGCGTTCCGTTGGGTCAGGGACACAGCAGGGGAGCGCTGGGGCGCCGCTGCCAGGGTCGCGGTCGCCGGTGACAGCGCCGGTGGCAATCTCGCGACCGTGGTCTGCACCGAGACGGTCGACGATGCAGCCGGAGGTCCGGACTTCCAGTTGCTCTTCTTCCCCGTCACCGATCTGAGCACGAAGCATCGCTCCTACGAATTGTTCTCCGACGGGTACTTCCTGACCGAGAAGCAGATGGACTGGTATCGCGTGGATTACCTCGGCGAGACGCCTCCGACCGATCCGCGGGTGTCGCCCCTGCTCGCGGAATCGCTGCACCGACTGCCGCCCGCGCACGTCGCCGTCTCCGGATTCGACGTCCTGCGCGACGAGGGCATCGCCTACGCGGAACGCCTCCGCCGCGCCGGCGTCCTCGTGACGCTCCAGGTGGAGCGGGGACACATCCACGCGTTCGTGAATTCGACGGGCGTCGGCCGCACGAGCTCGATCGCGCTCGGCTCCGCGGTGGACGTGTTGCAGCAGGCGCTCGTCGCGCAGTGAGGCGCGCTGCCCTAGGGTCGTCCCATGGACACTGACGACGCACGATGGTGTGTGACCGGCGCGGCGGGCACCATCGGCCAGGCGCTGCGTGCGCACCTCGCCGGCCGGGGGATCCGACTGCGCTCGCTCGACATCATCGACGCCGAGCCCGTCTCGGCCACGGACGAGGTCATGCGGGTGGACGTCCGCGACCTCGAAGCGCTGACGGCGGCGTTCGAGGGCGTCACGGGGGTCCTCCACCTCGGCGGGCTCGCCGACGAAGCGGACTTCCAAGACCTCGCGGAGGTGAACATCGTCGGGACGTACCACGTGCTCGAAGCCGCCCGCCGAGCCGGCGCCGCACGCGTCGTCTTCGCGAGCAGCAACCGCCTCACGGGCGCGTATCCGGCATCGGTCGTCGTCGACCCGACGATGCCGCCGCGCCCGGACGGGTTCTACGGCGTGTCCAAGGTGGCAGGGGAGGCGCTCTGCCAGTTGTATGCGGACACCTTCGGGTTGAGCACGGTCAGCATCCGGATCGGCAGCTACGAGGAGCGTCCGACGTCGGCGCGTGAATCGCACACCTGGCTGAGCCACGCGGACGCGATGCGAGCCTTCGACGCCGCGATGGCGACGGATGCGCACACCGCGGTGTTCTACGCGGTCTCCCGCAACACGGACCGCTGGTGGGACCTCGAAGCCGGCGAGCGGATCGGGTACACGCCAGAGGACGACGCCGCCGCATTCGGCGATCTCGGCCGGATGCCGACGGGGTCGATGCAGGGCGGCGTGTACGCGAGCGCTGAGTATTCCTTGGAACGCATGCGTCGCTGAGGTTCCTGCAATCCGGGTCGGGTAGGCTTCCGGAACGGTCGCCGAGTGCCGCCGTGAGACGCGATCGACCTGAAAGGGCCCCTGTGCGCCGACCGAACCAGCCCGGATCGAGCCGGACCGAACCGACGATGACGCGCCAGGACGTCGCTCAAGCAGCGGTCCGCAAGCGACGCTTCCGCCGGCGCCGCATCGTGGCAGGGCTCGCGGTTCTCGCGGTCGCCTCCATCGTCGCGACCATCGTGTTCGTCGCCAACACCTACCTCAAGGTCGTTGGGAACATCTCCGACAACGTCGTCGCCAGGCCCGGTCAGTCCGGCCCGGTCGACGGCCCGGACTGGAGTGGTCCGGTCAACCTCCTCATCATGGGATCCGACACCCGGGACGGGCTCACCTCCGGCGACTACGGCCAGGACGAGGCCGGCACCCGTTCCGACGTGATGATGCTCCTGCACGTCTCGGCCGACCACCACGATGCGACCCTCGTGAGCTTCCCACGCGACACGATGATGCCGATCCCCGAGTGCACGAACGCCGAAGGCGAGGTCTTCGAAGCCGAGGACGAGGCCCAGATCAACGGTGCGCTCAACCACGGCCCGCACTGTTCGCTCGACGCGATCCGCGACTTCACCGGCCTCGACGTCAGCCACTTCATCGTCGTCGACTTCGACGCGGCCATCAACGTGACCAACGCCATCGGCGGCGTCGACGTGTGCGTCGTCGACGATGTCGAAGACGCCTACTCCGGGCTCTCGTTGACGGCTGGAGAGCACTCGATCAAGGGCGCCCAGGCACTCGCCTTCCTGCGCACGCGGCACGGCTTCGCGGACGGCAGCGACCTCGGTCGGATCTCCGCGCAGCAGACGTTCCTCTCCGCGCTGGCCCGCAAGGTGAAGAGCGCCGGGACGCTCAGTAACCCCGTGACGCTGTTCAACCTCGCCGACGCGGCGTCGAAGTCGATCACGGTCGATGAGGCGCTCGGTTCCGTTCCGGCGCTCGCCGGACTCGCCGGGACGCTCGCCGGGGTCGAGCTCGACCGGATGGTGCTGATCCAGCTGCCGGTCGAGGACTATTGGGCGGACGACAACCGGGTGCAGCCCATCGCTGACGCCTCCGAGCAGATCTTCGCGGCCCTGCGGGCGGATCTGCCGTTGACCTTCGACGCGCCGGTGCCGGAGTCGCCGGACGAGGACGCGCCGGCTCTGGAGGAGCCGAGCGTCCCGCAGACCCCTCCGGCAAGATCGGGCACTTCCAGCGCCGTGGCGCTCCCGGATGCTGCGCGCGGACAGACGGCGAAGGACACCTCGTGCGCGCAGTAGGGGACGCCGACGGTTCGGGAGGTGCCGGCGAGGCCGGCCCGGCTGGCCCGTCTGGCCTGACTGGCCTGACCGGGCTCACCGGTCTCACCGGTCTGACGGCGAACGAGGTCGCCGAGCGGGTCGCTGCCGGGTGCACGAACCGCGTCGAGCGCACCACGAGCCGCTCCGGTTGGGACATCGTCCGCTCCAACGTGTTCACCCGCATCAACGCGATCTACGCGATCCTCTTCGCGATCGTGATGTCCACCGGCCACTACCTCGACGGGCTGTTCGGTGCACTCATCGTGGTGAACAGCGCCGTCGGCATGGTGCAGGAGATCCGGGCGAAACGGACCCTCGACCGCCTCGCGATCGTCGGTCGGTCAGATCCGATCGTGCTGCGGGACGGGGCGACGCTGGGAGTCGAGGCGGCAGACATCGTCGCCGACGACATCGTCCTCCTGTCCACGGGCGACACGATCGTGGTCGACGGGCCGGTGCTTGCGACAACCAGTCTCGAAGTCGACGAGTCGATGCTCACCGGTGAGAGCGACCCGGTGCTGAAAGCCGTCGGCGACGAGGTGCTCTCCGGCAGCTTCGTGATCGCCGGGACGGGCGCGTACCGTGCCGAGCGGCTGGGGGCGGAGTCGTTCGCGCAGAAGCTCGCCGCCGAGGCGCGTGGTTTCCGTCCGTCGCCCGGGGAGCTGCGCACCGGCATCAACCAGATCCTGCGCATCATCACGTGGGTCCTCATCCCGGTCGGCATCCTGACGATCGTCAATCAGCTGTTCCGCAACCACCAGGACCTGTCGGAGGCGTTGCGCGGCATGGTCGCGGCTCTCGTCCCGATGGTGCCGGAGGGGCTCGTGCTGATGACGAGCGTCGCGATGGCGGTCGGGGTCATCCGGTTGGGTCGGCGGAACGCGCTCGTGCAGGACCTCCCCGCGATCGAGGAGCTCGCACGGGTCGACGTCGTCTGCACCGACAAGACCGGGACGTTGACCGAGAACGGGATGTCGCTCGCCGAACTCCGCGCCGTCGTCCCTGATCCGGGCACCGAAGCCGCGCTCATCGCGTTGGGCAGGGCGGAGTCGAAGCCCAACGCGAGCATGGTCGCGATCCTGGACGGGCTCGGGGGAGCATCGGCGCCGCTGCTCCACCCGCTCGTCTCGATCCCGTTCTCGTCCGCACGGAAGTGGTGCGCTGCGGACCTTGGCGAGGCGGGCGCGTGGGTGCTCGGCGCACCGGATGTGCTGCTCCCGTCAGGGGACCCCGTTCGCGTCGAAGCGGAACGGATCGGTGCGGACGGGCTGCGTGTGCTGCTCGTCGCACGCTGCGACGCCGACATCGCCGTCGACCGCCTGCCCGCAGGGATCGCCGCGCGCGCCATCATCGTGCTCGAGCAGCGGGTGCGGCCGGAGGCGCAGGGTGCGCTCGACTTCTTCGCGGAGCAGGACGTTGCGGTGAAGGTCGTGTCTGGTGACAACGCGGCGAGCGTCGGCGCGGTCGCGAGGACGCTCGGCATCGCGGGCGTCGGAGCGCCCGTCGATGCGAGGAGCCTGCCGGAGCCTGGCGAGGACTTCGACCGGATCGCGGCCGACGCGGCCGTGTTCGGCCGGGTGAGTCCGGAGCAGAAGCGACAGCTCGTCCGGTCACTGCGCTCGCAGGGGCGCACGGTCGCGATGACGGGCGACGGCGTGAACGACGTGCTGGCGTTGAAGGACGCGGATGTCGGGGTCGCGATGGGGTCCGGCAGTCCCGCCAGCCGCGCGGTGTCGCGCATCGTGCTCCTCGACGACAGCTTCGCGACGCTGCCGCACGTCGTCGCGGAAGGCCGTCGTGTCATCGGGAACATCGAGCGGGTCTCGACGCTGTTCCTCACGAAGACCGTCTATTCGGTCCTGCTCGCGCTCTTCACGGTCATCGCCGCCGTCCCGTTCCCGTTCCTGCCGCGGCACATCACGATCATCGCGTGGTTCACGATCGGCATCCCGGCATTCCTGCTGTCGCTCGCCCCGAACACGGAGCGCGCACGGACGGGATTCGTGCCACGGGTGCTGCGGCTCGCGGTGCCGGCCGGCTTCTGGGTCGCGGCGGCGACGCTCACCTCGTTCCTGCTCGTGTTCGAGCGGGGAGTCGGCGGCGGTTCGCAGGTGCAGGCCTCGACGACGGCGCTCATCACGCTCCTCGTGATCGCGCTGTGGATCCTCGGGGTCGTCGCCCGGCCGTTTGCGCCATGGAAGGTCGCTCTTGTCATCGTGATGGCCGGTGGGCCGGCTGCGTTGCTCCTGACGCCGCTCGGCCAGCGTCTGTTCGAACTCGACCCCAGCAATCTCGAGTTCACGCTCATTGGACTGGCAGTTGCGGTCGCCGGCATCGTCCTGGTGCAACTGACCTGGTGGTTCCTCGCGCGCAGACGCCCACGCTCCCAATCGCACGCCTCGCACCTCCCGCACCCCTAACCGCACTTCACAATTCAGGAAGTTTTCCGTGATTCAGGACGAATCCGGTGCGTACGGGCGCAATTCCTCCTGAATTCTGTGGACGTTCCTGAATTGTGGAAGCAGTGGTGCGGCGAAGGGCTAGAGGGCGAAGGGCGCGGGTCGAGAGGGCGAGGGGCTGGGGCGAGGCTAGAGGAGGCCGGTGCGCTGGTCGGCGGTGGCGGACGAGGCCCGTTGCAGCAGCCAGCGCAGCGGTCGTGTCAAGAGCGCGAGCAGGAGCGGGTAGAGGCCGGTCGCCGGGACGGTCAGTGTGATGACGAGGGCGACGAAGGTGAGCGCGACGACGATCCAGTCGGTCCACAGCGTTCGCGACGGCAGCGCCTCTCCCGGGGCGAGTCCGGCCCGGACGATGACGACCTCCTGCAGCCGGACCGCGACCTCGGTCACGAGGATGGTCCCGATGTAGAGCCCGGCCGCGACCGGGTCGTGGCCGGGGGAGTTCACGATGAGCACCGTCGGCAACGGGAGGAAGACGATGCCGGCGAGCCAGAGCAGATTGGTATTGATGAGCGCCTTCGTCGACCCGGTCACCTGGCGATACAGCCGGTGGTGATCCTTCCAGAACGTCGCGATCACGACGAAGCTCAGTGCAGCAGCCAGGAGGTTGAAACCGTTCTCCGCGAGGAAATCCGACGCCGGACGGTTCCCGATCGAACGGGCGGCATCAACCAGCGGAAGGACGATGAGCGTGATCGCGATGGCGACGACGGCGTCCGTGAACCCGACGAGGCGTCCGACGCCTTCCTGGACGGTTGAGCGCTGCCGAGCGGAGCCGCCCTCCGAAACGCCAGTCGCTGCGTCTGCGTCGGCGTCTGCTGCTGCATCCGTCATGTCGTCGCCCTTCCTCGTCCTGGCCCGAGTCTGTCAGATCGAGGCGATGCGGCTGCTCGGAATCGCTTGAGCTGCGGCGGATCGTGCCCCCAGTCCGGGGCGGTTGGTCCGGGGTGCTGGTGCTGCTCCGATACGCTCGGAGGCACCCGTGAAAGAAAGTCGTATGACAAACCCGAATCCTCTTGCGCCGCCTCCCGGCTGGTACCCGAATCCAGAAAACCCGCTCGAAGTCCGGTGGTGGGACGGTGCTGCCTGGACGGCGTCCGCAGCCCCGGTGCCCGCTGCAGCATCGTTTGCTGGTGCTGTGTCCGCTCCAGTGTCGGCTCCCGTGTCCGGTCCTGCTCCGAGCTGGAGGCGGTGGCTTGCCCGGCGAGCGTCACCAGCCGCCGCTCCGCCTGCCGTACCCGCTCCGCCGACCGCACCCGCTCCGCCTGCGCCGCCGACCGCATCGGCCGAGCCGTCGCTCAACGACCGGCTCCTCACCATCGTGCGGAGCTTCCGCCCCGCGACCTGGTTGGGCATCGTACTGACCCTGATCCTGCTGTCCATGTCACTCGTCGGCGGTCTCGGCGGGCTGTTCATGATGGCCAGCCTCGTCGCGGCCGTCACCGGCATCTTCACGCTCGCCACGCGTCGACCGGGGTGGCTCGGCATTCCGTCGCGTGGCATCGCGCTCGGAGTCGTCGGCGGTGCGCTCGTCGTCCTCGTGCTGGGCGTGAGCATCACGAGCGCGACGGCCGGACCGAGCGCGTCCAGTGCCGCCCGTCCGTTCCTCTCTGGATCAAGCGCCACACCGACCACGACCGCGACGCCGACCCGCACCCCGTCCCCGACGCCGACGCCCACACCGACGGGTGATCCCCTCGATCCCGAGGTCGCGCAGTCGGCCGGCATCACCGCATCGGTCGTCGCTGCCGACACGGCCGCAACCTCCGGCCCCGCCCTCGCGGTGCTCGACACCTTGACGGTCAAGGGTAAAGCGCCGAAGACCGGGTACGAGCGCACCGCGAAGTTCGGCAAGGCATGGCTCGATGTGGACGGCAACGGATGCGACACGCGCAACGACGTCCTCGCGAGGGACCTGGGCGATGCGCAGAAGGCCGGCGCCTGCAAGGTCACCGCCGGAACGCTGCAGAATCCGTACACCGGGACGAGCCTGAGCTTCGTCCGCGGCAACGACACCTCAGCACTCGTCCAGATCGACCATGTCGTCTCGCTGTCGAACGCCTGGCAGACCGGTGCGCAGCAGCTCACCCAGGCGCAGCGGATCACGCTTGCGAACGATCCGCTCAACCTCATCGCGGTCGATGCGGCCTCGAACACGCAGAAGGGCGCGGGAGACGCCGCGACGTGGCTGCCGAAGAACAGTGGCTTCCGCTGCGATTTCGCCGCGAGGCAGATCAGTGTGAAGGCCACGTACGGGTTGTGGGTGACTCAGCCGGAGAAGACCGCCCTCGCTGGCATCCTGGCCGGGTGCCCGGATCAGCAGGCCGTGAGCTCGCAGTTCACCCCGCCGAAGCCGGAGCCGGTCGTGGTGCCCGAGCCCGCACCGGCGCCAGAGCCGGAGCCGGCGCCGGCTCCTGACCCCGAGCCGGCCCCCGCGCCTCCAGCGGCTCCCGACGAGGTGTCGGGCGGCGGTGCGACCGCGCTCTGCAACGACGGCACGCTCTCGTACTCCGCGCATCGCCGAGGCACCTGTTCGCACCATGGCGGCGTCGCCATCTGGTACTAGCGGCGCACCCATCCGCCAAACCCCTGCCGAGGGGAGGCGCGTTGTCGTTCGGGAACGTCTGGAACGACAACCCGCCGCTTCTCGGCGAGGTGGGGTGAAGTGGGATGGGTCAGGAGGCGAGGGAGCGCTCGTGTTCGGCCGCGGCGCGCGGCGCGCGGGCGGGCAGCGAACCCACCTGGAACGCGATGAGCGCCAGCGTGATCGCCGCGGCGCCGAAGATCGGGACGAGGGTGCCGCCTCCGAGCGTCACTGCGGCGGCTCCGAGCGGTGGGGCCAGCGCGATGCCCGCGTACATCGCGGTCGAATTCCAGGACAGCGTGATGCCCGCTGCCACCGGGTCGATCTCGACCAGGCGATGCTGGATCGGCAGTTGCGCCGCATTCGCGGTCAGGCCCCACAGTGCGAACACGATGAACGTCTCGACGAAATTGGTCGCGACGAACGGCAGTGCCACGAGCAGCACCACCTGTGACGCGTGGATGACGAGTGCCGTCCGCCGGTTGCCGAAGCGGTCGATGAGGGGCCCGGCCGCGAGGTTCCCGCCGATTCCGGCGACGCCGAACGCGAGCAGGAGCAGGGCGAGCAGCGATGCGGAGCCGCCGGTCGTCGTCGCGGCCACGGTCGAGCTGAAGATGTAGACGGTGTTGAAGCCGCAGACCACGAGCGTCGTCGCGACGAGGGTCAGCAGGATGCGCGGCTCCCGGAGGACGGCGAAGCGCCGGCCGATCGAGACCGGCGGGCTGAGCGGGACGTGGCGCACGAACAGCGACACGGCGATCGCAACGAGCACGGCCAGGCCGGCGAGGGCGAACAACGGTACGCGCCAGCCGCCGACGGCGGCGATCGCGGTGCCGAGCGGGGCGCCGAACGCTGTCGCCCCCGCGAAGCCGATGAGGACGAACGCCATCGCCTTTCCGCGGCGTTCAGCCGGGGCGAGGGCAGCGGCAGCCGCTGTGGCCGCCGGCACGATGGCCGCCCCGCCGAGTGCGGCGAGGATGCGTCCGAGGGTGAAGACGAGCAGTGTCGGCGATGCGGCGGCGATCACGGTTCCGATCGCGACGAGCACCATGCCGACCGCCATCAGGGTCGTGCGCGACAGGCGGGGGAGCAGGATGGAGACTGCCGGAGCCGCGATCGCCACAACGACGGAGTAGAAGGTGATCGAGTAGCTGACATCGTTGGTGTGGACGCCGAGCGATGCGGCGATCGACGGCAGGAGGCCGGCGATGACAAAGGCGTTGGTGCCGACGACGAACAGTCCGGCGGCGAGGACGGCCAATCGTGGATACAGTCCGCGGACGGAGTACGATTGTTCAACATTCTTCATACGATGGACGATAGCACTGTTCAAAATAGTTTGAACACTTTTTCGTCACACTTGAACGGATTGATGACGATGAGCGACGAATACCCCGTCCCGGACATGGCCGACGTGCAGTTGGTCACGGTGCTGCGCGCCGTAGCCGACCCCGTCAGATTGCAGATCGTCCGTGTCCTCGCCGACGGGGAGCCGCACGCGAAAGGTGCGGACGAGTGGGGGTTCGAGTTGCAGAAGTCAGCGCTCTCGTATCACTTCAAGACGCTGCGCGAGGCCGGCATCACGCGGACGATCGTGACCGGCCGCACGCACGCCATCCAGTTGCGTCGCACGGAGCTCGAAGGCCGCTTCCCCGGTCTCGTCGACGTGCTACTCCAGGCCTGAGTCGCCGTCGCACCCGGCTAGCATGGGCGCATGATCGAACCATCGGCCAGCGTCCCGTCGGCTTCTGAGTCCCGCTCGATCGATCCGGCGACGGGCAGGCGGCGGGCGGGGAGGCCGTCGGGGATCACGCGGGAGGCCATCGCTCAGGCGGCACTCGCGACGATCGACGGCATCACCGTCGGGCGGGTCGCGAAGCAGTTGGGCGTCGGTGTGTCGTCCCTCTATCACCATGTCGACGGCCGCGGCGAGCTCATCCTGCTCGCGGCCGACGCTGCGCTCGCTGAGGTGGTCTGGCCGGCGGGGTCCGACGACTGGCGCTCAGACCTGACCGCGCTCGCCGATCTGCTCGTCGGTGAGTTGCTCGCGAGGCCGGGTCTGGCCAGGGCGCTGCAGTCGCTCTCCTATCCGCCGCCGCGGCTGGCGAGGGCACTGCAGGAGACGGCGGATCGGCTGCTCGCCCTCGGGGTGTCCGAGCGGGATGCCGGTCTCGCACTCTCGGTGCTCGGGCGCCTCGCGATGGACGCCGCGCTCGCGGGCGACGTCGAACCGTTGCCGGATCGTGTCAGGACGGTCGAGTATCGCTACGTGCTCACGGCCGGCGACCCGATCGGCGACATGCACGACAAGATCGACGTGTTCCTGGATGGATTCGCCCTTCGTGTGGGGGCGGTCGGATAGTGGTCGACGTGTGGTGATACGACGAGGGTGGCCCAGTAACTAAGGGCATGCTAACTTGTTATCGAACCCCATTCGATAACTCTGAGAGCAGTCATGTCCCGATCCGTCCTGCCGTCCCGTCCCCGTCTTCGCCACGCCCTCCCCGTCGTCGCCGCCATCACTGCGTCGCTGGTGCTGAGCGCCTGTTCCTCGACCACACCAGCCGCGTCGAGCGACGCATCGAACGCCGCGACCCGTACCGTCACCCACGAGCTCGGCACGGTCACCATCCCCACTGCGCCGAAGAACATCGTGGCGCTCGACGAGTACGCCGCGATGGACCTCCTCTCCGTCGGCGTCAAACCGACGCACGTCTACCGTTCGCTCCAGTCGGCCACATCCGGCGCGGCGCTCGAACAGACGGGAACCGACCTCATCGACGACCCGACGTTCCTCACGAGCCCCAACATCGAGGCGCTCGCCTCCCTGCACCCGGACGTCCTCGTGATGAGCAACACCGGCCCGCTCGTCCCCGTCTACCAGCAGCTCTCCGAGGTGGCGCCCGTCGTCGCCCTGCCCTTCGCAACCGACTGGCGCACGATCGTCGGCGAGACCGGCAAGGCGTTCGGCGCAGAACAGGCTGCCGAACACGTCACGAAGCGTCTCGGCGCGTTCGAGGACGAGGTCGCGAGCCAGGTGCGCCAGCACAGCGGGACGACCTCCGTCCTGCTCGGATTCCAGGACATGATCATGACGCCGGCGAGCGATGCGCCGCTGTCCCGGCTCCTCGCCGACGTCGGAGTCACCCGTCCAGCGTCTGAGCAGAACATTCCCTCGGCCGAGGGCGCGGATGCGACCGTGCCCGTCTCGCCGGAGAAGCTCGCCGACCACGCGGCCGACACGACGGTCGTGCTGAGCGGGGGATACTACGACCCGGCCGTCGTCCAGGGCGCACCGACCTTCGCCGGCACCCGAGTCGCCCTTGCGGACGGCGACGCCTGGTTCGGCAGCCACCCCTTCGGCATCTTCTGGGTGTTGAGCGACCTCCAGACCCTCGCCGGCGGCAGCACCGCGCTCGGGACCGCTGCCGATGCGGCTGCGCGATGGGCGTCGTTCTCGGCGCTCGTCAAGCACTGAGCCCGGCGGGTCGCCCCGGCCCGGAACCTGCCAGCGACACCACGACCGAATCCACAACAGAATCGACCTCCGAACCGGTGCCAGTGTCCGAACTCGTCTCCCAGCCCGCGTCGACCGTCCTCGCGGCCGGCGCGCGGCGACGCAGGAGGATCGCGCTCGGGCTGGCGACCGCCATCGCCTCGCTCGTCGTCGTCATCGTGCTCAGCCTGATGATCGGAGCCAGGCCGCTCTCACCGGCCGAGGTGCTCGCAGGGCTCGTTGATCCGAGACCGGGATCGCCGGAGGCGGTGGTCGCATCGCTCCGATGGCCCCGCACGATGGTGGGCCTGCTCGTCGGCGCCTCGCTCGGTCTGGCCGGTGCGGTCGTGCAGGTCGTGACCCGCAACCCGATCGCGGACCCCGGTGTCCTCGGCATCAACGCCGGGGCCGCGCTCGCGGTCGCCATCGTGGTCGCGGCCGGAGCAGGCGGGTCGCCCGGAGCGCTCCTCCTCGGCGCATTCTGCGGCTCGCTGGTGGTTGCGACCACGGTCGTGGTGCTGGCGCTCCGCTCGGGTCGACGGGGCAACCCGCTCGAGTCGACGCTCGTCGGCGTCGCGATCGCCGCCGTGCTGACCGGCGTCACCGTCGCCATCGGACTGGCGGATCCGATGGCGTTCGCCAGAATGCAGGGCTGGCTCGCCGGATCGATCGCGGTCTACGACGTGTCGCTGCCTGCAGCGTCCGCGCTCGTCGTCCTCGTGGCGACGGTTGCGCTGATCTGCTGTGCACGCGGCCTCGGCGCCGTGCAACTGGGGGAGGACGTGGCGCGGAGCTTCGGCGTCCCGGTTGGACGGATCACCCTCCTCGCCGTGCTCATCGCCGCACTGCTGGCGTCGGCGGCCACGGCGGTGGCCGGTCCCATCGCATTCATCGGTCTGGTCGCTCCGCTCATCGCGAGGGCGTTCGCCGGTCCGCGGTTCGGCTGGGTCCTCGGGCTGTCCGCGGTGTTCGGTGCCGTTGTGGTGGTGCTGGCGGACATCGTCGGACGGGTGCTGTTGACGGACGGCGAGGTGCCGGCCGGGATCGTCGCGACGTTCATCGGCGGGCCGGCGCTCATCGTCGCCGTCCGTAGCGGACGTTTGGAGGGACGGCGGTGACGGTGTCCAGGAGGAGGGCCGTCGTCATCGGCGCACTCGCGGTGCTCATCATGGTGCTCGCGGTGGTGGCGCTCGGCTCTGGCGACTATCCGCTCTCGCCGGCGGAGACGCTCCAGGCGTTCCTGGGCGACGGGTTCGCGCACCGGGTCGTCACCGAATGGCGTGCTCCGCGTGTGGCTGCCTGGATCCTGTTCGGTGCGGCGCTCGGTGTCAGCGGGTCGGTCTTCCAATCGATCACCCGCAATCCGCTCGGCAGCCCCGACGTGATCGGTCTGGGTGCCGGGTCCTACACGGGCGCGCTCGTGGCGATGCTCGTCTTCGGGGCCGGTCGGACCGCGACGACGCTCGGAGCGCTCGTGGGCGGGGTGGCAGCCGCGATCATCGTGTTCGCGCTCGCGGCCGGCCGGCGTGGCTCCGGGCTGCGCCTCATCCTCACCGGAGTCGCCGTCGCAGGGATGCTGACCTCCGTGAACACCTGGCTGCTCCTGACCGCGCGGGTCGAGGTGGCGCAGGCGGCGAGCGTGTGGGGCATGGGCACGCTGACCGGCATGCGCTGGGACCTCCTCGGTGCACCGGCCGTCGCGATCCTCGCCGGAGTCGTTCTCGTGGGCGTCTGCGCAGGACCGACGCGCACACTCGAACTCGGCGACGACCTCGCGACCGCTCTCGGCATCAGACCGACCAGGGTGCGGTGGAGCATCGGGCTCGCCGGTGTCATCCTCACGGCGGCGGTCGTGTCTGCGGCCGGACCCATCGCGTTCGTCGCGCTCGTCGCACCCCATCTCGCCCGGCTGCTCACGGGCGCGCCCGGCTTCCGACCGGTTGCCGCCGGGCTCTGCGGCGCAGTCGTGCTCGGGGCGGCCGATGTCGTCGCGCAACGTCTGATCGCACCGGCCCAGTTGCCCGTCGGCGTCGTCACGGTGTGCGTCGGCGGCGTCTTCCTGCTGGTCCTCCTCCTCACCCGTTCGCGCTGACCTGTTCGCGCTGACCCGTTCCCGCTGACCCCCTCGCGCCGACCGGCTTGATTCACCCCGCTCCGGCTCCAGCCCAGCTCCACCGACTCGCCCCGATCCATCGCCGAACCAGCTCTGAAAGGCACCTGATGGCCACACCACAGAACCCCGTCACCACCCTCACCCGCCCGGTGCGGGGTGTCACCACCGCTGCGATGGTGCTCGCCGCTCTCGCCTCGCTGTGTGGCATCGTCCCGTTCATCGCGGTCGCCGAACTGACCAGGCTGCTCCTCGCCGGTGATGGCCCCGGCGCAGGCGCGGCCGGTGTGTGGACGACGGTCTGGCTCGTCATCGGCGGCCTGCTCGGGCGCACGATGCTGATGGGGGCGGCGCTCGCGATGACACACCAGGCGGACGCGATCCTCCAGGCGACGCTCGCACGCCGCATGGCGGCCCACCTCTCCACCCTCCCGCTCGGCTGGTTCGCCGGGCGGACGTCCGGGCAACTGCGGAAGACCGTGCAGAACGACGTACACGACCTCCACTACCTCGTCGCACACGCCAGGGTGGAGACCGTCGCAGCGGTCGTCCTCCCGCTCGGTGCGCTCGCGTACCTCGTCGCCGTCGACTGGCGTCTCGCCATCCTCGCGGTCGTCACGATCCCGGTGTACGTCGTGGCCTACGCGGTCATGACCAGGGGGATGGGTGAGCAGATGCTGAAGATGAACGCAGCGCTCGGCGCGGTGAGCAGTTCGCTCGTCGAGTTCGTGTCGGGGATCGCCGTGGTCAAGACCTACGGCGGCGGGCGCCGGGCGCATCGTGCGTATCGGGAGGCCGCGGAGACGTTCGGGCAGACGTATGCGGCCTGGGTGGGGCCGATGCTGCGCACCGACGCGCTCGGCTCCCTCGCGGTGACGCCGCCGGTCGTGCTGCTCGTGAGCCTCGCCGGATGCCTGTGGCTCGTCTCAGGGGGAGTCGTCGGGCCGGTCGCGGCGGTCACCGAGCTGATGATCGCCGTGATGATCCCCGGCGTCCTCGTGACCCTCGGATTCGGCGCGTCGGCGAAACGCGAGGCGACAGCGGCCGCTGGACGCATCCAGGCCCTCCTGGACACGCCGTCCCTCGTCGAGCCGGTCTCGCCGCGCGTCCCAGCCGACAACACCGTCGTCTTCGCCGGGGTCTCGTTCTCCTACGACGGGGAGCGGGACGTCCTCCAGGGCATCGACCTCGAGTGTTCGCCAGGTACCGTCACGGCGGTCGTCGGCCCGTCGGGTGCAGGCAAGTCGACCCTCGTCGAACTCCTGCCACGATTCTGGGATGCGAGCGTCGGCGCCGTCACGATCGGCGGGGTCGACGTTCGCGAAATCGCGGGCGACGAGCTCTACCGTCACGTCTCATTCGTCCTGCAGGACGTCGCACTGCTGACCGGCAGCGTTGCGGACAACATCCGGCTCGGGCGCCAGGACGCGAGCGATGCGGAGGTCAGAGCTGCGGCCGAAGCCGCGCAGATCCACACGCGCGTCGAGGCCTTGCCACGCGGGTACGACTCGGTCGTCGGTGAGGACGCGCGGTTCTCCGGCGGTGAGCTGCAACGGATCTCCATCGCACGGGCGATCCTGCACAACGCCCCGATCCTCGTCCTCGACGAGGCCACGGCGTTCGCCGATCCGCAGTCGGAAGCCGCCATCCAGAGTGCGTTGTCGCGGTTGATCGTCGGCCGGACGGTGTTGGTGGTCGCCCACCGGCTGCACACGATCACGGGCGCGGACCACATCGTGGTGCTCCGCGACGGACGGATCGTCGAACAGGGACGACATGAAGCGCTGCTTGTGGCGGAGGGAGAATACGCCCGGTTGTGGGCGGCGCAGACGGGGCCGGATCCGGCGCTCGTCGGCGCTGCGCCGGCGTCCGCATCCTCCGCCTCCGCATCGTCCGTCACCGCCACCGTTTCCGCCACGACCCCTGCACACGATGGGAACCCAGCATGATCCGCCAGCTCGCACTCATCCTCGGCCCAGTGGAGGGACGGAAGCTCCGCGTGTACCTGGGGTGGCTCCTCGCCTCCGCCGTGTTGCAGGGCCTCGCCGTCACCGCCCTCGTACTCGTCCTGTCCGCGATGCTCGACGCTCGCTTCGACGAGGGCTGGGCCTGGCTCGGGGTGATGGCGGTCGCCGTCCTCGTGGCCTCCATCGCGTCGTACGGTCAGGCGATGCGCGGCTTCCGGGTCGCCCTCGCGCTCCTGCGCACACTGCAGAACCGCATCGGCGACCATGTCGCGACCCTCCCGCTCGGCTGGTTCCAGACGGAGCGGATCGGCCGGTTGTCCCGCATCGTGACCAACGGGACGATGAACCTCGGCTCGCTGCCCGCGCACCTGCTCACACCGCTCGTCACGGGGATCGTCACCCCGGCGACCGTTGTCGTGTGCCTGCTCTTCCTGGACTGGCGCATCGGCGTGGCCGCCCTGCTGACGGCGCCCCTGCTCGCGCTCGCGTTCTGGTGGTCGAGTCGGCTGATCGAACGCGGTGACCGTCTGGTCGATGCGGCGTCAGCCGAAGTCGGCGAACGGGTCGTCGAGTACGCGAGGACGATGCGCGTGCTGCGCGCGTTCGGGGGGACCGGCCGCGTCTACGAGCCGCTCGAGCGGAGCCTCGCCGAGCACGGACGGTCGCGTGCGGCGATGCTCCGCACCGTCGTCCCGGGCACCCTCCTCGTCGGACTGACCGTGCAGTTCGCGTTCTCCGTCGTGATCATCACCGGCGCGTCTTTGGCCCTCGGCGCCGCGGTGGAACCGGCCACGGTCATCGCCTCGCTCGTGCTCGCCGCACGGTTCACCGGGCCGCTCGCGGAGGTCGGCGACCTGATGGGAGCCGTCCGGATGGCGCGCGCGGACCTGGCGCGCATCACCGCGGTGCTCGAGGAGCAGCCGCTGCCGGCCCCAGCGGTCGACGCCGCCGCTCCTGATGGCGACGCTCCTGACGCCGGCGCCGTCGCACCTGGCGACGTGGAGTTCCGCGACGTCGGTTTCGGCTACCCGGGCGGCGACCGGGTGATCGGCTCGGTGTCGTTCACGGCGAAGCAGGGGTCGCTCGTCGCATTGGTCGGCCCGTCCGGCGTGGGCAAATCGACGCTGCTGAGTCTGGTGCCCCGGTTCGCCGACGTCGGATCCGGCGCCGTGCTCATCGGGGGAGTCGACATCAGGGACCTCACCACGGAGACGGTCATGGACGCGGTCGCGATGGTGTTCCAGGACGTGTACCTGTTCGACCAGACGCTGGAGGAGAGCGTGCGGGTCGGACGTCCGGACGCTTCTGAGACGCAGTGGCGACGTGCGGCGCGGCATGCGGGTGTGGACGAGATCGCCGCGCGTCTCTCCGAGGGCTGGGACGCGCCGGTGGGCGAGGGGGGGACGGCTGCTGTCCGGCGGTGAGCGGCAGCGGGTGTCGATCGCCAGGGCGATCCTCAAGGACGCGCCGATCCTCCTCCTCGACGAAGCGACGGCAGCTCTCGACCCGCACAACGAGCGGATCGTGCAGACGGCGCTCGACGAGTTGCGGGCGGACAAGACGATCATCGTGATCGCCCACCGTCTCGCAACCATCCGGACCGCCGACGAGATCGTGGTGCTCGGGCCGGGCGAGGAGGGATCGGTCGTCGCGGAACGCGGCAGTCACACCGCGTTGCTGGCGGAGGGGGGTGTGTATGCGGCGTACTGGCGGGAGCGCTCGCAGGCCGCCGGCTGGCGGATCGCCGCGGTCGGGGCCGGTGCGGAGCGACCGGAGTGATGAGAGGTTGCCTGGTGTGTAGGCCCGGGTGAGCGAGGCCGGTCGGCTGACTCGCCTGCCTGGGTCGCCTCGCTGAGACAGCCGGCCGGATCGTCGGGCTGAACGGACGATGCCGACGCGCAGGCTGCGCGTCGGCATCGCCGTCGGATGTCTCCCGACTACTCGGTCACGGAGCCGTCCGCGTGCAGCTTCGCCGCTGCGGCACGACGGCGCGCGATGAGCAGCGCACCACCCGCGAGCAGCAACAGGAGCGACGCGACCAGGAACGGCCCTCCCGTTCCGAAGCCGGTGCTCGACAGCAGACCGGACCCCGTGCCGGCCCCGGCCGCCGCGACGACGGTCGCATCTGCCGAGGCGATGACGGTGCCGTCGGCCGCGGTCAGCTCGATGCGGTGCGCACCGGCCGTCGCATCCGTCGGAACCCGGAAGGTCACGGCGAGCGTGCCTGCCCCGTCGACGGAGGTCGAAGCGACCGTCACCGGCTCGGAGCGGAACACGACCGTGTAGGCGCCGGCCGGGATGCCAGAGCCCGTCAGCGAGACCTGCTGACCAGGCGTGAGTGTGCCGCCGCCGAACGAGATGCTCGGTGCGGTCGTCGCAGCGACGCGGCTGGAGCCGATCTGCGAGACGTTGCCGACGGCATCGGTCGCTCGGAAGCTCACGACCCGTGCGCCTGGTGTGACCGCGACCGGCGTGCTGTAGGCGGTCCAGGTGCTCGCACCCGTCGCCACGGCGCTGCCGAGCGCGTACTCGAGTGTCGCGACGCCTGAACCGGTGTCGGTGGCCGCGAGTGCGACCGTCCCGGCCGTGTCGTCGACGGTTGCCGTGACGACCGGCGCCGTGATGTCGACCCGTCCCGTCCAGGTGACGTCGTCCGAGACGTTGTCGCTGTCATCGGTCGCCCGTGCGAGGACAGTGTGCTCGCCCTCCGTGAGGACGATCGGCCCGGTGACGGCGACCCAACCGGCGCCGTCGACGTTCGCCTCCACCGCGGGCGGGGGAGTGAAGTCGTCGGTCGCCGTGATGGTGAGCGACGTCGCCGGGTGCCAGCCGTCGACGGCCGTGGTGTTCGGGGTGATCGTCACCGTCGGCGCGGTCGTGTCGGTCGGTGGGTACGAAGCCAACTGCGGGGATCCGAAGGTCCCGACCGCTCCTGCTCCGGCGTCGTTGATGATGTGCGAGATGCCGCCCGAACCGTTGAGGAACACGCTCGTCATCGACGTGAACGTCACCTGGCGCGACTTCGGCGCCTGGATGCCGCTCTCGGCGAGGATCGGGATGCCGCGTTCGAAGAACGAGTAGTTGCCGAGCCCGGTCGCGTTGTGGACGCGGACGTCGTCGGCGACCCGGTACGAGGCGTAGCCGTTGCGCGTGCCGTCGTTCCAGGCGTCCTGGCTCGGCGGGTCGTACGGCAGCTCGCTCTGGTAGAAGATCGTGCGTCCGCGCTCGCCGTTCCAGACGGTCTGGTTCTCTTGGTAGTGCTCGACGAACAGACCGGTCGCCGTGACGTCATCGCCGTTCACGACGACGCCGTGCGCACCGGTGTTGACATCCCAGCCGAACGCGCCGGCATCGCCGTGGTCTGCGCGCCAGGCCCAGATGTGGTCGAGGAGGACGTCATCGCTGTTGATCTCGATGCTCGTCTTCGCCTTGCCGGCCCACGCGCCGCCGATGCGGATGAAGACATCGCTCAGGGTCGTCGGGTTGCTCGCGTCCCCGGCTGCGCCTGCTGCGGAACCGATCTTCACGAGCGTTGCGGACTCGGTCGTGCCGGCGTCGACGGTGATGCCGGAGACGACGACGCCCGGAACGTCCGCGACCTCGAGCGCCGAGGTGCCGGCGGTCGGAGTCAGCGATGCGTAGCCGAGGCCGAGCACGACGGTGTCGGCGCGGGTCACCTTGATCGACTCCGCGAGGCGGTAGACACCGGGGGTGAGCAGGAGGTTCTTGCCGGAGGCGAGTGCCTGGTTGATGGTCGCGGCCGAGTCGCCCTCGTGTGCGATGTAGAAGTCGGCGATGTCGATGGCCGCGCCGTCGGACGTGCTCGTGCCCCAGTTCACACCGGAGGTATTGGTCTTGGCGGACGGCACGAAGACCTTGTAGTCGTCGCCGTCGAGGTACAGGTACGGCGATTCGCGGGTGACCGGGGTCTCATCGATCGTCGTCTTGTTCCCCGGCGCGAAGTCGGTGGCGGGAGCGCCGTCGACACCGGAGAACACCGTGTTCCAGACGCCGCCGTCCCACGAGCCCACCTCGCTGTCGCGGGTGAACCACTGCTGCTGCGATCCGGTGGAGACGGTGCCGCTGACGCGGGAGTTTGCGAGGTAGCCGCCGCTCGCGTACTCGCCGAATCGGCCGAACACGGAGAGGTCGCCCTCGATGTTCACCCGGCGAAGCGGAGCCGCCTGCGATACGGCGAACCGCAGCGTGTGCGCCGGTGCGACACCGTTCGGGATCGGCCGGAGGGCATCGGCGCCGACGGGCTGCTGGATGGGGTTGATGGTCACGTTGCTGAGGGAGCGCCAGAAGCGCGTCAGGGAACCGGGCTGCTGGCAGGCCCACGGTGTGTCTTCGCATTGGCGGACGGGTTCGACGTGGATGGCGCCGTTCAGGCGCACGTCCTCCGGCGACGCTCCGAGGCCGGCGACCGAGGTGTAGTAGCCCAGCTCGGCGTTGACGATGCCGGTCGCGGTCTCCGGGTTGTTCTGCCCGGCTGCACTGCCGTAGGTGCCCGGCTTGAAGAAGACGGCGTGGCGGTTGGGGCTGAACTCCGCTTCGTTCGAGATGGAGACGAGAGTCTGGTTGATGTGCTCGACCGAGTCGCTCGGGTCGAAGATGATGACGTTCGGCCCGAAGTCCGGGCCTGGTGCGGCTGCCGCTGGTGCGGCGAAGACGGTGCCTGCGGCGAGGACGGCCGCGATGGTCGCGCCGATGCCGGCGGCGCGGATCGTGGTGGTCGTCCTCGATGTCGCATTGGTTGCGCGGCCGATGACGGCCGGTGGAGCGTCCGTTCTTGCGTGATGTCTCGTCACGTGGGTGTTCTCCTTTGAACTGGATTGCAGGAATCGACGGCGATTCCCGCTGGACGTCGTCGTCCGCGGTTAGCCTAGGGGAACATCACTTACTTGTCAGTAAGTTTTTACGACAAAACGAAATACCGCGTCACCCCGCCCTTCGCCCTGTTCGCAATTCCGGAACTCGCTCGCCGGATAGCGCATTCCGCGCCGATTCCGCGCGGGTTTCGGACAGAATCGCCGAGATCGCGCAATTGTTCCGGAATTGTGGATGGGGCGTGCGAGGAGGGGTGCGCGAGCGGGGTGAGTGAGGTTAGGCTTGCCTAAGCAGCGGGTGTTGCTGAAGGTGGCCTGAGGAGACGTGTGTCCAGTCTGAAGATCCAGATCTCGAAGCAGCGCAAGATGATGCGCACGAGAGTCGTGCGCGTCACGCGCCTGACACCGCACTTCGTCAACGTCACTCTCGCATCCGAGGACATCGCGGATTTCGATTACCTCGGCCTCGATCAGTGCGTCCGGCTCTTCTTCCCCCGCCCTGGCCAGCAGTCGCTCAGAATGCCGACCGCGTCGGGCAACGGCTGGATCGCCCAGTTCTACCTCCTGCCGTCATCGGTCAGGCCCCACGTCCGGAACTACACGATCCGAGCGCACCGGCCGGAGCTGGGCGAGGTCGACATCGAGTTCGTCGCCCACGGCGACGACAGCCCTGCGTCCTACTGGGCCACCCATGCACAGCCGGGCGACGAGGCCGGACTCTTCCCGGAGGGCATCCAGTACCTGCCGCCGACCGACACGAATTCCCAGCTCATCGTCGGCGACGAGAGCGCTGTGCCCGCCATCCTCAGCATCCTGGAGCAGTCGCCGCCGGAACTGCGCGCGAAGGTGCTGCTCGAGGTGCCGACGACGGAGGACATCCGTCAGACGCCGCACCTCCACGACGTCGAGGTCCACTGGCTGCCGCGCGACGGCCGAGAGGGCGCGCCCGGAGAACTCGCGCTGGAGACGTTGCGCCGGGCGAAGCCGCCCGCAGCGGACGCGTACAGCTTCATCGTCGGCGAGAGCGCCCTCGCCACGGGCGCCCGTCGCCATCTCGTCTCGCAGGGCGTTCCGAAGTCGAACATCACGTTCATCGGCTACTGGAAGGTCGGGCGCGCGTCGCTCGGCTGACCTCCGATCGGACCTTGTCGAGGTTCCTGGCCGTGATCGCAGCGCCTGGATCGCCCAGTCGGCATCGTCGCGCCTGGATCACCGGATCCGCTCCGACGCGTCCGCCCTGCGTCTCGACCGCATCGCGTACACGATCGCTGCGACGCCGAGGACGACGAGCGCGCCGATGCCGAACCACAGGTTCGAGACGGAAGCCGATGCCCGCGACGCCCAGGTCTCCGCTTCGTACTGCGCGCTGATCGTCAGGACTCCGCCGAGCGATGCCGTTCCCTGCGTGGCGATGAGCAGCACGCCGATGCCGATCGACAGCGATCCCGAGACGACCATCCACACCGAGTTCTCCCATCGGCCGATGCGGAATCGTCGCGGGCGCAACCACGCCCGGCTGCCGAGGTCGAACCGGCTCCAGGCGAACGACAGCACGCCGAGGGGCAACGCCATCCCGAGCGCGAACACGGCGAGCATGATGCCGCCGTAGAGCGGGTTTCCGCCGACGGCGGCGACGGTGAGCACGGAGCCGAGGATCGGCCCTGCGCACACCCCGGCCACCGCGCAGACGGAGCCGAGGACGAAGACGGAGATCGCCGAGGTGCCCTCCCCGCCGGCGCCGCGGCGGAGCCCCGGCAGGTCGACGCCGATGATCTGCAGCAGTCCGACCACGATGACGATGGCGGCTGCCACGGTCACGATCATCGTGCGGTGCTCGGTCACGAGCGATCCGAGCACCCCGGCGAGGAGCCCGAGCGGGACGAGTGTGACGAGGAGCCCGGCCGTGAACAGTCCCGTTCTGGCGAGGAGCTTCGTCGGGCTGGAGAACGCGTACGCGAAGAACGCGGGCAGGAGCATGACCGAGCACGGGCTCAGCAGGGTCAGGATGCCGCCGAGGAATGCTCCGGCGTATCCGATGTCGATGACGCCCACGCGCTACTCCGCCTTCTGGGAGGCCGGCGTAGTCGGCCGGGTCGATACGTCGGACGCTTCGGCGACGGCGATGGCGGCGTCGATCGTCTGTCGGAAGACGTCGATCGGTTGCGCGCCGGCGACCGGGGTGTCGTTGATGATGAAGATCGGCGTGCTGGCGATGCCGATGCGCGTGCCCTCCGCGTAGTCCGTCTGGACGGCACTCGCGAGGGCTGGGTCGTCGAGGTCCGCGGTGAACCGGGCGATGTCCGGCACGCCGATCTCCCGCGCGAACTCGAGCAGGCGCTCGCGCGGCAGTTCCGGGTGGCCGCGCTCCGGCGCCGCCGCGAACATCGCCGTGTGGTACTCCCAGAACATGCCCTGGCGGCCGGCCGCCCTCGCGGCGACGGCTGCTGCGATCGACTGCTCACCGAACACGGGCAGGTCGCGCCATTCGATGCGCAGCTTGCCTGCATCGACGTATTCGCGGACCAGGGCCGGTTTGGTGTCGCGGTCGAAGACGCCGCAGAACGGGCATCGGTAGTCGGCGTATTCGACCATCACGACCGGGGCGTCGACACGTCCGATCGCGGTGACGTCGTCCGGGTCGCGGCGTTCCAGGTTGAAGGAGGGAGAGCCCGCGTCCTGCTGGCCGGTTGCCGGGTCCGGATTCCCGATGGCGTCGCCGGGGGTGCGCGACGCGTCGCCCTACGGGAGCCCGGCGAGGATCATCACGATCGCGAGCGCCGCCGCGCCGCCGATCGACCACCACACGATCCTCGTGCGGCGCGCACGGGCTTCCTGCGCCTGTCGGGTGGCGCGCGATCGCGACGCGTCGGCTCTGGCGGTGCGAGCGTGTGTGGTGCGCGGTTGTGCGGTGTTCTGGGCCTGCTCGTGGCGTTTGGGGTGCTGCTTGGTCATGGATGTGCTGCTTTCGCGGGTGTCGAGACGGCACGGCGATGTCTGCAGCAATGGCAGGGTCGATCGTCGTGTCGCAGGTCTGATTGGTCGTTTCGAGCGCGCCGAGGCGCGGTTCGGGCCGAATCAGGTTCGCGAGATGCAGAGGGCGATGATCGTGAGCGTGAGGGGTTCGTGGCCGAACGCTGCGAGGACGGGGCTCGGGGAGGTCGTCGCGGTCAGCACCGGGGACGCGCCGTCCGGGGCAGCGGCTGTGGCCCAGCCGTGGCCGGCGAGGGTGATGTCGCGCCCGTTCGTCGGTGTGTCGTCCGGGACGCCGCAGCCGGGCGGCGACAGCTGGACGTCGACGGGCACGGTCGTTGTTGTTGTCGTCGTCGCTTGCGAAGCGAGGGTCGCCGACGCCGCTGGAACCGTGGCCGATGCTGCTGGGAGGGTCGCGCATCGCTGGCCGATGGCGCCGAGCGCGAGGAGCATCACGATCGCGAGCGTGACGACGAGTCGAAGCGGATGGGAGAGGACGGCGCGGCTGGTCATCGTCGCTCGCTCCTCAATGGTCGGTCAGTTCGAGTGGTTCTGTGGTTCGTTCGCATCGTCTGCCGGAGTGCCGGCCACGACCCGATCGGTTCCGCTGCGGAGCAGGTGATCCGACTGGCATCGGCCGAGCCTGATCCCATTCTCCCCGAGCGCAGCCTCATTCCCTGGGAGACTCCCGGCAAACCGACCAAGCCCGGTTCAGCGCGCCGCGAGGAACGATTCGAGCTGCGCCGGCGTCGGGTAGGACGCCTGGGCGCCGGCTCCCGTCGCGGCATAGCTGCCGACCGTCGACGCGAACCGTGCGGCGTCGACGAGTTCGTCGCCGTTCGCAAGACGCAGTGCGAGCGATCCCATAAATGCATCACCGCAACCGGTCGTGTCGACCGCGGTGACCTTGGGCGACGGGACGGCGACGATCGGGCGGGCGCCGTCGACGACGACACTCCCCGCCGCGCCGGTCGTGATGACGACCCGGTCGACACCGAGGGTGCCGAGCGCGGATGCCGTCGCATCCCAGTCGACGGAGCCGTCGTCCGATGCGGCACCCCCGTCGGCACGTGCGGTCGTCCCGGCGAGATCAACGGCCTCGTGCTCGTTCACGAGCAGGACGTCGGTCAATTCGAGCAGCTCCTCTGGCACGGGCCCGTACGGGGAGAGGTTCAGCAGGACGAGCGCCCCGGCGTCGCGGGCGAGCTTCGCCGACGCGAGCACGGTCTCCATCGGGATCTCCAGGCACAGGCACAGCACACCCGCGCCGTCGAGGACCGTCGTCACCCGATCGACGACCGTCGAGTCGGCAGCGTCGACGCCGAGCGTCCCGTTCGCACCGGGGGAGACGATGATCGTGTTCTCACCCGCGTCGTCGACGGTGATGACCGCCGTGCCCGTCGCGACGCCGTGGAGCCGGTCGATGTGATCGACGTCGACTCCGGAGTCGCGCAGCGAATCGAGCAGGAGACGCCCGTGCGGGTCATCGCCGACGGCGCCGACCATCGACACCGATCCGCCCAGACGACCGGCCGCGACCGCCTGATTCGCACCCTTGCCGCCTGGGACGACGGTCAGCTCGGAACCCAGGAGCGTCTCGCCCGGCTGCGGGAAGCGCGCGGTGTGCACAACGAGGTCGGCGTTCAGCGAGCCGACGACGACAATCCGGGAACTCTGCATGGTGGGGCCTTTCCTGACTTCCGGTCGGTGCTGTGCTGGAGAGGACGTCGGCCGGATGGGTGACTGGGATGCTGCATCGGTACTGTTGGGGACTACTGGAACGTGCTGGACGTGACGATTCGTCGAGAACCGTATCGGACGGAATCGACGGCACGACCACCGCCGAATGCTCGTGCGGCCGGGTCGGCAACCGCAGCGGTTGCCGACCCGGACCGTGCGCGGTCTCCCGCGCGAGTCGTTACTTCGCGGCCCGGTCGAGGACCGGTTCGCTTCCGACTTCGGCGTTGACCGGCTTCGGGATGAGGAACGAGATCGCCAGGGCGACGACGGTGATCCCCGCTCCCAAGAGCATGGCATTCGTGTAGCCGGAGGTCGAACTGCTTCCGGACGGCGAACCGACGATCTGCAGAGCAGGCAGCACCACGAAGCTGAGGCCGGCGCCCAGGTTGAACGCACCGGCGTTCAATCCGGGGAGGAACCCGGGGTTGTCCTTCGGCGAGAGCACGATCCCCAGACCGTTCAGCATGATGTTGCCGATGCCGGCGTAGGTCGCGCCGATGAGCACGGTCGCGGCGATCAGCACGGGGAGCGAGTGCACACCGACGAGCGCCATGATGACGGTCGAGACGATGCTGCCGATCAGGCCGATCCGGAGCACGTTCAGGTACCCGAACGTCGGGGCGAGGCGACCGGCGAACGGCCCGACGAGCCACCCGACGAGCGCGTACGGCGTCAGGAAGGCGAGCGAGGCGAGGTCGGCCTCCATCCCGAATCCGGCGTCGCCGTTCTGGGCGATCGACGTGACGAGGCCGTTCACGACGGCGAAGATGCCGGTCATCGTGAGCAGCGTCGTCAGCAGGAGCGCCCAGGTGCTGCGCTGGCGCAGGTACTTCGTGGCGACGAGCGGTTCCGCGACCCGGTTCTCGACCGTCCAGAAGATGCCGAACGCGACGAGTGCCAGGACGATCGCGCCGCCGACGAGCAGCCAGTTCGCGTCGGCCAGCTTGCCGGCCTCGTTGAACGCCGTGAGCAGTGCCGCGATGGAGACGACGAGCGGTAGGACGCCCCACCAGTCCATCTTCGTGCCCTTCGAGGGGCGCGAGTCCGCGGCCCAGAGGACCACGAACACGATCGCGATCGCCGCGACGACGGCCATCGTCCAGAACACGGAACGGAAGCCGTGGTTCGTGACGAGCCAACCGCCTGCGAGGGCGTCGACGCCGGCGATGCCGCCGTTGACGGCCGTGATGAGACCCATCATCGCGCCGTATCGCTTCGGATCGGTGATCTCAGCGCGCAGCATCAGGAGCGCGATGGGGACGACCGGGCCGGAGACGCCCTGGATGATGCGGCCGATGAAGAGCATCTCGACGTTCACGGCGAGAGCCGCGACGACGGTGCCGACGAGCATCACGACGAGCATCCAGGTCAGGATCCGCTTGCGGCCGGCGATGTCGCTGAGGCGTGGGAGGAAGACCGAGAACAGCGCGGCGGTGGTGAAGAACATGGTCTGCGAGAGACCGATCGTGGCATCGTCGGTGCCGAGCTCGTGGGCCATGCTCACGAGGGCAGGGCTCAGCATGCTCGCGTTGAGCTGGAAGGCGACGCACGCTGCGAGCAGCGCGGTCATCAGTGCGCCGACGCGGACCGCAGGCTTCTGGGCGAGGTCGCTCACAGTTCCACCTCCCCGATGTTGCGGAGGGCGTCGGTCACGAGGTTCCAGAAACGGTCGGCGTCGAGGGTCGTCGCCGCCCAGGTGGTGCAGTCGTCCGGGGCCGGTGCGCGGAAGTCCGCTACCGTCATCCCAAGGGTGAGGGTTCCGGTGAGTTCGATGTCGATCGGCACCTTGACGGTCTGCACGATGGTCGGGTCGATGACGTACGCGACGGCGCAGGGGTCGTGCACCGGGGGAGCGTCGAAGCCCTGAGCGTCCTTGTACGCGGCGCGGAAGAAGTCGACGAGCTCGACGACGAACTGCGCCGGCTTCGTGCCGACGGCGGCGATCTGCTCGACGACTGCAGGCGTCGCGAGGGCCTGGTGGGTGAGGTCGAGGCCGACCATCACGACCGGCCACGACTCGTTGAAGACGATGTGCGCGGCCTCAGGGTCGATCTTGATGTTGAACTCGGCCACGGCGGACCAGTTGCCGACGTGGTAGCCGCCGCCCATGAGGACGACTTCCTTGACCCGTTCGACGATGCGCGGCTCCTTGCGGGCGGCCAACGCGATGTTGGTGAGGCCTCCCGTGGGGACGAGGGTGATCTCGCCCGGCTCGTGCGACATGATCAGGTCGATGATGAGGTCGACGGCGTGACGCTCGTCGAGCTCGATCGACGGCTCGGGGAGGACGGGGCCGTCCATACCGGAGTCGCCGTGGATCTCTGGTGCGTTCTCCAGCGGCCGGACGAGCGGGCGGTCGGCGCCGGCCGCGAACGGGACACCGGTGATGCCGGCGATGCGGGCGACGGCGAGGGCGTTGCGCGTCACCTTCGGCAGGGTCTGGTTGCCGACGACCGTGGTCACGGCGAGGAGTTCGATCTCGGGATTCCCGTGGGCCAGGAGGATCGCGATGGCGTCATCGTGCCCTGGGTCGCAGTCGAGAATGATCTTCTTGGTCATACAGCTCCACATCGTTGGGGTGGTCGAACCGAGCATCAGCAGGGATCTGATCCGCCTACGTCAAGCGCTTTACGCGCTCCGGCAACTATACGTCAAGCGCTTTACGTGTCAAATCCACGTGCCGTCCTGTTCGCAATTCCGGAACTGTTGCGCCCGATCGCGCCGATGAAGCGCTTTCCGGGCGCGCCATGCGCATTCCCGTCGCAGAGTTCCGGAATTGCGCACTCACGATGGGGGATCGATACGATCGACAGATGGCTGACAAGACGGTGGGACACCCGACCGGCAAGCGCGTGACCGCCGCGATGGTCGCAGCGCGAGCCGGGACATCGGTCGCAACCGTGTCGCTCGTCGCCAACGGCAAGCACGAGGGCCGCGTGTCCGTCCGCAACGTCGAGCGCGTCAGGGCAGCGATCGATGCGCTCGGCTACGTCGCCGACCATGCGGCGCAGTCCCTCGCGACCGGGACGAGCAACATCGTCGTCCTGGTGACCCCCGACGCGTCGAACCCGTTCTTCGGGAGCGTGATCTCGGGCATCCGCGCCGAACTCGGCACCCCGTATCAACTGCTCGTGTCGGTCACGGGGGAGGGGCGTGTGCCCACCGCGGCAGGACTCGGGCAGCTCTCCGCGCTGCGTCCGGCCGGACTGCTGGTCGAGGCGCCGAGCGAGACGTTCCTGCAGGAGATGCGCTTGCAGACCGCGCTCGTGCTGCTCGACGCCCCCGGTCACGATGCGGCGCCGCCGGCCGTGAACTTCGATCTCGAGGCCGGCGTGCGCGACCTCGTCGCACACCTGCACGAACTCGGGCATCGAACCCTCGGCTATCTCGCCGGACGGACCGCCACCGAGACCTTCATCCTGCGGGAGCGGATGGTCGAGGATGCGGCGGCCGGGTATGGGATCGCGGTCCACGCGGCGGATGTCGCGGCGAGCATCATCGACCTGGAAGCTGCGTCGGCTGCGTTCCTCGACGTGTGGCCGTCGTGGAGTGCGCTCGGCGTGACGGCTGTTGTGTGTGCGACCGATACGCACGCGTACGGCGTCCTCGCCGCGGCCCGTTCGCTCAGGCTGCGCATCCCGGAGGATCTGGCGGTCACCGGCTTCGACAACCTTCCGTACTCGACCATCAGCGACCCGCCGCTCACGACCGTCGAACTGCCGGGCGAGGCGCTCGGCCGGTCCGGTGCGCTCGCGCTGCTCGCGCAGATCGAGGGACGCGTCGCGGAGCGGCCGCCGGTGTTGCGGGCGCCGCTCATCAGGAGGGCGTCGACGATCGGTCGGTGACGATCGGTCGGTGACGGTCGGCCGGTGACGTCCAGTCGGTTGGATCCGCCGCTGCTGCTCAGGCCGCGCGCTTGCGGGCCCGGTACGCCGCGGCCTTCATCTTGTTGCCGCAGGTCTCCATGGCGCACCACTCCCGGCGGCTTCCGCGGGACAGATCGAGGTAGACCTGGGTGCACTCCGGGCGGCCGCATTCCTTGAGGACGTCGGAGGCCGGCCTGCTCAGGATGTCGATCGCGTCCCGTGCGACGGCGGACAGGGCCTGGGCCGGAGTCGCCTGGGTGTGCTTGCCGTGGTGATCGAGGTGCGTGACGGGGGAGGGCAGCGCCGCGGCCTCGTTGATGATCGAGAGAGGGTCATCCTGATAGTCGTCACCGGCGATCCGACCCGCGACGAGCGTGTAGATCGCCTCGCGCAGGGTGAGTGCGGCATCGAGATCCGCTGTGGATGCTCCCGGGGCGGTGTCGCTCACGCCCGACTCGCGGAACCAGGCGTCGAGGCTGTCTGCGCTGCCGAGCATCTCGGTGGGCTCCTGGTTGCGACGCGCGCGGAGGGTGCCGACGAAGTCGAGAGAGGTGTTGCCGCAGGGGAAGGCGTGTTCCATGTCACCACTCTAGTCGGTGACGCGGGCTCCTTCATCGGAAATCACCACCTTGACAGGTTACGATTTCGCTGCAAGTATCGTCACCAGTCGAACCGGTTATGCGTTCGGCGTCGACTCGCAACACGGAGAATGGAGCATCCCATGGGATTCCTCGACCGCCTGCTCGGACGGAACCTCACGCCGCCGCCCGCCTCGCCCAGGTCGGCCGACGAGCTCGCCGTGGAGCGGTACGAGCGGCTTCTCCGAACGGCGCCGACCGACACGATCCAGCAGGCGCACGTCGAGGCGTTCGAGCGGTTGACGCCTGAGCAGCTCGCGATCCTCTTCGATCGATTCACCGAACACGCCGATGCTGCAGAGCTGGCCGGAAAGCCGGCCGTCCGCCCGCCGGACGCTCGGCCGGAGTCGCTCGCGACGGCGGCGACCGATGCCGAGGCGACGGAACCTGGTGCGCTCAAGCGGCTGTTCGGCTACGGGTTCGGCGTGCCGGCTGCTGCCGTCCTCGGCGGCGCGATGTTCGTCGTCCTCGCCGGATATGTCATCGCATCGCACCCCGCCTCCGGTTTTATGGCGGGCGACGACGGGGGCTCCGACGGCGAGACGGATCACGACGGCACGGCCGGCGGTCACGACGGCATGACGGGTGGAGACCACGGATCCGCTTCGGACCCCGGCATCGGCGATCCCGGGTTCGACTTCGGCGCAGACGTCACCGGTTTCGACTTCGACTTCTGACCGGCCTGCCTGATCTGCCTGCCTGCTCGCCTCCGTCCGCGAGCTGGCAGTGGTGGCTGGATTGGCAGGGCTGGAATCAGCCACAACTGACAGTTCGCGGGCTGAGCCGGGGCTGAGGGCTGGGGTGGCTGAGGTGGCGGGGGTGAAAATGGGGTCAGCTGTGGCAGCGGATGCCGTTTTCGAGGGTTCGGATGACGAGGGTTGCGACGCCGTGCCTCGGGAGCAGTCCCTCCGCCGCGTCGGCGCACGCGCGCCCGACGAGCGCCCAGAGTGAGTGCTGGATCCAGCATGCGGTGAGCTCGGGATCGAAGATGCCGTCGGCCTGACCGCGTTCGATCAGATGCAGGAGCGGGTCCTCCTCCGCCGGTATCCAGGAGCCGGTCTCGCTGTAGTTGGCGAGCACGCGCGGGTCGCCGAAGAGGTAGAGCAGTCGATCGCCGACCGACACCATCGCGGAGACCGCGCGGCGCATCGCCTCGAGCGGGGAGCCTTCGTCGAGCCCGGCTTCGTTCATCGCGGTCTGCACGATTTCGAGCGAGTCGGTCGTGGTGGCGTGGATGAGCGTCTCGCGGTCGGGGAAGTAGCGGTGCAGGGTGGTCCGACCGACACCTGCCGCTTCGGCGATCTCTGGCATCGTCGCCGCCCAGTCGTGGGAGAGTGAGCGCGCGGCGGCCTCGAGGATGGCGCTCCGGGTGCGGGAACGCGTCCCGACCGGGTGCTCCAGGATGTCGTTGCTCATGCGGCAAGCATAGTCACCCTTCCAGAACGGGCGGAGAGCAGACTTCTCTGGATGTTCACAAATCAGTAATGGAACGCTGACGTTCCGTTGTAGTAGGGTTGAGTTCCCTGGTTGGCGATGCTGCACGTCACGGTCGTGACGTCCGCCGTCTCGGCACTTCGAAGCAGTCGCGCCGCCGACCGGAATCGATCTCGCACACGATCCCATCGCCGCGGTCCGTGCATCTCGCATCCAACATCCAGCAAGCATCCAGAGCGACAGGAACACGCATGGCAGAACGCACCGCAACACCCGAGCTCGCGACGGGCGATGCGACAGCACCCGTCGCAGAAGTCGCTCCAGACCACTCCTCCCGCAACACCCTCGTCATCGCGCTGCTGCTGACGTCCACCTTCGTGGTCATCCTCAACGAGACGATTATGGGCGTCGCGCTGCCCCGCCTGATGCACGACCTGTCCATCACCGCGAGTGCAGCCCAGTGGCTCACGACCGCGTTCCTGCTGACGATGGCCGTCGTCATCCCGATCTCCGGCTTCCTCCTGCAGCGTTTCAACACGCGTCCGGTCTTCCTGACCGCGATGGGGCTCTTCAGCGCGGGGACGCTCATCTCCGCGTCCGCTCCAGGGTTCACGATCCTCCTGGTCGGCCGGGTGGTGCAGGCCGGCGGCACCGCGATCATGATGCCGTTGCTGATGACGACGATCCTGACGCTCGTTCCGATCGCCTCTCGCGGCAAGGTCATGGGCAACGTGTCGATCGTGATGTCGGTGGCTCCGGCGATCGGCCCGACGATCTCCGGCCTCATCCTGAGCGTCCTCGAATGGCGGTGGATGTTCTGGCTCGTCCTGCCCATCGCCGTCGCGGCACTCGTGCTCGGCGCGTTCAAGATCCAGAATGTCACCACGCCGCGGAAGATCCCGATCGACGTGCTGTCCGTCGTGCTGTCCGCGTTCGCGTTCGGTGGTCTCGTGTACGGGCTGAGCAGCCTCGGCGAGTCCGCGCACACCGGCATCCTGCCCTCCGTCATCGCTCTGTCGATCGGTGTTGTGGCATTGGCGGTCTTCATCCTCCGTCAGCTGAACCTGCAGAAGTTCGATCGTGCGCTGCTGGATCTGCGCACGTTCCTGTCGAAGACGTTCACAGTGTCGATCGCGATGCTGTCCCTCAGCATGATGACGCTCTTCGGCACACTCATCCTGCTGCCGATCTACGTGCAGACGGTCCTCGGGTTCGACCCGTTGGCGACCGGTCTGATGCTGCTGCCCGGCGGTCTGCTCATGGGATTGCTCGCGCCGTTCGTCGGTCGGATCTACGACCGTCGTGGGCCGCGGGTGCTGCTCGTGCCGGGTGCGGTGATCATCAGTGCCGCGTTCTGGACGATGACGCTGCTCACGGCGTCGACGCCGTTCATCGCGGTCCTCGGGGTGCACATCTTCTTGAGCATCGGCCTCGGGTTGACGTTCACGCCGCTGTTCACAGCCGGTCTCGGATCGGTCCGTCCCGACCTGTATTCGCACGGCAGCGCGATCGTCGGCACGGTGCAGCAGCTCGCCGGTGCGGCGGGGACGGCCCTGTTCATCACGATCATGACGTCGCAGACGGCAAACCTGGTCGCGTCGGGGTCTGCGCAGACGGCTGCGGTCGCCGGTGGTATCCACTCGGCGTTCACCTGGGGTGCTGCCATCTCGATGCTCGCGATCGTAGCGGCATTCTTCATCAAGCCGCCGGCGGCTCAGCCCGGCGCCCCGGCCCCCATCGCCGCCCACTAGGACTCCTCCTTCTCCTCCCGCGAGTGGTCGGAAACTGCTCGTCTCGGCGCATCCGGACTGGCCGGATGCGACCCCTCGCGGGATAGGGTCGGAGAATGGGACTCCGCAGGAGAATGAGGTGAAGCTGCGTCTGCCTGCGTGGTTGACCAACGTGCTGGGGCTCCCGGGTGCCGTGTCGTTTCGGCGATTCGAGCAGATCGTCCGTTGTGCCGGTCAACTGGGCGCGCACTTCGCAGCGTGCCCCGACGAAGAACTGCGCGAAAACGCTGGTCGAGTCATCCCTGCGCCTGACGGGGTGATCGTCCCCGACGACATGGCTGTATTCCTCGCCATCGCGCGGGAATTCTCATCGCGAACCGTTGGCCTTCGGCCATTCGATGAACAGTTGCTAGCCTGCTGCGCACTGATCTCAGGCCACGCCGTCGAACT
Source organism: Plantibacter sp. Mn2098 (assembly GCF_049319745.1). Taxonomy (NCBI): domain Bacteria; kingdom Bacillati; phylum Actinomycetota; class Actinomycetes; order Micrococcales; family Microbacteriaceae; genus Plantibacter; species Plantibacter sp. Mn2098. Next base: position 156,919 of record NZ_JBMOUH010000006.1, on the reverse strand, counting down.
CGACACCGGCGAGGGGAAGACGCTCGTCGGCGCGATTGCCGCCATCGGCCAGGTCGCGAGTGGTCGACGGGTCCACGTCGTTTCGGTCAACGACTACCTCGCAGAACGTGATGCCACGTGGATGAGGCCTCTGTTCGCCGCCTTCGACGTGAAGGTCGATTGGGTCGGCCAGCGCAGCGGCCACGACAGCCGTCGCGCCTCGTACACGTCCGACGTCGTCTACGCCGCAGTGAGCGAGGTGGGGTTCGACGTCTTGCGGGACCGGTTCGCAGTGAACGACGAGGACCGGGTGGCTCCGGTTTTCGATGTCGCGATCGTGGACGAAGCGGACGCTGTCCTCATCGATGAAGCGATGGTGCCACTCGTGTTGGCGGGCACGGATGATGCAGCACCGGAGGACTTCGCCGCAGCCACGGCTCTTGTTGCCGAGTTGCTCGTCGACGAGCATTTCGAGGTCGACGCTGAGCGAGCGAACGCGACTCTGACGGATGCAGGACTCGATCTCCTCGAGCGGCGCCTTGGCGGGATCGATCTCTACACGGAGGACGGAGTCGGAACGCTCACTCGTCTGACGCTCGCGCTACAGGCCAGGGCGGTGATGCATCGCGATGTCGACTATCTCGTCCAGGACGGCGCAATCGTGCTGATCAACGCGTCTCGCGGACGGATCGCTTCCCTCCAGCGATGGCCGGACGGGCTGCACGCAGCGATCGAGGCGAAGGAAGGACTGCCGGTCAGTCCGGCAGGGGTGGTCCTCGACACAATGACGGTGCACGACTTGGTGCTACGGTATCGGACGCTCTCCGGTATGAGCGGGACTGTCGGCGAAGTGGCCGAGGAGCTGCTCGAATTCTTCCGCCTGTCGACCGGGCGGGTGCAGAGGCACGTCCCCGACATCCGGACGGACGAACCACTGCGGGTGCTCGTGACGCAGGATGAGAAGTACGCGGACGTCGTCCGTCTGATCGTGTCGGTGCACACCACACGCCGCCCGATCCTCGTCGGCACCCAGAGCGTCGCGGAATCGGAAGAGCTTGCGGCTCTGCTCGAGTCGGAGGGGATGACGCCCCGGGTCTTGAACGCGAAGAACGATGCGGACGAAGCAGCGATCATCGCGAGCGCCGGGGAACTCGGCGCGGTGACGATCTCCACTCAGATGTCTGGCAGAGGCACCGACATCAGGCTCGGCGGAGCAGACGAGAGTGGCCGTGACGAGGTCGTCGGTGTTGGTGGTCTGCTCGTGGTGCTCACCAGCAGGTTCCCGTCGAAACGACTCGATGCGCAATTGCGTGGACGGGCAGGGAGGCAGGGCGATCCCGGCGGTACGGTATCGTTTGCGGCGCTTGACGACGAGCTCGTCGAAACAACGGTCCCCGTTCACATTGCGACGCGCATCGACCGGCACGGGACTTCGATGGCGATGCCCGTACGTCGGCAGATCGTGGACGAAGCACAATCGATCGCGGACGCGCTCCGTCGTGACCGTCATCGGTCGACATGGGAGTACGCGCGGGCGATCGCCGCTCAGCGGGAAACCGTCCTGGCGCGACGGGAGGAAGTTGCGACTCTGAACGGTGCGGTTGATGAGCTGCGGCTGTTGATCCCGGAGCACATTGCCCGTCTCGAAGCAGCGGGTGGGCGCAAGTCGGTCGCCGAGCTCGTGCGGGGAGTTGTTCTCTACACGCTCGATGACCGATGGCGAGAGCATCTCGCGGTTCTCGCAGAAGTGCGTGACGGCATTCACCTGCGGGCACTGGGCGGAGATCGGCCGGTGGAGGAGTTCCACAAGATCGCGCTTCGACAGTTCAACGGGTTCCTGGACGTCTCGATGGAACGGGCCGCATCGTTCGTCGCTTCAATTGACGCTTCGTCCATCGGCGGCACTCTTGACGACCTCGGGCTCAGACGTCCGTCTTCGACGTGGACGTACCTCGTGACGGACGATCCGTTCGGCAGCCCCGGCGACCGCTTCGCCCGAGGCCTCGGCAAACGCTGGCGAACGAGCGTCGCTCGTCTTGAGCCGTGACGTCCCCTCCACCTCTGCCGAGGGGTCGCAAACTGCGGGTGCTGACGCGCTCGACCCGCAGTTTGTGACACCTCGGCAGAGGGAGTCGGGAGTGGACGGCTAGGGTCGGAGGATGAACGGTGAGATCGGTGTGTTGCTCGTCAGCGGGAGCGTTCGACGGGGGTCCGTGAACGAAGCGGTGCTCGAAACGGTGGCGGCGATCGCGCCGGCGGGAGTGACCGGTGTTGTGTTCCAGGGGATCGGGGCTCTGCCGCTGTTCAATCCGGATCTCGACCGGGAACCGCTGCCGGAAGCCGTCGTGCGCCTGCGGGCCGCCATCGCGACCGCCGACGCGATCCTGTTCAGCACGCCAGAGTACGGCGGGATGATGTCTGGGGCGCTCAAGAACCTCCTCGAATGGACGATCGGCGGCGTCGAGATCACGGACAAGCCGACCGGATGGATCAACCCGTCGACGAATCCGGCGGGTGCTCGGGCGACGTACGACGGTCTCCGTGTTGTGCTCGAATACACGGGAGCCAGCTTGGTTCCTGATGCGTGCATCGCGGCACCGGTCGACCGCTCGGTGATTGATGCGGCGGGTCTGGTGACCGACGAGTCCTGGCGTCTGCGTGCGCTCGCGGCCCTGGAAGCCCTGGTAGCCGCGACCCCCGCAGCCTGACCTCACCGCCGGCCCGCGAGCTGTCAGTCGTGGCTGGTCTCGCGGCGCCAGAACGACCACTGGTGACAGCTCGCGAGCTGACAGCAGTGGTCGTTCTGGAGGGAGGCTAATCAGCCACGAGTGACAGTTCGCGGGCTGGTGGGGCTGGCCGGGCGACGGAAACGCGCGGCGAGGAGGGCGCCGAAGCCGAGGAGCAGGAGCGATGCCACCGCAATCGTCGGGAACGCAGCTCCGAAACCGGTAGCGCTGAGTGACTGGTTGACACCCCCGGATGATGCAGCAGCGCTGGTGGAATCGGAGCCGCCGTCGGAACCGCCACCGGACCCGTTTCCGCCCGGTCCACCGTCGGAGCCACCACCGTCGGAGCCGCCACCGTCGGACCCGCCACCCTGCTGCTTGAGCGGCAACGGAGCCGCAGCATCGAGGATCCGATCGGTGAACACGCCGATCGGCTGCTGCGCGAACGCCGCGACGATGTACTCCTTCTTGGGATCCAGTGTCCCGGCCGGGATGACGATCGCCTTGGGCGCGACGAAGCCGCCGCGGGCGCGGATCTGCTGCGCCGGGATCGTGCCCTTCGCCTGTGCGGCGTTCACCGCGACCCAGTCCGATGTCCCTGGCCGGCCCGGTTCCCACACGCCGCGTTCGAAGACGGCGAGGACGAGCGATCCCGTCCAGTCGGACGGTACGACGAGATTCGCCGAACTCACCCACACCGTGTTGTCGACCGTCGGGTCGAGCGGAGCACCCGGCGAGACGGCGACCTGCGGCCGCCCGAGATTCGGCGCGACGCGCAGCCGGACGGCCGCGGTCGTTGCGCTCTCGTCCGCGTTCGCCGCTCTCCCTCGCAGGAGGGCGCCGTCGTCGGCATCGGTGAGGACGGGCGTCACCGCGACCTGATTCTTCGGCGCGATCGTCTGCGTCGACACGGACGAACCCGCCCAGGCGAGCCAGGTGCGGCCATCGTCCCGGCTGATCTCGAGGGTGTGGCTCGGCGCGGGGGCGCCCACGAACCTGAAGGTCAGTTCAGCCGGGCTCCCGGCGATGGCCGCGGTGTCGGTCGGATCGAGGACCGCTTCCACCTGCACGTGGGGGATCGCCGTCACGTACGCCTGAGGCGAGGTGACTGAGCCGTGCGGATTGGCTGCGGTGACCCGCACGTACGCGCGATTGTCCTCTGCCCGCAGCGCGGTGATCGTGAGGGTCGATGCTGTGGCGCCGTCGATATCCGTCCACACGGCGCCCGTGCGTTTCATCTGCCACTGGTAGCGCATCGGGTCCGCCCCCGCGAACACCGCCTCGAAGCTCGCCGGACGACCGATGATGCCGTCGAACCGTTCGGGGCCGCTGATGAGCGATGGCGCGTCGAACGTCGGTTTTGTGCCGGAGAAGGCGATACGGACATCGAGTGGAGCCTTCTCCGCGTCCGCCCCGCCGCCGCTCGAGTGCCAATAGGTCGACAGACCGGTGCGGTACTGGAGATCGACGAAGGACTCGGGCCACGAACCCCAGTCGGGATCGGCGCGTTTCACCTCGTCGCCGATGGCCGACGCCTGCTCCCGCGAGCCGTCGGCGCCGATGGCGTGGTAGTCGACGCCTCGGAAGTCCGGCGAGAGGTCCAGGCCGGCATCGGTCACCCGCGCGCCCGAGAACGTCGCCAGCACAACATCATCCGCACTGATCACGCCACCGTCTCCGCCCGGATGCACGTCGGGGCCGCTCACCGTGCCGCGCAGGGTGCCGGTCCCGTCCACGATGCTGAGGCGCACGTTCTCGACCCACCAGGGTGCGAGCCCGCCGTAAGCGTTCGCCCGGAATCCACCGTTCCAGGCGATTTCACCGGAGCCGGTCGCTGGCGAGAAGGACCCGTGGCCAGCGGTGAAGAGAATTCGCTGATTGAGGGAGAGTCCTTCGGCCGGAAGGCATTTCGAGGACTCCGTGACCTCGACCGCCGTGCCGTCCGCATCGCGTTTGAGGATCATCACGGGGCCGGACTCTGCGCTGTACGCCTCGTCGGTCCCCGCGCTGAAGAAGTTGCAACTGGCACCGGACGCATCCGAAGCGGCCTGATAGAGCGGGTTGACGCCCCATTCCAACGTGACCGCATCGAGGTGTTGCCGGTCGGTGTCCGTCCCTCTGGCGGTGCCGGCGATGGCCGCCGGCGCATTCGCCGTGAGGAGCGCACCGGCGACCAGCAGCGCGAGCACCGTCCGCCGCCGTCGGCCGCCCCTCCTCGAGCGCCGTCCCCTCCCAGGTTCGCGCTCCCGTCGACGCTGTCGTTCCTGCTCAGTGCAGTTCTGCATTTCCACTCCGATCGTGTCTGGGGCGATCGTTGTCATCGACATCTCATCTCGGCCCGCGAGGGGTCGCAAACGGCTGGTCAGGACCGGCCTGGACTGACCGTTTGCGACCCTTCGCGGGCTGAAGAAGGGCGGCTAGCGGCGGGAGCGGCGAAGGCGGACGATCGCCAGGATGCCGGCGCCGAGGAGCAGGGCGACGGCGGCGATCAGGAGCGGGAGGGCACCCGCGAATCCGGTGCTGCTGAGGCTTCCGCCCGAGTGCGAACCCGGGCCGGAGGACGATCCGGCGTCGACCGCGCCAGGCGTCGGCTTCGCCGTGGTCGGCGGATCCACAACGGGCGGCACCACAACAGGCGGGTCGACCGGCGGGTCGACGGGCGGCAGGTCCGCAGCGAGCACCCCGAACGACTGCCATGCACGGAACACGCCGGCGGTGTTCTGCACGACCAAGGAGTGCGTCGCGACGTCGAGCGATTCAGGGACGATCACGGTGAACGACCCGTCGGCGTCGGTCCGGTGCCACCCGAGCGGCGTCGCCTCCGAGTGCGCCGTCGCGAAGAACCACGAATTGGGCTCAAGATGCTTCACTGTGAGCTGGGCGCCGCGCTTGACGTCCACAAGACCGAGGTCCGATGCCGCGAGCTTGCCGCTCTTCGGATCGTCGAGCGTCTTCGGTGCGGCGCTCGACTGGACGTCCTGGCCGCGCAGCACGATGGGGACCGCGTTCGTGAGCGAACCGTCACCTGCTGCGGCGCTGAACGAGGCGAGGACGTACCGCTTTGCGGGGTCGAGCTGGCCCGCGGCGATCACGAGCGTCCGCGCGAACGCACCGTCGTCGCGCTTGAGCGTCGACGCGAACACCGAGCCGCTGTCGCCGACGAACATGTCCTTGTCCGGCTTCGACCCGTCGCCCCACACGGACGCCTCGACGATGCCGACCCGCAGGAACGAGGCGTAGCTGTCCGGCACGCGGAATCCCGCGCCGCTCAGTGCGAGCACGGTCCGGCCGGCCGGATCGATCTCCGCCGACGGGCTAAAGGCGACGGTCCGCTCGGTCTCCGGGAGCACGGTGAGCCTCGTGGGTGCGGAGACAGCGTCAGGGCCGGCTCCGTTCGCGGCGACGGCGCGGAACAGGTTGCCGTTCATGTCTGCCGTGAGGTGCTCGACGTAGATGAGCGAGCTCGCATTGGCGGACCACGTCTTCCAGCTCGCGCCGCCGTCGGTGCTGCGCTGCCACTCCCAGGTGGGGTCGGGCGCACCTGACCCGTAGGCCCGGAAGATGACCTTGCCGCCCACAAAACCGATCGCATCGACCTGGTTCTCCGTGATGGTCGCCGCCTGGGTCGTGATGGTGATGGTCGCGACGTCGGAGGTGACCGGGTCCGAGACGCCATTCGACACGAGGACGCGGTACTGGTCGCCGTTGTTGCCGACCGACGCGGTCGGGATGAGGCCGCTCGTCGCCGTGGCCGTACCCCAGTTGGCCCAGGTCGTGCCGCTGTCGGTGCTGCGCTGCCACTGGTACTGCGGGGACGACCCTGCGACGGTGACGCTCAGGCGGACGATCGCGCCGGCCTTCGCCGTGACCGACTGCGGCTGCTTCAGGATCTGGATGCCGGCGGCCTGGTGGACCGTGAGGGTCGCGGCGGCGGACGGCGTCGATGCGATGCTGTTCGAACTGACCGCGCGCACGCGCAGGCCGTCGTCTGTGAACGCGACCGATGGCATCGTGAGCGTTGTGGCGGTCGCACCGGCGACATCGGTCCAGGCCGCGTCGCCGCGCTTCGTCTGCCACTGCAGTGTGGGCGCGGGGGAGCCGGCCTGCTCGGTCTGGAACGTGGCCGTCGCGCCCTCGCTCACGGTGACGTCGGCGGGCGGACGGACGATGACGGGTGCCGTGCTCGGCGCGTCCTGATCGAACGCGAACGTCACGGGCAGTGGCGGCTTCTTCGCGTCGGCGCTCAGGCCGGAGGTGTGCCAGTACGTCGACAGGCCTGTGCGGTACTGGAAGTCGACGAAGCTCTGCGGCCACGAACCCCAGCCGGGGCGCTGGATCTTGACCTGATCGGAGATGGCGGAGACGGTCGAACGCACACCGTCGACCAGCGGGAAGTAGTCGATCCCGGCGAAGAGCGGCGTCGCCGTGATGCCGGCGGCGCTCACCTGCACCTCGCTGAAATCGGCGAGCGTCACGTCGGGTGTCGGCGGCAACGGGTTCTTCGTGTTCGGGTCGTCCATCGAGGACGCCCAACCGCCGACGGTCGCCGTCAGGTGCCCGGTGCCGTCGGCCGCGACGGTGAGCTTCGGGTCGGTGATGCTCCACGGCACGAGGCCGCCGTAGGAGTTGACGGTGGCGACGCCGGTCCAGGAGATCGTGGTCGCGCCGGACGCGGCATCGGTCGATCCGGTGCCCTTGGTGAAGAGCAGGTGCTGCCCGTTGTCGAGACTGCCGGACGATGCCGGGGTGCAGCGGTTCGCGAGCCCGACGGCCTGGACGGACCCGTCGGCCGCACGTTTGATGATCTGGACGTTGCCCTGTTGTGTGCGGTACTGGCCGGCGCTGCCGTCGGAGAGGCCGGCGGAGAAGTAGTCGCATCCGCCGAACTGCGAGCCGAGCTGGTGCTGGTCGTTGACGCCCCACTCGAAGGTCGCGTTGGTGATGGGGGTCGCGATGTCTGTGGACTCGGCCGCGTTGGACCCGGCCGCGTTCGCCGGCGTGCTGCCGGCGCCGAGCCCGGCAGCGGTCACCGCTCCGAAGGCGAGGGCGGCTGCGAGGACGAGACCGGACGCCCGGCGTCCGAGGGGTCTGCCGTCGTGGGGCCGATGGTGGGCTGATGGGATCGATCTCCGGCCGATGGGCGGGAGAGCGGAGCGCGCGGCGTGCGTCATTCCTGTGGTGTTCCTCTGGTCGTCGCCGCGTCGAGGCGCGCCGAATGGCGCCGTCGCGAGGCGGGCGGATGGTACGCGGAGCGTGGACGCCGGAAGTGGGGGACGCCCGACCGGCGCAGCGGTGGCGATGTTTTTAGGTTAGCCATACCTAAGCTGTGTCCGCAAGCGCTGGCTGAGGTTAGGCTATCCTCATGAAACTCACGCGCATCGGACTGGTCATCGCGACCGTCGCAGCACTCGCCCTGACCGCATGCTCGAGCGGTGCACCCGCGAACGAGGCTGCGACAGCGGCGCCCGGCGGGGCCTTCCCGGCGAAGGTCGACACGAAATTCGGCACGGTCACGATCGACGCTGCGCCCAAACGGATCGTCGCTCTCGGCTGGGGAGACGCCGAAACGGTGCTCGCGCTCGGCGGACAGCCCGTCGGCGCCTCGGACTGGCTCGGATTCGGCGGCGACGGCGTCGGGCCGTGGGCGAACGGCCTGTACAAGGAATCACCGAAGATCATCGAGACGCTCAAGCCGGACTACGAGGCGATCGCTGCGCTCAAGCCGGACCTGATCCTCGACGTGAAGAGCTCGGGCGACGAAACCCGTCACGAACGTCTCGCGTCCATCGCACCCACCATCGGCGTCCCGAAGGGCGGTGACAGCTACCTCACGAGCATGGATCAGCAGACGACGATGATCGCCCAGGCGCTCGGCAAGGCCGATGAGGGCAAGCGCCTGCTGGCGGCCGTCGACGCGGAGTACCAGGCCGCCGCTGCCGCGCATCCGGAGTGGAAGGGCAAGACGGTCGCAGCGGCGACACGCACGAGCGAGGGCTGGGGCGCGTACATCGACGGCAGCGAGCGTGTCACGTTCCTCGAACGCCTCGGATTTGTGCAGAGTCCGAAGATCGCGGCGTTGAAGCCGAACGCATCCGGGTTCTCCGTGGACATCTCGACCGAGCAGCTCGATCAGTTGGACGCCGATCTCCTCGTCGCGTTCCCGATCTTCATCGACACGAAGCAGATCACCGACGACCCGCTGTTCAAGCTGATCCCGGCGGTCGCAGACGGCCGATCCGTCGTCATCGACGGCGATCTGTCCGCCGCGTACTCGCTCGGGACCACCCTCGCGGCGAGTTACGCCATCGCGCACGTCGTGCCGCTCATCGCGAGCGCGCTGAAGTCCTAGCCGTTCAGAATTCCGGAACTCTGCGTGAATTCAGGACGTTTTCGCCCGGAAACCGGCGAAAACGTCCTGAATTCTGCAAAAGTTCCGGAATTCTGGAGGGGATGCGGGCGGGCGAGGGGTGACACGGGAGCGGCGCTCAGGGATTCCGGAGCGGTGACGGTTAGGGTCGTGGACGATGTTGAAACGCGAACGCACGGGACTCCTCACGCTTTCTGCGGTGACGGTCGTCCTCGGCGCGATCATCGTCGGCGGCGTGTACTGGCTCGGCGTCCTCACCGGCCGCGGCCAGCGAGTCGAGAACCGCGCGCTCGAGTCCTCGACGTATGAATCGCAGTGGCGGGGCCTGCTCGACCTCGTGAGCGCCCGCGACCTCGCGATCGCCCTCGTCGCGCTCGTGGTCCTCGCGGTCGTGCAACGCAATCCGCGTGGGGCGATCCGCGCGGTCCTCATCGTCGGCGTCGCCGACGTCGTCGCCCAGGTGCTGAAGTACGGCATCCTCGTCCGACCGGATTTCGCGGCGCTCGATGCGCGAAACACCTTCCCCTCAGGTCACGCGGTGGCGTTCTCATCCGTGCTGTTCGTGCTCATCATCCTCGTGCCGGCTCGAATCCGGGTGCTCGTCGCCGTGTTCGCGTCACTCGTCCTCGGCGTCGTCGTGTTCCAGTTGCTCGGCTTCGGCTGGCACCGGTTGAGCGATGTCATCGGCGGTGTGATGATCACCCTCAGCGCCGTCGGACTCGCGCACCTCGTCGTTCCCCCCAGGATGACCGATGCCAGGTGGCGGGCGCCGTTCGGATTCCGCGTGTACTCGATCGGTGCGACCGTGCTGTTCGCCGCGGCTGCGGTTGCGCTGCTGTTGATCGCGGCGATCGTGCGCGGCTCGCGGGAGTCCGGGCTGCTGCTCCTCGCGACGCAGGCCGCCGCGATCGGATCGGTCGTGTTCGCGATCTGGTTCGTGTGCCTCATCGCTCCGAGAATCGCTCCGAGACGAACTGCGTCGACCGATGCGACGGGACGCACGGTCACCGCGTAGCGTTGCCTGCATGACGTCGAACGGCCCCCAGGCACCGAATCCGCTGAACCCCGATGCCGGGCGTCCCGATGCCGGGCTCTCCGAAGCAGGGACCTCTGGTGCGGAAGCCGGAGCCACCGGCAACGCATTCGACTGGCGCCTCGGCGGCGAGGGCGGCGGACGTCCAGGCCCCAACAACGACCTGTCCGACGTCCCCGGCCTCCGTGTCGGGCATGCCTCCAGGGTCGGCGACGGCTGGTTGACGGGATCGACCGTTGTCCTCGCCGACGTCGACCTGCGGGCTGCGGTCGATGTGCGCGGCGGCGGTGCGGCATCGCGGGAGACCGATGCGCTGCACCCGACGGGTGTCGTCGACGCGATCCAGGCCGTGCATCTCGGCGGAGGGTCGGCCTACGGACTCGATGCCGCCGGCGGCGTGATGCGCGAACTCGAGGCGGCGGACCGCGGATTCCGCGTCGGCGCCGCCTACGGACGAGTCGTCCCGATCGTTCCGGCGGCTGCGCTGTTCGACCTCGGCCGAGGCGGGGACTTCTCAGCCAGACCGGATGCGGAACTCGGCGCGGAAGCGGCGCGCGCAGCACTCGCGGCCGCGGCCGGGACACCGGTCGTCCAGGGGTCGGTCGGCGCCGGAACCGGAGCCATCACGGGGGAGATGCGCGGCGGAATCGGCTCGGCCAGCGTGGTGCTGCCCGGTGGCGTGACGGTGGCGGCACTCGTGGTGGTCAACGCCGACGGGTCGGCGCTCGACCCGCGCACCGGCATCCCGCTCGGCATCGGTCGTGAGCTGCTCCTCGCCGACGGCAGCGGAGAATTCGGCCTCACGGCACCCGATGCGGCGGCCGTCGCCCGCGCGAGGGAACGCCTCGAAGCCGCAGCGCGCGCCCGCCCGGCCCTGCGCCCGCTCAACACGACGCTCGCGATCGTCGCGACCGATGCACCGCTCGACCGCGCGCAGCTGTGGAAGCTCGCCGGCACGAGCCATGACGGCATCGCCAGGGGCATCCGACCGGTGCACACGCTGGGGGACGGCGACCTCGTCTTCGCGCTCTCGACAGCTCGCGGCGGGTGGCCGACGCCAGATCCAGCGCTGCTCGAGAACCACCAGCGCAATGATCAGGTCAACCGCATCCTCACGGCCGGAGCGGATGTGGTCTCCCGTGCGATCGTGCACGCGGTGCTCGCGGCGACGTCGATCGAGACGCCGGCGGGGCTGCTTCCGTCGTACAGGGACCTGTTCGCCTGATCCGGATCAGCCGCGGACGTGCAGCACGGCGTCGAGGAGCGCGTCTGCGACGAGCCGCTTGCTGCCGGACGCCTCCGCGACGACGCTGTCATCGGCTCCGAGGATGACCAGCGTGTTGTCCGGCGACTCGAACCCGGACTCCCAGCCGACGGCGTTGACGGCGAGCAGGTCGGCGCCCTTCCGCGCGCGCTTCCGGCGTCCCCGTTCCAGGAGGTCCTCACGGGTCGGGCTCGTCTCGGCGGCGAACCCGACGATCGTCTGCGACGCGGGTGACTGTCCGGCCGCGCGGTCCTGGACGAGCCCGACGAGCACGTCCGGGTTCGCGACGAGGTGGATGGTGAGCTCCGCCCCGGCGGATTCCTTCGTGATCTTGCCGTTCGACACCTCGGCCGGTCGATAGTCGGCGACGGCGGCGGCCATCACGATGACATCGGTCGAGTCGCGGACCGAGCCGACGGCATCGCTCAGCTCGGTCGCCGTCCCGACGTGCACAACGGCGACCTCGGGCGGCAGCGCGCCGAGGACGTCTGCGCCGATGTTGGCCGCGACGATCGTGACCGATGCTCCGCGTTCGGCAGCTGCCGCCGCGATCGCGACGCCCTGCCGGCCGCTGGACCGGTTGCCGAGGAAGCGCACGGGGTCGAGCGGTTCGCGTGTGCCGCCAGCCGAGACGAGGACGCGCAGACCGGCGAAGTCCTGCTCCGGCTTCGTCGGTCCGGCGGGGGCGGCCGCGTCCGTGCCGGCGCCTGCAACTCCAGCGACGGCAGCAACGTCAGCAACGCCACCTGCGCCAGAGACCAACCCCAGCGCCGCCTCGACGATCGCCGCCGGCTCCGACATCCGCCCAGGCCCCTCATCACCGCCCGTCAACGCACCGCTCTCCGGCCCGACGATGTGCACCCCGCGTCGGCGAAGCGTCTGAACGTTGTCGACCGTGGACGGATGCTGCCACATCTCGGTGTGCATCGCCGGAGCGACGACAACAGGCGCCCTCGTGGCGAGCAGCGTGGTGCCGAGCAGATCATCGGCGAGGCCTGCGGTGAGCTTGGCGAGGAAGTTCGCGGTGGCAGGAGCGACGATGATGAGGTCGGCCTCCTGCCCGAGGGCGACGTGCCGCACCCGCGCGACGTCATCGTGCACCGTCGTCGTCACGGTGTTGCGGCTGACGGCCTCCCAGGTCGGGGTGCCGACGAACCGCAGCGCGGACTCGGTCGGGATGACGCTCACGTCGTGCCCGGCGGTGATGAGCAGCCGGACGAGGCTGACGCTCTTGTACGCTGCGATGCCGCCGGTGACGCCCACGATGATCTTCACACGACCATGCTGGCACAGGCCGCCGGGCGTCGTGCCCCCGTGTTACGCGGTCGCGGATCGTTCGGCGCCCCGCCCGTAGACTGGCTGGACCCCGACCAACACGTGCCGTGCAGCCGATCCGCTCGTGTACGGCCAACGTTCGACCCTGTGCACCACCCTGCACGACACTCTGGAGGATGCGCCGGTGCCTGAGCCGAAACAGCTGATCGTCAACCTGTTCGAGATGAACACCGTGAGCCACATCACCCACGGGCTGTGGACGCTCCCGGACAACAACCGTCAGCGGTTCAACGACATCGACTACTGGATCGAGCTCGCCCAGCTGCTCGAATCAGGCGGGATCGACGGCATCTTCCTCGCCGACGTCGTCGGGGCGTACGACACGTTCCGCGGCAACGCCGACACGGCGATCCGCGAGGGTTTGCAGATCCCGAGCAACGATCCGCTGCTCGTCATCCCAGCGATGGCCGCCGTGACGAAGGGGCTCGGGTTCGGGGTCACCTTCTCCACGACGTACGAGCCGCCGTTCTCCTTTGCCCGTCGGATGAGCACGCTCGACCACCTGACGAAGGGACGGGTCGGCTGGAACATCGTCACCTCGTACCTCTCGAACGCCGCACGGAACTTCGGGCTCGACGACGAGATGCCGAAGCAGCGCAGGTACGAACTCGCCGACGAGTTCCTCGACGTCGTCTACAAGCTCTGGGAGGGCTCGTGGGACGATGACGCCGTCCTGCGCGACGCAGAACGCGGTGTGTACTCCGACCCGGCCAAGGTGCGCGCGATCGATCACGTCGGCGAGCACTTCCGCGTCGCGGGGCCGCACCTCGCTGAGCCGTCGCTCCAGCGGACGCCGGTGCTCTACCAGGCGACGGGATCGCCGGAGGGCATCGAGTTCGCCGGTCGGCACGCCGAGATCGTGTTCACGGGCGGCAGGACGGCGGCGGACTTCCGCAAGAACGCCGACGAGATGCGCGATGCCGCGGTGCGGCACGGGCGGGCCAGGGACGACGTGCGGTTCGTCATCCAGGCCGGCGTCGTCGTCGGGCGCACCGAGGAGGAGGCGGCGGACAAGCTGCGCCTCTACCGTGAGCGCACGAGCGTCGAGGGGATGCTCGCGCACGCGGGCGTCCCGTGGGACATCCCGGCGTACCCGTCCGAGACGCTGATGAGCCAGGTCGCAGAGGCAGAGGGCGCCGTCGGCCATCCCTTCTTCCGCGGCTTCGCGGAGGGAACGACCGTCGGCGAGGCGCTCGGGCAGCTGCGCGACGGCCGTGAGGGGCGGTTCTTCGTCGCGGGGACGCCCAAGACCGTTGCGGACGAGATCGAGCGATGGCTCGACGAGGACGGGATCGACGGCATCAACCTGCGCCAGTATCACTCGTTCGACACGATCCGCGATTTCGTTGATCTCGTTGTGCCGGAGCTGCGGCGCCGGGGTCGTCTCCGCGAGGGCTACGTGCCGGGGGAGACGCTGCGCGAGCGCCTGTTCGGCGCCGGCCGCAGCCGCCTGCCCGAGACGCACACCGCTGCGCGCTATCGCGGTGGCGCCAACCTCGACGTCCCAGTGGAGCCCCTGCGCTTCTGAGCCGTGTCACCGCGCGAGGGGAGGCGAACTGCTGCGCGCACGCCGAGCAGGCGCCGTTCGCCTCCCCTCGCGTGGTCAAGCGGAGGCGGGAGCGGCGGGTGCAGCGGGGGTCTTGGCCGTCGCCCAACGGGTGACGGGGGTGGTGCCGTTCAGGTGGTAGTCGCCGATGGCCTGCTCGCGCAGGATCGACGGGTTGTGTGAGGAGATCGTCCGGGCGTTCCGCCACAGGCGGTCGAGCTGACGGCCCGTCGTCACGGCTGACGCCCCGCCGACCTCGAAGAGCTCACTCGTCGCCTCGAGGGTGAAGCGCGTGGCGATCTGCTGCGCCTCGTACACACCGACGAGCGCCGCCTCGTACCTGGCTTCGTCCGCATCGTCGTGGGTCCGGGTCACATCGGCCCGTTCGAACTCCCGCACGGCGGTGAGCACCGATGCGTCGACGGCGAAGCGCAGACTGGAGAGCTTGCCGACGACGCGCTGGACGAGCGGATCCGCCCTGGGCGAGGAGAGCCCCGCGATGCCGAAGGTGCGCGTGCGGGGGCGGACGAAGTCGATCGCCTCCCGCTCCGCCGCACGGGCGATCCCGGCGAGGGCCGCAAGCAGGATGAGCTGATACAGCCCGCTGATGTACGCGTGGGAGCGGACGGCGTCGTTCACGGAGGACGGCAGGATCTCGGCCGGGTCGATCTCGACGTCCTCGAAGATCGTCGTTCCGCTGCCCGTGAGCCGCTGCCCGAATCCGTCCCAGTCGTCGATGCGGGTGACCCCTGGCGCGGTGGCTGACACGGCGAGGGCGACGAGTTCGCCCTCGTAGTGGGCGAGCGACCAGATCCAGTCGGCGTAGAGCGTCCCTGTGGAGTAGAACTTGCGACCGTCCAGGCGGAGGGCGCCGTCCCGTTCGGTGATCGCCGTCGTCGGGTTCGTCGCTTCACCGAGTTCGGCCTGCGCGTTGCCGAACAGGATGTCGCGATCGGCGATCCGCCGGAACCACCGGTCGCGATGCTCGGTCTGCGGCAGGGCGAGCTGCGTCTCGACGAACGCGACGTGCCCGCGCAGCAGCTGCGGCAGATTGGAGTCGGCCGCTCCGAGCTCGATCAGCAGGACGAAGAGCTGTTCGAGCGTGAGACCGGATCCGCCGAACTCGACCGGGACGCGCAGCGCGCCGAACCCGGCCTCCTTGAGCCGCCGCACCGCATCGAACGGCAGCTCCCGATCGGTCTCCCGCTGCACGGACGACGCCTGGATGTCGGCGAAGATCGGGCGGAAGCGCGCAGCGACCTCATCGAAGGAGTGCGTCTCGCCGGAGGGAGATGCGGCTGGAGCTGGAGCTGGAGTGGATGTCATGGTGTTGGATCTCCGGATCTAGTAGCGAAGCACCCGGCGGGACACCCGGTTGCCGATGAACTGCACGAGTTGGACGATGATGACGATGACGGCGGTCGCCACGAGCGTGACGTCCCACCGGAACACGTTGTACCCGTTCACCAACGCGAAGTCGCCGAGTCCCCGCCCGCCGATGACGCCCGCGAGGGCCGACATGTCGACGATGCCGATGACCACGAAGGTGTACCCGAGCACCAGTGGACCGAGTGCCTCAGGGATCAGGACGGTCAGGATGATCCGCAGCGGCCGGGCGCCGGCAGCACGGACCGCCTCGATGACGCCCGGATCGATGCCGACGAGGTTCTGCTCCACGATCCGCCCGATGTAGAACGTCGCCGCGACGATCATCACGAAGATCGCGGCGTTTGTGCCGATGTGGGTGCCGACGACCGCGCGGGTCACGGGGAGGAGCGCTGAGATGAGGATGATGAACGGGATGGGGCGCACGATGTTGACGAACAGGTTCAACCCTGCGAACACGAACCGGTTCTGCAGGAGGCCGTTCGGCCGCGAGGTGTAGAGCGCGAGGCCGAGGAGCATCCCGAGGATGCCGCTCACAACGAGGGTGATGGACACCATGTAGAGGGTGATCCAGAGGTTCGCGAGGAGTTTGGGGAGGAGAACGTCCCAGCCGGTGTTCACGCTGCGACCTCCTCGACGGCCGTCACTGCCCGCAGGGCGGCGACTCCGCGGTCGATCGCGGCGTCATCGCCGGTGAGGGAGAGCGTGAGACTGCCGAACTCCCGGTCCTGCAGGGAGTCGATGCCGCCGAACGCGAGCGTCACGCCGACCCCCAGGTCCTTCAGGTGGGCGAGCTGCTCGCTGAGGGACGCGATGTCCTCGACCTCCACGATCACCACGCGTCCAGGGTGGTTCCGGCGGATGCGGGCGAGGTCGTCGTCGCTCGGGCGAGTGCGGACGACGGTCCGCAGGAAGCGCTGCGCCGTGGGCGACTTCGGCTCGGCGAACACGTCGTAGGTGCTGCCGATCTCCACGACCCGGCCGCCGTCCAGGACGGCGACCCGATCGGCGATCTCCCGGATGACGTCCATCTCGTGGGTGATGACGACGATCGTGACGCCGAGCTCCCGGTTCGTCTTCTTGAGCAGGCGCAACACGTCCCTCGTGGTCTCGGGATCGAGGGCGCTCGTCGCCTCGTCCGCGAGGAGGACCGACGGTGAGACGGCCAGCGCCCTGGCGATGCCGACACGCTGCTTCTGACCGCCGGAGAGCTGCTCCGGGTAGTCGTGGGCGCGATGCAGCAGGCCGACGAAGTCGAGCAACTGTGCGACGCGGGCCCTCCGCTTCGCCTTCGGCCAGCCGGCGACCTTGAGCGGGAACTCGACGTTGCCGGCGATCGTGCGGGAGCGCAGCAGATTGAACTGCTGGAAGATCATGCCGATCGTCCCTCGGACGGGCGGGAGTTCGCGTTCGCTGAGGGCTGTGATCTCGACATCGCCCACCCGGATCGTGCCGCTCGTGGCGCGCTCCAGACCGTTGATGAGTCGGACGAGTGTGCTCTTGCCGGCGCCGGAGTAGCCGATGATCCCGAAGATCTCGCCCGCTTCGATCTCGAGGTCGACCCCGTCGACGGCTGCGATGGTCGTATTCCCGGAGGGGAATGTCTTCGACACACCCCGGAACTCGATGATCGATGCCATGCTGCCGCCTCTCTTCGTGTGTCGCTCCTGGTGCGCGTTCAGACGCCCGGAACGAGCCGATTCCCGACGATAGGCGAGTGGGCGCGCGGGTTTTTTGCCAGCGGGAACAATTCGTAACCCTGGGTCACCGAGCGTCTCACGGTTGGCGGAGAGCCGGCGGCGCGCACCACGATGGGGCACTCACCCGCCGATCGCCGATCGAGCCCGAACTCTCGAAGAGGAACCATGTCCAACGATTCCCCAGCACCCGTCCTGCCAGAGAAGGCCACATCGGGCAGGCGCGGCCTGTTCATCGGCATCGCCGTTGCGGTCGTCGTCGTCATCGTGGCGGCCGTCCTGATCATCCCGAACCTGTTCAAGAGCGGAGCAGACGACTCCGCAGCCGCCGCCGGTGCGAAGCCCGTCACGGTGAAGCTCGGTGTCGTCGACGCCGGCAAGAGCTTCTGGGACATCGTCGTGAAGCGTGCGAAGGAGGATGGCATCAACCTGGAGATCGTGTCCTTCAGCGACTACACGACGCCGAACCCGGCGCTCACGAACGGCGACATCGACATCAACAAGTTCCAGCACGTCCGGTACCTCGCCCAGTACGACAAGTCGCAGGGCGAGGACCTCGTGCCGATCGGCGCGAGCGAGATCTACCCCATCGGCTTCTACTCGAAGAAGTGGGCGTCCGTCGCCGACATCCCGCAGGGCGCCGAGGTGACCCTCAGCAACAACCCGGCGAACCAGGTCCGCCCGCTCCTCGCGCTGCAGGCGGCCGGCCTCATCACGTTGAAGGGCGACCCGGGCTGGAACGCGACCCTCGACGACGTCGACTACTCGAAGTCGCGCATCGGCACGATCACCCCGATCGACCCCACGCAGACGGCCGCATCGCTCGACAGCGTCGACATCGCCTTCGTGGACTCGAACTTCGCGCAGGCCGCCGGTCTCACCGCCTCGCAGAAGATCTACGAGGAGGACGCGAACCGCGACGACCTCGGGCAGTACATCAACATCTTCGCCGTTCGCGCAGAGGACGCGGATAACGCAGCGCTCAAGAAGATCGTGGAGATCTACCAGTCCGACGAGGTCAAGCAGGCGATCCAGGCCGAGGACGGCTTCGAGGGGATCTTCAAGGACACCTCGGTGAAGGAGCTCAACAGCATCCTGGAACAGCAGAAGAAGCAGTTCTAGGCAGTCGCGCCTGAACTCCGGTTCAGGGCAGAGGCCGGGTCGGGGGAGTCTGCATGCTCCTCCGGCCCGTTCTTCTGGTGGTGACGACGGCGACGACGATGCCGACGATCGCGCCGATCGTGGTCTCGACGCCCCGGTCGACGACCATCGTCGCCGGGTCTCCGGGATGTGCGAGATCCGTCATGACGAGGATGAGCGGGGTGAAGAAGACGAGCGCGAGCGCGTAGTGCCTCGTGATAAACAGCTCGGTGGGGAACTGGAACGCCACCACGATGAGGACGAGCACCGCGGCCGGCGGCGACCAGACGAGGACGAGGCCGGCGAGGACGAGCCCGGCGTAGGTGCCGAGGATCCGGTCGACGCCGCGTCGGATCCCGCCGGGGAGGTCTGCTGCTGCGAGCGGCACGGCTGCCGAGGCCATCGCCCAGTACGGGTGCCCGAGACCGCAGAGGGTCGCGACCGCCCCGGCTGCGCCGACCGCGATGACGTACCGGCCGGCGTGCAGTGCCTCGTGGGGCGACGGCACGCGGAGCACTGCGCTCTCGTGGCGTCTGGCGCCTGGGGTCCACTCCCGATGGCGGATCCAGCCGGAGAAGCCGACGACGATCGCGCTCGTCGCCGCGACGACGGCGACGAATGACGGGATCCACGGCAGGGTGGCGACGGGTGCTGCTGCGCAGGCGCCGAATGCGAAGAGGCCGAAGAACGGTCCGACCGGTCGCAGCCGCAACCGGTCAGCGAGCAGTGAGCCGATGCCCGCGAGCGCCGTCTCGACGCCGACGAGCGTCCACGTGCCGACGTGCAGGAGCGACATCGTCACGCCAAGGGTGACGCAGCCGACGAGGAAGACGGCGGCGCCGAGCTGGTGGAACAGTCGCAGCTGGTGCGGTTCCGCCCGGCCGTACATCCCGGCGAATGCGCCGAACACGGCGTACATCGTGAGCTCTGGGTGACCGACGAGCACAAGCAGTGCGGCCGGGATCGCGATGCCGATGAGCATCCTGCCGGCTGCGTGGTGGTCGCGTTCGAGCGGCGGGACGGTGAAGAACCCCCTGACGTGCGCTCCGAAACCGGTCGACTCCCGCCTTCCCGCTGTCCGTTCGCTCATCGATTCCGAGGGTACTCGCTCGCACGGCGCTCGGCCGACACGTCGTACGCTGTCGGGAGACGAAACGAGGCGCCGTGATCGATCCTGAACTGCTCGAGACCTTCCTCGTGGTCGCCCGGAACGGCGGCTTCAGCAGTGCTGCCCGTGAGTTGGGGCTGCGGCAGTCCACGGTGAGCGGTCATGTGCAGCGCCTGGAGACACAGGTCGGGAAGCGGCTCTTCGAACGCGATCCGCACCGGGTGGAGCTGACACCGGACGGGATGGCGATGGTCGGGTTCGCGCGCGACATCCTCGACTCCGTCGCGGCAGCCGAGGGGTACTTCGCTGGGACGGACCTGACGGGCAGCATCCGGTTCGGCGCCTCGGAGGACCTCGTCGCGGAGGACCTGCCGCACCTCCTGCTCGAATTCCGGCGTGCGCATCCCCGGGTGGACCTCGATCTGCGCGTCGGTCTGAGCGAGCACCTCCACGAACAGGTGCAGAGCAATCGACTCGACCTCGTGTTCATCAAGCGGAAGCCGGGGGAGCGGCACGGCACACTCGTGTTCGACGACGAGCTCGTCTGGGCCGGTCGCGGCGGTGACGAGCAGGCCGCGGCGTCCCTCGCTTCGCCTGTCGCCTCGCCCGTCCCTGTGGTCACCTACCCCTTGCCGAGTCTCACGAGGCAGGCCGCGCTGGCAGCGCTCGACGCGGCATCGCTCGGATATCGGATCACGTGTGTCAGCGACAACCTGCTCGGCCTGCGCGCGGCTGCCCTCGCAGGCCTCGGCAACATCGTGCACGCGAGGTCGCTGTTGCCGAACGGTCTGGTGGAGGTGCCGCAGCTGCCGTCGCCCGGCCGGACCGAGTTCGTCCTGGTGACGAGGCCGGGGCCCGTGTCGCACGCAGCGAGTGCGCTGTCGCAGCTCATCCTCGCCAACGCCGATCGGATCGGTCGTGGCTCACTCGGTTGGAGCGACCACACCGTCGCGTGAGCCGCCGCCGGTGACGCCGCGCTGGACAGGGATCGCCGTCGTCAGATCCGTGGCAGGCGGTGCGAGCTGCCGTGCGGCTTCCGCCGCAGCTTCCGCCGCGGCAGCCGCCGTGCGTCTGCCCATCCGTCCGGCGAGCACGGCGCACACGATCAACTGGATCTGGTGGAAGAGCATCAGCGGCACGATCGCCATGCCGAGCCCGGCGGCGCCGAACAGCACCCCGGCCATCGGTAGTCCGGCGGCGAGGCTCTTCTTCGACCCGCAGAACAGGAGCACGATGCGGTCCGCCCGTTCCAGCCCGAGCACACGGCCGAGCAGCGTCGAGACGCCCAGGACGATCGCCAGGATCACGATGCACAGCACCCCGGTGAGGACGATCGACAGCGGAGGAAGCGCCGCCCACACGTTCTCCCGCATCGCCTCGCTGAACGCCGAGTACACCACGACGAGGATCGATCCGCGCTCCACGATCTTGAGCACGGAGCGGTGCTTCGCGAGCCAGCCGGCGAGCCAGCGGTGGGCGATCTGGCCGGCGATGTACGGCAGGAGCAGCTGCAGGACGATCGACACGGCCGACGATCCGTCGAACGTGATCCCGCCGGCGGTCGACGTCGTGCCGGCGCCGCCGAGCACGAGGACGGCGAGCAACGGCGTCACGACGACGCCGAGGGTGTTCGAGAGCGAAGCGGCCACAACGGCGCCAGGGACGTTGCCGCCCGCGATGGAGGTGAACGCGATCGACGACTGCACGGTCGACGGCAGGAGGCACACGAACACGAGTCCGCCGAGCAGTGCGGGCGGCAGGACCTGATTCAGGGTGAACAGGAGCACGATCCCGATGAGCGGGAAGACGAGGAAGGTGACCGAGACCACCGAGGCCTGCAGCCGCCAGGATCGCAGCCCGTGCATCGTCTCGGTGAAGGAGAGCCTCGCGCCGTAGAGGAAGAAGAGGGCGCCGATGAGCAGCGTCGTCGTCCAATCGGTCACCGGAACGGCTGCGCCACGGGCGGGGAGGAGCGATGCGATGCCGACGGTGGCGAGGATGGAGACGACGAAGCCGTCGATCGGGAGGCGCTTGAGCAGGTTCACACGACGACGGTACGGCCGGGCCCGATCATCCGGCTACGGCGTTCCCACGATCATGAAGATCACGAATCGCGATAGTCGGTGCCGGTGTGGCCGCAAATGTGGGCGCGCTATCGGAGCGGCGAGTCCACGGCGAGTTTCACGACGATCGCATCGTCATCGCCCGGGTCGGTCCGGTCGTACCAGAGCTGGGTCTCCTGACCGTTCTCGACGGGAGCGGAGGCGTGGATCGCGACCGGCCGCTGCACCCAGCGCTGCACACCGTTCCCGTCCGTGAAGGTGAAGGTCACCGTCGCGAGGATCCGATCGCTCTCGTGGAACCTCGTGTAGCCCTTGTCAGACACGGTTGCGATGACCGGCACCCCGGTGCGCATGATCTCCGCCTGACGGGTCGCGGCGGTCGACCGCTTCCGTCTGGCGACGAAGCCGAGCGCCACGAAGGCAAGGCCGAGCAGGGCTGCAGCTCCGGCGATCGGTCCGAGGACCGGCAGCTCCGGGAGGGAGAGCGACGCCGCGAACACGCCGATCCCGACGCCGATCCAGAACGCGCCCCACCCGAACAGGAGGCCGAGATCCGGGCGCTTCAGCACAACGCCGACCCAGAGGATCGTGCCGATGACGGTGAGCGGGATTCCGCCGATCACCCCAACGAGTGCGGCGATCGACGGATCGAACACCCCGTCCGGGGTGGCGATCGTGCCGCCGAACAGCGCCGGCCATCCGAAGCCCATCAGCGTGCCCCCTGCACCTTGCAGCAGAAGGGCGATGGTGACGCGCGCAGCGCCTGGGCGTCGGTTCAGCCGGGCCGCTCTGACGGCCGACGGGTCGATCGTGCTCATGCGGACACTGTACCGACTGGGACGCGGCCGACCGCGCATTGCCGCAGTGAGACGGGCAGCCGGCTGTTCACACCGGCCTGCGCACTGCCCGGCATCGTGCCGTCACGGGTGCTCGAGCGTGTCCAGCGTCGTCGGGGCGTCGTCGAGCGCCCGACCCCGCTGTGGGATGCGGCGGCATCGTGCGGCCCGCGGCCGACCCGTCTCCCAGAAGGCGAACGCCGATGCGACCGGCCAGCGCTCCGGTTCGACACCCGTCTCGGCCCAGATCCGCAGACGGTCGAAGCTCCACGCCGTCATCCAACCGATGACCCGGCGCATGATGAGACGGTCGACGACGGCCCCCCACGCTGGCCGGTAGTCGAAACCGGTGACGAAGGTCGTGAAGGTCGCGGCCTCCGCATGCGCAGACCCGCGAGCGGACGGGCCGACCGTCGAGCTGACCGGCAGATAGCGCCAATAGCCGTGGCCGGTGCCGATGGGCGACCGCGGATCCGGCGTGGTGAACCGCAGCGCGGACGACCTCGTGCCGTCAGGGCGACTCGCCTCGGCGATCGACGTCCCGGTGCCCATGATCGTGTGGAACGGGATCGTCCGTTCATAGGTGAATCGCTGTCCGCCGCTCGGCAGCCGCTCGCCGAGCAGGATGGAACTGAAACGGATGTCCCACCTGGCGTGGAAGTCGGGGTTCTGCGTCAGCTCCCAGATGCGGTCGATGGGTGCGGCGATGGTCGTTTCGACGTAGATCCCCCGATCGTGCATGGTTCCAGTCTGCCCTGTTCGGGGGCCGATTCCGCACGCGGCTCGACGATTGATGCCCGCATGACCGATTCCCGGGGAAATCTGTCCGTTCAGGCGCCAGCTGCGGCGGCGCGTTCTGCGACATCCTTGAGCTTCGCGAGCGCTTTCGGCCACAGATCGTTGAACATGTCTGCGAGGTCCACGGTGCTTTCCAGATCGACGGCGACGGTCGTCACGCCGTTGTGCTCGCGGAAGGTGTAGTTCTCGTGTGAGCCGGCCAGTTGGCGGGCCTCGTCGCTCTCCAGGTCGTCGACGTCGTGGTCGATCTGCCCGAGGTATTCGAGGGAGAGGAAGTCGTCCGGCCGATGCTCGACGACCGTCGCGAGCATCCCGCTCATCGTGCCGTCGTCGTTCGGTCCGATGAACCGGATGTCGGAGCCGAGCTCCCAGGAGCCCGTGTAGTGCGAGCCGGGATGGAATTCGCCCGTCCACTCGCGGTACGGGGCGTCGTCGAGCATGCTCGACCAGACGGTGTGCACGGGGGCGTCGATGTCGACGCTGAACTGCAACGTTTCCATGCCGGGAGGCTACGCCTCACCCGCCCCGCCCACAACGGGGTTGCGGAATACGCTCGACCAGTCGTCCTTGACGCTCACGAGGGTGAATCCCTCCTTCGGCGCCGCCGCGAGGGCGTCCTCGGCTCCGCGGTCGTATGCGGTGTCCTCCCGCGCATCGTCGTCGTGGTGGATGAGGAGGCTGAGGCCGAGCGGACTCCCCAGGGCGTAGCGCAGCATCGGCACGTCGCCGTTGGAGTTCCCCACGGCGAGGATGGGGCGCCGGCCGATCCTGGTCCAGATGCGCACGGGCTTCTCCGGGCCGTCGTTCATGAAGTCGAACGATGCGCGGTGGCGCACCTCGTTCGCCTCCGCGTCGTACTCCAGACCCAGGGCGGACCCGACGACGCGCTCCGCGGGGATGCCGTAGTAGTCGACCGTGATCGGGCGCATGAAGTCCCGATCGCCGCCGGAGACGATGTAACAGGTGAAGCCGTGCGCCTCCAGGTATTGCAGCAGTTCGAGCATCGGCTGGTAGACGGCGTCGCGGTACGGGCGGCGCAGCGTCGGGTGCGATGCTTCGGAGAGGAATGCGGAGACGGAGGCCTCGTACGCCTCGACGGTCATCTGGTCCGTCGCGCCGACGAGCGCACCGATCATGACCCGCAGATCCGCATCGTCTCCGGCATAGTGCTTGTCGACGGCGCCGGCCAACCAGGACAGGTCTCCCGTCACCGCCGCACGATACGGCTGCGTGTCCGCGAGAGAGGGGTCCGCCTTCGCGGTTGCGGCCCACGTCCGCACGATGTAGTGCAGCTGCGTCGGCATCGGTTTCTCGGTCCACAGGGTGCCGTCGTTGTCGAACACGGCCACCCGATCCGGCAGCGGCACGGGGGACGGTCCCTCTGTGACTGCTGCGACGAAATCGATGATCGCCCGCCGCGTCGCGGTGTCGCGCCAGGAGGCCAGTTCCGGTCCAGGGTTCGTTTCACTGGATGCGTTCATGTCGGCATCCTGTCAGGACCTGCGTCTGCGGACCTCACCCCTCATGGGTGATTGAGCGAGGCCCGGGCCGCGCGGCCTGGATCGAGCACCGCCGCGACGACGACGGCGCCCCGGGCCGAGCTCCGGGGCGCCGTCGAGCGCTGAGGCGAGGCGTCAGAGGGTGATAAGCCCTGCGGTCGCCGTGCGTGCGCGCTCGAAGCGTGCTGCGACGTTCTCCCAGTCGACGACCGTCCAGAACGCGGTGATGTAGTCGACGCGCACGTTGAGGTAGTCGAGGTAGTACGCGTGCTCCCAGACGTCGAGCATCAGCAGCGGCACGAGGCCGACCGGCAGGTTGCCCTGCTGGTCGAACAGCTGCACGATGATGGGGCGCTGGCCGAGCGAGTCCCAGGCGAGGACGGACCAGCCGGAACCCTGCACACCGACGGCGGTTGCCGTGAAGTGCGCCTGGAACTGCTCGAACGAGCCGAACGCGTCGTCGAGTGCAGCGGCCAGTTCGCCCTCTGGGCGGAGCTCGCGGGCCGGGCCCATGTTGGTCCAGAAGATCGAGTGGTTGACGTGGCCGCCGAGGTTGAACGCGAGGTCCTTCTCGAGCTTGTTGACGTTTGCGAAGTCGCCGGACTCGCGGGCTTCTGCGAGCTTGTCGAGTGCCGTGTTGGCGCCCGTCACGTAGGCCTGGTGGTGCTTGCCGTGGTGCAGCTCCATGATGCGGCCGCTGATCGCCGGCTCGAGCGCTGCGTAGTCGTACGGCAGTTCGGGGAGGGAGTACGTGGGCATGGTGATTCCTTTCATCGATTGCGGAAGAGGGAGGTTCTGGGTGGGATGGGGATCGGGGGCGACGTGAGGCGGGCGACGCTCAACGGAGCGCGCTGCGGTCGTCCAGTCCGTGGAACGTGCGGTCGTGGTAGACGAGCGGTGTGCCGGGGTCGCCCTCGTCGATGTCGAGCACTTCGGCGACGATGAGGCTCGATGCGCCGACCGGGACGATCTGCAACGGCCGGCAGAGGAGAGCGACGGCTGCGCTCGCCAGGACCGGTTCGCCAGAGTGCCTCGTGGCGAAGCCCTGCTCCGTGGTGAACCTCGGAGCGCCGGAGACGGCGAAGGCCCGTGCGATGTCGACGTGGTCGCTGCGCAGGAGGTTGACGACGAAGCTGCTGGCCTGCAGGACGGTTCCGGCCGAGCCGGCGTTCGTCGTGACGGAGAAGACGAGGACCGGCGGATCGGCCGAGACGGAGGCGACGCTCGACGCCGTGAGGCCGACGGGGCCGTCCGGTCCGGTCGTGGTCACCACGGCGACTCCGGCCGGATGGCGTCGGAACGCAGTCTTGAATGCGTCGACGATCGTGGCCTGTCGCAGGTCCGTCACAGGTGCTCCTGAGGGTGCTGGATTGTGGGACAACCGGTGTTGTCCGCCGTCCGCCACGGTAGCATCTCAAGTGAACTTGAGATCAATTCGAGGCGTGGCGATGCGACGACACGCCGGAAGGGCGTCGATCGATGAGCGCAGCACGCAACCTCGGAAACGTCGACCACAACGGCCACGACAATCACACGCCGGGTGAACTCCTGCCGATCGGCGTCGTCGCGCGCCGCGCCGGAGTCCCCGTCTCGACCGTCCGATACTACGAATCGCTCGGCCTCATCCCGGCCGTCCGATCGGCGGGCAACAACCGCCTGTTCCCTCGCCACGTGCTGCGTCGCATCGCGCTCATCCAGATCTCCGTCAAGTACGGCGTGCCGCTGGCCGAGGTCGCGGAGCTCTTCGTGGACGTGCCGTCGGACCGCCCGCCGACGCCGCGCGACTGGGACCGCATCTCCGCCAGGTGGGAGGAACACCTCGAACGCCGCCAGGCGGTGCTCGACCGGATGCGAGAGGAGCTGAGCGGCTGCATCGGGTGCGGATGCCTGTCGCAGACGCGATGCGCCGTGGTGAACTCCGCGGATCGCCTGGGCGACGAGGGCAGCGGACCGAGGCGCGTCATCGCCTGAGCGTCGTGTCCGGCCAGGGCTTCATCGTCCACCTCACGGGAGCGCAGTTCACAGTCTGATCACCATTCGGGCCGATCTCCGCAAGTGCATTGCAGGAGAAAAAATGGTGTGGCAGAGTTTCCGCATACCCGGACTCCCGACTCATTCCTCCACTGAGTCACCCACGAGTCCCGACGACCCCGTGCAGCGTCACACGACGGGGGTCGCGTGCCCGCCCATTCAGCAGCAGTCGTCGTCGACCACCGGCGGCCGCCACCAGTGAGGAACCCGTGAAACTCGTCTCACTCGCGTTGCAGTACGCGAAGCCGTACCGATCGTGGATCGTCGCAGTGTTCGCACTGCAACTGATCGCCACGATCGCTGCCCTCTATCTGCCGAGCCTCAACGCCCAGATCATCGACAAGGGCGTTGCGAGCGGCGACACCGACTTCATCTGGTCGACCGGCATGACCATGCTCACCGTCTGCCTCGTGCAGGTCGCCTCCGCGATCGGCGGGGTCTACTTCGGAGCGAAGACGGCGATGGCCGTCGGTCGCGACCTCCGCCGCGAGGTGTACCGCAAGGTCGACTCCTTGAGCGCCCTCGAACTCGGCCACTTCGGCACTGCCACGCTCATCACGCGCGGCACCAACGACGTGCAGCAGGTGCAGATGCTCGTGCTCATGACGCTCAACTTCATGGTGTCCACCCCGATCATGTGCATCGGCGGCATCATCATGGCGCTCCGCGAGGATGCGGGGCTGTCCTGGCTCGTCTGGGTCTCCGTCCCGGTCCTGTTCGTCATCGTCGGCTTTATGGTCTACCTGTTGATGCCGCTGTTCCGGCAGATGCAGGACCGCATCGACGGCATCAACAGTGTGCTGCGCGAGCAGATCGTCGGCATCCGCGTCGTCCGTGCGTTCGTGCGCGAGCCGTTCGAATCGGAGCGCTACCGCACCGCGAACGAGGCGCTCACCAGGGTGTCCGTACGCGTCGGCAACATCTTCGTGCTGATGTTCCCCGTCATCATGATGGTGCTGCACCTCGCCACAGCCGCCGTCCTCTGGTTCGGCGGCCACCGCGTCGATCTGGGGGAGATGCAGGTCGGGTCGCTCACGGCGTTCCTCCAGTACCTCCTGCAGATCCTCATGGCGGTCATGATGGGCGTCTTTATGGTGATGATGATCCCGCGCGCCGTCGTGTGCGCCGAGCGCATCGACGAGGTGCTGTCGACGCGGTCGAGCCAAGCCGTGACCGCGGAGCCGACCGTCGACACCCCGACGCGCGGCCAGGTCGAGTTCCGCGACGTCTCGTTCGGGTATCCGGGCGCCGAGCGTCCCGTGCTCGACGGCCTGAGCTTCATCGCCGAGCCGGGCAAGACCACGGCGATCGTCGGTTCGACGGGCGCTGGCAAGACCTCGCTCGTCAACCTCATCCCACGGCTCTACGACCCGCAGCGGGGACAGGTGCTCATCGACGGGGTCGACGTGTCCGAGCTGACGCGCGCCCAGGTGTCGAGCGTCGTCGGCCTCGTCTCCCAGAAGCCGTACCTGTTCTCCGGGACCATCGCCTCCAACCTGCGTTTCGGCCGCGCCGACGCCACGGATGATGAACTGTGGACCGCGCTCCAGGTGGCGCAGGGCGACGACTTCGTCCGGGCCAAGACCAAGGGTTTGCAATCACCCATCGCCCAGGGCGGCACGAACGTGTCCGGCGGTCAGCGCCAGCGGCTGTGCATTGCACGGGCGCTCGTCGCCCAGCCGCGCGTCTACCTGTTCGACGACTCTTTCTCCGCGCTCGACGTCACGACCGATGCGCGCCTCCGCGACGCACTCGGCGACGCGACGGCCGGCGCGACCGTCATCATCGTCGCGCAGCGGGTGTCGACCATCACCGAGGCGGATCAGATCATCGTGCTCGACGACGGGCGGATCGTCGGCCGCGGCACACACGACGAGCTCGTCGAGTCGAACGACACCTATCGGGAGATCGTGGAATCGCAGCTGAGCGTGGAGGAGGTGGCCTGATGAGCGAGTCACAGGACAAACGACGCGGGCGGGTCCGTCGCACGAAGCGGGGCGCCGCCTCGGTGGACGCCGGAGCCGGCATCGATCAGCAGGCGGCGCAGCAGACGGCTCTCGTCGACGACGAGGAAGCGCTCATCGAGGACGAGTACACGCCGACGGAGGCCGACGGCGGCATGTTCGGCGAGACCCCGGCGAAGAAGGCGCAGCACTTCTGGCCCTCTGCGAAGCGGCTCATCGGCCTGCTCAAGCCGGAGCGGGCGAAGTTCTCGCTCGTGGTGGCCCTCGTCATCGTGTCGGTCATCCTCACCGTCGTCGCACCGAAGATCCTCGGGCAGGCGATGGACGTCATCTTCAACGGCGTCATCGGCTCGCAGCTGCCCTCTGGCGTCACACTCGACGAGGCGATCCAGCAGGCTCGTGCCGCGGGCAACGACCAGTTCGCCGACATGCTCCAGGGCACGTCGATCGTGCCGGGCGCCGGGATCGACTTCACGAAGCTCGGAATGCTCATCCTCACCGTGCTCGTGATGTACACGGTCGCCTCCGTGCTGATGTGGGCGCAGGGATACATCCTGAACCAGCTGGTGATGCGGGTCGTGTACCGGTTGCGCCAGGACATCGAGACCAAGCTCAACCGCCTGCCGCTCAGCTACTTCGACACCCGTCAGCGCGGCGACCTGATGTCCAGGGTGACGAACGACGTCGACAACATCCAGGCCGCGCTGCAGCAGGCGTTCTCGCAGCTCGTGCAGTCGCTGCTCACCGTGGTGGGCATCGCGATCATGATGTTCATCGTGTCGTGGCAGCTCGCGATCATCGCGCTCATCGCATTGCCGTTGTCCGCGCTCATCGCCGGAGTCATCGGGGTGCGGTCGCAGAAGCTGTTCGCCTCGCAGTGGAAGAACACCGGGTCGCTCAACGGGCACATCGAGGAGACGTTCTCCGGTCAGGAGATCGTGCGCGCATTCGGCCGGGACAAGGAGATGCTCGCCGAGTTCGACGAACGCAACGAGAAGCTGTACCAGGCGTCGTTCGGCGCGCAGTTCGTGTCTGGCATGATCATGCCGGCCATGACCTTCGTCTCCTACCTCTCCTACGTGATGATCGCCGTCGTCGGCGGCCTGCGGGTGGCGAGCGGACAGATGACGCTCGGCGACGCGACGGCGTTCATCCAGTACTCGCGGGAGTTCACCCAGCCGATCAGCGAGATGGCGAGCCTCGCCAACATGCTGCAGTCCGGTGTGGCCTCCGCCGAACGCACCTTCGAGCTGCTCGATGCGGACGAGCAGGAGGCGGACGACGTCACCGAGCACCTGCCGGAGCGGCCGGACGGTCACGTCGAGTTCGAGGACGTCTCCTTCAGCTACGCCCCGGAGACGCCGCTCATCGAGCACCTGTCGTTCTCGGCGCAGCCAGGCCAGACGGTCGCGATCGTCGGGCCGACCGGCGCGGGCAAGACGACGCTAGTGAACCTCGTGATGCGCTTCTACGAGCTCACCGGCGGTCGGATCCTGCTCGACGGCGTCGACGTCACGGCGCTGTCACGAGCCGAGCTGCGTTCCCAGGTCGGCATGGTGCTGCAGGACGCGTGGCTGTTCGAGGGCACCATCCGCGAGAACATCCGCTACGGCAGGCTCGACGCGACGGATGAGGAGGTCGTCGAGGCTGCGAAGGCCACGATGGTGGACCGGTTCGTCAGGCAGCTGCCGGACGGCTACGACACCGTGCTCGACGCCGACGGCGGAAGCGTCTCCTCCGGTGAACGCCAGCTGATCACGATCGCGCGCGCGTTCATCGCGAATCCGTCGCTGCTCATCCTGGATGAGGCCACGTCGTCGGTCGACACCAGAACCGAGCTGCTCGTCCAGCAGGCGATGGCGGCGCTGCGGACAGACCGGACATCGTTCGTCATCGCGCACCGTCTGTCCACCATCCGCGATGCCCACACCATCCTCGTGATGGAGGCCGGTCGGATCGTGGAGCAGGGGAATCACGCGAAGCTGCTCGCGGCGAACGGCGCGTATGCAGCGCTCTACCGTGCGCAGTTCCAGGGTGGAGAGGAGGAGCCGTCGGCTGAGGCCGGTGCGCTCTCTGGCTCGCTCTCCGGCTCACCTGCCGGCGTGGACGCCGACGGATCCGGTATCACCGCACCGTCGGAGAGCGATGTCACGGCATAACATGACGCACTGAGTTCACGTTCTCGAAATACACGATTCATCGGCTGGTCGCTCCGGCTGCTTAGCGTTCTGGTCATGGAAGAAACCACGACAGACGCCGGGGCGGCCGGATCGGCCGGTGCCCCCGGAGCGGCCGGCACGCTCGCCACCGGCGACCAGGTGATCGCCCGCATCCAGTCGATGCTCGGCAGCCTCGTCGCAAGTGAAGCCCGCGTCGCGGAGGTCGTCCTCGAACGGCCGCGCGACGTCATCGGCCTCACCGCCTCCCAGCTCGGTGCGCGCGCGAACACCTCGGCGACGACCGTCATCCGATTCGCCAGGACCGTCGGCTTCACCGGGTACCAGCAGCTCGCGATCGGGCTCGCGGTCAGTGAACAGCAGCTCGACGAGCCCGTCGACGACGGAGCACCGTCTGACTCGGCGGCCGAGCTCCTCGCCTCCGTCGCCGCGAGGGCCGCACGCACCGTTCGGATGCTGCCGGCCGCCATCGACCCTGCCGTCTTCGAAGGAGCGACCGAGGCGCTCGCAGCGGCCGGCCATGTCGTGTGCGTCGCCTCCTCGCTCACCGCCCCTGTCGCACTCGACGTCGCTTATCGCCTCAACCACCTCGGGTTGCCGGCCGAGGCGCCGCAGGACAGCCAGATCCAGCGCATCCGCGCGAGGTCGCTCGGACCGGGCGACGTGTGCATCGCAATCCTGCACGGCGGAACCTACCCGCGTGTGGTCGAAGCGGCCCGCGACGCCGCGGCTGCCGGAGCGACCGTCATCGCCCTCACCTCCTTCGGCGGCACACCACTCGCCGACGTCGCGACCTTCCCACTCGTCGTCGGCGCTGACAGCGTGCGCAGCGGCGTCGACGCGTGGAGCAGCCGGCTCGCGTTCCTCCTGGCGGTCGACGCGCTCGTGCTCGCGATCAGGCGCTCAGACCCGGTCAGGTTCGACGCGTCGCTCGACGCGATCGGAGAGCTCATCGAAGAGGACCGGCTGTGAGACGCCTCACCCCGTACGCGCTGCTCACACCGGCGGTCCTCGCGCTCCTCGTCTTCGTCGTCCTGCCGCTCGTGCTCGTGACGGTGCTGTCCTTCTTCGACCTGAACCTCATCACGAATCAGCTGAAATTCGTCGGCTTCACCAACTACGCGACAGAGCTGGGCGACGACGCGTTCTGGACGGCCGTGCGGAACACGATCCTGTACGGCCTGTACACCGTGGTCCCGTCGCTCGGGATCGGACTCGGCATCGCACTCCTGATCTCCGGCCTCGACCGCGGGCAGGCATTCTGGCGCAGCGTCTACTTCCTGCCGGTCGCCTGCACCCTCGTGGCGATGTCGTCGGTGTGGCGATGGATGTTCCAGCCGGACATCGGCATCGTCGATCAGGTCTTCGGCCCGATCCTCGGCGTCACCGACTGGCTCAACAACCCGCAGCTCGCGCTCGTGGCGATCGCAGTCGTCGGCAACTGGCACCAGATCGGCCTCGTCGCGATCCTCTACCTCGCGGCGCTCGGCTCCATCCCGACCGACCCGTACGACAGTGCGCGCCTCGACGGTGCAGGGGCGGTGAACCGCTTCTGGCACGTGACCTGGCCTGCGCTCGGGCCGACGACGGTGTTCGCCGTCGTCGTGACGTGCAGCGCGGCGTTGCAGGCGTACGACACGATCGTCGCGATGACCGGCGGTGGACCGGCCGGCGCGACAGAGACCCTCACCTACGCCATCTGGACACGGGGCATCCGGTACTTCGACCTCGGACGTGCAGCCGTGCTCTCGGTCTTCCTCCTCGGACTCTCGCTCGTCATCACGGGGGCTCAGCGCAGCCGCACCGGACGCACACTCGAAACGGCCGGTACCCGATGAACGCCATGCAGCGCCTCGGTGCACAACTCCTGCGGCACGCGGTCCTCGCCGTTGTGGCCGTGTACATCCTCAGCCCCATCGTGCTGATGCTCCTGGCGTCCTTCACGCCGACGTCGAACGTCACAGCGGGGCGATTCCTCGACGGATTGACCCTCGACAACTATCGCACTGTCTTCGACCGCGTCCCGGTGTGGAGCTACTATCTGCACTCGTTTGTGGTGTGCGTCGCGACGTTGCTTTTGCAGTTCATCGTGTGTATCCCGGCCGCCTACGCGATGGCACGCCTCCGGTTCACGGGGCGCACCGTCTCGATGCTGATGCTCACCATCCTGATGCTCGTGCCGTTCCAGGTCATCGCCATCCCCATTTACCTCATGTTCCGGGAGACCGGGCTCGTCAACACCTACGCGGCGCTCGTGCTGCCGTTCGTGGGGTCGGCGTTCGCGATCTTCCTCCTGCGCCAGTTCTTCCTCTCGATCCCCGCCTCGGTCTTCGACGCGGCGAAACTCGACGGGGCGGGGACGCTGCAGGTCCTGGCGGAGATCGTCGTCCCATCGAGCAGGCCAGCCCTCCTCGCCCTCGGCATCTTCACCGTCACGGCGGCGTGGAACGCGTACTTCTGGCCGTCGTTCGTCCTGACCGACGGATCGGTCGCGACCGTGCCGTTCGGCGTCGTCTCCTTCCTCGGCTCTGACGCCGGCACTGACTACGGCCCCCAGATGGCGATGGCGACGCTGTCGGTGCTCCCGCTGCTCATCGCGTTCCTGCTCGCCCAACGCCAGTTCATCCGTGGGCTCGCGCTCACGGGTCAGAGCGGCTGAGGCGCTCTCCACGTTCCTGACCGACCCCAACACCCACCCCCTCAACACACCCGTTTCACACCCCATGAAAGAGACCAACCCCATGCGCTCTGCATCCACTCGCGTCATCCTGGCGTCGGCGGGCCTGCTGCTCGTCGTCCCCCTCGCCGCCTGCTCGACCTCCGCCGCCGGCAGTGCACCATCGGCGACGCCTGTCGCCCAAGTCACCATCGTCTCCGGGCAGCAAGCCCAGAACGGCGATCTGCTGAAGAGCCTGTTCAGCGACTACAACGCCGGCAAGAGTTCCGTCGGCGCCCCGAAGACGCAGGTCGACCTGCAACTCTCCAACGACTCCGACGTCGACACCGCCCAGAAGGTGCTCCTCGACCTCTCCTCCGGCCACGGCCCGGACGCCGTGCGGGTGACGAACGCGACCTACCGAACGCTCATCGACTCAGGCGCAGCCCAGCCGGCGACCACCTGCCTCGCGCAGGCGACCGACCTCAACAAGGGCCTGCTCGACGGCATCACCGTCGGCGGGACGGTCTACCAGATGCCCTGGTACGTGACGCCGAACGCCCTGTTCTACAACGCCGACCTCTTCCGTGCGGCCGGGCTCGACCCCGACAAGCCGCCGACGACGCTCGAACAGGTCGCCGCCGATGCGAAGGCCATCGCAGCGCTGCCGCAGAAGCCTGCCGGGGCCGTGACCTACTTCGGGAACGACTATAACTTCCAGGGCTACCTCGCGTCCCTCGGCGCATCGGCGTACAACCCCGACACGAAGAAGATCGGCATCGACTCCGCCGCCGGCCGGTCCGTCTTCTCGTCCTACGCGTCGATGGTCGCCGACGGCAGCAGTCCCGTGTACTCGAACTTCTTCGCCGAGGCGAACGACGCCTTCGCCGGTGGACGGCTCGGCATGATGGTCACCTCGGCATCCGGATACCCGGCACTCGCCAAGTCCGGCGCGTTCGACCTCCGCATCGCCCCCGCGCCGCACCCGGCGGCCGGCAAGGCGCTTGCGGTCACGTCGACCAACGGGTTCGTCATCACGACGAAGGACCCGTCGAGGCAGGCCGCCGTGTGCGACGCGCTGCTCTCGCTCGTCTCGCCCGACGCGGTGACCCGCACGGTGACCGCGACCGCGACCATCCCGCTCAACACCGCCACGATCGATGACGCCAAGTACCTCGCCGACGTCTACAAGCAGCACCCGGACTGGGCCGCAGTCCGCGACCAGCAGGTCGTGCCGTGGGTGTCCCTGCCCGACGGCAAGAACGCCGAGTACACGACGGACTACATCAACGCGCAGACGAAGGTCCTGAACGGCAGCCAGTCGCCGGATGACGCGGCCAAGACGCTCGGTTCGCAGGCCAACGCCCTGCTCAAGGGCTGACTCCGGCACACCGGCCGCAGCCACACCACTCACCCAGATCTGAAAGCACACACCATGTCTGAACCGTCAGGTTCTGGCCTCAACGGCTCGCCGACACTCGTCGGCGAGCCGGTCGAGGTGCGGAACATCGTCAAGTCCTTCCCTAGCCAGTCCGCAGGCGACGCGACCCCCGTGCTGCGCGGGGTGACGATCCCGATGCCGGCGGGCCGGATCACCTCCGTCCTCGGCGAGTCCGGATGCGGCAAGACGACGCTCCTGCGCATCGTCGCCGGTCTCGAAGAACCGACAGCCGGCCAGGTCGTGATCGGCGGACGGGACGTCACGGCCGTTGCGCCGTCGCGACGCGGCGTCGCCATGGTGTTCCAGAACTACGGGCTGTATCCGTCGAAGTCGGTGCGGAAGAACATCGAGTTCCCGCTCAAGATGGCCGGTGTCGCGCCCGCCGAGCGTCGAGCACGTGCCGCAGCCGTGGCCGAGATCATGCACATCGAGCACGTCCTCGACCGCTTGCCTGCAGCGCTCTCCGGCGGACAGCGTCAACGGGTCGGCATCTGCCGGGCCGTCGTCCGCGACCCTGGCACGCTCCTGATGGACGAACCGCTGTCCAATCTGGATGCGAAGCTCCGCATCGAGATGCGTACCGAGCTCGTCGCCCTGCAGCGTCGCATCGGCTCGACGCTGATGTACGTCACCCACGACCAGGGCGAGGCGATGAGCATGTCCGACGAACTCGTGCTGATGCGGGCGGGTGTCGTGGAGCAGTCCGGGACGCCTCTGGAGGTGTTCAACCGTCCGGCGACGAGCTACGCCGCCGCTTTCCTTGGGGCGATGAACCTGCTGCCCGGCGGCGCATCCGACGGCGTGTGGACGTCGGTCCCCGGCGCACCGATGATGCTCGGTGTGCGGCCGGAGCACCTGGACGTCGTCCGGGCGGAGGATACGCCTGACAGCGGGCTTCGTCTCGGCGTTGGTGTCAGCGCCGTTGGGAGCTCGGGCGGCGCGGTGCTCCAAGGCGACGTCGTCCACACGGAGCTCCTCGGCACGGACCGGCTCGTGCACGTCCGGGTCGACGACACGATCGTGAAGGCGCGCGTCGACTCCGGTCGGATGCTGTCCGAGCGGGTCGTGCTGACGGCTCGGCCGGAGCACGTGCACGTGTTCGACGGTGCGACGGGGGTGCGTGTTGACGTCTGAGATGCACACGAGTGGCGATGCGGACGGTCCTGGTTCCGCTCCTGATTCCGGCGCGCGTTCCGGTGCGGGTTTCAGCGGGGGAGCATCGGACGCCGAGCCCCGGAGCGTTGATCTCTCCCGGATCAGACTCGTCGTCTCGGATCTCGACGGCACCCTCCTCGGCAGCGGCAAACGCGTTTCACGGCGCACGGTGCAGGCGCTGGTTGGTTTGCGGGATGCCGGGATCCGGTTCGCGGTCGCCTCTGCCCGGCCGTTGCGCCTCATCGAGGAGGTGTTGGACGGGGACGCTGGCCACGGGGACGGTCTGCTGGCGAGCGGGCTCGTGAGCGCGGTGATGGCGTCGAACGGCGCCGCCAGATTCGTCCCGCGCGCTGGGGACCGGGGTGACGAAGCGGGCGCGACTGCAGTCGCACCTGCGGTCGCGCATCCTGTTGCTGTTGCGGAGGTCGTGTTGAGCGCCGCTGCCGCGACCTCGATCATCGAGGCGGTCCGCACCCAGTGGCCGGAGGCCGGTTTCGGCTGGGAACTCGGACACACGTTCGCGTGCGACCGGACGTTCCAGGCGCTCGCGGAGCGGCAGCGCATCCTGCGAGACACTGCCGAAGACACGATCCTGATCGGGCCGGCCGGCCCGGTGCACCAACTCGTCTTCGCCGTGCCGGACGCGCAGCCGCGTGATCTCCTGGCGCGGACCGTCCAGGTGCTCGACGACGCGCAATCGGCGGCGGTGACCGTGACCGACTCCGACGGCGGAGTCGTCGAGATCGCATCGGTCGGCGCCGACAAGGCCGTCGCGGCGTCCGCCTGGGCGCACAGCCTGGGGGAGTCGATCGATCACGTGCTCGCCTTCGGGGACGAGCTCAACGACATCGCACTCCTCGCAGCGGCCGGCGTCGGTGTTGCGATGGGGAACGCACGGCCGGAGGTCGCGGCGCACGCCGATCTCGTCACGGCGACGAACGATGAGGACGGCGTCGCGGTGGTCCTGGAACTGCTGCTCGCGGCGCGAGGTGCGATGGTCCAGGCCGTCCCGACCGTGCCAGGCGTGCTGCCGGTCGAGGCTGCCGAATGAGCGTTCTCCGGATCTGGCAGGCGTCGGATCTGCATCTCGGTGCCGCCGGCGGTCCGGAACGCGAGGATCGGGCATCGGAAGCGTGGGCGGAGTTCGCTCGTGCGGTTGAGGAGCATCGGCCGGAGCTTGTGGTGCTGACCGGTGATCTGGTGGT
Source organism: Plantibacter sp. Mn2098 (assembly GCF_049319745.1). Lineage (NCBI taxonomy): Bacteria > Bacillati > Actinomycetota > Actinomycetes > Micrococcales > Microbacteriaceae > Plantibacter > Plantibacter sp. Mn2098. Next base: position 119,513 of record NZ_JBMOUH010000006.1, on the reverse strand, counting down.
GGACGACCCGGACGACGCCGACGACCATCGTGCGGCCCGCGCGCTCATCGCCGCGCTGCCCGTCCCCACGCTCGTTGTGCCCGGCAACCACGACGTCGGCGACCACGCCGTGCGCCGAGGACTGCCGGCCGACTGGCACGGCAAGACCGTGACGGCCGAACGGGTGGCGTCCTGGGAGGCGTTCTGGGGTCCGTCGTGGTGGGTCGAACAGCGCGGCGGGCGCACGATCATCGGGCTGAACTCGCAGATCGTCGGCTCCGGCCTCGATGCCGAGCTGCGTCAGCTTGCCTGGTTGCGCGGCATCAGCGAAGCGCTCATCCGCGGGTGCGAGGTCATCGTGTTCCTGCACGAGGCGCTTGTGCCGAGTCGCCGTGCGGAGACCGAGGGCGATGGGCCGGGTACGCGCCGGGGTCCTGGCACTGAAGCGGATGGACACGAAGACGGGCAGGCGCGCTGGGACGACTCATGGATGGCGGTTCCGGCGGAGGCCGGCGATGTGCTGCAATCGGTGCTCCGCGAGGCGGCATCGCTGACGATCGCGAGCGGACACACGCATCGTGCCTTCGGCGCCGTGGTGGACGGTGTGCGACACGTCTCGGCGCCGAGCCTCGCCGGGCCGATCCCGCATCGTGCGGACATGGAGCAGGCGGTCGGCGACGAGTGGATCGGCTGGTTGGAGTTCCGGTTGCCGGTTGACGGGGGAGCGTCGGTCCGTCAGCCCTCTGTCGATGGCGCAGCGACAGTGATCGTCGGGGTGGAGGCCGGTGCGGGATACGTCGTCTCCGCGTCGATGCTCGGCTCGGCGTCGGCGACCGGGCTCGCGCTGTCCGGCGGGTAGTCGCCGGTCAGGCGTTGTGGTCTTCACCGAGCTGGGCCGCCGCCGCGAGCGCGATGTTCGCGATGCGGCGGCCGAACCCGGGTGCGACGCCGTCGGGCAGCGCATCGAGCGGCCACCACGCCAACTGGAGGCTCTCGTCGCTCAGGGTGGTGAGCTCGGTCGGATCGGCGATCACGATGAAGCCGACGTCGAGGTGCCAGGAGCAGGCGCCGAAGCCGTCGCCGAGTGCGTGGCGGTCGATGTCGGCGGGTCGTTGGCTCTGGGCCACGAATCGGGTGATGCCGGTCTCCTCGCCGAGCTCGCGCAGTGCAGCGGAGTGAAGCGATTCGTCCGTCTCGTCGAGGTGGCCGCCTGGCTGCACCCAGAAGTCGCCCTTGCGGTGATAGCAGAGGAGCGTCCGCGTGAGGTCGTCGTCGAGGACGAATGCGCTGGCCGTGAGGTGCTCCGAGCGCGAGCGGTCGAGGGACGCCGGACCGTGCTCGGTGATCTGCGAGAGGTAGTGCTGCAGGAGTGTTGCGTCGTCGGCATCGCGGGGGCGGTAGGAGGCGACATCGGCGAGAGCGGTTTCCGGCAGCACGGTGGTGGATCTCCTGGGGTCGGTGGACGGGGGTGAAGTCCAGTCTGGCAGCTGTCGCGGGTGCGCAGAGCCCGGTCCCTGAGGCCGTCGCCAGGCGCGCTTCGACAAGCTCAGCGACCGGGTTCGCACGGTGGAGCCCGGTCCCTGAGCTTGTCGAAGGGCCCTACGCGACGACGATCCCCAGATGCACCGCGAACAACGGCGCGAGCTCCGACACCTGATACTCGCTCAACGTCGCACCGCGCAGCCCCTCGAGCCCCGAGATCTTCCGCAGCTCCAACCCGCGCAGATCCGTATTGGTCAACTTCGCCCGGGTCAGGTCCAGGCTGTTGACCTGGGTGTCGACGAACGCGACCCGATTGACGGTCGCATCCCCGAGATCGAGTTCGTCGATCGTGCAATCGGTGAACAGCACGTCCTGCAACGACGAACCGCGCAGATTCACAAATCCGAGTTTCGAGTTCCGGATGTGCACCGACTGCCAGTTCGCGTCGTACATCTCCGCAGAACCGATCCGGGACGAATCGATGCTCACATCCCGGAATCTGGACCGCGCGGCCCTGAGCACCGGTGCGTTCAGCCGCTCGATCACGGCGTCCACGAACGCCGAGGCGTGCAGGTCGGCTTCGTGCGCAGACGCAGCGACGAATTCGCACTCCCGGAACGTGACCCCCGCAAGATCCCGACCGTCGAAGTCGGCGGCATCGAACCGGTATCCCTCGGACGTCTCATGCGCGTACACCTGCTCCACGTCGCCCTCGAGCAGGTCGTTGAGCACGATTGGATCGATCCTGGGGGTGATGTTGTTGGTCTTCTTCGCCACGACTGCCTACCGTCTGCTCGGAGTGTCTCGTACTGGGTGTTGCTCTGGGGTGATGCGTCATCGAGTGTGCGCGTCGGCGCCGGAACATGACTCCACGCTACGTCGCCCCTTTCCCGTCCTGATCCTCCGCGCTTACGCTGACGATCACGGCTGCACTGCTCGTGCAGCGTCGGCACGCACCACCGGTGCAGAGCGGAGTACGAACGAGGATGACCGATCAGCTGTCAGTGAACCACACCCGACCGACAACGGTGGAGCCGTCGGCCGGGTCGTCGACGACGGCTGATCCGCTCGAATCGCCAGAACTGACGGAATCGCCAGAACTGGCGAACTGGTCGGAAGCGCCGGAAGCGCCGGAATCCACCGTCTGGCCGGCCAACTTCGACTGGGACGGCTTCGGTTTCGAAACCAGGCAGGTCCACGCCGGCGAATACGACGAACCCAGCCACGGCGCGCGCATCACCCCCATCTACCTGAGCAACGCGTTCCGTCAGGAATCGTTCGACGGCACGGCCGACCGGTTCTCCGGCGCCGTCGACGGACACTCGTACTCGCGTCACCGCAACCCGACGAACGAGGTCGCAGAACGCCGCATCGCCTCCCTCGAGGGCGGGGCAGGCGCGATCGTGGTCGGTTCGGGCCAGGCGGCGATCACGATGACGATGCTCGGCCTCCTGGAGGCCGGTGACCACCTCGTGTCCGCCTCCAGCATCTACAACGGCACCCGCGTCCTCTTCTCCCGCGCATTCGCACGCCTCGGCATCTCCGTCACCTTCGTCGACGACGCCGAGGACGAAGCGGCGTGGGAGGCGGCGGTTCGCGACGAGACGAAGGCGATCTTCGCGGAGACCATCCCGAACCCGCGCAACAACGTCATCGACCTCGCCCTCGTCTCGCGGGTCGCGAAGCGTCACGGCATCCCGGTCGTCGTCGACAACACGGTCGCCACGCCGTACCTCATCCGTCCGCTGGAACACGGTGCGGACATCGTCATCCACTCGTCGACGAAGTTCCTGTCCGGACACGGGGCGGTGATGTCCGGTGTCATCGTCGACGGCGGCATCTTCGACTGGACGGCGACGTCGCGGAAGTACCCGCTGCTGACCGATTCGCAGGCGCCGGGGAAGCCGTCGTTCCTCGACACCTTCGGCATCGAGCACGCGTTCGAGCACTACCTGCGGCTCACGGCCGTCAACGACTTCGGTCCGGCGCTCTCACCGTTCAACGGTTTCCTCCTGCAGCAGGGCATCGAGACGCTCTCGCTGCGGATGGAACGTCACGTCGACAACGCCCGCGCGATCGCGCTGTGGCTGGCGGAACAGCCGGAGGTGATCTCCGTGGACTACTCCGGCCTGCCGGGGCACCCGCTCGCGGACGTCGCGGAACGGCTCTACGGCGGACGGACCGGATCGGTCTTCGCCTTCACCGTGCACGGCGGCCAAGCCGGCGCGAAGGCGTTCATCGATCGTGTGCAGGTGTTCTCGCGCATGACCAACATCGGCGATGTCCGGTCGATGGTTCTGCACCCGGCGACCACGACCCACCTGACGCTCACGCCGGAGCACCGAGCACGCCTCGGCATCGTCGACGGCCTCATCCGGCTCTCCGTCGGGATCGAGTCGATCGACGATCTGCTGTTCGACGTGCGTGCAGGACTCGCGGCGGTCGCGGCCGCCGGACTCGTGCCCGCGACGGTCGAAGCGGCGGATGCCGACGTCGCACCCGCCGAACCCGAGTTGGCGGACATCACGTCCTGACGTCCGCAGAACGCAGTTCAGCCCGACATCACTGGTGCGATGTCGGGCTGAACTGTTGGCGGGACCTCCCGCCCGGCTGCGGCTCAGGCGGAGCGTGCGCCGTCGACGACTTCGTCGGATGCCAGGCCGGCACCCCGACGCGCACGCAGCGCCGGCTTCTGCAGCCCGAGCGTCTCACGCAGGGTCGAGCCCAGGTGCGGCCGGAACGACCCGCGCTCCTCGAGCACCGGAAGCACGTGCTCGACGAACAGCCCGGCGTCCTCCGGCAGCACGGGGAACGAGACGTTGAACCCGTCCGCGGCGCCGGCCTTCCACCATCGCTCGATGTGGTCCGCGATGTGCTCGGGGGTGCCGATCGTGCCGCTGCCGACAAGCCTCCGCCCGAGGTCGCGCAGTGTCAGACGCTCCTCCGCCGCGAGCGCGAGGATGCCCTCCCGTCGGCTCTTCGAGCGGTTGGTGTCCGGGATCTCCGGCAGTGGCGCATCGAGGTCGGCGTCGCTCAGGTCCACGTCGCCGACGTTGTCCTGGACGGCTCGGCGCAGGACGTCGTCGTGGACGAGATCGAGCAGGGCCTGGTGTCTCGCATGCGCTTCCGCCTCCGTCGAACCGATGAACGGCGTGAGCACCGGCCAGACCCGGACGTCGCCGTGGGATCGCCCGACGGCGAGCAGTTCCCGATCGAGCGCGCTGCGGTAGGCGAGCGCCTCCTCGATCGTCCGGGGCGCCGCGAAGACGACCTCGCCGACGGACGCGGCGAACGCTCGCCCGGTCTCCGACGCTCCGGCCTGGAAGATCACCGGGTGCCCCTGCGGCGGTCTGGAGGTGTTGAGGGGTCCTGACACGCTGAAGAATTCGCCGACATGGTCGATCGCCGCCCGACCGCCAGGTACGAAGTAGCGCCCGGCTTCACGGTCGCGGATGACGGACGCGTCGTCGAAGCTGTCCCACAGGGCCGTGACGACGTCCACGAACTCGGCCGCGCGCCGATAGCGGTCCTCGTGCGAGAAGTGCTCGTCGCGGCCGTAGTTGGCGGCCTCCAACGGCACGACGCTCGTGACCACGTTCCATCCGGCGCGGCCGCCGGAGAGGTGGTCGAGCGACGCGAGCTTCCGCGCGACGTTGTACGGCTCGTTGTAGCTCGTGGTGACGGTGGCGACGAGCCCGATGCGCTCGGTCACGGCGGCGAGCGCCGACAGGAGCGTGAGCGGCTCGAAATAGCTCGCACGCGTCGTCCGGCTGAGGGAGTCGAGGTGGTGGCCCCATACGGCGACGACGTCGGCGATGAAGATCGCGCTGAACCCGCCGGCTTCGAGGGTCTTCGCGACGGAGGCGTGATGTGCGAAGTCCAGTTCGCCGTCGGCTGCGGACCCGGGGTGCCGCCACGCGGCGAGGTGGCTGCCGGCGCCGTGCAGCAGGGCGCCGAAGTCGAGGCCGCGTCGCCCGTGGCCGTGCTGGTTGCTCTGGTCCGCGCTCATGCGGTGTGCTCCGATCGTGTGGTGTCCGTCGATGTGGATCCCTGTGTCGCCCCTGCATACCGCGACCGCGGGCGGTCGAGCCCCAGGTTCTCGCGGAGCGTCCGTCCGCGGTACTCGGTGCGGAACAACCCGCGTCGTTGGAGCTCAGGCACCACGAGCGAGGTGAATCGGGTGAGCGATGTCGGCAGATACGGGAAGGCGACGTTGAATCCGTCGGCTGCGCCGGCCGTGAACCATTCCTCGATGTGATCGGCGATGTCCGTCGGTGTGCCGACGACGGCCTCTTCGGACCTGGACACCCGTTCGGCCAGTTGTCGGATCGTGAGTCCTTCCTGAGCGGCGAGCGCGATGATGAGCTCCCGGCCGCTCCTCGACGCCTGGTTGGACGTCGGGAGCACAGGGAGCGGTCCGTCGAGGTCGTTGGCGCTCAGGTCGACGCCGCCGAGGAAGTATTCGAGGTCAGCGAGCGCGACCCGCGGATGCAGGAGCGCGGCGAGCTCTCGATGTTCGTCCTCCGCCTGGGCGCGGCTCGGCGCGACGAACGCGGTGAGTGCCGGCAGCACGAGCACCTGGTCCGGGTCGCGTCCGGCCCGGACAGCGCGTTCCTTGATGTCCGTGGTGAACGCGAGGGAGGTCTCGAAGTCGCGCGCCGCCGAGAAGATGACCTCGCCGATCTCCGCTGCGAGCGCACGCCCGTCCTCGGAGGAACCGGCCTGCGCGATGACGGGCCGTCCCTGTGGCGGACGCGCGATGTTGAGTGGTCCCGCCACCCGGAATCGTTCGCCGCGGTGGTCGAGGGAGTGGAGGGCGTCCTGCTCGAAGTACCGCCCGCTCGCCCGGTCGATCGTGAACGCGTCGTCGTCGAAGCTGTCCCACAGCCCGGTGACGACCTCGAAGAACTCACGCGCGCGTGCATACCGGTCGGCGTGGGCGAGGTGTTCGCCGAGGCCGAAGTTGCGTGCTTCGGCGTCGACGAGCGAGGTCACGACGTTCCAGCCTGCCCGGCCGCCCGAGAGGTGGTCGAGCGATGCGAAGGCACGGGCGAGCGTGTACGGCTCGTTGTAGCTCGTCGACGCGGTCGCGATGAGGCCGATGCGCGAGGTCGCCGCGGCCAGTGCAGCCAGGAGCGTGATGGGCTCGAAGCCGTCGTTCACGACGGAGACGCGTGACAGCACCTCGTCGCCGGAGTCGGGGACGGCGATGAGGTCCGCGATGAAGATCGCATCGAATCTGGCGTCTTCGAGGGTGCGGACGAGCTCCGTGACGTAGCGGAGGTTCACACCGGCGTCCGGCACGGCGTCCGGATGCCGCCAGCCGGCGAGATGGGTGCCGCCAGGTTTCAGGAAGCCGTTGAGATGCAGTTCGCGGGTCATGCCGCGTGCTCCGTTCCGGCCTGTGCGCGTGTCGGAGACCACCCGAGCCTCGGCGCGATCTCCGTCGCGATGACCTCGAGGTTCCGGATGGCCTCGGCGATCGAGGTGCTCTCGGCCTGCACGGCGAGCACCAGGTCGGAGGCGTAGGGGAGCACCGGGTCGCGCCGCAGCGAGGACACGATGTCGTCCGGGGTGCCGTACTGCACGTTGAGCGCCTCGAGCGTCTCCGCGGCGGAGGAGCCGATGCGAAGGGTGCCCGAGGTGATGAGGTATTCGGTCATCCGCTGGATGTCGGGGGCGAGGGCCCGCTCGCGTTCGAGTCGGCTCTCCCCGGGGAAGGCGCCGCGGAAGGCGGCGATCCGCGGTTGCCTCGTCGGATGGCTCGCACCGTGGTGCTGTCGGTAGAGGCCGGCCAACGGCTCTTGGACGGAGCGCGCCGGACCGATGCCGAGCAGGAGTCCCCGATCGTGCGTCGCCGATTGCGCCACCTCAGCCTGCCGATAGTGCGAGTCCCAGATCCGGTCGAGGAGCCCTGGCGCGGCGGGGGACAACTGGTTGCCGCCGATGACGGTTCGCTCCGACAAGAGGTCCACGAGCGCGACGAACGCGCGCTCGTAGGCGCCGTGCCGCTCATCGGCACTCCGCCCGAACGCCGCGAATTCCGATGCGCTCGGTCCGCCCGTTCCGAGGCCGAGCTCGAGGCGGCCGTCGGAGATCGCATCGACCGTCGCCGCGTCCTCCGCGAGGCGGATGGGCTGTTCGAGCGGCAGCACGATGACGCTCGTGCCGAGGCGGATCCTCGTGGTCTTCGCAGCGGCCGCAGCAAGCAGGACGAGGGGAGACGGCAGCCTCCCGTTCTCCGTCCGCAGGTGGTGTTGTGCGACCCAGCCGGATTCGAATCCGAGCTCCTCCGCGGCGACGTAGAGGTCGACGAGGCCCGGGATCAGTTCGTTCGCCGGCGCATGGCCGTGGACGTGGGTCTGGAACCCGAGACGGAACGTGGTCATGCTGCGACCTCCTCGTGTGTGCGCGGTGCGACCCAGCCGAACGCCGGGGCGATCTCGGTCGCGATGACTTCGAGTCGACGGATGACGTCGTCGACGGGGGTGAACGCGTGATCGACCACGGGGATGAAGTAGTCGGCGAACGGGAAGAGCGCCGGGTCCGCTGCGAGGCTTGCGACGACCTCGTCGACGCTGCCGAGATGCACGTTGAGCGATGCCGCGATCTCGGCCGTCGTCCGGTCGCCGTCCGCCGCCCATCGGAGTGTTCCCCGCTGTTCGTAGGCCGGGGCGATCTCCGCCAGGGCCTGCTGCCGGTCGGCCGCCGGCCACACCGCGCGGACGATGCCGACGCGAGGCGCCGCGGCATGCGTCCACGCTCCCAGATAGCGGTCGAGCAATGGCCGCTGCACCGTCAGCGGATCGTGGAACGCCGTGCCGAGGAGCAGTCCGTCACCGTCGCGGGCGATGCGGACGGCACGGTCGGGGCTCGACGTCGAGCGCCAGATCCGATCCGCGATGCCGGGGGCCGGGGGCTGCAGGACGAGTCCGGTGTCCCTGATCGGCTCGCCGAGCAGTGCGGAGCGGAGCGCCTGCGTGTTGTCGTCGCCGATGGCACGCGCCTCCTCAGCATCGATGCCGAACGCCGTGAACGCGGGCTGGTTCGCGCCCCCCGAGCCGAGGCCGAGCTGGAATCGTCCGCCGGAGAGCGCATCGAGGACGGCAGCGTCCTCCGCCAGCCGGAGGGGGTCCTCGAGCGGGATCGTGGTGATGGCGGTGCCGAATTCGATGCGCGAGGTGCGGGCGGCCGCCGCAGCGAACGTCACAAGCGGCGAGGACACGCCGATGTCGCCGCTCAGGTGGTGCTGGGCGATCCAGGCGCCGTCGTACCCGAGGTCCTCGGCCGCCTGGATGACATCGAGCACCTGCCGGTAGTGCTCACGCGGCGTTTTTCCGCTCGCCGTCCCGTGGCTGAGGAAGCCGAGCTTGAACGGTGTGCGTCCGGCCTCCGATGATGCTGGTCCTGTGGAGTGTTCGGTCATGTCAGGCCGTCCTTTCGATGAGCGTCGGCACGGCTGCGAGGAGCGCAGCCGTGTAGGGGTGTTGTGGCGTCTCGAGGACGGCATCGGTGTCGCCGACCTCCACGATCCGGCCGTCGTGCATCACGGCGACGCGGTTGCAGAGATGTTGGACGAGTCCGATGTCGTGCGACACGAACACGATCGTGAGACCGAGTTCGGCTCGGAGCCGGCGGAGGAGTTCGAGGATCTGGGCGCGGATCGTGACGTCGAGTGCGCTGAGCGCCTCGTCGCCGACGAGCAGCCGCGGTCGGTGCACGATGGCACGGGCGATGGCGACCCGCTGCCGTTGCCCGCCGGAGAGTTCGTGCGGATACTGCTTCGCCCGCCAGGTGTGCAGGCCGACGTGCTCGAGGGCTTCGTGCACGAGCGCCCGGTGGTCACGGACGTCGCCGACCGCGTCGCCGAGCGCGCGCAACGGTTCGGAGATGATCCGACCGATGGACTGCCGGGGATCGAGCGACGAGTACGGGTCCTGGAAGACGATGCCCGTCTGACTGCGGAACCAGTGCAAGGACGCAGCAGACCCCTGCTGGACCGCTCGCCCGTCGAACTCGACGGTGCCTGCGCTCGCCTCGTCGAGCGCGAGCATCGTCCGGACGAGCGTCGACTTGCCCGAACCGGACTCGCCGATGATCGCAACGGCGTCGCCGTCGAACACGTCAAGGTCCACGCCGCGCACGGCGTGGTGCACGGGAGCCGGTGCGAAGAGGTGCTCGCGGGGGAGCCGGTAGTCGCGGGACAGGCCGCGCACGCGCACGAGCGGTGTCGTCTGCGCGGTGGTCGGTCCAGTCGTCGGCCCGGCGCTCATCGTTCTGCTCCGCTCGGTGTCGCCCGAGGCGTCCAGCTCGTCGCCCGTGCCGCGCGGATGAGCTGTCTCGTCACGGTGTGCGACGGGTCGTGGACGAGGTCGACGACACTCCCGCGCTCGACCACGCGTCCGCCCGCGAGGACGACGGCGTGGGTGCTGATGCGGGAGAGCACGGCCAGGTCGTGCGTGATGAAGAGGAGCGAAGCGCCCGTCTCGTCGACGAGTCGTTCGAACAGGCCGAGGATCTCGGACTGGATCGTGACGTCGAGAGCCGTCGTCGGCTCGTCGGCGATCAGGATGGCCGGGCTCGTGGACAGCGCGGCGGCGATCGCTACCCGCTGCCGCTGTCCGCCGGAGAGCTGATGCGGATACGACCGCACGATGCGCTCCGGGTCCGGCAGCTTGACCCTGGCCGCGAGCTCGATGGCGCGATCGTTCGCCTCGCGACGGGAGACGCGGAAGTGGGCTCGGATCGGTTCTGAGATCTGGCGTCCGACCGGCAGCAGCGGGTTGAGGGCCGTCTGCGGCTCCTGGAACACCATCCCGATGCGACGTCCACGGATGCCGGCCAGTTCGAAGTCGTCCTGCACGAGCAGATCGACGCCGTCGAGGCGGATGCTGCCGGTCGCCGTCGCCTGCTCTGGCAGCAGTCCGAGGATCGCGAGCGCCGTGAGGGACTTCCCGGACCCGGACTCGCCGATGAGGCCGAGCCGGTCGCCGGGGGAGAGCGTGAATGAGACGTCGTCGACGACGCGTCGTCCGCCGAGCTCGATCGAGAGGTGTTCGACGACGAGTTCACCGGACGCCGCCGATCCAGAGGCCCGTGCTGCTTCCACGGTCACCATGTGAGTTCCTCCGAGGTCTGTTCGACGGTTGCCGGCACCCGACCGCGTTTGAGTCTCGGGTCCGTCGCCTCACGCAGTCCGTCGCCGAGGAGGCTCAGCCCGAACACGAAGACCGCGATCGTGATCCCCGGCCAGATGACCGACCACGGGTGTGTGGTGATGGACGACTGCGAATCGGCGAGCATCCGACCCCAGGACGGCGTGTTCGGCGGCGCGCCGTAGCCGAGGTAGGAGAGCCCGGCCTCCGCGAGGATCGCGACGCCGCCGGCGATCGACAGCTGGACGATGAACACCGAACCGACGTTCGGGACGACGTGCTCCACGAGGGTCCGCACCGGACCGAAGCCGGAGGCGCGGCCGGCCAGCACGTAGTCGCTCGCCGTGACCCGTGCCATCTCGGCCTTCGTCACCCGTCCGATCGAGATGCTGAAGCTGATGCCGACTGCGAGGATCACCACGGCGAGCGACCCGCCGAACGTCGACGCGAGCATCATCGCGATGAGGAGGGTCGGGAATGCGACGAGGACATCGATGAGGACGGCGGTCGCCTCCCGGAACCACACCGAGGTGAGGGAGCTGAGCGCGGCGAGGAGGATGCCGACGACCCCGGACAGCAGGATCGCCGAGAACGCGACGACGAGCGCGGTCGAGGTCGCCGCCATCAACCGGCTGAGCGTGTCGCGCCCGAGGCCGTCCGTGCCGAGCAGGTGCTGCCAGGACGGCGCGAGCCACTGCTGATACGGGTCGGCTCTGACCGGGTCGTGCGGCGTCCAGAGCGCCGCGACGATCGCGACCGTCACGAACAGGACGATCGTCACGAGTCCGATGACCCCGTTCGGTCGACGCGTCAGCTCGCGCAGCCACAGCGGCGCCCGCAGCGTCCTGCCGGCGGAGGCGGTTGAGCCGATCGTGTAGGTGGTCATCCTCAAGCTGCTCTCTGTCGTTGCCGGGGGTCGATGAGGCGGTGCACGATGTCGATCGCGAACCCGACCACGAGCACAAACGCCGTCATCACGAAGATCTCGCTCTGCACCTTCACCAGATCGCGCCCGCCGACGTCGCCGACGAGCATCCGACCGATGCCGGGCAGGTTGAAGAGCTGTTCGATCACCACCGCCCCGACGAGCACCGTCGCGACCTGGAGGCCGAACACGGTCACGAGGCTGAGGCCGGCGTTCGGCAGCCCGTGGATGAGGAGCGCCTGCGTCCTCGTGCGTCCGTGGGCCGCGCCGGCACGCACGTAGTCGGTGCCGATCACTTCGAGCACCGCTGAACGGACGAACCGCAGGAGCACGGCACCCTCGATGAGTGCGATCGTGATGGCCGGGAGGATGAGCGACACGAGCGCCTTGCCCGGATCGGCCCAGCCGTCCCTCGGGAACCCGCCGACGGGCAGCCACCCGAGCACCAGGCCGAACACGATCGCGAGGACCATGCCGGCCCAGACGGCCGGGATCGATGCCACGGCCTGTGCGCCGAAGGACAGGATCGTGCCGCTCGGCCTGCGGTGGTGCACCGCCGCGAGGAACCCGAGCGGGAAGCTGATCAGGATCGAGAACAGCAGGGACAGCAGGGCGAGTGGAACGGTGACCTGAGCCTTCTGCGCGAGCTCCGCTGCGACGGGCGAACCCGTCACGAGCGAGTTCCCGAGATCGAACCGCACCAGACCGCCCACCCAGTCCAGGTACTGGACGATGAGCGGGCGGTCGAGGCCCAGGTTCTCCCGGATGGCCCGCAGCTGCGCATCGGTCGCCTGCATCCCGCCGAGCACCTGCGCGACGTCACCGGGGAGGACCCGCAGGGTGAGGAAGACGAGGACGCTCGCGAGGACGAGACCCGCGACGAGCAGGACGAGCCTGGCCGAGAGGAACCTGAGCATGGTGTGACGAGTCCTGCGCTTACTTCTTGGCGGAGTCCACGACGACCTTCGAGAGGTCGAGCCTCGCGTTGGTGTTCGTCGTGGGGAAGCCCGAGATCGTCGAACGGATGATCTGGTTGCCGCTGGAGTTGTACAGCCAGTCGGCTGCAGCGTCCTCCGAGACGAGCTTCGACGCCTGGGCGAGGAGCTTGTCGGAGGCGGCGAGGTCGGTGGTCTCCTGCGACTGCGTGTACAGGTCCTGCACCTTCGGGTTGTCGTAGCCGAAGTAGTACTTCGGGTTCGCGTAGTTGCCGAAGTCCCGAGCCTCGGCGTGGTCGACGAAGCTGAGGTCGTAGTCGTGCTGCTTGTAGACGGAGTCCAGCCAGACGGGGAACTCGACCTGCTTGACCGTGAGGGTGATGCCGACCTCGCGCAGCTGGGACGTGAGCAGATCGCTCACGGTCGCGCCGTACAGGCTCGGGATCGTCAGGGTCAGGTCGAGGCCGTTCGCGTAGCCGGCGTCGGCGAGGAGCTTCTTGGCCGCTGCCGGGTCGTAGGGGTCGATGGACGTGAGGTCCGTGTAGCCGGGGTCGGTGTCGGGGATGGGGCTGCCGAGCGCCTTGCCGCTCACGTCGTCGAGGGCGAGGAACGCTTTGTGGTCGATCGCCTGACGGATCGCCTGACGGACGCGCACGTCGTTCAGCGGAGCCTTCTGGTTGTTGAACGCGATGGTCCAGACATCGCTCGAACTCGTCTCCTTGACCGACCAGCCGGCCTTGGAGTCGTAGCCCTTCGCAACGGCCTTCGTCGTCGATCCGACATCGAGGTCGCCGGCCTGCAGTGCGTTGTCGAGTGCTGACTGGTCGGAGTAGTAGATGAAGGTGACCGCAGCGATCGACGGTGCGTCGAGGTAGTACTTCTGGTTCCGGGTGAGGGTCAGGCTGTCGCCCTGCTTCCAGCCGCCCGTGCCGATCGTGAACGGACCGGTTCCGTTCGCCGTGGTCGCGAGGTCGTTCTTCGCCGCTTGCTCCAGCACGATGCCCGCCCGGCCGGTTAGCGACCACAGGAAGCCGAGGTTCGGCTTCGTGAGGGTGATGACGACCGTCTTGGCGTCGGGGGAGGAGATCTTCGAGACGTCGGCGAAGTCGCCGTGGCCGTTGACGCTGTCGTCGTCCTTGACCGTGTTGTACGACCACACGACGTCGTCGGCGGTGAGCTTGGCCCCGTCGTGGAACGTGACGTTGTCGCGGAGGGTGAAGGTGTAGGTGAGGCCGTCGGCCGAGACCTCGTACTTCTGGGCGATCCGCGGCACGTAGGTGTTGTCTGGCCCACGCGTGATGAGGCCCTCGTAGACGTTGTCGAGGAGCACCTGGTCGAGGGCGATGCCGCTCGTCTTGCGCACGTCGAGGTTGTCCGGCTGGAGGCGCAGACCGACGTTCACGGTCGCCGTCGTGTCGACGACGCCGCCCGCGTTCGCCTGCGAACCGCTGTTCGCCGAGACGGCCCAGGTGATGCCGCCGGCGATGAGCGCGACGGCGACGACGCCGGCCGCGATGAGCGGTCCGGTGCGGCGGCGACGGCGCTCCTTCGGGGCCGGTGCGGTCGCCGCTGCATCGGTGGGTGGGGTGTCGCCGGGTGGTGTCGACGCTGGTGGGGTGCTCGGTTCGCTCATGGGATGGCCCTTCGGACGCTGCTGTGGGAGTGCAGCCGGTGCGCTGCGGTGCCAGTCAGTGTTCCATCGGCCGTGGGCGTCGTCCGGCGGTGTTGCGCAGTGTTGATCCGTGTGACGAGTTGTTGCGGCCGCCCGCGGTTACGGGCACTTCGACAAGCTCAGTGACCGGCGGTGAGGTCCCTGAGCGTTGGAGCCCGGTCCCTGAGCTTGTCGAAGGGCAGCTGTCGGGCACTTCGACAGGCTCAGTGACCGGTGGCGGGGTCCCTGAGCTTGTCGAAGGGCGAACGCCGACGGGCCCGGAGACCGTGTGGTCCCCGAGCCCGCCGTGCGCCAGTTTGCTCCGCTACCCCGCGTGTGCCGCGAGCGCCTTCGAGAAGTCGGCGAGCAGCGCGTTCGCCATCTGGTAGCTGCCGCTGTAGAAGTGTGCGCTCTGCACGACCTGTCCCGCCTTCGCGGCCTTCGTCGTCGCGAAGACCGCGTTCGACGTCACCGGAGTTGCATCATCGGTCGTGTCGGCGGAGACGAAGATGAGGTCGGTGTCCGCGAGGATCCCGTACTGCTCCGGCGAGTACTGGACGTATCCGTCCTTCTGACCTGCGCCGGCGCCGAGGCGGGCGCCCGCATCGCCGAGCACCCGGCCGGGGGCAGAGGTCGGACCGTCGAGGTACCAGTTGTCGACGTCACCACTCAGCGCATCGACGGTGTGGGTGGAGAGATAGTCCTGGTAGCTCGCCTTGATCTCGGCGGCCTTCGCGGCGTAGTCGGCCTTGAGCTTGTCGAGGTCGGCGGTGCGTCCGACGGCCTCAGCCGTCCCGGCGGCTTCGTTCTCCCAGTTCGCCGCGGCGGGCTTCCACTCGAAGATCGCCGTCGGTGCGATGGCCGAGAGCTTCGCGAATGCCGCCTTGTCCGCCTTGTCCGCGAATTCCGATCCGACGATGAGGTCGGGTTTCAACGAGGCGATCTTCTCGAGGTCGGGGTTGGCGTTGGCATCCTCCACAACGGGGATGTCCTTGAAGAACGTGTCGTAGGCGTCGAGGGACGGGATGTAGTTGGTGCGTCCGACGGGCTTGATGCCGAGGTCCGCGAGGGTCGTGGCCTCGGTGAATCCGATGGCGACGATGCGCTTGGGCGAGGTCGGGACGTCGACGGAGCCGTAGAGCGTCTCGATTGACCTCGTCGAGCCGCCTGCTGCTGCGGTCTGGTCGGATGTCGAGCATCCGGTGAGGGCGACGGCGACGAGTGCCGCGCCGACGACGACGGCGCCGATCGAGCGCGCTCGGGCGGACAGCGCGGAAGTTGGCAGCGCGGAGGTGGACAGAGTGATGCGCATGGTTGATTCTTTCGGGAGGGCTGGTGTGCACGCGGGGCGGTGCACCTGGTGCGGGCCGCGAGGCGGACGCCGCTCGGAAGCGAGGTAAGGCTATCCAAACCCCTGGCTTCGATTTCAGCCTAGCCAACCCGGATCGGGCCGTTGTCGGGACCCCGCCAAACCATGTCGCCGGTGTGCCAGATCGTGGCGGTTCGCCGTGATGAACCCGCGTGGCAACTCGGTCTGCGGTGCAATCGCCCGCTCCGCTACAGTGAGCACGACGACCGTGCGGGACGACCGCGAGCACACAGGATTGGGGCCGTGTTATGGCGCGCTTGACGAATGCGGAGCTCCTTCGCCGAATCGATGATCTCGAGGCGGAGAACATCGCACTCCGTTCCCGGGATCGTGCCGCATCGTCGACACCGGACAGCGACGGCGTGGACGGCATCCCGACGAAGGAGCTGCCGGACCTCCTGGACGGCGCCGCGACACCCGTGCGTCGCAAGCATCGACGCAACTGGAGCTGGACGCTCCTCGCGACGGTCCTCATCGTGATCGGTGCGATCCTCGCTCCAGTGGCGGTCGTCGCGTCCTGGGCCAAGGTCGAGCTGACGGACACGGATCGCTTCGTCGCCGCCTACGCGCCGCTCGCGACCGATCCCGTCTTCCGTGCGTACCTGACCGACGAGACCGTCGCGATCGTGAACCAGCAGGTCGACATCGACCAGTTGACCTCGGAGGTCATCGACGGCATCACCCAGCTCGGCACCGGACCGGTCGCGACGCGTGCGCTCGAAGCGCTCAAGGGTCCTGCGGCGGAGGGCATCAGGACGCTCATCCGCTCCGGCGTGTCCAACGTCATCACCTCCGACGCCTTCGCGAACGTGTGGGCGCAGGCGCTGCGCGTCAGCCACACGCAGCTCGTCGCCGCCCTGCAGAACGACCCGAACGCCGCGATCGACCTCGGAGCGAACGGTTCGATCGGGATTCAACTCGCCCCCATCATCGAGGCGGTCAAGCAGAACCTCGTGGCCCAGGGGATCACCTTCGCCGACCGCATCCCCACCGTCGACCGCACCATTACGATCGCGCAGTCCGACGCGATCCCGACGGTGCAGCTCGCGTACGGTCTCGCGATCGCGGCAGGAGCCTGGCTGCCGTGGGTCGGACTGCTGTTCCTCGCGGCCGGTGTGCTCGTCGCCCGTCGACGCGCGGTCGCGCTGGTGTGGTCGGCGGTCGCGCTCGCGCTGTCGACGGCGTTGACGCTCGCGGCGTTCGGCATCGGCGCCATCGTCTTCTCCGCATCGATCAGCCCCTCGGTGCTGCCCTCGAACGTGGCGTCGCTCCTGTTCGACACGGTTGCAGGGGCCATGCGGGATACGGCCGTCTCCGTGTTGGTCCTCGCGATCGTGGTCGCGGTGGTCGCCTGGTACTCGGGGCCGTTCGAGGTCCCGAGACGGCTCCGCGGATTCTTCTCCGCCGGCGTCGGGTGGATTCGCAGCTCCGCGAAGGCGCACGGCGTCTCGACGGGTCGCACGGGCGAATGGTTGTGGCGTCAGCGGGCCGCGATCCGCGTGGTCGTCGCGATCGGTGCGGCGGCCATCGTGCTGTTCGTCCGTCCGCTGACCGTGGGCGGGATCGTGTGGACGCTCGTCGTCGCCGTTGTGGTGATCGCGTTGCTCGAACTGCTGCAACGGCCGCCGGTCGACGCCGACGGTGAAGACCTCGCCGATGAGGACCCCGCCGATGCCGAAGGCCCCGCCGGTGGTGCGGCCGACGTCGTCGAGCCGTCCGAGGTCGAGGCACCGTCCGTTCCGCTTCCGGCCGCCAGGGACTGAGCAGCCGACCGGTGGACGGCTGAGCCTCCGACCCAGGACCCGACTGCAGGACGACACCCGACAGCTGTGGATCATCCTCATGGACGACTCCAAGGGTCTCCACATTCCGTACCCTGGTTCCGGACGATGCGTCGTCCGGAACACAAAGGAACGCGATCATCAGTACAGCCAACACCGATCACGGCGCGAACGACGCCCGGACGAACACCACGAGTGCACCGGCCTCGGCAGCGCAGCCGGAGCCCCACCGGGGCGAACAGCCGGTCGAGCAGACGCGCCGACGCGAGCTGCACCCGGCCGTCCGCCGAGCGCAGTCCCTGGCCGTGAATCTCGGACGCTACCTCGCGTCGATCCCGGTGAGCATCGGGTTCGCCTCCATCGTCGTCATTGCGGCCCTGCTCGCAGGGACCGCGTTCCGCTACCTCCCGAAGCAGACGCTCGCCACCTGGGGGACCGGTGTCGAAGTGGTCTTCTCCGACGGCCAGTGGTGGACGATCTTCAGTGCGCTCGTCGTTCCGGTCGGACCGGTGCGGATGTTCGTGGTCGTCGCGGCGATCCTCGTTGTGGTCGGATGGTCCGAACGCCGTCTCGGTCACCGGAGAACGGCGCTCGCGATCGTCGTCACCGGTGTCGGCGGCTTTGCGATCGGGCTCGCGGCCCAGTGGGTCGGCAACCTGATCGGTGAAGCGTGGTCTGCTGAGACCTGGACGGACATCACCCTCGACCCGTTCGTGTCCGTGGTGGGGACCCTCCTGACTGCGAGCGCGTTCATCGGCCCGTTGTGGCGCCGCCGGCTCAGGGTCTCGGCGTTCGCCGTGCTCATCGTCCTCGCCCTGTACAACGGGGCATCGACCGACGCCTATCGTCTGCTCGCCGCCGCGACGGGGCTGGTGCTCGGCGCGATCCTGCAGCACGGCCGCACCCGGTTCAATCTGCACCGCAGCTCCCATGCCGAGACCAGGAACCTGCTCGCGTTGACGGTCGCGATCAGCGCTGTCGGTCCGTTCGTCGCCGCGATCAACCCCAAGGGGCTCGGTGTGCTGTCGATGTTCGGCTGGATCTTCGGCGACCCGTTCCCGGACGCAGCCGGGGTCAAGGAGGCGTGCGCCTCGGAGTCGGCTCTCGCGTGTGCGCACGACAGCGCGTTCCTGCAACTGCACGGCCCCGGTTCGATCATCCTGCTCTTCCTGCCCCTCGTGTTGCTGCTGCTCGCGGCGAAGGGGCTGCGGAAGGGCCGCAGGCTGGGCCTCGTCCTCGCCGTCGGCGTCAACATCGTGATCACCGCACTGGCGTCCGTGTACGCGATCATCTCGATCGCGCTCGTCTTCCAGCCGGACACCGGTCTGCGGGTGATCGATGTCGTCGAGCTGCTCATCTGGGGTTGCGGGCCGGTCCTCATCCCCGTGGTGCTGTGCGTCGTGCTGATCCTCAATCGACGCCACTTCGCGCTGCGTTCGGAGCCAGCGGCGATGGCGCGGTTCGCGATCTGGACGGGTGTCTCGTTCCTGCTGCTCGCGGGAGGGACACTCCTCGTGTCACTCATCACGATCGGGACGTTCAGCCCGGCGGTGGCGCCCGGGCAGTTGTTCCTCGACACGCTCTTGCGGTTCCTGCCCGTCAACTTCTTCCTCACCAACGACGCCGTGTACGCCTCGGCGCACCCGTTGACGTCCCTTGTGCTGCAGTGGGTCGGTCCCGTGTTCTGGACGATCGTGGTGATCGGTCTGAGCCGTGTGCTGGACTCGTCCAGGGCCGTCGCGAGCCGAGCGGGCGAGGCCGAGGTGCGTGCGCTCGTCGAGCGTGGCGCCGGCACCCTCGGGTGGATGGCGTTGTGGCCGGGCAACCAGTACTGGTTGAGTGCGGATGGCGAGACAGCTGTCGCGTACCGAGTGATCGGCGGTGTCGCGATCACCCTGTCCGACCCGATCTGTCGTCCTGGCACAGAACACGAGGCGATGCTCGGCTTCATCGCCTACTGCGACGCCAACAGTTGGATCCCGGCGTTCTACAGCGTCCACGAGCGGTACCTCCCGATCGCCGCGGACCTCGGCTGGGAGACCGTTCCGGTCGCCGTCGAGACGACGCTCGATCTGCCGACGCTCGCGTTCACGGGGAAGTCGTGGCAGAACATCCGCACACCGCTGAACCGCGGGGTGAAGGAGGGCATCGTCGCCGAGTGGACGACGTACGGTGCGCTCTCGCGGTCGATGCAGGCACAGATCAGGGACATCTCGGAGCAGTGGGTGACCGAGAAGGAACTCCCGGAGATGGGCTTCACCCTCGGCGGATTCGAGGAGCTGCGGGACCAGGAGGTGCGGCTGATGCTCGCCGTCGGTCCCGATGGACGGCTGCAGGCGGTCACGAGTTGGCTGCCGGTCTTCCGTGACGGTCAGGCCGTCGGCTGGACGCTGGACTTCATGCGGAAGACGCCGACGAGCATGCCGGGCATCATGGAGTTCCTCATCGCGTCCGCTGCGTTGCAGATGCAGGCGGACGGCGCGGAGGTCCTCTCGCTGTCCGGCGCTCCGCTCGCAACGCCGCCGCTCGCCGCCGGTGAGGAGGAGGCCGCGCCGACGGCGCTTTCCCGGGTGTTGGAGCTCCTCGCGAAGAAGCTCGAACCCGCCTACGGGTTCTCCTCGCTGTTCCGCTACAAGGCGAAGTTCCATCCGCGGTACGAGACGCTGTCGCTCGTCTACCGCGACCCGCTGACGCTGCCCGTGATCGGACGCGCCATCGGTGGGGCCTACCTCCCGGACCTGTCGCGTCAGGAGACGGTCGCGCTCGTGCGTTCCCTGCTCAGTTCCTGACCGACCGCTTCGTGCGCAGAGCTCTCGCCGCACCGATGAGGGACTCGGTGTACGGATGCCGCCCGCCGGCGAAGACGTCCTCCGTGCTGCCCTCGTCGACGAGGACGCCGTGCTGGAGGACGGCGATGCGATCGGCGATCCTGCGGACGACTGCGAGGTCGTGCGTGATGAAGAGGTAGGAGACGCCCGTTCGCTCCTGCAGCTCCGCCAGGAGATCGAGGATCCGCGCCTGCACGGACACGTCGAGCGCCGAGGTCGGCTCGTCGCACACCACGAGCGGCACCGGGCCGGCGAAGGCTCGTGCGATCGCCACCCGCTGCTTCTGCCCGCCGGACAACTCGTGCGGCAGTTTGTCGAGCGCGTCGCGGGGGAGCCCGGTCGACTCTGCGAGGGTCGCGGCGTCGGTGTCTCCGCCGAGGAGGGCGATCGAGCGGGTGAGCACCTGCCGGACGGTGCGGCGAGGGTTGAGCGATGCATCGGGGCTCTGGAAGACGACCTGGACCGGCGGTGCGGTGTGTGCATCGGCATCGCCGTCGAACGTGACGGAGCCCTCGAACCTCGTCAGTCCGGCGACGGCGCGACCGAGTGTGGTCTTCCCGCTGCCGGACTCGCCGACGACACCGAGCACCTCGCCGCGACCGATCGTCAGGTCCACACCGTCGAGCGCGAGCTTGTGCCCGTAGCGTTTGGTGAGCCCGCTGATCCTCACGAGTGGTCGATCCGCGGTGGAGACCGCCCTGGGGGCACGCTCGGCGTCGAGGTCGGGCAACGCGCCGACGAGTGCCTTCGCGTACGGATGCTCCGGCGCGCCGATCACGGCCGCCGCATCGCCCGTCTCCACGAGCACACCACGCTGCAGCACCCCGATGCGGCTGCAGTGCGACGCGACGAGCGGCAGATTGTGGCTGATGAGGAGGGTCGCGAACCCGAGCTCGGCCTGGAGCCGGTCGATGAGGGCGAGGATGTCGGCCTCGACGTTGCTGTCGAGTCCCGTCGTTGGCTCGTCCAGGATGAGGAGCGACGGCCTCGTCGCGAGCGCCATCGCGATGACGACACGCTGCTGCTGTCCACCAGACAGCTCGTGCGGGTAGCGTCCGACGATCCGCGCCGGGTCCGGCAGACCGACGAGCGACAACGCCTCGACCGCCTGCGCCGCAGCCTCACGCCTGGACGAACCGTGCACACGGTAGACCTCCGCGACCTGGGAGCCGACGGTCGACGTCGGATTCAGGGCGAGCGAGGGCTCCTGGTAGACGAAGCCGATCGTGCCGGAACGGTAGTCCCGCAGCTCGCGCTTGTCGAGAGACGTGATGTCGCGTCCGGCGACGGTGAGCTCTGCCGCCGAGACCGTGGCGTTCTTCGGCAGGTACCGTGTCAGGGCCAGCGCGATCGTGCTCTTGCCTGATCCGGATTCGCCGACCAGCCCGTAGGATTCGCCCGGGCCGATGTCGATGGACACGCCGGAGACGACCGCCCGGTCGATCTCGTCCGTGCGGTACTCGATGCGCAGGTCCCTGATCCGGACCGTCGGCGCCGCGTGCGCGTCGGCCGGCAGCGCATCCCCGTGCACGGCCGTCCTGATCGCGGCGGTCGTCGGAGCGGATCCTGGAGCTGATCCCGGAGTCGCTCCAGGAGCAGCGCCGGGAATGGTCGTCGGAGCGGTACGGAGTCTCGTCGGTGTGCTCATCGGCGGAACACCTCCTTGAAGTTGTCGGCGATGAGGTTGACGGACACCACGAGGGACGCGATGCCGATGGCGGGGAACACGATCGTCCACCACGCGCTCTGCAGGTAGACGCGGTTCTCGTTGATCGCGAGGCCCCAGTCCGGAGACGGTGGTGCGGACGCGAGCCCGAGGAAGGAGAGGGAGGAGGAGATGAAGATCGCGGACCCGAGGCTGAGGGTCGCTTGCACGATGATGACGGGCAGCACGTTCGGCAGGAGTTCACGGAAGACGATGCGCCACGACGACTCCCGCTGCATCCGCGCGCTCGTCACGTACTGCTTGCCCATCTCCACGAGCACCGCCGCACGGATGATGCGGGCGATGCCGGGGGCGAAGAGGAGTCCGACGGCGAGGGTGAGGACGGGGACCGTGCTGCCGAAGGCGCCGATCACCACGAGCAGGAAGATGAGGGTCGGCAGGGCGAGGAAGACGTCGAACACCCGCATGAACACCGTGTCGACCCAGCCGCGGTAGTAGCCGGCCACGAGACCCATCGCCGATCCGAGGACGGTTGCGAGGATCGTGCCGGCCGGACCGATCTGCAGCGCGGGTTCCGCACCGGCGAGGACCCGTGCGAACACGTCACGACCGAGATGGTCCGTCCCGAGCAGATGCTGCGCTCCGGGCGCTGCGAGCGATTCGCCGGCCTTGGCGAACGGATCGAGCCCGAACCAGCGCCATCCGACCGCCGCGACGATCCACCAGAGGACGACGACGACGCTGACCGTGAACGTCGGACGCCGGAGGAGGCGGCGGATCCGGGTCGCACGGCGTGCGCCGTGCGTGGGCTCCTGATCGTGCGGTGCACCGCTCCCGGTGCCCGGCTCAGGATCGCCCGCCGGATCGAGCCCCGGTTCGAGCGCTGCCGCGTTGCCCGCGACGACTTCTGCTTTCAGGACACTCATGGCTCACTCGCCCTCGGTGAATCGGATGCGCGGATCGATCAGGATGAAGCAGATGTCGGCGATGAGGAGCGCGACGAGCGAGATGACACCGGTGACCATCACGCCGGCTTCGAGGAGGAAGATGTCCTTCTTCTCCGTCGCCGTGACGAGCAGCGCGCCGAGCCCCGGGTAGCCGAACAGCGTCTCCACCACGGCGCTGCCGCCGAGGAGCGAGCCGAGGTAGAGCCCGAGGAGCGAGACCGTCGGGATGAGCGCGTTGCGGACCACATGTCGCCTGACGACCTGGCCGGGTCGCAGCCCCTTGAGGACGGCGGTGCGGTGATACTGCGAGGTGATGGTTTCGAGCACCCCTGAACGCACCATCCGCGCGAGGATCGCGACGTAGCCGAGTGCGAGCGTCACGGCGGGGAGCGTCATCGCCCGCAGCCGCAGCAGCGGATCGACGGAGGTCGCATCGGCTCCGGCCTGGACGGGCAGCCAGGCGAGTCCGACTGCGAACACGATGAGGAGGACGACGCCGATCACGAACTCCGGGATGGCCGAGAGCGACATGAGGGCCACCGTGATGGCCCGGTCGGACTTCGTGCCCTCCCGGTACGCCTGGACGGCGCCGAGTGCGATCGCGACGGGCACGATGATGAGGAAGGCGAACAGTCCGAGGATCAGCGAGTTGCCGAGGCGGCCGAGGATGAGTTCGGATGCTGGCTGGTTGTAGATGATGCTCGTACCCCAGTCGCCGGTGAGGAACCCGCCGATCCAGTGGATGTAGCGATCGAGGATCGACCCGACGAGGCCATGGTCCACGTTCCACTGCGCCACCTGCTCCGGGGTCGCGTCCTGACCGAGCGCGTTCCGTCCCGGGTCGCCGGGCACGATCTGCAGGAGCCAGAACACGAGGACCGAGACGACGAAGAGCACGATCGGGATCTGGATGAGCCGTTGGCCGACGAGCGTCAGGATGCGTCGGTGCCGGTCCGCCAGGCGAGGCGCCTGGTCGGTCGGCGTGTGTGCGTCCAGCCCCCGCCGCGAACCCGCGGGGTCCGGTCGAGCATCGCCTGACGCCTCGGAGGAGGGCTGGCGAGCGCTCTGGCGGGGGCTGGACACACTCATCGGTTCACTCGATTCGATTCAGTCGGTCGTGGTGGTCGGTTGTGATGGTGACTGGTCGATCGATGCGGCTACTTGATCGAGATGCCGGTCAACGCGAACCCGGTCGGGAAGTCGAAGACGCCCTTGAACGTGCCCTCGATGCGCTTGTTCTGGAGCACCTCGGCCCGAGCGAACGTCGGAACGATGACCGCGAGGTCCTTCCACTCGATCCCGGCGATCTCGTTCACGTACTTCTGACGCTCAGCGTTGTCGGTCGTCGCATCGAACGCGGCCGACGCCTGTTCGAGTGTCGGGTTGCTGTAGTGGGACGCGTTCCAGGCCGCACCGGTCGTGAAGATCAGGCCGACGTACTGCGACGGCGTCCTGGCTGCCCAGTTGGTGATGGTGAGCGGCGCGTTCAGCCAGGGGGAGTCGTCGCCGTCCGCGTAGTACTGCGGGCTGGTGAGGACGCTCAGCTTGACGTCGAACCCGGGGACGGCGTTGAGCTGCTGCTGCAACACCTCGCCGTAGAGTTGGTTCGCGGTGGTGATCGTGAACGAGACGGTGCGACCGTTCAACAGCTGGGCGACCTTCGGCAGGTTCTGCTCGCGCTGTTCGAGCCCCTTGGGCTGCACGTCGTAGTTGGGGAAGTACACCGAGTCGTTCGCGACGTCCGCTGCTCCGTCGTAGACGTCCTTGACGAGCGCCTTGCGGTCGATCGCCCAGGCGAGCGCCTCACGGATGGTCGGGTCGTTGAACGGTGCGACGGACTGGTTGAGGAAGATGCCGTCGAACTTGTTGTAGCCGGAGGAGACCGTGTCGTATTTCGACACGTCCACGGCGGAGCGCACCTCGGAGGTCAGGCCGATGCGGTCGATCTCGCCGGCCTGGAAGGCGAGGAGGGTCGCCTGCGGGTCGGCGTAGATCTTGAGCTCGACGCCGTCGAGGTGGATGTCCTTCGCGTCCCAGTAGTCCTTGTTCTTGGAGTACTTGGCTCCTTGACCCGGGGTGTAGGAGTCGAGGACGAACTGGCCGGCGCCGATCGGGTGCTTCAACCAGTCACCCGGCTTGTACCCGGCGGGCAGGATGTTCACGTTCGCACCGGAGAGCAGGCGCGGGAAGTCGGAGAACGGACGGATGAGCGTGAAGTCGACCGCTGTGCCGTCCGAGTTCGGGGCGGCGTGGTCGAGGACCCCGGCGAAGCTGCTCTTGCCTGGTGAGGTGCTGTCCGGGGCGATGATCGTCTCGAACGTCGCGGCGACGTCCTTCGCCGTGACCGGGGTGCCGTCGTTGAACTTCGCGCCCTCGCGGAGCGTCACGGTCCAGGTGAGGCCGTCCGCGGAGGGCTCCCACTTCGTGCCGAGGCGCGGGAAGAGTCCACCCTTCGCGTCGACGCCGACGAGGCCGTCGGAGGCGAGGCCGGTGACGATCATCGCGTTGTAGTCGGCGACGGTCGTCGGGTCGATGTCACCGCCCGGGTCGTTGATGCCGACCTTGAAGATGGCGGGAGCGGCCGATGCGGTGCCGCCGGCGGCCGGCGCGCCGCACGCGGACAGGGCGACGGCCAGTGCGCCGACGGTGACGGCCGCCGCGATGGCGCGGAAACCGGGGATTCGGGGGAGTCGCGGCAGGCGCGGGACGCGCCGTTCGCGTGGGGCTGTGCTGCTGGTCATCGTGGTGGCTCCTTGGAGTCGGCCTGGCTTCGAGCTGTGAAGCCGGCGGGAGGTGTGGAGGCTGTTCGGGTGTTCGCCGCTGGTGCGCGCGGTGCCGGTGGTTGACCATCGAACAGTCGATCCGTCGTTTGGTCGAATGTCCCGTGACACATCGCGCAACATCGGCGTGACGGCCCCGAGGTGCGGGGGGCGCTCAGCGGCGACCGGTCCCGACGTCCACACCGTCGACCGTGATCTGCACACGCTCGGGGAAGAACGCAATACGGCCGGCGATGGGGGCGACCGGGTACTTGGGATCCGGGTACGACCAGGCGGCGTCCTCGTCGACCCCTTCGGCGTTCGGCAGGGTCCAGTAGTCGGTCGCGAATCCCTTGTACGGGCACTCGGACCAGGTGGTCGACGCCCCGAGTGCCGTGAGGTCGACATCGTTCCTCGGCAGGTAGTACCTCGTCGGCAGTCCCGTTTCGAACACGAGGACCGCGTCGGTGCTGTCCGCGATCACCCGGCCGTCGTGAGAGACGACGACGTGCCGACTGCTCGGCAGCGCATCGACGCGGTTGCACGGGTCCCGCGGGTGGGTGATGACACGCTCGTCCTCCTCGTACCAGGCGTCCAGGACGTCGTGGAACCAGTTCACGGCGATGAATCCTTCGAGCTCCGGAATGTCCCAGGTCCACGCGGCGTGCCGGATGATGCGGCCGTCGACGTGCAGGTCGTACCAGGTCCTTGCCGGGCGTCGTGGACGGTAGAAGCCGCGGTCGGCCGGCGGCGCGTCGGTCTCGACGAGCAGGTCGGTGCGCACCTGGGCGAGCGGGAAGCCGTACTCCGGAACCTTCGCCTTGGGCTCCCACACGAGGATCTGGTCGCGGCTGTCGACGATCGCGACCTCGCCGACGACGCCGCGCAGCCATCGTTCGCTCGGGCTGAACGACCAGGTCGACGGGTACTCGAAGCGTGCAACGAGGTTCGGCCCGGCCTGGGGGAGTGCGCGGGGAGGCACAGGCGTGGTCGTCCTGGCGGTGGGGTCTGTGGCGGTCATGGTGTCCAATCGGTTCCGTGCGTGTGGCGCAGGGAAGACGTGTCGTCTGCGCCGAGTGATCAGTGTGCGGTGACGGCGCTCGTGGAGGGAACTCCTGCGCCCGCCAGGAGGAAACATGCCGTCATCATCGACGGAGCCCCGCGCCGACGCCGTTAGCGTTGCCCCAATTCGACTACCGACGACCCCACGCCTGGAGGCTTCCCATGACTACAGCTCCCGACACGTTGACCGCCCAGAACCGCGTGGCGGCGCAGCGCATCCGCATCGTCCAGGCCCAGGGCACGGTCGAGGTCCACAACGGCGAACAGCTCATCGCGCGGTCCTCTGCAGCGCTCGAACTGCACGAGCGCGGGCACGACGTCCGCTACTACCTGCCGAGAGACGACGTCGATCTGACAGCGCTCCGCGCCATCGACACGACGAGCCACTGCCCGTTCAAGGGCGACGCGAGCGACTACTGGACGCTCGCAGGCGACGAGTCAGGGACGCCGGTGGCCTGGTCGTACCCCGACCCGATCGACGCATCGGCTCCGATCGCCGGTCACCTCGGTTTCTACGACACGCTCACGATCACGGCGTCGGCTCCGGCCGACGGCGCAGCGGCCGCGGCGGTGCTCGCATGAGCGCCTTCTCGATCGACCGCGTGACGGATGCTCCGCTGGAGCTCGGCGTCTTCGCGCACTTCGCGGAGGAACAGTCCGCGAAGGACGTGTACGGCGACTTCCTCGACCTCTTCGCCCACGCCGAACAACTCGGCTTCGGCTACGCCTGGCTCCGCCAGTTCCACCTGCAGGACGCCCAGGGCCGTCGCGCCGGCGGGCTGCCGTCCCCGTTCGTCTTCCTCGCAGCCCTCGCTCAGCGCACCACGACCCTCCGCCTCGGCACCGCCGCGGTCACCCTGCCGCTGGAGAGCCCGCTCCGGGTCGCTGAGGACGCGGCGGTGCTCGACATCCTGAGCGGCGGGCGCGTCGAACTCGGCATCGCGAACGGCGGCGGCATCCCCGGCCTCGCCGATGCATACGGCCAGCGGCTCTCCGACGACCTCGGCAAGCGCCGCGCCGACCACCTGCGTGCACTCGACGCGCTCATCGCAGCCCTCGACGGCGAACCCGTGAACGAGGCCGGCCAGATCCTCTCGCCCACAACGCCGGGGATCACGGACCGCATCTGGCAGGCGACGCTCAGCGACACGAGTGCCTTCGAAGCGGCAGGGCGCGGCCACGGCGTCCTCGTCGGCACGACCCAGACCATCCCGGGCGAGGTCACGACGGCGGCGTACTTCCGCGGACTGCCGGAGGGCGTCACACCCCGCGTCGCCGTCTCGACGCTCATCTACCCGGCCGTCGACCGGGAGACGGGACTGCGCGAGGCGGAGGCCGGCATCCTGAAGAAGTGGGAGTGGGGCAAGGACTTCCTGCCCGCCGCGAACACGCTCGAAGAGATCGCCGCGTCGCTCAACATCCACTACGGCACGGCCGAGCAGATCACCGAGTCGATCGCATCGCACCCGTCCTTCCAGCACACGACCCACCTCCAGGTGCAGGTGGAGCTGCTGTACGACAGCTTCGCCAGGAGGCACGACGCCCTCGAACTGTTCGTCAGCGATGTCGCGCCTGCGCTCGGCTGGGTGCCACCGGCGGAGCGCGCTGCGGTCCAGGCGGCCGAGTCCGACCTGGCCGCCGCGGACGCAGGTTTCGCAGGGGCATCGCGATGAGCGACGCCCGCGCGCCGCTCGCCCTCGGAGCCGGCATCTTCTACCCGGGAGGCGAGCACGTCACGAGCTGGCGCTCCCCGGCGGCCCAGCCCGACCGGTACCTCGACCTCGACTACTACGCGAACTTCGCGAAGACCGCGGAGGAGGGCGTCTTCGCGACCCTGTTCATCGCGGACGAACTGTACGTCTGGGACCGCTTTGCCTCCGGCATCGAGCACGGTGTCAACATCCGGCCAGAGCCTTTCACGCTCCTCGGCGCGCTCTCGCAGCTGACGTCGAAGATCGGCCTCGCGGCGACGATCTCCACCACGTACAACGAGCCGTACCACGTCGCCAGGAAGCTCGCATCGCTCGACCACCTGAGCCGCGGCCGTGCGGCCTGGAACCTCGTGACGAGCGCGAGCGACGAGGAGGCGCGCAACTTCGGTCGTGACAGCCACCTCGACCACGGTGTCAGATACCGGCGCGGCGAGGAGTTCGTCGACGTCGTGCAAGGCCTGTGGGACAGCTGGGACGACGACGCATTCCGTTACGACCGCGAATCCGGGATCTTCGCGGACCGCGACAAGCTCCACGTCCTCGACCACCACGGCGAGTTCCTGCAGGTCCGCGGCCCGCTCAACGTCCCGCGCCCGCCGCAGGGTCATCCGCCGCTGTTCCAGGCCGGAGCGTCCGAGGCCGGTCGTGCGCTCGCCGGTCGGACCGCCGAGGCCGTCTTCACGATCAGCCCGGACGACATCGACGGCGCCACGGCGCTCTACGACGACTACAAGCGCCGTGCCGTCGCCGCCGGCCGGGATGCGGAAGCCCTGCGTGTGCTGCCGGCCCTGTCGCCCATCATCGGTCGGACGAGGGCAGAGGCCGAGGACAAGCTGCGGCTCATCGAGGAACTCACGCCGGACCTGGTCTCCCTCGACCTGCTCTCGCACTATCTCGGCGAGGACATCAGCGACCGGGACATCGACGAGCGGTTCGTCTTCGACTTCGACCACGACTCGTTCAACCAGTCGAAGTCGGGGTATGCGTCGATCGCCGCCCTCGTCGAGGGCAAGGACCTCACGATCCGCGAGCTGTACCGGACGCTCCTGCGCCGACGGTTCGTCCTCGGCACGCCGGACTCCCTCGCCGACTGGATCGCCGAGCGGTACGAGCGCGGTGCGGCCGACGGCTTCATCGTGATGTTCCCCACCCTGCCGGATTCGCTCGACGACTTCGTCGCCGGCATCGTGCCCCGTCTCATCGACCGCGGTGTGTACCGCGCCGAGTACGCGGGAGACACGCTTCGCGAGAACCTGGGTCTCTCCCGACCAGTAGGAAGGTACGCATCATGAGCGGCAACGACGGGTATTACGGCAGCGGCGGCGGCAGATCCGGCGGCGGCAGCGCCGACGCCCCGTTCGAGCGGCGCCTGCTCCTCGGCGCGTTCCTCTTCCACCCTGGCGGCGGACACGTCACCGGCTGGCGGCACCCGACGGCCGATGCGGAGGGGCACCTCGACATCGACTTCTTCAAGCGGTTCGCGCAGACGGCGGAGCGCGGCGTCTTCGACACGATCTTCCTCGCCGACGGGCTGTACCTGTGGGACCGGTTCCCGTCCGGGACCGACCACTACAGCCAGGTGCGGCCCGAACCGCTCACGCTGCTGTCCGCGCTCGCGGTGCACGCGCGTCACATCGGACTCGCTGCGACGATCTCGACCACCTACAACGAGCCGTACCACGTCGCCAGGGCCCTCGCCACGCTCGACCACCTGAGCCGTGGCCGAGCGGCCTGGAACCTCGTGACCTCCCGCTACGACGAGGAGGCGCGCAACTTCGGCGGCGACAGCCACCTCGACCACTCCAGGCGCTACGAGCGCGGGGCCGAGTTCGTGGAGGTCGTCGAGGCGCTGTGGGACAGCTGGGCCGACGACGCGTTCGTCGCCGACAAGGAGAGCGGGGTGTTCGCCGACGCGGCGAAGCTGCGGACGACGAACCACCAGGGCGAGTTCTTCACGGTGCGCGGTCCGCTCAACGTCGCCAGGGGGCCGCAGGGCTACCCGGTGCAGTTCCAGGCCGGCGGTTCTCCGGCCGGGCAGGAGCTCGCCGCGGCGACGGCCGATGCCGTCTTCGCGCGGTTGCTGCCGCTCGAAGCATCGCAGCAGTTCTATGCGGGCTTGAAGGAACGGGTCGCAGCGCACGGTCGCGACCCGGAGCGATTCGCGATCCTCCCCGGCATCCGCCCCGTGGTCGCGACGACGAGGGCCGAGGCAGAGGACATCGCGGAGGAACTGCTCGCGTCGACGCCGGATGCGCTCATCCTGGAGGACGTCTCGCACTCTATCGGGCAGGACCTCACCGGTCTCACCGCGGACGACCCCTTCATCCACGCACCCGACGTCGACGTCTCGAACGAGTCCAAGTCGCCTGGCCGGATCCACGACGCGCTGCTCGGCGCCGGCCCGGTCACAGCACGGGAGATCTACGCGAAGGCGTTCCGCGAGCACACGCTCATCGGCACGGCGACCGAGATCGCCGACGAGATCGAGGAGCGGTTCACGTCCCGGGCCGCCGACGGGTTCATCGTGCAGGGGCTCACGCAGCCGGACAGCCTCGAACGGTTCGTCGACCTCGTGACGCCCGAGCTGCAGCGGCGCGGGCTGACGCGCACCGAGTACCGCGACGAGACGCTGCGGGAGCGGTTCGGTCTCGACCGCCCAGTGCGGCGCGCCTCGGCTTCGGACGCGCCTGCGGCTGTGTCTGCTCCTCCGGGAGTCGCGGATGCGGCCGCGACCGCAAGCGGAACGGCGTCCCTCCCGGCCGCCACCTCGGTGTCCGCGTGAACGACCTGCTGTTCTGGTACCCGGCGATCCACGGGACCACGGCCGTCGGCTCCGGGGACGGTTCGGCCTGGCCGTCGCCGTCCGCGGACGGTAGTCCCTCGCCCGCGCCATCCCGCTGATCCGCATCGCGGTCCGTTCGCAATTCAGGAGCGCCTCGGCGTGTCGAGCCCGCACCAGCCTCGCGGCGGCGACACGCCGAGCGTGCTCCTGAATTGCGAACGTCACGAGCGCCTCGCGATGCGGGAATCACGACGCACCACACGATGCGGCGGAGAGAGTACCGTGGTCCCCGTTCGGGGGCCACTGAGTAATTCTCACCGATGACATCGACGCCGCGCTTCACGGTATCGTGACGATGTCGTGTGCAGCGCGCGCGACGCCCCGGACGGTCGAGCCCGAAAAACGACCGGTCCTGGTGTGCTTCACGATGACGTGGACACTGTTCACTGGCGGATGCGATCATGTCGTGTCCTTGCCCAGCCCGACCGACGTCACGCGCGCTGCCGCGGCTCGACCCGTCAGGAGCATCCCATGCACGATGAGCTCGGCCAACTGGCCATGGCTGCCAACCTCGGCGCGGGCGACCTCGATGAGGCGCTGCGCATCATCGAGGACATGGAACGAGGCGCAGAGCCGCCGACGCCAGCTCGCCTGGAAGCGTTGCGCGCACAGCACCACTTCTACGCCGGCGACCTCCTCGGCGCGGCGCGGATGCTCGAAGCCGCGTGTGCGCCGACACCCACCCCGGACACGGAGGAGTGCTTCGCCTCACTCGTCGCCCTCCATGGATTGCAGGGGCGGCGCGGCGACGCCGGCAACGTCTTCCAGCGTGCGGTGCGCGCGCAGCTCACCTGTGGTTCCCGGGCGGCGCTCCCGTTCCTCGAACTCGGCGCCGGCATCCTCCTCGCCGAGCTCCTCGCCGGTCGCCCCCGCCGGGCGGGGCTCATCCTCTCCACGGGTGAGGCGATGATGCGCACAAAAGGCGTCCAGCTGACTCAGCAGCGCGACGGATCGCTCGTGTCCCTCGGCCACACCATGATCCACGTCGCCCACGGACGGTGGACGGAAGCCCGTGAACTCCTCGACGCGATCGTCCTCGACACGACGGAGTGGCGGACGAAACGCCTCGTCGACCCGGCGGACGGCAGCGCGCACATCGCCGCCTACCTCGCCCTCGTCGCGGCGGTGCAGGGCGACCAGCTCGTCGCATCGATCGCCCGCGACGACGCCCTCGCGGCGATGTCGATCGGCAACCGTTCGCTGGAAGCCCACATCCGGTACCTGTGCGCCCTCGCATCGCTGTGGGCGCGGATGGACGACGTCGCCCTCCAGGACGCACGTGAGCTGCACGCGTATGCTGCGCGCCACAACCTGCCGCTCATGGAGCTGCACGCCATCCACCTCCGTTCGCTCTGCGGTGAGCGGAGCGAGGCGCTCATCTCGCGCGCCGAGGTCCTGTCACGTCTGTGCGACGCACCGGTGGCTGACGCACTCGTCGACCAGATCGACGTCGGCCGGACGGCCGTCGGTGTCCGCGAGCTCGCGAGGCACGGCATCTGGGTGCCGCCGTTCTCGTCGACGCTCGACGATCTGAGCGTCCGTGAACGGGAGATCGCGAACCTGGCCGGTCTCGGCTTCTCCTCGGCGGACGTCGCGAAGCGCCTGTTCATCTCCAAGCGGACGGTCGAATCGCACCTGCGCAACATCTTCGCGAAGACCGGGGTCTCGAGCCGCGACGAGCTGGCGGACCTGCTGCACGACATGCGTTTCTGAGCGGTTGCTCCTGCAGCTGCTGCTTCTCCTGCGGCCTCTGCTGCGCCTGACGCCTGATCTGCGGTTGTGCAGAACTGGGGGTCGTGCGTCGACCCCCGGTTCTGGAACACTCGTCTGATGGGAGTAGATCACGCGAACACCGCCGTTGCACACGGCATCGGCGACGGTCGGACCACCACGCACGACGAGCACCCTCGGAGCACGGACGGCAGCGCCGGCGACGCGGACTACGGGGCAATCGGTGGCGGCTACATCGACTACCGGCAGCCGGATCCGCATCTCGCGGCGGCCATCCGCTCGGCGCTCGGCGACGCGAGAACGCTGCTCAACGTCGGGGCGGGGGCCGGGTCCTACGAGCCGCGCAACCTCGATGTGACGGCGGTCGAACCGAGTGCTTCGATGCGTGCGCAGCGTCCGGCGGTCCTCGTCGAGGCGATCGATGCGACGGCGGAGGACCTGCCGTTCGCGGACGGTGCGTTCGATGCGTCGATGGCCACGTTCACGGTGCACCAGTGGTCGGATCTCGCCGGCGGACTGCGCGAATTACGCCGTGTGACGACCGGCCCGGTCGTCATCCTGACGTGCGATCCTGAACTGCTCGACCGCTCGTGGATCACCGAGTACGCACCGGAGGTCATCGCGACGGAGGCCAGGCGCTACCCGGCGCCCCGCGACATCGCACGGCTGCTCGGAGGGGATGTCGAAGTTCGGTCGCTGCCCATCCCGCTCGACTGCACCGACGGGTTCAGCGAGGCGTACTTCGGACGACCTGAGGCGCTGCTGGACCCCGGTGCACGCCTGGCGAATTCAGCGTGGAGCTTCGTCGATCAGGCGGTGCAGGACCGCTTCGAACGCGACCTCCGCGCTGACCTTGCATCTGGGGCGTGGGACGCTGCCCACGGTGGGCTGCGCGCCTTGCCGGAGTTCGAGGGATCGCTGTGTCTCATCATCGGGCGGCCGGAGGAAGCAGCCACGGACGCCTCGTCCTGATGCGAAACTGAAAGTTCGAGGCATCGAACGGAGGGTTTCGATGAATCAGCCCAGTATCAGACACTCTTCAGCAAGCGCTGGATAGGCTGCCCCGGTGGCCGTGTTCCGGCCACGCAGGTGAACGAGAACTGCGTTGCCCGGGACCGTCCAGACGGTGCCTCGTCGCGCGGTTCGAGCTGATTGGATCCGTGTGCGACGACCGACCCCCTCCCAACCGTCAGGCGGCGATCAGCCCTCCCGCAGGAGCCTCCGCTCCGACGCCGGCGGGGATGACGCCCGTGCAGCAGCCCGCGCGGCCGCCCGCGAAGCCGAGATCCCGGTCGAAACCCCTCCTCGGCACGTCGCCCGCCGCTCGCGCGTCACCAAGCGGACGAGGCGCCGTCGGATCGTCTGGTGGACCGCGGGTTCCCTCGCCGTCGTCCTCATCGCGGTCATCGCCTTCGCCGCGACGACCTACTTCCGCGTCGTCGGCAACATCTCGGAGAACGTGGTCGCGCGACCTGGCTCGACAAGCACGTCGCAGGCGCCGACCATCCCCAACTGGGACGGCGCCGTCAACCTGCTCATCATGGGATCTGACACCCGAACCGGCCAGACCACCGGCGACTACGGGCAGGCGGACGAATCGGGCGCCCGCTCCGACGTCATGATGGTCCTGCACGTCTCGGCCGACCACAAGAACGCGACCCTCATCAGCATCCCGCGCGACACGATGATGGCGATCCCGCAGTGCACGAAGGCGGACGGGACGGTCGTCGACGCCCAGAGCGTCGCCCAGATCAACGGCGCGCTCGACAACGGGCCGTTCTGCTCGCTCGACGCCATCAAGGCGTTCACGGGGCTCGACATCGACCACTTCATCGTGGTGGACTTCGACGCCGTGATCGGTATGACGGATGCGATCGGCGGGGTCGACGTGTGTGTCGCCGAAGACGTCGACGACCCGTACTCCGGCTTGCAGCTGACCGCTGGCGAGCACACCATCCAGGGTGCGCAGGCGCTCGCGTTCCTGCGGACGCGGCACGGATTCGGCGACGGCAGCGACCTCGGTCGGATCTCCGCCCAGCAGACGTTCCTCTCCTCGCTCGCGCGCAAGGTGAAGAGCGCCGGGACGCTCACCAACCCGGTCGCGCTGTTCAACCTCGCCGATTCCGCGACGAAGTCCATCACCGTCGACGAGGGCCTCGGCAACCCGGCAGCGCTCGTCGGACTGGCCGGGACGCTCGCCGGGGTGGACCTCAACAGGATGGTGCTCATCCAGCTGCCCGTCGAGGACTATCTGCCGGACCCCAACCGGGTGCAGCCCATCGCGGACCAGTCTGCTGCGATCTTCGCGGCGCTCAAGGCGGATCAGCCATTGACGTTCGCGAGCGATCCGGGGACCGGCACGCCGAGCGACGCCCCGACGGACACGCCAGCGGACGGATCGACGGAGGCTCCGGCCGCTCCGCCGGTGACCTCAGTGGCCCTGCCGGACCAGGCGAAGGGCCAGACCGCCGCAGACGCCACCTGCGCCAAGTAGTCAGCCCGCCAGAACGACCAGGACTGCCAGTTCGCGGGCTCTGTCGGAGGGTCAGTCCTCGTCGGCGAGATCCGGGGCGAGCCGCACGAGGCGTGCGGTGCTGCTCTCGTCGAGTTCCGCGATGTCGTCGTGCGACTTCACGAAGTCGGAGAACGTCCGGAAGCCCAGCGCCTTCTCGCTGAACGAGGGGTCCATGCGCTTCATCTGCGTCTTGACATTGGAGGAGTGCAACCAGTCGGCGTCGTCCTTCTCATGACCAAGACGGAGCGCCCGTTCGAGGAGCCCGGTCGCGACGTCCTGCGGGTCCTCGGCCTCGAGGTCGTCGTCGAGGTCGTCGTCGAGCTGCACCGGCGACTTCGCCCGGCGCGTCGGCCGCTTCTTGGCGCCGCCGGCGCCGGCGCCCGCCGCATCGCGGTCGGTCGCAGCGTCATCCTCACCGAGGTCGATGACGGGCAGCGGCTCCGGGATGGTGCCGGACTCCGACTGCGGGCCGGCTCCCGCCTCGGCGCTGAACGTGGGGAGGATCGTCGCCTTCGCTTTGAGGTTCGGCGTCTCGGCAGCGTCCTTGCCTGCGGTGCCGCGCGGAGCGCGTCCCGTCTGCTCGGCAACGACGACGGTCGCCGGCGGGATGGGCTTGACGC
Organism: Plantibacter sp. Mn2098; assembly: GCF_049319745.1. Classification (NCBI taxonomy): domain Bacteria; kingdom Bacillati; phylum Actinomycetota; class Actinomycetes; order Micrococcales; family Microbacteriaceae; genus Plantibacter; species Plantibacter sp. Mn2098. The sequence continues at coordinate 83,554 of NZ_JBMOUH010000006.1, read as the reverse complement.
CGGGGAGTGCGTCGTAGGTGGCGAACTCGTCGCACGCGGCAGCGAGCGAACGGCTCGTCGACCCGGCGACACCGATCCCCACCACGTAGCGGCCGAGTCGTTTGCAGCGCTGGGCGAGCGCGATGTAGTCGGAGTCGCCGGCGACGATGATGACGTGGGTCAGATCGGGCAGGCGGAACATGTCCTCGACCGCGTCGACCGCGAGCCGGATGTCCGCGCCGTTCTTGGCATACGCTGCCGCCGGGAAGAGCTGCACGAGGTCGACCGCGCGGCTGACGAGTTGGCCGCGGTAGTCCGCGTTGACCGGAGCCGACCAGTCGGCGTACGCGCGCGTGAGGACGAGCGTGCCGAAGGAGGACGCGAAGTCGATGATCGACCCGACATCCACGGTGGCGCGGTTGAGCTTCTCCGCGATGTCCGGATCCGCCTGCCGGTCTGCTCGGGTGAGCCCCTTCTGCTTGTCGCGCATGAACTGACTGCGGCCGTGCACCTGGTCGTACCGCGAGATCACGATGTTGTCGAAGTCGATGTAGACGGCGACGCGTGCGTCGATGGGTTCGGTCATGTCGGAGCTCTTCCCGGTTGGAGATGTGCACCCAGTCTGTCGGGTGTTCGGCATGAGCGACAATCGAACTCGCGTCTCGGGTGATTTCAGCAGGTGCAGCACGGGCCGCCATCGCCGTTGCGGTGTGCTCCGAGCGTCGGTGAGCGTACGATACGGACATGGCAGGCGACGCCGTTGTGCTCACCGTTCCCGGTCCGTCCGGGAACCGCGAGGTGCGCCTGTCCAGCCCGGATCGGGTGCTCTGGCCGGAGCTCGGCGTCACGAAACGTGCGCTCGCCGACTACCTCATCGAGGTCTCCGGGGCGTTCCTCGCCGCCAACGGCGACCGTCCCGTCTCGCTGCAACGTTTCCCGGGCGGGATCGATGGCGAACAGTTCTTCTCGAAGAACCCGCCCAAGGGGGCGCCGGACTTCGTGCGGACGGTGACGGTCGTCTATCCGAGCGGCCGCTCGCACCCACAACTGGTCCTCGACGAGCCGGCGTCGATCGTGTGGGCCGCGCAGATGAACACGGTCGTCTTCCATCCGTGGGCGTCCAGAGCCGCCGACCCCGACGACCCGGATCAGTTGCGCATCGACCTCGACCCCCAGCCGGGGACGGATTTCTCGGATGCGGTTCCGGTGGTGCACGAGTTGCGGCGGGTCCTCGACGATGCGGGGTTGGAGGCGTTTGTGAAGACGTCCGGCAACCGTGGGCTGCACGTCTTCGCACCGATCGAGCCGACGCACGAGTTCCTCGAGGTGCGGCACGCCGTCATCGCGGCGGCCAGGGAGCTTGAGCGGCGCCTGCCGGAGACGGTGACCACCAAGTGGTGGAAGGAGGAGCGCGGAGCGAAGATCTTCGTCGACTTCAATCAGGCGAACCGTGACCGCACGATGGCCGGCGCGTACAGCCCGCGTGCCCTGCCGGGGGCGTCCGTCTCCTGTCCTGTCGGGTGGGATGAACTCGACGAGGTCGATCCTGCCGCGTTCACGGTCCTCACCGTTCCGGAGCGGTTGCGCTCCGTTGGCGATCCGTGGGCCGGGATGGGGGAGCGACCCGGTCGCATCGATGCCCTCCTCGCCTGGTGGGATCACGATGCGGCGTCGGGCCTCGGCGAGCTGCCGTTCCCGCCGGACTTCCCGAAGATGCCAGGTGAGCCCCCGCGCGTCCAGCCGAGTCGGGCGCGGCACGACTGACGCCGTCGGCTGCTCGCCCTCCCGTCCGTCCCGGTCGCTGTACTTTCACGCCGGTCGCTGAGCTTGTCGAAGCGTGCTGCCCTTCGACAATCTCAGCGACCGGGGATCCGGCACCTACGCCGCTGGAACGGGCTCCTCGACGGCCGGGTCTTCCTCGGTGAAGTCCATTACCGGCGGACGCTTCTTGAATCCGCGGGTCAGGACGGCCAGGATCACGACGCCGACGACCACCCAGATCGCACCGGCGATGAGCGTTGTGCTCGTGAGGCTCGTCCACAGCCACACCGTGAGAGCGAAGCCGATGATCGGTGCGACGCCGTAGCGGATGTTCGCAGCTGTGCCTCGCTCACCCTTGTCGAAGATGTAGTGCTTGACCACGGCGAGGTTCACGAAGCTGAATGCGACGAGCGCGCCGAAGCTGATGACCGATGCCGCGACGTCGAGCGGGATGAACAGTGCGCCGAACAGCCCGACGAGTCCGACGATGACGATCGCGATCCACGGGGTGCGGAAGCGGGCGTGCAGCACCGCGAAGACGCGCTTCGGGAGCTGGCCGTCGCGTCCCATCGCGAACAGGATGCGGGCGACGCTCGCCTGAGAGGTGATCGCCGATGCGAAGGAACCGGCGATGTAGGCCGCCGTGAAGAAGGTGAACAGGGCGGCTCCGCCGATGCGGGTCATCACGTCGAGGGCCGCGGAGTCCGCGTTGCCGAAGTTCTGGAAGTCGGGGAACACGAGTCCTGCGACATACGCGGTGACGGTGAAGAGCAGACCGCCGACGAGGGTGCACAGCAGGATGGCCCGCGGGATCGACTTCCGCGGTTCCTTCGCCTCCTCGGAGAGGGTGGAGACGGCGTCGAAGCCGAGGAACGCGAGCGCCAGGACGGCTGCGCCGGCCGCGATGCTGCCGATCGACGCGTCGCCGCCGAACAACGGACCGAAGACGTCCGGCGTCTGGCCGGTGCCGCCGAGGAAGCTGATGCCGGTGGAGACGAAGACGACCAGGAAGATGAGCTGCACACCGACGAGGGCGAGGTTGATGCTCGACACGAGCATGATGCCGACGACGTTGAGGACGGTCACGAGGAGCACGGACGCCACGACGAACACCCAGATCGGGATCGCCGGGAACGAGGCGTTCAGGTAGATGCCGATCACGAGGTAGTTGAGCAGGGGGAGCGCGAGGTAGTCGAGCAGGAGCGTCCACCCGGTGAGGAAGCCGAGGTGGGACCCGAAGGTGCGCTGGGTGTAGGTGTACGCCGATCCGGCGACGGGGTAGGCGCGGACCATGCTCGCGTAGCTGTTCGCGGTGAACAGCATCACGATCGTGGTCACGACGTAGGCGCCGGCCAGGTGGCCGGAGGTGATCTCGGTCACGAGGCCGTAGGTGGTGAAGACCGCCAGGGGGAGCATGTAGGCGAGGCCGAAGAGGAGGAGGGCCGGCGTGCCGAGGCTTCTTCTGAGCCTGTTGTCGCCGCCGGTCTGGAGTGCCGCTGTCGTCATTGAGTGCGTCGATCCTTGCGTTGGAGCGCTCGGGATTCGCGTCAGGTACGCATCGGCCCCGAGCCGGGAAACCGTTTACCCATTCATACACCCAATCGTCATAGTGGTATAGGTGTGGTGTTAAATTGGCCGTAAGAGGTAACGCGGACGAAACGTCGCGGTTACACGACGAAGCAGCGGCCGGATCACATCCGCCGCTGCTGAGAGGTGTGTTCAGCCGGCGCGCCGACGTTCAGCGTCGCGCCTCAGCGCCGAGCCTCAGCGCTCCTCGTCCACCACCTCGACCTCGCCCGCGGCCACGGCGTCGCGCAGCCGGTGGAAGTCCTGCAACGACTGCCTCGCGTAGCCGAACGACCACTCCACGACCGCCCGGTCTAACACGTCCGATCGACCGAGGTACCCGGCGATGGCCGGTGCGTCCGGGCTCTGGGCGTGTCCGCGGGCGAGCAGGATCGCACATCCCTCGACATAGCTCGTGAACGACTGCGGGTCGAGGGACTCTGGGTCGATCGATCCCTTCATGTCGCGGAACTGCCGCACGTAGAAGTCGTGGTGCGGTGCACTCGTCGGCGCCGGTCCGCCAGGCGCGATGGGTCCGTCGCTCCGCAGGTAGCCGAGGAAGGGATCGGACACCGCCTGCAGGATGCGCTGGTTGCCGACGACGCGGCGCCCCTCGTGCCGCTCCGGCGTGCCGAACCCGCCCGGGCCGGCCGGGATCGCTCCGTAGCCTTCGAGGACGGACTGCTGCGCCTCCTTGATCTGCAGCACGATACCCTCCTGCTGCGGCCCGGTCAGGATGAGGAGGAAGCATCGTGTCCCGACGCTGCCGACGCCGACGACGCGCATCACGAGGTCGGTCAAGCGGAATTGCGACAGCAGCAGCGCGACGTCGGGCGACACGGTCGCGCGGTACTGCTCGAAGAGCGCTTCGACGTCGGTCTCGCCTGATTCGGGGAGGTGGGTGAGGACGGGCGGCTGCTCGACGATGAGCCGGGTGCCGTCGGCCGCGCGGGTGGTGACCTTCTCGAGGAAGGCGCTCGACGTCCGTTTCATCGCCTGCTTGCGGGCCTTGGCGAGGATCTTGCGGCCCTCGGCGTTGAGCTGGTTCCGCACCGTTTCGACGTCGGCGATGGCGTAGTACCGCTTCAGGACATCGGCCCGGGACAGCGCCGCCATCGTTTCGCGGTACACCCGAGCGGTGCCGAGCGCTGCCGCACGGATGTCGGTCTCCGAGTATCCGGACTGCTGTCCGCTGATCACAACGCTGCCGATCAGCCGTTTGAGGTCCCATTCCCACGGTGCGGGCGCCGCCTCGTCGAAGTCGTTGAGGTCGAAGACGAGGGTCCGTTGTGGGGAGGCGAAGAAGCCGAAGTTGCTGATGTGTGCGTCGCCGCAGGCGATGACCTCGATGTCGGTCGACGCGTTCCTGGCGAGGTCGGCTGCCATGATGCCGGCGGTGCCTCGGTAGAAGGTGAACGGGCTCTGCAGCATGCGACCCATCCGCAGCGGGACGAGCGACTGGACCCTGGTGTTGTTCTGTTCCGTGAGGATCGCGAGCGGGTCGCGGTCGCCCATCCGGTAGTCGGCGTGAGCCGACCTGGGCACCTGCGACCGTTCGACACGGCCGGCCTCGACGACCTCAGCGTGCGAGCGAGTTGGCGCGTGGAGTTCCTGCAATCGGTTCAGGTGTGTCGACATGGTCTCATTCTGCTGGTCCGGCGCCGTGTTCGACCGCTATGTTCGGTGGACACGCCAGCTGGAGGCATCGATGAAGTTGCAGAACGGTACTCGGCGCACCGTGCTCGTCGCGGGCGGCTCGACGGGCATCGGTCGTGCCGTCGCACGTCGGCTCGTGGCGGCGGGGCACACGGTCGTCATCACCGGACGGCGGCGGGAGCTGTTGGACGAGGTCGTGGCCGAGTCGTCGGGAGGTGGGGGTGCCGGCCGATGCGTCGCCTATGACGGCGACGCCGCTGACGCGGAGGGCACAGCCGCTCTCGTTGCGCGGGTCGTCGCCGAGGTCGGGCCGATCGACGTCGCGTTGCTCAACATCGGCGCCGGTCCCGTCGCGAATCTCCGGCGGGCGAGTGCAGTAGAGATCACCGATGCGATGCAGCTCAACTACTCGACGACCGTCAACTTCCTCGTGCCGCTCATCGCCCACCTGCGCGGACGCGGTTCGAGTGCGGGTCGCGAGCACGCCGTCATCGTGCACACCAACTCGCTCGCCGGTTTCCTCGCGATGCCGATGCAGGGACCGTACTCCGCGGCGAAGGCCGCCGCTCGGGTGCTGATCGACACCGCGAGGATCGAGTTGCGCGGCTCGGGGATCCGGTTCCTCTCGGTCTATCCGGGATTCATCGCGACCAAGCGCCGCGCGGACGACGGAGTTCCTGCCCCGTTCGAGATCTCCGAGGACCGGGCTGCAGCGCACATCATCCGTGCGATCGAGTCACGCAGCAGTGACGTCCTGTTCCCCTGGCAGACGGCGGCGCTGGTGCGGACCCTCCGCGCCCTGCCGAAGCCGGTCGCAGGCGGCATCCTCCGCAGGATCGCGCCGACTGACTACTAGCTTCGCACGCGCTGCGCTCCGTCGACCCGAGGTGACGGACGTCTTCCGTCAGCTGGTGGATCAGTGACCTGACGTGGCCACACGAGTCGCCGTCGCCTCAGCAACAGCCGCCGCCGCGATCGTGTACGCGGCGCGGATCTCCGGCCGGTGGTCCGGCGCCGGTCGCCCGACGACCTCCAGCTCCCAGTCAGGCCGGACACCGGTCAGCGCCCAGGCGGCTTGCACGGCGCCACCATCGGCGACGTACTCGCCCGGCTTCGGGATCACGACCTCGGTGTCGAAGACCTGGGCCGCGATCTGCTGCACGGCCGGGTTCTGCGCCGCCCCGCCGACGAACAGCAAGCGCTTGTCGGCCACTCCCACCGCACGAACGGCGTCGAGGCCGGCCGCCAAGCCGCACAACATGCCCTCGATGGCGGCCCTCGCGAAGTTCGCGCGGGTGCTCGACGCGATCGTCAGGCCGGTGATGCTCGCGGTCGCGTCCGGCAGATTGGGGGTTCGTTCTCCCTCGAAGTAGGGCACGAGCACGACCCCGCCGGCACCGGGCTCTGCTTCGAGCGCGAGGCGTGCGAACTCGGCGTGGTCGACGTCGAGCACTTCGGCGATCGATCCGAGGACGCGTGCTGCGTTGAGCGTCGCGACCAACGGCAGGAAGGCGCCGCTCGCATCGGCGAACCCCGCAACGGTTCCCGTGACATCGCTCACCCGCTCCGGGGTGACCGCGAACACGGTGCCGCTCGTGCCGATCGACACAACGACATCGCCCTCACGGGCTCCCAGGCCGAGCGCCGCGCCCGCATTGTCACCGGCGCCGACACCGACGACGAGTCCGGCCGGCACAACGGCACCGGACGGCGTGTTCACCTGAACGGTGACGCCGGCGCGGTCGCCGGGGCCGAGGACACGGGGGAGTACGGCGTCGTGACCGAGCGCAGCGGTGAACAGACTCCGGTCGTAGTCGCCGGTCGACGGGTCCCAGTAGCCGGTGCCGCTCGCATCGGATCTATCCGTCGTCAGCGCGTCGAGGACCGGGCCGAGCGGACTCGCGTCGTCGCCGGCCGGACCGTACCCGAGCAGACGCCAGGTCAGCCAGTCGTGCGGGAGGGCGACGGCCGCGACGCGCGCGGCGTGCTCCGGTTCCGCATCGCGCAGCCAGCGCACCTTCGTCGACGTGAACGATGCGACGGGCAGGGATCCGGTCCGTCGTGCGAGCTCGTCGGCACCGAACTCCGCGATGAGGTCCAGGGCGGCCTGCGCCGAACGGGTGTCGTTCCAGAGGAGCGCGTCTCGGACGACCCGGCCGTCGGCGTCGAGCGCGACGAGACCGTGCTGCTGCCCGGCGACCGAGATCGCCGCGACGTCGTCGAGTCCGCCGGCGTCGAGGATCGCCTCCTGCAACGCGTCCCACCATGCGGATGGAGCGACCTCCGTCCCGTTCGGGTGCGATGCACGCCCCTCACGGACGAGTGCACCGCTCTGGGCGTCGCGGATGACGATCTTGCAACTCTGTGTCGATGAATCGACGCCGGCGACGAGGGTCACGGTGCTCCTGTTTCTGATGCGGGATCTGGGGTGGTGCGTTGGCATGGATCTCGGTGAACGATCGGTGGCGCCGCGGGTGCTCCCGCGACGCCACCGGGGGCAGGCTCGGACTAGCCGCGCGCGCCCATGAGGTGCTCGATGGTCAACTGCTGCAAGCGTACGAAACCGTAGCCGTTGCCGCCGAAGTGCGCGTCCGCGTCGTAGTCCTCGTAGGAGCTGCGGTCCGCGAGGAACTCGTCGTAGCCCTCACCCGGGTTGAGCGTGGGCTGAGCCAGCTCTGCGACGCGGGCGGCGAGGAGTGCCTCCTGCACCTCAGGGTCGGCGCGGAAGGCCTCGGTGCGCTCCTTGAGGAGCAGGTACATGCGCATGTTCGCCTTGACCGACTCCCACACGCCCGTGATGTCCTCGGTGCGCGAGGGCTTGTAGTCGAAGTGACGGGGGCCGGTGTAGGCGGGGCCGCCACCGGGGCCGCCGTGCTCGAGGAGGTCGACGAGCGAGAACGCGTTCTGCACATCGCCATGACCGAACACGAGGTCCTGGTCGTACTTGATGCCGCGCTGACCGTTCAGGTCGATGTGGAACAGCTTGCCCTGGTACAGCGCCTGTGCGATGCCGGCGGTGTAGTTGAGGCCGGCCATCTGCTCGTGCCCGACCTCCGGGTTCACACCGAAGAGCTCCGGCCTCTCGAGCGTGGAGATGAACGCGAGCGCGTGGCCGAGCGTGGGCAGCAGGATGTCTCCGCGGGGCTCGTTCGGCTTCGGCTCGATCGCGAACTTGATGCCGTAGCCCTTGTCCTCCGTGTACTGCGCGAGCAGGTCGACGGCTTCGCGGTAGCGCTCCAGTGCGCTCTGCACGTCCTTCGCGGTGTCGTACTCCGCGCCTTCCCGGCCGCCCCACATCACGAACGTCTTCGCACCGAGCTCGGCTGCGAGGTCCACGTTGCGCATCACCTTGCGGAGCGCGAAGCGGCGGACGCCGCGGTCGTTCGACGTGAAGCCGCCGTCCTTGAACACCGGCGCGCTGAACAGGTTGGTGGTGACCATCGGCACAACGATGCCGGTGTCGGCGAGGGCCTGCTTCATCCGGTCGATCTGCTTCTGACGCTCTGCATCGGTCGAGCCGAAGGCGAAGAGGTCGTCGTCGTGGAAGGTCAGACCGTACGCGCCGAGCTCAGACAGCTTGTTGATGCCCTCGACGACGTCGACGGCCGGTCTGGTCGCCGGACCGAACGGGTCGGTTCCGTTGTACCCGAAGGTCCAGAGGCCGAAAGAGAACCGGTCGGCGCGAGTGGGAGTGATCGTCATGAGTGGTCTTTCTGTTGAGTGTTGCGGTGATGAGCGTCCGGGGACGCGGTGGTACGACTTGGACGGTGTTGCGTCGCTGCGGGGCGACTCATCGACTCCGTTTCGCGCGCGACGCGAACCGCTGCTGCAGGAGCACGGCGGCGACGATGATGACGCCCTTCGCGATGGCCTGGACCGATGTAGAGAGGTTGTTCTGGGTGAACACGTTGGTGAGGGTCGCGAAGATGAGCACACCGAGGACGGTGCCCATGATCGTTCCGCGACCACCGATGAGGAGGGTTCCGCCGACGACGACGGCGGCGATCGCGTCGAGCTCCATCAGTCCGCCGTGGGTGGAGGTGCCTGCCGTGGTGCGGCCGAGCATCATCATGCCGGCGACACCGGCGAGGAGACCGGAGAGGACGTACACGTAGACGAGGTGGCGCTTGACCTTGATGCCGGCCAGTCGGGCCGCTTCGAGGTTGCCGCCGATCGCGACCGTGCGGCGACCGAAGGTCGTGCGGTTGAGCAGGAACCATCCGCCGATGATCACGATGATGAAGATCCAGATGAGCACCGGGATGCCGAGGAAGTCGCCGCGGAAGAAGGTCAGGAAGCCCTTGACGTTGACGATCTGGGTCGTGCGGTTGGCGAGGACCTCTGCCAGTCCTCTCGCGCCGACGAGCATCGCGAGGGTCGCCATAAACGCCACGACGTTGCCGTAGGCGATCACGATGCCGTTGATGAGGCCGGCTCCGGCGCCGACGGCGATCGCCAGGATCACCATGACCACCCAGCTGGTCGAGTTCGCGAGCTGCTGGGCCCACGCCATCGTCGCGACGACGGAGGAGAGGCCGAGCACGGAGCCCACTGAGAGGTCGATGCCGCCAGCCGTGATCACGAAGGTCATACCGATGCTGACCACACCGATGATGGAGGCGTACCTGACGATCGTGAGGACGTTGTCGAAGCTCGCGAAGCGATCGCCGGCGGTGATGGTTCCGACGAGGAAGAGCACGGCCAGAGCGACGATGAGGCCGATGCTGCGCGCGGCGGATCCGCTGAAGACGCGGCTGAAGATGCTGCCGGAGCCTCCGCCGGCGTCTTTGCCGGAGTGGGGCTGGATGGGGCCGCCGTTGGGGTCGAGTGCGACCTGTCCGGTCACTGTCGTCTGCTCGCTCACGCGGCACTCACTTTCTCGAGGATGGTTCGGGCTGGAAATCGGGTGGAGGTGTGTGGGGTGTTGGAGTGTGCCGGCGTGCCGTTCGGCATCGTGCTGCAGGTGCCGGTGCGTCCCTGGACGGACGGTGCGCTACTCATGCCGCGCTGCCCTGCATCACGAGGTCGAGCACACGGTGCTCGTCGATGTCGCTCGCCGGCGCCTGGTGGACGACGCGGCCCTCGGCGATCACGAGCACACGATCGGAGAGTCCGAGGACCTCTTCGATCTCGCTCGAGATCACGAGGACGGCCGTGCCTGCTTCGGCGAGTTTGCGGATGAGGGCGTAGATCTCGGCTCTCGCGCCGACGTCGACGCCACGGGTCGGCTCGTCGAGCAGCAGCACCCGGGTGCCGTGCACGAGCCATCTGGCGAGGAGGATCTTCTGCTGGTTGCCGCCGGACAGCGTCCTGGCAGCCCGATCCGGGTCAGCGGGTCGCAGCTCGAGCGATTCGAGCTCCGCACGCGAGACGGCGCGTTCGCTGCGCTCGTTCAGCAGACCGAACTTCGCCCATCTGGCGAACGATGCGAGGGTGACGTTGCGGTACACGGGCTCGTCGAGGATGAGGCCCTGGCTCTTGCGCTCCTCGGGGGAGAGCCCCATGCCGGCGTGGACGCCGGCCCGGACGGAGCCTGCCGGCAGGACCTTGCCATCGACGCTGACCGTGCCTGAGGTCGCCTTCCGGGCGCCGTAGAGGGTCTCCATGATCTCGGACCGACCGGAGCCGACGAGTCCGGCCAGACCGACGATCTCGCCGGCCTTGATGTCGAAGGTCACGTCCTGGAACACCGTCCCGAGGGAGAGCCCGTCGACGGACAGGAGCACCGGCGCGTCGGCCGGGATCGGAGCGGCGACCGGGAACACGTTCGTCACGGCCCGGCCGGTCATGAGTTTGATGAGGTCGGCTGTCGGCGTGTCGCTCACCGGCAGGTTGTTGGCCACGCTCTGGCCGTCCTTGATGACGGAGATGCGGTCGCCGATCTGACGGATCTCTTCGAGGCGGTGCGAGATGTAGATCACGGCGATGCCCGATGCGGTGAGTTCGTGGACGACGCGGAACAGGTTCTTGACCTCTTCGGAGTCGAGCACGGCGCTCGGCTCGTCCATCACGATCAGTTTCGTGTTGTGGGACAGCGCCCGAGCCATGCTGACGATCTGCTTGTTCGCGGCGGAGAGCGTCGCGACCTCGCGGCCGGGGGAGATGTCCCCGTGCCCGAGGCGCGTCATGATCTCCTTGGCGCGCTTGTTCGTGGTGCGGCGGTTGGTGACGCCGGCTGTCGCGTACTCGTGTCCGAGGAAGATGTTCTCGGCGACGGTGAGCCCGTCGACGACGTCGAGTTCCTGGTACATCGTCGCGATGCCGAGGCCGAGGGCCGCGATCGGGTCGGTGATGGAGATCGTCTCGCCCTGCCAGACGATCTCGCCGCCGTCCGGCTGGTGCACGCCGGAAAGCGTCTTGATGAGGGTCGACTTCCCGGCGCCGTTCTGGCCGAGCACGCAGTGCACTTCGCCAGGGACGATGTCGAGGTCGACGCCCTTGAGGGCCTGGACTCCGGCGAAGCTCTTGGTGAGGCCGCGCACCGAAAGGAGCGGAGCCAGGTCCGACGGGGGTCGGGATGCTGATGGCTGGGACGCCCCAGCGGCATGGTCCACGTTGATCATGAGAGGCAAGCTAACAGAATTGTTGCGGCTATGCACGCAATTCGGTCCATGAAACTCAAATGCGTGTTTCAGATGCGTACTCTCGCGTCTTTCCGGGGTTTGTTTCGTCGCAACACGTTTGTTGCAGGCGAGGCGTCGGTGATCTGATTGTGACAAATCCGGCAAAAAACAATCCGACACGTGCGGCGAAAGTCTGTTATGTTGCATCAAACGTCAATGTGGACTTTCGTCGAGTAGACGGGCACACCCGGCCCGGATGCTCGCCAATGCACCTCCCGTTGGCGAGCCCGAACTGCACTCACACTGCACTCAAGTTGCATGCGGCTCACGCCGCACGCACAACCCAAGGAGGAACACATGCTCGCATCACGCACGCTGCGTCGCCGCTTGCTCATCGCATCCGGCGCATCTCTCGCCGTGATCGGACTCATGACGTCGTGTACGGCTGGAACGCCGGAATCGACGACCGCCGCTGTCGACACCGCAGCGGAGAACGCCAAGACCGGCGAAACCATCAAGATCGGCTTCTCCGGCCCGGCCGCCGACCACGGCTGGCTCGGCGCCATCAACACGGCGGCGATCGCCGAGGCAAAGAAGTTCAGCGACGTCGACCTCGTCATCGCGGAGGGCACCAACGACGCGAACCTCCAGATCAGCCAGGTCGAGACCTTCATCAACGACAAGGTGGACGCCATCGTGCTGCTGCCGACCGACGGTGCTGCGCTGACCGATGTCGCCATCAAGGCCATGCAGGCCGGCATCCCCGTGATCAACGTCGACCGGGAGTTCTCCAGCACCTTCGCCGCACGCACCACGATCCTCGGTGACAACTACGGCATGGGCGTCAGCGCCGGCACCTACATCTGCGAGCAGCTCGACGGCAAGAAGGACGCCGTCGTCGCCGAGATCGCCGGCATCGACAGCCTGCCGCTCACGCAGGAGCGCAGCGAAGGCTTCAAGGACGCGCTGAGCGACTGCGGCCTGAAGGTCAACAACCGCGTCGCAGCCGACTTCACCGTGCAGGGCGGCGAGGCTGCAGCATCGCAGCTCCTCGCAGCAGCACCGAAGATCGACGCGATCTGGAACCACGACGACGACCAGGGCGTCGGCGTCCTCGCGGCGATCGACACCGCCGGTCGCGACGAGTTCTTTATGGTGGGCGGCGCAGGTTCTGCCAACGTGATGCGCGCCATCGAGGCCGGCGACTCGGTCCTCAAGGCGACGGTCATCTACCCGTCCACGCAGGCTGCCGACGGCATCGCACTCGCCCGCCTCATCGTGCAGGGCAAGGGCATGAGCGACCTCGTCGAGTCGAGCGTCCCGCGCAAGGTGCAGCTGTACGCACCCGTCGTGACGAAGGACAACGTGGCGGTCTACCTGCCGAGCGCGTTCGAGTCCTAGGCCGAAACGGCGCCGGAACGGCAGCATCGCAGTACCGCACCACGTCCGGCGGGTGTCGTCCTCTCCTGAGGGCGGCGCCCGCCGGGCGGCACCACCGAGCATCGCTCAGCGCCGCCGAGCACCGCTCAACAACATCGAGCACCACCAGTGCCACCGTACGACCAAGCACCGCACCACACCGTGACAGAAAGAGAGCACACCCGTGACCGGAACCGCCCCCGCATCCACACTGCGAGTCGCGATGATCGGCGTCGGCTTTATGGGGGCAGCGCACTCCCAGGGCTGGCGCGTCGCCCCTCGATTCTTCGATCTCGGGGCGACACCCGAGATGGCGGTGCTCGTCGGACGGAACGCGGAGCGCACACAGGCCGCGGCCGACCAGTGGGGCTGGGCCGAGACGTCCGTCGATTGGCGTGAGGTCATCGCCCGTGACGACATCGACGTCGTCGACATCGTCACCCCGGGCGACTCGCACGCCGAGATCGCCATCGCAGCCCTCGCAGCCGGCAAGCACGTCCTGTGCGAGAAGCCGCTTGCGAACACCGTCGAGGAAGCGGAGGCGATGGCCGCAGCAGCCGAGAGCGCTGCAGCCCGCGGGGTCCTCGCGATGGTCGGCTTCACCTACCGCCGTGTCCCGGCAGCGACCCTGGCACGCGACCTCGTCGCCGCCGGTCGCATCGGCGAGATCCGCCAGGTGCGCGCCTCCTACCTGCAGGACTGGCTCATGGACGCCGACGCCCCCATGAGCTGGCGCCTCGACAAGCAACTCGCCGGCTCGGGCGCACTCGGCGACATCGGCGCCCACGCCGTCGACCTCGCACAGTTCATCGCGGGCAGACGCCTCGTCTCCGTCTCCGGCGTCCTCGAGACGATCGTGCGCGATCGTCCGCTCGTCGCCGACGGACGGGGGCTCTCCGCATCATCCGCCGGTGCGACGGACGCAGCGGGAGACGAAGCCGCCTCCGCGCGCGGCACGGTCACCGTCGACGACCTCGCCCTGTTCACCGGCCGCTTCGACGACGGGGTCCTCGGCTCCTTCGAAGCGACGAGGTTCAGCACGGGACGCAAAAACGCCCTCCGCATCGAGATCGCAGGCTCAGCGGGCGCGATCTCCTTCGACCTCGAACAGTTGAACTCGCTGCAGTTCTACGACGCCACCGCTCCGGCAGGCGAACAGGGGTTCACCACGATCCTCGTCACCGAACCAGAGCACCCCTACATCTCCGCCTGGTGGCCGGCCGGTCACATGCTCGGCTACGAGCACGGCTTCTCGCACCAGGCGCGCGACTTCGTCGAGGCGATCGTCGCCGGCGTGCAGCCGCATCCGTCCTTCGCAGACGGCTTGCAGGTCCAGCAGGTGCTCGACGCCGTCGAGACGAGCTCGGACAACGGCAGCGCCTGGACCGCGATCGGCGCCTGAGCGCGTCGCGCCCGGCCCGACCCCAGATCACCCACCCACGTCAGATCACGCACCAACTCCCGACCACAAGGAGCAGAACACCATGGCACGACCGATCACCCTGTTCACCGGCCAGTGGGCCGACCTGCCGTTCGAAGAGGTCTGCGCGCTCGCAGCCGGCTGGGGCTACGACGGCCTCGAGATCGCCTGCTGGGGCGACCACCTCGATCCCTGGCGCTGGGACGACGACGAGTACGTCCAGGGCAAGCTCGACACCCTTGAACGCCACGGGCTGAAGGTCTACACGATCTCCAACCACCTCAAGGGCCAGGCCGTGTGCGACGACCCCATCGATCAGCGCCACCAGGACATCCTGCCGGACGTCGTGTGGGGAGACGGCGACCCGGAGGGCGTGCGTCAACGTGCTGCGGAGGAGATGAAGCACACCGCCAGACTCGCCGCGAAGCTGGGCGTCAAGACCGTCGTCGGCTTCACCGGATCGAGCATCTGGAAGTACGTCGCGATGTTCCCGCCCGTCAGCCAGGAGGCCATCGACGCCGGGTACCAGGACTTCGCGGACCGGTGGAACCCGATCCTCGACGTGTTCGACGAGGTCGGCGTGCGGTTCGCGCACGAGGTGCACCCGTCGGAGATCGCCTACGACTATTGGACGACCATCCGCACCCTCGACGCGATCGGGCACCGCCCGGCGTTCGGCCTCAACTGGGACCCGAGCCACTTCGTCTGGCAGGAGCTCGACCCGGTGGCGTTCATCCTCGAGTTCGGCGACCTCATCTACCACGTCGACTGCAAGGACGTGAAGATGAACACCGGAAACGGCCGCAACGGCCGCCTCGGGTCGCACCTCGCCTGGGCCGACCTGCGTCGCGGTTGGGACTTCGTCTCAACGGGCCACGGCGACGTCCCGTGGGAGAAGAGCTTCCGGGCGCTCAACGCCATCGGCTACGACGGTCCCATCTCAGTGGAGTGGGAGGACGCCGGCATGGACCGGCTCGTCGGGGCGCCAGAGGCTCTCGCCTTTGTGAAGAGTCTCGCCTTCGACGCGCCGACGGCGGCCTTCGACTCGGCGTTCAGCACCCGCTGAGTCGTCTCTGACCGGGTGTCGCGATCGTTCTGTGTGTGCGGATCGCGACACCCGCATCCGGCGTGCGCGGAACCGGCGGGAACACCCGCCGACGCCAGCGCGCGCCGATGAATCGCACGGGGAGGGAAGACCATGGATGAACGAGCCGTAGACCGGTCCGCGCTCTTCGGATCGGCGCTGTTCGGTGCGACGAGCGCCGCGACGACCAACGACCACACCAGGCGCACCAACCTCTCACTCGTGCTCTCCCTCGTCCACCACAGAGGGGTGCTGACGAGGGCGGAACTCGCCAGGGCGACGGGGCTCAACCGGTCCACCGTCGGGACGCTCATCGCCCAGCTCGGAGAACTCGGCCTGGTGTACGAGACGGCGCCGGGGTCGAGCGCGACGGTCGGACGTCCGAGCCCGCACGTCCACGCAGATCCTGCGACCGCGGCGCTCGCCGTGAACCCGGAGGTCGACGCCGTGACGATCGGTCTCGTCGGCCTCGGCGGCAAGGTCATCAAGCGCATCAGGTACGAGACGCAGCATCGGCCCACCGTCCAGGAGGTCGTCAACATCGCGGCAGCGGTCATCGCGGGGATGCGGGACGAACTCGACGCGTCGTACCGCATCGTCGGCATCGGTGTCGCGGTCCCAGGTCTCGTGCGGGCGGAGGACGGCATGGTCACCTATGCGCCGCACCTCGGCTGGACGGAGGAGCCCGTCGCGGCGATGCTGTCCGCGGCGACCGGATATCCGGTGCACGCCTCGAACGACGCCTCGCTCGGCGCCGGCGGCGAGATCATCTTCGGCGCAGGCCGCGGCACCCTCGACCTCGTGTACCTGAACGGCGGGGCGAGCGGCATCGGCGGCGGCATCATCAGCGGCGGCAGCCTGCGGACCGGTTCGAGCGGATATGCCGGTGAACTCGGTCACACACTCGTGAACTCCGAGGGGGCGCAGTGCCACTGCGGGGCGGTCGGCTGCCTGGAGACCGAGGTCAGCCGGAAGCGGCTGCTCGCGGTGCTCGGTCGTGCGGCACCCGGTCAGGCGGCGCTCGACGATGCGGCGCCCGATCATGCGGTGCACGAGCACGGAGCGGGAAGCGATCCAGCACCCATCGGCGACAACGAACAGCTCGAACAGGCGCTCGCGGCGTCGAACGACCCAGCCGTGCTGGCGGAGGTCGAACGACAGCTCGACTGTCTCGCCGTGACGCTGCGGGGCATCGTCAACGTCTTCAACCCGGAGCGCATCGTCCTCGGCGGCTTCCTCGGCACACTGTTCTCCATCGCCGGAGAACGTCTCAGCGCGCTCGTCCTGACGGAGTCGATGGACGGCCCGGCCGACGGCGTGACGATCCTGCGCGCCCAGCTGGGATCGGACCTGCTGATGATCGGCGCCGCGGAGCTCGCCTTCTCCGGCGTGCTCGCCGACCCAGCGGGCCACGGCGGCTGGCACGGCGCCTGGCACGGGGCGACGCAGGGATCAGTACACGGATCTCCTCACGGATCAACGCAGGGACCGGCGCCGGTATCACCGCACACGACTACCGAGATCGGCCGCGACGCGGGCCAATCAGAGGGTGCGCGGGCATCGCCGCTGTAACATGCTGTGATCCCACCCGGTCGCCTCTGCTGGAACGCTCGCAGCACCGCCGGCGGAGGTGGTGAATGAGAAGGGATACGGGATGCCAGAATCCGGCGTCGCAACCTCCGGCCGCGTGCCGTCCGCGGACGTTGCGAACCCCGCCGCGGCGACCCCGCCCATCGCCGTCGTCGGCACGAAGGGCAACAACCTCGACGACGTGCGCCGCAACAACCTCGCGGCCGTGCTCGGCCTCGTGCACACGGGCGGCGCCGTGTCCCGCGCGCAGCTGACGAGAGAGACCGGACTGAACCGGTCGACCGTCGGCGCGCTCGTCGCGGAACTCGTAAACCTGAGGCTCGTCGACGAAGCAGAGCCGACGACCACGAAGCAGGTCGGCCGCCCGTCGCCCGTCATCATGCCGAGCACGCGGACGGTGGCGCTCGCCGTCAACCCGGAACTCGACGCCGTGACGATCGGCCTGGTGGGCCTCGGCGGTCGCATCATCAAACGCATCCGCTACGACACCATCCGCATCCCGTCGGTCGAAGAGGTCGTCAACATCGTCTCCGCGGTCGTGGCCGGAATGCGGGACGAACTCGATGCGCACTACGACACCGTCGGCATCGGGCTCGCCGTCCCCGGACTGGTGCGCGCTGGCGATGGCGTCGTGACGTTGACGCCGCACCTCGGCTGGCGGAACGAACCGCTCTCCCAGATGCTGCAGGACGCGATCGGGCTGCCGGTGTTCGCGGCGAACGACGCATCGGTCGGGGTCGTCGCCGAGCGCATCTTCGGAGCCGGGCGCGGGGTCGAGGACCTCGTGTACCTCAACGGCGGGGCGAGCGGCATCGGCGGCGGCATCGTCAGCGACGGCCGGCTGCTGCGCGGCGTCAACGGCTACGCGGGGGAGCTCGGGCACACCCTCGTGAACAGCGCGGGCGTCGTGTGCCACTGCGGCGCCACCGGCTGCCTCGAGACCGAGGTGCGACGCGAGCCCCTGCTCCAAGCACTCGGACTGGATCCGACCGAGGGCGATCAGCTCGAGGGCGCGCTGCTCGCCGCATACGCCGATCCCGACCGGGTGGCCCCGGAGATCGCAGCGGTGGTGGACCGTCAGCTCGCGTACCTCGGGGTGGCGCTGCGCAACATCGTGAACGTCTTCAACCCGAAGCTCGTGATCCTCGGCGGGTTCCTCGGCGCCCTGTCGGAGATCGCGCCGGAGCGCATCGAACACGCTGTTGCGACATCGGCCATGATGGGTCCTCGTGACGACGTGTCGACCGTCCGTGCCGCACTCGGACGGGATCTGTTGATCGTCGGCGCAGCAGAACTCGCGTTCGCGCCGATCCTCGCGGATCCGGCCTCCGTCGAGCGGGTGCTCGCGGGCTGACCCGGCGCCGCGCTGCGCCGCGGACTACGTCGCCGGGACGACCACGACCTCGATGCCCTGCGCGCGCATCTCGTCGAGGGCTGTCTGCGGTGCCGAGTCGTCGGTGACGAGCACGTCGATCGCCGAGAGCTCGCACACGACGGCCATCGCCGATCTGGAGAACTTGGCGCCCTCGGCGACGGCGATGACCCGTCTGGCCGCACCGATCATCGCCTGCTTCGCGGCGGCGTCCTGCAGGTCGTATGCCATGATGCCGTCCGCGGTGGACAGTCCGCAGCAGGTGAGGACCGCGGTGTCGAAGCGCAGCGAACGCAGCGATGCCTCCGCCAGCGGGCCGACGATCGATCCCTCGTCCGGGCGGACGGTTCCGCCGGGCAGGATGAGTGTGACCGTGGTGCTGCCGGCGAGGTTCGTGATGGCCTGCACGGAGAACGGCATCACGGTGAGGCGGCGACTCGCCAGTTCCTTGGCGACGGCGGTTCCCGTGGTGCCGCTGTCGATCGTCACGGCCTCGCCGTCCGCGACGAGTGCGCCGACCGCTGCCGCCATACGCTCCTTCACGGCGCTCGCGTCGAGTCCGCGCATCGCGAACGGGAGTCCTTCTCCGCGCATCATGAGGTTCACGGCGCCGCCGCGGACCCGGCGGAGGACGCCGACCTGCGCGAGCTGATCCAGGTCGCGCCTGATGGTGACCTCGGAGGTGTTCAGTTCCAGCGCGAGCGCCGCCACGTCGACGCGTCCGTCCTGGTTCAGGCGATCGAGGATCTGTTCGTGACGAGTGGTTCCGCTCATGGAATAAACATACATTGGAAATGTTCAAATGAACGTACTTCGTGCATGTTTCGTGTATCTTCGTTGAGATCGATCACGACTCGATCGAGCGCGACCGCACGGCGAACACCTTCCGAACCTCGAACACAGCACCGGAGAACCCCACATGACCACCACCGCCCTCCCCGGCGTCACACCCCGTCTCCGACGCGCCCGCTTCGGCGTCTTCGGGATCTTCTTCGTCGTCGGGTTCCTGATGGCCATCTGGCTGGTCAACATCCCGGCCATCCAGGAGCAGACGGGCGTCTCGCACGCGATGCTCGGCGGACTCATCCTGCTGCTCGGCCTCGGATCGTTCATCGCCATGCAGATCACCGGCGTCATCATCGACAAGCTCGGCAGCCGCTTCGCCACGATGGCGGGAGTCGCACTGATGATCGTCGCTGTGAACCTCCCAGGGCTCGCGACGGACGCCGTGACCCTCGGCATCGCCCTGTTCGTCTTCGGTCTCGGCAACGGTGCTGCCGACGTCGCGATGAATCACCAGGCGGTCGTCGTCGAGCGCGAGTACCCGCGCCCGATCATGTCGGCGTTCCATGCGTTCTTCTCCTTCGGCGGAGCGGCCGGCGCCCTGCTCGGTGCGCTCGCCCAGTCGATCGGGCTCGACCTGCACTGGTCGCTGCTCGGTGCGGCGGGGATCGGTGCCGTGCTCGCGCTGTTCTGCGCGTCCATGCTCCTGTCCACGAGCGACGAACGGGCGTTCGAGGAGCGGAAGGCGGAGCTCGATGCTGCTGCCGCCCTGGAGGCGACGGTCGACGCGGGCGCTCCCGCGCGTCAGATCAACATCAAGCGTCGGGTGTTCGCCCTCGCAACGCTCGCCTTCCTCTTGATGCTCTCCGAGGGCGTCGCGAGCGACTGGAGTGCGCTGCAGGCCGTCGAGCACCTTGCCCAGCCGGAGGCTGCGGCATCGCTCGCCTACGGCACCTTCGCCATCATGATGACGATCGGCCGGTTGTGCGCCGACCGGGTCTCGCACGCGTTCGGGCCGGTCAACGTGGTCAGGTACGGTTCGGCGATCGCGGCCCTCGGCATGCTCGTGGTGGTCCTGTCGCCCGTGTTCGGGCTGACGCTCGTCGGGTGGGCCCTGTTCGGCATCGGCATCTCCGGCATCGTCCCGCAGATCTTCACGGCGGCCGGCAATCTCGACGCAGCGAGCTCAGGGGTGACCCTGTCGCGCGTCGTCGGCGTCGGGTACATCGGCATCCTGGCCGGGCCGGCGGTGATCGGCTTCCTCGGCGGGGTGATCGGGCTCACGATGGCGTTCATCCTGCCGATCGCGTTCTGCGTGCTCGGTGTGATCCTCGCGCCGATCGTGTCCTCCACGAAGCGTCGCTGAACTCCGACCCGGACGGCCGTCCGCGTGCGAGTCGGTTACGCGGAGCGGTTCTCGTGCAGGCGCAGGCCGACCGAGGTGGTGATGGGCTCGCGCTGACCGCCCGAGTGGACGATGTCGGTCCCGTCGACCGTGAGCTGGCTGGCGTAGTGGCGCAACGCATCGGTCACGACGCCCAGGCGGCTCCCGAGATCGAACCATTCGGCGTCGACGATGGGTTCAGGCACGACCTCCGCGAACGGCACCCCGAGCGCCGCGCATGCCGCGAGTGTCGCGTCGTGCATCCGGACGTGGTCGGGGTGTCCGTAGCCGCCGCCGTCGTCGTAACTGACGACGAGGCTCGGCTGCAGCAGATCGATCAGGTGCGAGAGGTCGCCGACGACCTCGTCGAGCGGTGCTGCGACGAGTGCGTCGTCATCGATGTCGTCGGCCGGTCCGGCGAGTCCGGGACGGACCCACCGCATTCCGGAGTCCCGATAGTTCCGCGACTCGAGGCCCGCAGCTCTCGCGGGTGATTCCCCGAGCCAGAAGCGTTGCGCGACGCCGAGCGTCGTCGTCGCGCGATCGAGTTCACGTTCGCGTTCGTGTGCGAGTTCCTCCGTGCCGACGAGCGCCGACAGCGGCCCGGGCACGACCTCGCCCCGTTCGCCCCTGCTCGCCGTGACGAGGACGACGGTGCTGCCTCGCGCGATCAGTTCCGCGATGAGCGCACCGGTCGAGATCGTCTCGTCGTCGGGGTGCGCGTGGACGAACAGCACCGTCCCCGGATGGTGCAGCGACACGATGCCGCTCACCTGGCGCAGTCCGCCGGGGCGGTGGCGTCGTGGGCGGAGTCTGCAGCCGTGGGGGTCTCAGCGCGATCCGCGTCCGCGAGTGCCGCGCGGTACACCGTGACCAGCCCAGCGGCGGAGCGTTCCCAGTCGAGCGCTTCTGCCCGCGTCCGTGCGGCGGCTCCGAGCCGGTCGGCGAACGGCCGGTCGGACAGGACGCGTGTGACGGCTTCCGCCCAGACGGCAGGATCACGCGAGTCGAGCACGATGCCCGTGACACCGTCGACGACGGCCTCTCGGAGCCCTCCGGACGCCGCGGCGATCACGGGAACCCCGGAGGCCGCCGCTTCCAGCGCGACGAGCCCGTAGGTCTCCGAGTGCGACGGCACGAGCACGATGCGCGCGCCGCGGAGGAGCCCGGCGAGTCCTGCTCTGGACTGCGGACCGACGAATCGGACCTCGCGTTCGATGCCGTCTGCTGCTGCGAGGCGTTCGAGCTCGGCGATGTACTCGTCGTAGTCCGCCGAGACGTCGCCGGCGACGACCAGTTCGGGTCGGAGACCCTCCGGAACGGCTGCGACGGCTTCGATCGCGAGGTCGAACCCCTTGAGCGGTTGCAGGCGGCCCGCGACGATCGCGTATCCGGCGTCGGTTGCGGGTGATCCGGCGGCCCCGTCCGCACCTGCGCTCGGGTGGAAGAGCGCACCGTCCACCCCTGGCGGGACCACGGCGATCCGATCCGGCGAGCCGCCGAGCCTCGTGACGACCGTCTCGGCTTCCGCCTCGCTGATCGCCACAACGACGTCGGAGTGCTGCGCGAGCCAGGCCTCACCCGCGAGGCGCCCTGCGGACTCCGGTCGTTCGCCCTCCGACAGCGGTGTGCGTTCGTCTGCCGCGATGCTGTGGAAGCTCTGCACATGCGGGATGCGGCGTTCTCGTGCGATCGGCAACGCGGCCATTCCGGAGAACCAGTGGTGCGAGTGGATGAGGTCCCACGGTCCGAGCGCCCGCAGGCCGTCCTCGAACTCGGCGATGAACCCTTCGTGGTCGCCCTTCGGCACCGGCCGTGCCGGGCCTGCCGTGATGAACCGGAGGGTCACCCCGTCGGCCAGCTCGACCTGCTCCGGCTGGTCGGGGGAGGATCGTCGGGTGATGAGGTCGACCGTGTGACCGGCCGCAGCCATCGCGTCCGCCTGGTGACGCACGACCACGTTCATCCCGCCGGCGTCGCCCGATCCCGGTTCGTCGCCCGGGGAGGTGTGGAGGGAGACCATCGCGATGCGGAGGGGTTCCGATGCTGGCAGTTGGGTGGTCGACTCGTGAGGCACATCCCGAGCTTAACGGGCCGTGAACCCCCGCGCCCGTCCAGGAGTGCCCGTGAGACCTGTTTCGCACCCATAATTGGTGCTTGGTGCAGCGGCGCGGCGATGCGCAGCACAGCACAGCACAGCACCGCACGGCGCGGCGCGGCAAGCACACAGAGGGGTGAGCGTGGAGAGAGCTACGACGACGGCGTCGACCAGGACGGTGACGGTCGACGGCACACACCCGGCCCGCACGCTCCTGCACCTGCTCGGGCGGTACAAGGGCAAGCTCATCCCGGCCGTCCTCGTCTTCGCGGTGAAGGACAGCCCGTTGTGGCTCATGCCGATCCTGACCTCGGCGATCATCGACGTCGTGGTCGCGGGCGGACCGCTCGGCAAGCTGTGGCTGTACGCGAGCATCGCGGTTGTTGTGCTGGTGCAGAACTACCCGTCGCATGTGTTGTGGACGCGTCTCTACAGCGGGTCGACGAGGCACCTCGGCGCTGATCTCCGCAACTCGCTCGCCGCCCGCCTGCAGAGCCTGTCGATCGGGTTCCACTCGCGGGCGAGCGCATCGATCATCCAGACCAAGGTGGTCCGCGACGTCGAGAACGTCGAGCTGATGCTGCAGCAGGCCGGTGCGCCCGCGCTGTCCGCGGTGTTCGTGCTGATCGGTGCGATCACGACCACGGCGATCCTCGTCCCGCAGTTCATCGTGGTGTTCGCGCTGACCGTGCCCATCGCGGTCGGCCTGTTCGCGATGGTGCGGCTGCGGGCCAACCGCCGCAACGAGCTCTTCCGCCTCGAGGTCGAGCAGTTCTCGGCGCGCGTCGGCGAGATGGCGACGCTGATGCCGATCACGAGAGCGCACGGGCTGGAAGGCGTCGCGCAGTCGCGAGTCGCGAACGCCGCGGAGGGTGTGCGGAGCGCCGGTTTCACCCTCGACATGCTCAACGGCCGGTTCGGGTCTGCGACGTGGGTCGTGATGCAGGTGCTCGCCTTCGGGACCCTCATCGTCGCCGCGGTGTTCTCGCTCACCGGTTTCATCCCGATCACGGCTGGCGAGGTCGTCCTCGTGAGCACCTACTTCACGATCCTCACCGGCGGCATCACGAGTCTGCTGATGCTCGTGCCCATCATGAGCAAGGGTATGGAGTCGATCAAGTCGATCGGCGAGGTGATGCAGGAGCCCGACCTCGAACACAACGCGGGCAAACGCCGGGTGGACCGGGTGAACGGCGCCGTCGAGCTGCGCGATGTCGGCTACCGCTTCGAGCGGGGCGCCCCGCCGGCGCTCGACGGCATCGATCTGGCGATCGCGCCGGGGGAGACCGTGGCCTTCGTCGGTCCGTCCGGCTCAGGGAAGTCCACGCTCCTGAACCTCGTGCTCGGCTTCCTCCGGCCGACGAGCGGGCACATCCTGCTCGACGGCGTCGACATGGAATCCATCGACCTCCGCAGCTTCCGGTCCTCCGTATCCGTCGTGCCGCAGGAGTCCGTGCTGTTCGAGGGGACCATCCGCGACAACGTGACCTACGGTCTCGACGACGTCTCGGACGATCGGGTGATCGAGGCGTTGCGGGATGCGAACGCCCTGGAGATCGTCGATGCGATGCCAGAGGGCTGGCACACGATCGTCGGCGAGCGCGGTGCGCGGCTGTCCGGCGGGCAACGACAGCGGTTGGCCATCGCGAGGGCGCTCGTGCGCGATCCGCGGATCCTGCTGCTCGATGAGGCAACGTCGGCGCTCGACGCGCAGTCGGAGTCGCAGGTGCGGGAGGCGCTCGCCCGGCTGATGCGGGATCGGACGACGCTCGTCGTCGCGCACCGGCTGTCGACCATCCGCTCGGCTGATCGCATCGTGGTCGTCGATGCCGGTCGGATCGTGGAGATCGGGTCCCACGACGAGTTGCTCGCAGCCGACGGCCGGTACGCCGCGCTGCATCGCGCCCAGGCGCTCTGAGCCGTAACTGGCACTCACGTATTTCTGAAACTGCCGACGGTGCGATTCGGCGCGCCAAAAGATCGTACTGGAGTATGAGGTAATCAGGCTGGCGGCTCGCGACACTGGAAATATGAGTCGATCAGATGAGCTTCCAATCGTTGCTTCCGCTGCCACCGCGGCCACCGCCGTTCCTCGCGCGGCCGATCTCGCCGGCGCTCCTCGCGCGGCCGCATCACGGGGCGATGTGCTCATCACCGTCGTCACGCTCGCACTCTGGGCGGGGCTCATCGCTGCCGCCGTCGCGGGCCTCGTTGCTGCGACCGGAACGTCCAACTGGCTCGCGATGATCGTGATCGTCCTGGTCGGCGCGCTCATCGGCACACTCTGGCTCGGCGGTTTCAGGACCATCGGGATCCTCGCCGCCTATCCGTTCGTCGCCCGCCGGGAGCGCGCCGCCCGGGCGGCGCGTGAGATCGACGCCGAAGCTCTGGCGGTCGCCTCCGTCTCCGCAGAGCGCCCCCGCCGGCAGGCACACGTCGCGCTGCTCTACTGCACGGCGAACGACTTCGACGCTGGGGCGCTCACCGCCTCGATGCGTCAGACCCACCCGGGTGTCAGCACCGTCATCCTCGACGATTCGAGCGACGCCGCGGTCAGGCGGGAGATCGACGCGTTCGCCCGTGCGACCGGCGCCCAGGTCGTGCGGAGGGTGGAGCGCACCGGCTACAAGGCCGGCAACCTCAACCACTTCTTCGCAACGCGGCCCGGATACGACGCGTACGTGATCCTCGACAGCGACGAGGTGATCCAGCCTGATTTCGTCGAGCGTTCGCTCGCCCGTCTTGCCGAGGAATCCAAGACCCGTGCCGTCGGCGTCGTCCAGGGCCGTCACCTGGCCAACCGCGGGCGTTCGCGGTTCGCGGACGAGTTCGGCCAGATGTTCGAGACGCACGTCCGGGTCACCCAGCTCGTCCGCGCCAGGCACGGATTCTCGTTCTTCATGGGGCGCGGCGCCCTCATCACCGCGGAGTGCGTCGAGGCCGTCGGCGGGTTCCCCGAGATGGTGATGGAGGACCTCGCGTTCAGCCTCGAGGTGCAGCGCGCCGGGTTCGACATCGTCTACGCACCGGAACTCGTCAGCGCCGAGGACTACCCGGTCGACTACCACGCGTTCAAGAAGCAGCACGGGAAGTTCGTCGAGGGCGCCACCGAGTTCGTCGGACGGTACTCGTCGACGATCCTCCGCTCGGAGCTGAGCGCTGTGAAGAAGATCGACCTCCTGCTCGAGACCGTCATGGCTCCGGCCGGTGCCGCGTTCGCCCTCGTGTTGTTCCTCGCCGGCCTGCTTCCGCTCGGCCCGGACGGCGGAGCGGTTCTGCCGTCCTGGATGGGTGCGACGCTTGCGATCTGCGGTGTTGCGCCGCTCCTCGGCGAGGTCCTCCGCCGGATCGGTACCGGTCGACCCGTTGCCGCCATCGTCTTCCTGGGTCGCGCGCTCGCACTCTTCGCCTCGGTGCTGTGGGTCACGATCCGCTCGAGCGCCCGTGTCGCCTTCGGCGCCAGAGCCGTCTTCGCGGTGACCCCGAAGCGACGGAGCGCGAAGGGATGGCGGGCCACCGCGGCGATCGAGGCCGGCGTCGCCGTGGTCGCCATCGCCCTCGCGTTGCTGCTCGTCCAGTCGTTCGCCCCAGCTGTTGTCTTCGTCGGGTGTGCGGGCGCCGCGTGGTACCTCACTGCGTTCAGCGGGCGAGACCGATCGGTCGGGGCGTTCACGAGCGTCGACGAACTGGTCGGAACCCGACCCATCGCCTCACCGGTGGCGCTCCAGGCGGTCTGAGTCGTGCTGACGTGCACAAGCCCGCTCGCCCATGCGATCGGCTCGCTGTCGATGCTCGTCGTCTCACGCCTCCTGCCTCACGCCTCCTGCCTCTGTGCAACCGACGCCCACCGAACAAAGGATCAGCGCAATGAACCAGAGCAACCTGCCCGACGATGCAGAACATGCCGGCGTTCCCGACTTCCCGGACCTCTCTGAACTCCCGGACCTCCCGGACCGTGTCGACGGCCGCCCGACGGTGACAGTGGTGATCCCGGCGTTCAACGAGGCACGGATCATCGCCAGGTGCCTTGCCGCACTCGCGAGGACCGAGGATCCCGCGGACGAGATCATCGTGGTGGACAACTGCAGCTCGGACGCCACCGCGAGCATCGCCGCGCGGTTCCCAGGGGTGCGTGTGGTCCTGGAACCCCGGAGCGGGGTGACGTATGCCAGGACGACCGGGTTCGACGAGGCCCGTGGTGACATCATCGCCCGCATCGACGCCGACACGGTCGTTGCACGCTGCTGGACGAAGCGGATCCGCGCCGTCTTCCAGCGGAGGTCCTCGATCGATGCGGTCGGCGGTGGGGCGAGCATCGCCGAGCTCTCGCCCGGGCGGCTGCTCTGGGGGTGCTGGTGGTATCGCGGATTCCGCTGGTGGCACGAGCGCAGCATCGGGGTCTATCCGATGGTGTACGGATTCAACGGCGCCATGCGCCGGTCGGCCTGGCACTCGGCGCGCAGACTGATCGCGATGGGGGACCAGGACGTGAGCGAGGACGTCGATCTCACGATCGCGCTGCTGCGGACCGGTCACCACATCGCGTACGTCCCGCAGCTCCGGGTGAAGGCGCGACTGTTCCGGTCGATCGACCGTGAGAAGCTGTCGCGGTACTACCGCACCGATTCTCAGACGCTCACGCGTCACGGCTACGGCAATCGTGCGCGCTGGGTCGACGATGTCTGAGGGCGCCCCCGCCGGCGGCCGGTCGGCCGGCCCGGTGCCGTGGTACCGGAGCATCAGGGTGTGGATCAGCGTGGTCACCTTCGGTCTTGTGGCGGCGCTCATCGGTGCATCGTGGGACCACATCGTGGACGCGTTCCACAGCCTCGCTCGTGTGGACGTGTGGATCCTGCTGCTCCTCGTCCCCGCCCAGCTGCTGAGCTACTGGGTGACGGAGGAGACGATGTTCTCCTTCCTCCGCGCGCGCGGCGAACTTCGTGGGGTGCGCCCGCTCACGGCGATGCGCATGTCGCTGGAGTTCAACTTCTCGAACCACATGCTGCCATCGGCCGGCGCGGCCGGCATCGCCTACACCGCCTGGAAACTCGGCAGTTTCGGCGTCGCCCCAGCTCGGGCGTCCGTCGCACAGCTCGCTCGATTCGCGGTGACCTTCGTCTCCTTCAGCCTGCTGCTGGCCGGTGTGACGGTCTCGCTCGTGCTGGAGGGGCAGGGCAACCCGCAAGTGCTCGGCGCCGCGGCACTCGTGGGTGTCCTCGCCGTCGTCTGCACGGGCGTCGGTCTCGTCGTGTTCCGGCGCAGACGCCTCCTGCACCGGATCGCAGGCGTGGTGACGATGCTCGCGAATCGCGCGCTTCGCATCGTGCGGTCGCCGAGACGGTTGGCGAGTGCTCCGATCGTCAGGTTCTTCGACGGGCTGTACCTCGAAGTCGGAGCGCTCGTTGAACGCCCGCAGACGCTCGTCCGACCGTTCCTCTGGTCGGTGTGGTGAATCTCGCGGACGCGTCGCTCTTCTTCATCGCGCTCTGGGCGTTCGGTGTGGTGCCCGATCCTCGTCTGGTGTTCGTGGCCTACGGCCTGGCGACGCTCGCGAGCATCGTCGTCGTCACGCCGAACGGGCTCGGCGCCTACGAGGTCGCCATGATCGCGGTCCTCATGTCCGGCGGGCTCCCGGAGGGCACAACGATCGCCGCCGTCGTCCTGGCCAGGGTGGTGCTCCTACTCGGGACCATCGGATTCGGGTGGGGCTTCTACCAGCAGAGCGTGCTGCGCTCTGGCGCGCCGCCGATCCGGTCCGAGCGGGTTCGCTCATGAGGCCTGCCCGATGAGGCCTGCCCGATGAGGATCGGTCGGCCGGAATCGGCCGGCGCCGTCGGCTCGTGCCCGCCGTTCAGTCCGTTCGGGCGACCTCGGACCGGATGACCTCGGCGAGGTCACGAGGTCGGCTCCACATGGGCCAATGGCCCGTCGGGAGGTCGATGACGTCGAGGCGTTCGAGGTTCGCGACCTCCGCGAACATGCTGTGGCCAGCTTTCGCGAGCTCGAGCACCTGCGCGCTCGGGATCGAGCAGCACACCAGTGTGGTGCGGACCGTGCGACGGGCGTCGTTCGTGAGTTCGACCGGCTGCCGGAGCACCGGAGCGGGCTCGGGGACGGCTCGTGCGCGGAATCGTTCGAGCACAGCTGTGCTCAGCCCTTCGAGACTCGCCTGCTGCGCGAGGACGTCGAACGGCGGCAGCGGGAGCTCCGTTACCGCCTCCGGGATGTCCGGCGCGAAGACACTTCCGTCGGCGACCGGCCCGGAGTCGACCCACACCACGCGATGCACGAGCTCCGGATGGCGGTCGAGGACGAGGCTCACGGGCGCGTTCGCCCCGCTGTGCGCGACGATCGTCGTGGGCTGATCGCCGGAGGCCTCCAGCCGGGTGATCGCGTCGAGGATGGCGTCGGCCTGGTCGTCGAGGGTCCTCGTTGCACGATCGGGATCGTCGCCGTCGAGGCCGGGCAGTGTGATCGCGACTGCGCCGGCGTGCTCGGTCCGCAGATGCCCAAGGACGTCCTCCCACGCCCAGGCGCCCAGCCAGTGGCCGGGGATGAGGATGATGGTCGGGCTGCTCGTCTGTGTTGTCATGTCTCCACCTTTGTGGGTCCCACGGGCAGGTGTGTGTCACTATTTATGACATGAATTTGCCACAATGGCCCGGGGAGGCGCAGCGATGAAGCGAGCTGAACGGCTCCACGCCCTGACCGAGATGCTGCGTCGCAACGGATCGCGAGGGTGCACGGCCGACCGGTTGGCGAGCGAGTTCGACGTGTCGGTGCGAACCGTGAAACGAGACCTCGAAGCGCTCGCGCGAAGCGGTGCGCCCGTCTGGTCGCGCCCGGGCCCGGGCGGCGGTTACGGATTGGCCGTCGCCGCCTCTCTGCCGCCCATCAGCCTCTCGCCGGCGCAGGCCGTTGCGCTGATGGCCGCCGTGTCGGCGGCCCCGGACGCCCCGTACTCCGATCTCGCCGCTGCCGGCGTGGGGAAGATCCTGGACGTCCTCGATCCCGGAACCAGAGGACGGGCCGACGAGCTGGCGCATCGTGTGTGGGTCGATGTGCCGCCAACCTCGTCCCGCGCTGTCAGGTCGGCGCTGGAGGAGGCGATGGCCGAGCAACGAGTGGTCCGCCTCCGCTACACGGCGAGCGACGGCAGCACGACCACCCGCGATGTCGAACCGGTGCTGTTCGCCTCGACGAACGGCCGGTGGTATCTCGTCGGATGGTGCCGGCTGCGCGACGCGATGCGCTGGTTCACCGTGTCGCGCATCGAGCGGGCCAATGTGACAGGTGCGGCATGCAGCGGTCACACCGTCGCCGAAGTCGGAGCACCTCCGGCGAACGCGAGACCGGTGCACGGTCGGGACGCGTGAGCCACACGTCCGCACAGCTAGGTGCGACGGAATCGCGCCTGATACGTGGACGGGGTGATCCCGTGGGCCTGATGGAACGCGCGTCGGAACGCCTCGTCGCTGCCGAAACCGGCCTCACGCGCGGCCTCGGTGACGTTGGCGCCCTGTTCGAGGAGCATCCGACCGGCCTCGGTCCTCGTCTGCTCCACGAACGCGGCTGGGGACAGGCCGAGCTCCGACTGGAACAGCCTGCGGAGGTGTCTGGTGGTGAGCGATGCGCGCGCAGCGAGCGATTCGACCGTGTGCCCGCCGGTCTGTCGCCCGGACGGCTCATCGGTGATCTCGTCGACCAGGCGGCGCAGGCGCATGTCGGTCGTCTCGGGGATCCGCGCCCGCACGGAGAACTGCGATTGGCCGCCTGGGCGACGCAGGAAGACGACGAGCTCCCTCGCCACCTCGCGGGCGAGGTCCGGGCCGTGATCCTCCTCCACGAGCGCGAGTGCGAGATCGATGCCGGCGGTGACCCCTGCGCTCGTCGCGAATCGCCCGCTCCGGACGAAGACCGAATCGGGGGACACGTCGACGAGCGGGAAGCGACGTCGGAGCGCGTCGGCGTGGCGCCAGTGCGTCGTCGCACGGTGGCCGTCGAGGAGGCCGGCCGAAGCGAGGACGAACGCTCCCGTGCAGATCGACGCGATGCGCGATGACGAGGCCGTCAGGCGGTCGATGCGCGTGCGGACCGTCGGGCCGGCCGGCAGCATCGCGAGGTCGTCAGCGCCGCTCACCACGAGCGTGTCGAACGCCGCCGTGGCGGAGTCCGCGACCAATGCGTCTGCCCGGAGCCGGACGGACGAGGAGGTCGCGACATCGAGCGACTCCCAGCCGAGGATCGAGATCCGGTACCCGGCGCCGAGTCGGTTCGCCTGATGGAACACCTCGGCCGGCCCCGTGACGTCGAGCAGTTGTGCGCCGTCGAACGCGACTATCCCGACGCTGTGCCTTCTGCCGTGTTGCGTCAGGACGTGCTCCGATCCCTTGGTTGGCGCACGGTGACGTGCGATGTCCGATCATACGCCTCTTGTGTCTGATCGGACATGGAGGACAGGTCGCTGATGCGGCGATGCTCGAATGAGGCCGTCAGCACAGGGATGCCGACAGCACATGAACGAGACACACGAACAAGGAGTGCACCATGTCGGAGACGATCGCCGGAATCACAATCCCGGACACCCAGCTGGTCCGCGAGGCGACGGATCTCGTCCGCAGTGCGACGGACGAGCTGCTCTTCAACCATTCGCGGCGGGTGTTCCTCTTCGGATCGCTCCAGGGGCGTCGGCTGGGGCTGCATCCCGACCCAGAACTGCTCTATGTCGGGGCGATGTTCCACGACCTCGGGCTGACCGACGCGTTCGGGTCGGGATCCGACGCCGAAGGCGCACTCCGTTTCGAGATCGATGGCGCCCACGCGGCCAAGCGGTTCCTGACCGAACACGGGCTGAGCGATGCCGACGCCGAGACGGTGTGGCTCGCGATCGCCCTGCACACGACCCCGGGCGTCCCCGAGCACCTCGCGCCGGAGATCGCACTCGTCACGGCCGGTGTCGAAACCGATGTGCTCGGCATCGGCCACCGGGATCTGGACGCTGCGCTCGTCGCGGAGGTCACCGCGGCGCACCCGCGCCCGGACTTCAAGCGCCGTATCCTGCAGGCGTTCGCCGACGGGAACATCCATCGTCCGCACACGACGTTCGGCAACGTGAACGCCGACGTCCTGGCGCACGTCGATCCCTCGTTCGTGCGCGACGACTTCGTGCAGATCATCCAGGGGAGCTCCTGGGCGGAGTGAGGCCGGCGGAGTGAGGCCGGCGATGTGAGCTGGGCAGCGTGAGCTGATCCGTCACGAACGCCGAAGGGCGGGGCATCGTCTGATGCCCCGCCCTTCGCGGTCCTGCTGGTGCTGCCGGTTTCGCCGTTACTTCACGGCGCCGGACGCGAGGCCCGTCTTCCAGAAGCGCTGCAGCGAGATGAAGATGATGATGAGCGGGATGATCGACACGAGCGAACCCGTGATGACCGACTCCTGCAGCGCCGGAACGCGCGCAGTGGACGCGTTCCAGTTGAACAGGCCGAGGGTGATCGGGTACAGGCGGTCGTTCTGCAGCATCACGATCGGGAGGAAGAAGTTGTTCCAGATGCCGACGAACTGGAACAGGAACACCGTCACGAGCGAGGGGACCATCAGGCGGAACGCGACCTGGAAGAAGATCCGGAACTCGCCTGCACCGTCGATGCGTGCGGATTCGAGGATCTCGTCCGGCACTGCGCCTGCCGTGAAGATGCGGGCCAGGTAGACGCCGAACGGGCTCACGATGCTCGGCAGGAAGACCGCCCAGTACGTGTTGACCAGACCGACCTGCGAGAACAGGAGGAACAGCGGCAGTGCGAGTGCCGTCGTCGGGACGAGGACGCCGCCGAGGATGATGCCGAACAGGCCCTCACGGCCGCGGAAGGAGAACTTCGCGAGCGCGTAGCCGGTCATCGCGGAGATGAGGGTTCCGACGAGGGCACCGCCGCCGGCGTACAGGAGGCTGTTGAGCGCCCACTGCAGGAAGATGCCGTCCTGGCGTGCGAAGAGCGTGCCGAGGTTCTGGAACAGGTTGAAGTTCGAGAACCAGAGGCCGGAGGTCGACGCGAGGTCGCCCTGCGGCTTCGTGGCCGCGACGACGAGCCAGTACATCGGGAGTAGGAAGTACACGGCGAGGATGATCATCAGACCCATCGACGCGACGCGGGAGACCGTGCTCTCCTTCGGCACCCGGCCGGGCGTCACCTTCTGCTGACGGGGGATCGTCTGCCAGCGCTGCGGCTTGGCCTTCGGCGCGGTCGACGATGGCGTGGACTGCTGGGGATTCGGCGTTGTCGTGGTCACAGTGCTGCCTTACGCGAAGTCAATTTCATGAACCCGAAGCTCAGGACGAACGTCACGATCGCGATGAGGACCGAAACGGCTGCCGCCTGCGGGTAGTTGTTGCCGCTGGCCAGCGAGTACGCGAGCATGTTCGGCGTGAAGGTGCTCGAGATGTTCGAGGAGATCTGCGCCAGCACCGTCGGCTCCGTGTAGAGCTGCAGCGTGCCGATGATCGAGAAGACGGTCGTCATCACGATCGCGGGGGCGATGATGGGGATCTTGATCCGGAGGGCGATCGTGAAGTTCGTCGCGCCGTCGAGCTTGGCCGCCTCGTACAGCTCCTGCGGGATCGCCTGCAGGGCCGAGTAGATGACGAGCATGTTGTAGCCGGTCCAGAGCCACGTCGACACGTTCGCGATCGACCAGAGGATGGCGCCGGCGCCGAGGAAGTCGGCCTTGATCCCGACGGACGCGAGGGCGTCGACGATCGGGGACAGCTGCGGGTGGTACAGGAACGACCACATGATGGCGGCGATGACGCCCGGGATCGCGTACGGCATAAACGCCGCGATGCGGAAGAAGCCCTTGCCCTTGATGAAGGGGGAGTCGAGCAGGAGCGCGATCACCAGTGCGATGAGGAGCATCACGGGCACCTGGACGATGCCGAACAAGCCGATGCGGCCGATGCTGCCCCAGAACTCGGTGTTCTGCAGGACCGCTGCGTACTGGCTGAAGCCGCCGAAGACGGTGCTGCTCGTACCGAACTGTCCGGAGGAGCGCTTCACCATCAGGAAGCTCTGCACGAGTGCGTAGCAGATCGGGATGACGTAGAAGAGGACGAACGGCACGAAGAAGGGCAGGAGGAAGAGGAGGATCGTCTTCCCCTTCGGTCCCGGCGTGTGCCTGGTGCGTCTGGAGTCCTGCAGGACGGCCGGCGCCGTCGCGGTGGTGGTCATGGGACGTTCTTTCCAACCTGGGGGAGTGGGTGATCCGGTGCGGGACGTGTCGTCCCGCACCGGATCGGTTCTGTGGTGCTGATGGTGCGGTGTTGCTGGTGTTGCTGTGTACTGCTGGTGTCGCCGTGTCGTCAGATGCTGACGACTACTTGGTTGCGACCGGGATGTCCTGGTCCTTCATGGACGAGATCGCCTTGGCCTGAGCGGCCTTGAGCGCGTCGCCCAGGGTGCCGCCGCCGTTGACCGACTTGGCCATCGCGTCCTGCAGAGCGACGTTGACCGTCTTCTGCGTCGGGCCCCAGGTGAAGTCCGGGTTCACGTTGTTCGATGCGTCCTTGAACACGTCGAAGATCTTCTGTCCACCGTAGTAGTCGACGCCGGCCGTGAGGGCGGGCAGTTCGAGACCGGCGTTGGCGGCCGGGTACAGGCCACCGAGCGAGTTCTCGAGCGCGAGTGCCTCGGGGTCGGTGTTCAGCCAGAGGTTGAACTTGACCGACTCGTAGAGGTGCTTGTTGCCCTTCATGAATGCGACGGTCGAGCCGCCCCAGTTGCCGGAGGCCTTGCTGTCGGCGGAGAACGTCGGCAGCGGAGCGACGCGCCACTTGCCGGACTGGTCGGGCAGGTTGTCGCGGAGCATGCTGTAGCCCCACGCCGCGGAGATGTTCGTGGCGAGCTCGTCCTTCTCGAACGCTGCGAACTGCGGGGTCGAGCCGCTCGCGAGGTCCGTGCGGACCGTGCCGTCGGAGATGAGCTTCTGCCAGTAGTCGGCGACCTGACGGCTCTTGTCGCTGTCGACCGACACGTTCCACTTGTCGTTCGAGTAGCTGTACATGTTGGCGCCGTTCTGCCACAGCAGACCGTTGAACGCCTCAGCGTTGTTCAGGTCGAACGATGCGATGGAGAGGTTCGGGTCCGCTGCCTTGAGGGTCTTTCCCGCTGCCTCGTACTGCTCCCACGTAGTGGGGACGGGGATGCCGTACTTCTCGAACAGGTCAGCGCGGTAGTACATGGCCATGGGGCCGGTGTCCTGCGGGATGGCGTAGACGCCTTCGCCGCCGAAGGTCGCCTGCGACCAGGTCCACGGCACGAAGTCGGACTTGGCCTTGACGGCTGCTTCGCACTTGGACGCGTCGACGAAGCCGTCCTGGAGGCGGAGGTTCGCGAGCTGGTCGTAGCCGACCTGTGCGAGCTCGGGGGCCTGGCCGGCCTTGAGCGCGTTGGAGATGGTGCCGTAGGCATCGTTCGAGATGTTCTTGACCTCGACCTGGATGTCCGGGTTCTTCTTGTTCCAGAGGTCGACGACCTTGTCCATGCCGGAGACCCAGTTCCAGTACTGGAGGGTGACGGGCTTGCCGGCCGGCTCGCAGGAAGCGGCTGCGCTTCCGGAGTCCGACGACGTCGACGAACATGCTGCGGTCGTGGCAACTGCAGCGATCGTCGCTGCAATCGCCAGGCCCCGCATGAGCTTGCGTGGGGTTGTGGTGCTCAAGGTGATCCTTTCGGGGGGGCAACTCGCCCGCGAATGCGAACGAGTCAGGAGAGAACTGCAAGAACAGTGCTACTCAGATCCCGCGGATGAGGCCTCGTTACCCACCGTTGGGACTTAAGTAAGGACAATATGACATTCGTATTTATAGGCCCGTAATCCCTTGATGTCAAGCGAGTTTCGGGCAGGTATCGGGTAGATCTCTTCCACAGTACATCGCTATTTGTCCTCATGTACTTACATGGCTGCGAATCGCCTGCGAACCGGGTGTTCAATCATCAGTTGTTTGATGTTCCCTCTGATTCGAATCGGGATGATCGACCGATTCTTTGGTGTGTGATCTGCGCTTGATCCCGGGATTCCAGGTCGAGTGTCCGCGGGCGTCGGTCGAATTGGAGAGCGCATACATCGGATGTCTGTGAGTGAATGGGTAAACATCACAAAAAGCCAACATCTCCAAATTCTCATCACAACAGGAGCAAACATTGTGAGGCGAGTTCGACGGTCTGGGGTCGGTGGGATGTCCATGCCTCGACCTCACCGCGTCGGATGGGGGTCATCACTCGGGCATCACGAGGGGCATCACGAGGGGCGCCGCCGGTGGCGCCGATCATGCAGGAACCTCTTCACTCGTGCAGGATGCGTTGGAAGAGCACATGGTCCTGCCAGCTGCCGTCGATCGAGAGGTAGTTCGGGGCGTAGCCGATGCGTTCGAACCCCGCCTTCTGCAGCACACGTTGCGATCCGGTGTTGTGCGGGAGGGTCCCGGCCTCGATGCGGTGCAGGCCGAGCACGTCGCGAGCATGTTCGACGATCGCCTGGACGGTCGTGGTGGCGAGCCCGCGGCCGGTCTCGGACTCGACGACCCAGTAGCCGAGGCCGGAGCTCTGGAACGGTCCGCGTGCGATGCTGCCGAGCGTGAAGCGTCCGACGATCGTGGTTCCACGGTCGGTGCTGCGTTCCAGGACGAGGGGAGTTCAGCGCCCGCCGCCATCGAGCGCTGTGCTCGAGCGAGTTCGCCGATCCACCACTCCGCGGTGAAGTAGGTCTCGGGTCGGACGGGTTCCCAGGGGGCGAGGTACGCGCGGTTCGAGGTCAACGCATCGGCGATGCCTGTGGCGTCGGCCGGGCGGACGGTGCGCAGGGTCACGCCTGGCGCGATTTCACGGGGTTCGAACACCGCTCCACCCTACGTCGTCCCTCCGTTCCCAGTTCCCCCGGCCTCGGCCTTCGTCCGTCGTTCCCCCGGTTCTCGTTCCCCCGGCCCTCGTTCCTTCCGCTTCTCGTCCTACCGCTCCTCGTCCTACCGCTCCTCGTCCCTCCGCTCCTGCGATCGAGCACAACTCCTTCACATTCGACGGTGCCCGATTCTGTGCCGCGGATTTCCGGGCTTCTCTGTCGCGGACCCTCAAAATCGAAGGAGTTGTGCTCGAAGGAGTTGTGCTCGAACCTGGCATGATTGGCGGGTCATGGACGATGGGGATGCTGGAATCGAGCTGCAGGTCGGCTTCGCGGTGGACGATGCGGTGCTGACGGCCCTGCACCGGCGAGCGTTCGAGGCGGCGGGGGCGGCAGCGGATGATGCGGCGGACGCTTCGATCGTGCCGTGGTCCGCGCGATTGGAACGGCACAGTGTCGCGTGGGTCGGTGCGTTTGTGGACGAGCGGCTCGTCGGATTTGTGCACGCGGTGTGGGACGGCGGTGAGCACGCGTTCCTGCTCGACACTGTCGTCGATCCGGCCCTCCAGGGTCGCGGCATCGGTCGGGTGCTGGTCGGTCGGTTGCGCGAAGCGGTCGTGGCGGCCGGTTGTTCGTGGTTGCACGTCGACTTCGAGCCGCATCTGGCCGGTTTCTACCGCGGTTGTGGGTTCACGGATACGGACGCTGGCTTGATGCGGTTGAGGTGAGCGTCGCTCTCGGGCCCTTCGACAAGCTCAGGGACCGGGCAGTGTGTGGGCCCTGCGATGAGCTCGGGGACTGGGCAGCGCGGTGGCCCTTCGACGAGCGTGGTGACCGGGCCCTTCGACAAGCTCAGGGACCGGCGCTTGCGCGGTCAACTGCACCGCCGGTCCCTGAGCCCGTCGAAGGGCATCGAGCATAACTCCTTCGATTTGGGCCTCGTAGAAATCAGATCCGCGGAAACTCAGGGATCGAGATCGCGGCGGCGACGAATTGAAGGAGTTATGCGCGATGGGAGGGAGCACGGGAACGCAGAAGCAAAGCCGCACGTGACGTGCGGCCGGGCTTCTGACGCTGGGTGCCCAGCAAGCGGGCTGAGCGCCCAGCAAGCGGGCTGGGTGCCCAGCAAGCGGGCTGAGCGCTCAGCGAGCGGACTGAGTGCTCAGCACGTCGGAGGACGACGGACTGAGCGCTCAGCGGCTGCTCAACGCAGGTGCAGCGTGCGGATCTCCCACGGGCCGAGGGCGACCTCGACGGAACCTGCCGCGTCCTCGGACGACAGCTGACGACCCAACAGGTCGACCGTGTCGACCGACGCGAACGCACCCGACACCGTCGCCGTGACAGGCGATGCGCTGAGGGCGACGAGTCGCACCTCCGTCGCGTCGCCGACGCGGCGGATGGTCGTCACCTGGACGTCCGCACCGTCGACGCGGAGACCGGCCTCAGGAGCGGGGACCGTCCCACCGGAGCGCTGCGTTCCACGCACGACGAGGCCGTCTGCACGGAACTCCTCGGCGAGGGCGACCGCGCCGGCAGGCTGCCAGCCACCACGGACCGGAACGACACCGAACTCGGCCAGCACCGTCGTGCCGAGCTCCTGACCACCGGGGATCGGGATCTCGGAACCGGCCGGCTCGTCGCGCAGCGGGTGCACGTTGACGCTGATGGAACCGACGGCGCGCACGAGCGTGATCGCCAGCTCGGTGCCGTCGCCGACGACCTCGTACTCGGTCGCGTGCTTCAGCAGGACCGTCGCGGGCCCGGCGTTGACGAACGACGTCGCGGGGAAAGTCGGGATCGGGAACTCGCCCCAGCCGCCCTCGCTCGTGAGCCCGCGCTCGGTGACCGAGAACTGACC
This sequence comes from Plantibacter sp. Mn2098, assembly GCF_049319745.1. NCBI lineage: Bacteria > Bacillati > Actinomycetota > Actinomycetes > Micrococcales > Microbacteriaceae > Plantibacter > Plantibacter sp. Mn2098. Next base: position 45,134 of record NZ_JBMOUH010000006.1, on the reverse strand, counting down.
CTCGGAGGCCGAACCGGTGACCGCCTCTGGCAGCGGAACGTGCAGACGCAGACGGTGGTCCGCGATCTGGTTCACGTACTCGACGCTCACCCGCACGAAGCCTTCGCCCGCGCGGACCTCGTAGCGGGTCTCGATCGTCGTGTCGACGGTCTGCGTGGAGCGGACATCGACATCCTCGGACAGCGAGACGGGCAGCGCGTAGGTGCGCAGCGCACGCACGACGGCACGGACATCGCCGACCTCGACGGTCTCGATGACAACGTTCGTCGGGGCGTCGATGACCTCACCAGAGGAGATGGGACCGAAGTTGTAGCTGTCGCCACGGTCGCCCTCGTCGACGAGGCGGCCGACGCCCTCGAGCACGGTGCCGTCGGCGCCCGTGATCGTCGCGGTGCCGTCGGCGTTGATCGTCGCGGAGACGAGACCGTTGCCGATCGTCGCCCCAGCAGCATCGCCGGAAGCGGTGATGGGGGAGACGTTCGCCTCGGATTCGCCCTGGGCGATCGTGAACGAGGTGCTGCCGGAAGCCGGGACCGGAACGGCGACGAGGACCCGACGACGCGGCTCGGCGAGCGTCAGGACGTGCCATTCGCCCGGGTACGCCGCAGCGGCCTCTGTGAGGGCGTCGCGCGTTGCGAGGAGGTCGAAGACGGGGGTCTTCGGGATCTCGGCGACGCGGAACGTCAGGCGGTTCGGCTCGATCGTGCAGGTGTCGATGTCCTGACCGAACAGTTCACGACGGTGGATGCGGCGGATGACGCGGTCGACCTGCGACGCGTCCATACGCTCGTCGCCGAGGACGGTCTTGGTGCGACCGATCTCCTGGACGTGCAGCACGGTGCCGTCGGCGAGCTTCGCGACGAGCGGGAGCTCCTCGTCCGGCGAGGCGACCTCGACGTCGACGAAGATCGTGCGATCGCGCGGCAGCGTGTTGACGACGACGTACGCATCGCTCGACACGGGCTTCGCGAGTTCGCGCAGGACGCCGTCACGCACGGAGCGTGCTGCCTGTGCGGACTCGGCCAGACGCGCGGCGACCTGCTCGACGGTCTCGTCGGTGCCTGAACCGACGACGGAGTCGTGGGCGGTGGACTCGATGATGCCCCGCGATGCGATGTCGAAGAACGGCTCGAAGTCCTCGTCCGACCAGCGGGCGGCGACGCGCTCAGCCTCGTCGAGGACGCGCTCGGCGACAGCCATGCTCTCCTTGAGGCCCAGACGGATCGAGATGACGCCGGGCAGGATGTTGCCGCGCTGGTGGCTACGGAGTTCGCCGATGACGTCGACGAGCTTCGCAGCACCCTCAGCGTCGTCCGCGTAGCGCTCGAAGTACTCGGTGAGCGTCTCGACGGCGATGGGGAACGCGGCCTCGTCGAAGCGGCGGACCCAGTTCATGAGCTCCGGGTTCGGCGCCATGTGGTCGGTGCCGACCATGCCGAGGATGGGCTCGTCGCCCCAGCGTTCCTTCGTCAGGCGGTGGTAGTCGCGGAGCGCGCGGGGGATCTCGTCCGGCACGAGCAGGAAGTCGAGGGCGTTGTCGTAGCCGTCGAACAGGAACTCGGAGCGGACGCTCGATCCGTCGGGTGCGACCCAGCGGAACTGGTGGCCGTCGACGGTTCCGGGGACGCCGCGCCAGAACGCGGACGTCGTGATGCCTGCACGGTTCAGGATCTGCGGCATCTGCGCGACGTGACCGAACATGTCGGGGAGGTAGCCGACCGGCATCGCTCCGCCGAGGCGCTCAGCACCGGACCAGCCGAGCTGGAGGTTGCGGATGATCGTCTCGCCGGTGCAGAGGAACTCGTCGAGGAGGATCAACCACGGGCCGAGGGCCAGCTGGCCGCTCCGCACGATCGCCTTGATGCGCTCGGTGTTCTCCGGGCGGATCTCGAGGTAGTCCTCGACCGCTGCTGTCTGGCCGTCGAGCGTGAACCGGAACTGCGGGTCGCGCTCAGCGGTCTCGAGGACCTGGTCGAGGGCTTCGACGAGCCGGAAGCGGAAGACCTGGAACGGTTCGTACCATTCGCGGTCCCAGTGGGTGTGGGGGACGAAGACGATGCCGGACGGGTGTCCGTCGGTGCCGTTCGCTGCGTCGCCTGCTGCTGCCTGGGTGGTGTCGGTCACGCCTGTGCCGCCTCTCCGCCGATCGTGATGCCCTGTGCGGTCGCGAGTGCGCGAGCCATCCGCAGTGCCGTGATGAGGTCCTCGCGACCGTGGCTGATGCCGGTGGGCGCAGCGACGCCCTCCGTCACGAGGGTGTGGAACGCTGCGAGTTCGGTCTCGAACGCCTCGGAGACCTCGCGCGTGACGCTCTTGGTCTCGCCGCCGACGCCGGCGCGTGCGATGACGCGCAGCTCGGTGGGCGCGTTCAGCAGGTACGGGACCTGGAACTCGATCTCGAGCGTGCCGGTGGTGTGGTGGATGCGGACGGTCTCGTGGTACGCCGGGTAGTCGGCGAGGTAGTGCCAGTGCAGGTGCACACGGGCGCCGGCCGAGATGGTGCCGCCGAATTCGAGCGAGCCCGCGCTGTCGACGTTGCCCCACTGGCTCGCCGAGTCGACCGAGGTGATCGATCCGAGGAGCGAGCGCAGGACGGAGATGTCGTGGATGAGGCTGCCGGCGATGACGTCGGTGTACAGCGAGCGGAACGCGGCCGGTGTGCCCTCGCCGATGGCCTGGTCGATCGCGACGCCGTCGCGCTGCTTGAAACCGGCGATGACGGACGGGTCGATGTCGCGTGCCGGCGGCTGCAGGTTCGCGTAGGCGAGCTGCGAGCCGGGGCTCGGGTGCAGGACCTCGACGTCGACGTAGCGGATGTCCTCCGCTGCCGGGAGGAGGTCGCGGAGACCGACGACTGCCGCGTCGTACTCCTTCATGTACGCGAGCAGGAGGAGGGGACGACCGGCCGCGGCTTCGGCGGCTGCGAGGGCGTCGACCTCTTCGAGAGAGAACGCGAGCGGCTTCTCGCAGAACACGGCGACGCCGGCCTGGATGGCTTCGAGCGCCGGTCCGCCGTGCGAGCCGGAGGTGAGGAGCACAACGCCGTCGAGTTCCTCTGCGGCGAGCATCGTCGTGAGGCTGTCGTGGCGGTTCGCGGCTGCGACGCCGAACTGGTCGCCGACGCTCGCGAGGAGCGTGGGGGACAGGTCGGCGACGGCGACGAGCTCGAAGAGGTCCCAGCGGCGCTGGATGAGGGGCAGGTGCACGGACTGTGCGACGGCGCCCAGGCCGACGACGCCGATACGGATCTTCTTGGTCATGGCAACCACTTTCTGAGTGCTTCTCGGTTGATTCTCTGGTTGGCGATCGCACGATCGATCGTGTCGCCTGGCCGGGGGATGACGTCCTGCTCGATGACGAGCCATCCGTCGAAGGTCTTCGTGAGGTGCTCCATGACCGCTTCGAGGTCGAGGTCGCCTGCACCGAGGGCGACGAACGCCTCACCGGACCAGACCTCACGCATGCCGCCGCCTGCCGCGAGGATCTCGCGCAGTCGATCGATGCGGGCGTCCTTGAGGTGGACGTGGTTGATGCGGTCCGACCAGCGCTTGAGGCCCTCGAGCGGGTCGCCGCCGCCGATGATGAGGTGGCCGGTGTCGAGCGTCAGACCGACGTCGGTGCGGGCGAGGAACTCGTCGATCTCGGCCGGGGTCTCGACGTAGGTGCTCGTGTGGTGGTGGAACGTCGGCTCGAGGCCGCGCTCGCGCACGAGCGCTGCTGCGCGCTGCACGTTGTTCGCGAACGTCGTCCAGCCGGCCTCGTCGAGGCTGAGGCCCTCTCCGCCGCCCGGCTGCGCCTGGCGGTCGGGGGTCGCACTCGCCGCGAGCGTCGGGAGCGGGAGGTGCTCCGGGTCGACCTCCGATCCCTCGATGAAGTTGTCGAGCGCCTCTGCGAGCGCTGGGAGGCTCGCTTCGAACGCCGCGTCGTCGTGGAACGGCAGATCCACCCAACCGCCGACGAGACTGAGCTCGTACCGGCGGAGACGTTCCTGGAGCTCGGCGCCGCGGCCGAGGAAGCCGACGGGCCCGAGGTCGATGCCTTGGTACCCGGTGTCGTGGAGTGCTGCGGCGACGTCGTCGGGTCCCGGAAGTTCGGCACCCTCCTCCGGCTCGAGCTCGAAGACACCGAAACTGACGGGTGCGCCTGCGATCCTCATCGGCTGGCACTCCTTTCGGGATGGGGTTCGGGGAGAGGTCGTGCTGGGCTCGAAATCGTGTCCCGGTTGGGGTGGGGACTTGAGCCATTGAGAGCATTACATAGAATGTCCTTACAAACATTCACTCTAGCGAGTGTAGTCACGTCCCGCCGTGCTCGGTGAGGGGTTTCACAGGCCGATCGGCCCCCAGATTCTGACAAGCGCAATCACCAGCAAGGGAGCATCAGTGTGAGTACGCATCACCTCGAATACGACCGGCCGGCCGGTACCTGGCTCGAAGCCCTGCCGCTCGGCAACGGCCGCACGGGCGCCATGGTCTTCGGCGTCCCGGGCGCCGAGCGCATCCAGCTGAACGATGGCACCGCCTGGTCCGGCAGCCCGAAGAGCGAGCACGCGGCAGGGACGGTCAGCGCCGAAACGGCAGCCGAGGCCCTGGCTGCGTCCCGTGCTGCGCTCGTGGCCGGGGACCACACGCGAGCCATGAGCGAACTGCAGCGCCTGCAGGAGCGGTACTCGCAGGGATACCTCCCGTTCGCGGACCTGTTCGTGCGAACGACGCCGGCCGGACTCGCCGGGGAGCGCGGAACCGATGCTGGCAGCGCAGTCGATGGCGATGGCCCGGCAGATGTTCCCGGATACTCCGCGTACTCCAGACGCCTCGATTTCACGACTGCGCAGCACACTGTTCACTATGTGGTCGACGGCACGGACGAGGGCGCAGCGCCCATCGACGTCACCTGGCAGAGCCTCGTGTCCCACCCGGCCGGTGTGCTGCAGCTGACCCTGAGTGCGAGCGCGCCGCTCGACGTCGAGCTCGAACTCGGCTCACCGCTGCACGTCATCGACGCGCTCGCCGGTGCTGCCGGGGACGCGGCGTCGCTGACCCTCCTGCTGCCGAGCGATGCCCCACCGCAGCACGAGCCGGACGAGCCCGTCCGGTACTCGGAGGCGCCAGGCGACGCGATGCGCGGAGCCGTCGTCGTCGGATGGCGGCACAACGGCGTCGGCGCGCAGTCGACCGGTGATGAGCCGGCCGGTGCGGTGCTCCGTGCCGGCGGGGTGACGACCGCGACGATCGTGCTCGCGACCGCGACGACCTTCGTTGGCATCGGCGAAGCACCCGTCGGCGACGAGTTCGACGCGCTCACGGCGGCGTCCGCACGGGTCGCCGCCGCGATCGAGGCCGGGCCGCAGGCCGTCCGCGACGAGCACCTGGCCGACCACGCAGAGCTGTACGCCCGCACGGAACTCGTCATCGATGCGCCGGCGGCCGACGCAGCCGACGCAGCCGACTCAGCCGGCGCTGCCGACCCCGCAGCCCCGCTCGCAAGCGACGAACGCCTCGCAGTCGCGGAAGCCGCCCCTGGCGGCGCGATGCCGGCGGACCCGGCCCTCGGAGCCCTCCTCTTCCACTACGGCAGGTACCTGCTCATCGCGGCATCCCGCACCGGCGGACTCCCCACAACGCTGCAGGGCATCTGGAACGACCGGTTGCGTGCGCCGTGGAGCTCCAACTACACCGTCAACATCAACACCGAGATGAACTACTGGCCCGCCGAGACGGCGAACCTCGCGGAGACCGTGAGCCCGTACGTCGATCTCATGCGCGCCATGAGCATCGCCGGCCGTGAGACGGCGCAACGCCTCTACGACGCGCCCGGTTGGGTCGCGCACCACAACACCGATGCGTGGGCGTACACCTCGCCCGTCGGCATCGGCCGTGCGAACCCGTCGTGGGCGTTCTGGCCGCTCGCACCGGCCTGGCTCGTGCAGACGCTGTGGGAGCACGTCCGGTTCGGGGCGGACGAGTCGTTCGCCCGCGATGAGGCGTGGCCGGTCATCCGCTCGGCCGCGGAGTTCGCGCTCGCCTGGCTCATCATCCTGCCGGACGGCACACTCGGCACCTCGCCGTCCACATCGCCGGAGAACCAGTTCCAGACGCCCGACGGCGGCACGAGTTCGGTCGGCGTGTCCTCCGCGATGGACCTCACGCTCATCGGCTCGCTGTTCGACTCCCTGTCCTCACTCGCCGAGCTGCTCGACATCGACGGCGACCCCGTCGTCGCGGAGGCCCGTGCCGCCAGGCCGAACATCCCCGGCCTCCGCGTCGGCCGCGACGGCATGATCCCCGAGTGGGCGGCTGACGACCCGCAGGTCGAGCCGCACCACCGCCACCTCGGTCAGCTCGTCGGCGTGTACCCGGGCGATCTGCAGCTCACACCGGAGCTCCGCGACGGCGTCATCCGCACCCTCGAAGGGCGCGGCGACGACTCGACGGGATGGTCGCTCGCCTGGAAGCTCGCACTCCGCGCGCGCCTCGGACAGCGGGACAAGGTCTCCGACCTGCTCGCGCTCGTCTTCCGCGCGGCCCCCTCGGGTGAGGACGTCCAGCAGGGCGGGCTCTACCCGAACTTCTTCGGCGCGCATCCGCCGTTCCAGATCGACGGGAACTACGGATACGTCGCCGGAGTGGTCGAGGCGTTGCTGCAGAGCCACACCGGGGACCTCGTGCTCCTGCCTGCCGTGCCCCGCGAATGGGCGAGCGGCCGGGTCCGCGGCATCGTCGCCCGCCCCGGCATCGGCGTCGACGTGCGCTGGAGCACCGGGGACGATGGCTCGATCCAGCTCATCGAGGCCACCCTCCGTGCGCAGCGTCCGGCCGGGAAGCGGTCCGTGACCGTCGTGTTCGGCGACGCGCGCGCATCGGTCGATCTCCGCTCGGGCGGACCGGTCACGCTCACGGCGACCGACTTCGCCTGACGGACGGTCGGACGCCGTCCCAACGGTCGATCGAATCCAGAACCTCCCGCCCCGATCTCCCGCCCCCGAATTCCACACCCTCAGATCTTCAGAAACTCGGCTCCACATGAAAGGCTGCATCCGGTGACCACCACCTTCGAAACCATCCGCCCGCCCCGCGGCGCCTCCCCGGCGCGCGCCCGTCTGGCGACCGATGCCGCAGAGCTCAGCCTCGACGGCACCTGGCGCTTCGACCTGTCGCCGAGCGCCGCGACCCCCAAGGACCCGAGCGACTCCGGTGCCAGCTGGGGCACCATCGAGGTCCCCGGCCACTGGCAGCTGCAGGGGCACGGTTCGCCCATCTACACGAACCAGCAGTACCCGTTCCCCGTCGACCCGCCGTTCGTGCCCGACGCGAACCCGACGGGGGAGTACCGCACCACCTTCGTGAAGCCGGCCGACTGGACCGGACGCGCGCTCATCCGCTTCGACGGCGTCGACTCGTGGTTCGAGCTGTGGATCAACGGCCGCTCGATCGGCGACTCCTCCGGCAGCCGCCTCGCGGTCGAGTTCGACATCACCGACGCCCTCGTCGACGGCGAGAACCTCGTGGCCCTGCGTGTGCACCAGTGGAGCTTCGCGAGCTACATCGAGGACCAGGACCAGTGGTGGCTGTCCGGCATCTTCCGTTCGGTCGCCGTCCTGCACCGCCCGGCCGGCGGCATCGACGACGTGTTCGTCCACGCCGACTACGACCACACCACGGGTGCTGGCGTCCTCACGGTCGACGCGACGACCGATGGTGCGACGGCCACCGTCACGATCCCGGAACTCGGCGCATCCTTCGCCGCCGGTGAGCGGGTCGTCCTCGACGGCGTCGAGCCGTGGTCGGCAGAGGCTCCCCGCCTCTACGACGCCGTCGTCACGACTGACGCGGAGCGCGTCTTGTTGCGCATCGGCTTCCGCACGGTCTCGATCGAGGGCACCGTCCTCCTCGTGAACGGCACCCCCATCACCTTCCGCGGCGTCAACCGCCACGACTTCGACCCGCGTGCCGGTCGTGCCGTGAGCCGCGAGACGATGGAGGACGACGTCCGCCTCATGAAGCGTCACAACATGAACGCCGTGCGCACGAGCCACTACCCGCCCGACCCGTACTTCCTGGAGCTGTGCGACGTCTACGGCCTGTACGTCATCGACGAGTGCGACCTCGAGACCCACGGCTTCTCGCTCGTCGACTGGCGGGGCAACCCCTCCGGCGACCCGCAGTGGGCCGAGGTCTACCTCGACCGCATGCGTCGCACCGTCGAGCGCGACAAGAACCACGCGAGCGTCGTCATCTGGTCGCTCGGCAACGAGGCTGGCTGGGGCGAGAACCTCGCTGCGAACTCCGCGTGGACCCACGACCGCGACTCGTCGCGTCCGATCCACTACGAGCAGGACGCGGAGTGCGAGGGCGTCGACATCTACAGCCGCATGTACGCGACGTTCGATGAGCTCGACGCGATCGGCCGCCAGGCCGAGCCGCGCCTCGAGAACGCGGAACTGGACGCCAAGCGCCGCGGCATCCCGATGATCCAGTGCGAGTACGCGCACGCGATGGGCAACGGCCCTGGCGGGCTCGAGGACTACGAGCGCATCTTCGACGCGTACCCGCGCCTGGCCGGCGGCTTCGTGTGGGAGTGGTTCGACCACGGCCTCGAAGTCACGGCGGAGGACGGCAGCATCGGCTACGCCTACGGCGGCGACTTCGGCGAGCGTCTGCACGACGGCTCCTTCGTCATCGACGGGCTGCTGCTGCCCGACCGCACGCCGTCTCCCGGCCTCGTGGAGTACGCGGCGGTCATCGCGCCGTTCCGATTCCAGTTCTCGGACGATGCGACGAACGTCGTGATCGAGAACCGCCTGAGCTTCCAGACGACCGATCGCGCCGCATTCGGCTGGGTCGTCGAGGCCGACGGCGTCGAGGTGGCTTCCGGCGTCCTCGACGTGCCGGCCATCGCACCGCGCAGCTTCGGCGGCGTCGACCTGCCGGCTGCGATCCCGGCGGCCCTCGCCGAGGCCGTCGGCGAGCGGTTCCTGACGCTCCGCGCCGTGACCGTCGAAGACGCCGTCTGGGCGGATGCCGGGCACGTCCTGGCGACCGGGCAGGTCGGCTTCGGTGTGCTCACCGCCGCATCGACCGTCGCATCGGCCGCTGCGTCGACGGCGTCTGCCGGGTCCGTCGAGCGCACGGAGGACGGCGGCTACGTCGTCGCGAACGCCGTGTTCGACGCCGCAGGCGTCCTGCGCACCCTCGCGGGCGTCGAGGTCGTCACCGCGGTCCTCGACGCGTGGCGTGCGCCCACCGAGAACGACCGCTACCCGGGTCACGACGACGAAGCTCCTGTCGTGGAGACCTGGCGCACCGACGGCCTCGACCGGCTGGAAGAGCGGTTCATCTCGCTCGAGGTCGTCACGGAGGTGGACGGATCGACCGCGCTCGTGCGCCGGACGCGCGTCGCGGGTGGCAACACGGATGTCGGCTTCGACGTCGAGTACCGCTGGTTCGCCGTCGGCGAGGGCGAGGCGGCCTCCGTGTCGCTCGAACTCACCGCGCTGCGCCGTGGCGAGTGGCGGAACCCGCTGCCGCGCCTAGGGCTCACGCTCGGCCTGTCGCAGGGCGACCCGCGTGCCGTCCCGGTGAGCTGGTTCGGCGCCGGTCCGGGGGAGAACTACCCTGACTCGCGCGTCGCCGCCCGCATCGGACGGTTCTCCTCGACCGTCGGCGCGATGCAGACGAACTACGTCGTCCCGCAGGAGAACGGCGTCCGTCAGGACACCAGATGGGTCGAGCTCGGCCTCGCGACCGGTGGGCTCCGCATCGACGGCACCACGCCGTTCGACCTCGCGGTCCGTCCGTGGTCGATCGCGGAACTCGATGCGGCGACGCACGTCAACGAGCTGCACGCCGGCTCGACGCTGTGGCTGCACCTCGACGCCGGTGTGAACGGTGTCGGCTCGGCGACGTGTGGTCCGCCCGTCCGTCAGACGGAGCGCTTCATCGTCTCCGGTGCGACGCTGGGCTTCACCTTCAGCACGTTCTGACCAGAAGCGCCCGGCGCTGAACCGTACTCATCACATCCCGCCTCCTCTCGCCGATCACGCGAGGGGAGGCGGGTTGTCGTTGTGGGCGCGCCGCAGCAGCACATCGCCTCGCCTCGCGTGAGACATGAGAATTGCCGATGCGATGGGGCGTGGACAGCCAAAAAAGCTGGCAAAAAGACGGCAACTTCTGACGGGTTGTCTATATGTCAGGACAAAGTTCCTCCGGCTGTGTATTCTTGGATCAACGGCCTGGCCGAGAGATCTCAGCCGAGCTTGCCGACCCTGCTCCGCACGACGAACGACGTCGGAGCCGCAATTGTGTGAAGGACGTGAGATGAGCGCATCCCCCGATGACGCCACCCGGTTCGACCTCCTGGCCATGGGCCGGGTCGGGGTCGACCTCTACCCGCTCGAATCGGGGGTGACGCTCGACCAGGTGAGCACCTTCGGTCGCTTCCTCGGCGGCACCGCCGGGAACGTCACCGTCGCAGCAGCGCGCCACGGCGTGAACGCAGCCCTCATCTCGCGGACGGGTGAGGACCCCTTCGGCCGCTTCATCCACACCGAGCTGCAGCGCCTCGGCGTCGACGACCGCTACGTCTCCGGCGTCGCTGGCCTCAACACCCCCATCACGTTCTGCGAGCTGTTCCCGCCGGACGACTTCCCCCTGTACTTCTACCGTCAGCCGCAGGCGCCGGACCTCGTCATCAACGCGGATGAGCTCGACCTCGACGCCATTGCGAACGCGCGGATCTTCTGGTCCACCGTGACCGGCCTGTCCTCCGAGCCGAGCCGTGCAGCACACCACGCGGCCTGGGAGGCGCGCGCCCGTCGCCCGCTGACGATCCTCGACCTCGACTACCGCCCGATGTTCTGGGAGGATCCTGGGGACGCCCGCCGTGAAGTCGGTGCAGCCCTCGACCACGTGACCGTCGCCATCGGCAACAAGGAGGAGTGCGAGATCGCCGTCGGCGAGACCGTGCCCGAGCGTGCGGCAGACGCCCTCCTCGAACGCGGCATCGAACTCGCGATCGTCAAGCAGGGTCCGCTCGGCGTCCTCGCCAAGACGCGCGAAGAGTCCGTCGTCGTCCCCGTCCACGCCGTCGACGTCGTCAACGGCCTCGGCGCAGGCGACAGCTTCGGGGGAGCGCTCGCACACGGCCTCCTCGAAGGCTGGTCGCTCGAGCGCACCATCCGATTCGCCAACGTCGCAGGTGCGATCGTCGCGTCCCGTCTCGAGTGCTCGACGGCCATGCCGACGACCGCTGAAGTTCTGAGTGCTCTCGAAGGAGCCCGCTGATGTCTGACCTCTCATTCGACGAACTGCTGCTGACCCGCGCCGCGCACCCCGAGCGGGTCGCCGAGCTGCAGGCGAGCCGCAAGCGCCGCTCGCTCCTCGCCGACGACGGCAAGCTCTTCATCATCGCCGTCGACCACCCGGCCCGCGGCGCCCTCGGGATCCGTCAGGACCCGCTGGCGATGGCCAACCGGTACGACCTGCTCTCGCGCATCGTCACGGCGTTGAGCGTCCCGGGCGTCGACGGCATCCTCGGCACCCCTGACATCCTCGAGGACCTGCTCCTGCTCGGCGCCCTCGACGACAAGGTCGCCGTCGGCTCGATGAACCGCGGCGGTCTGCGCGGGTCGAGCTTCGAGATGGACGACCGCTTCACGGCGTACGACGCCTCTGGCATCGCCTCCGCCCGATTCGACTTCGCGAAGCTCCTGCTGCGCATCGACCTCAACGACGCCGGCAGCGTCGCGACGCTCGAAGCGTCCGGCCGTGCCGTCACCGAGGCGGCTGCGCACCGCCTGCCCATCATGCTCGAACCGTTTATGAGCCGTCGCACCGCGAGCGGCATCGTCAACGACCTGAGCACCGACGCCGTCATCAACTCGGTCGGCATCGCCTCCGGGCTCGGCGCGACGTCCGCCTACTCCTGGCTCAAGCTCCCGGTCGTCCCGGACATGGCGCGGGTCATGGAAGCGACCACGCTCCCGACCCTGCTGCTCGGCGGCGAACCGGGCGAGGACCAGGACGCGAACTACGAGGCGTGGTCGAGTGCGCTCAGCCTGCCAGGTGTCCGCGGCCTCGTCGTCGGTCGTGCGCTGCTCTACCCGGCGTCCGGCAACGTCGTCGACGCGGTCTCCACGGCCGCATCGCTCGTGCACGGCAACGTCCTCGCCGGCGCACGCTGACCGGCTTCCAGCGGTGAGCTGCGCCCGCCCGGTCCCGCGCAACTCCCGCCCCGCCCGAATCGGGCGCCTCAACGTCACCTCCACCGAACCTCCGAAGGAGTAACCCCGCATGGCATCATCTGTCCCGGTCGTCGAGCACTGGCTCGACGGAGCGTCCTACCAGGGCGAGTCGACCCGCACCTCGCCCGTCTACAACCCCGCTGAGGGCGTCGTCACCAAGGAGGTCCGCCTCGCGACCCCCGCCGACGTCGATGCAGCAGTCGCGTCCGCGAAGGCCGCGTTCCCGGCCTGGGCCGACACCTCGCTCGCCAAGCGCCAGCGTGTGATGTTCCGCTTCCGCGAGTTGCTCAACGAGCGCAAGCAGGAGGCGGCGGAGATCATCACGTCCGAGCACGGCAAGGTCGTCTCCGACGCACTCGGCGAGATCGCACGCGGCCTCGAGGTCGTCGAATTCGCCACCGCGATGCCGCACCTGCAGAAGGGCGAGTACTCGCAGAACGTGTCGACCGGTGTCGACGTGTACTCGGTCAACGAGCCGCTCGGCGTCGTCGGAATCATCACGCCGTTCAACTTCCCGGCCATGGTGCCGCTGTGGTTCTTCCCGATCGCGATCGCGGCCGGCAACACGGTCGTCCTGAAGCCGAGCGAGAAGGACCCGTCGACCGCCATCTGGCTGGCGGAGCTCCTCAAGGAGGCCGGCCTCCCGGACGGTGTGTTCACGGTCCTGCACGGTGACAAGGTCTCCGTCGACGGCCTGCTGGAGCACCCGGACGTCGCCGCGATCTCCTTCGTCGGCTCGACGCCGATCGCCAAGTACGTCTACGAGACCGGCACGGCGCACGGCAAGCGCGTCCAGGCCCTCGGCGGCGCCAAGAACCACATGCTCGTCCTCCCGGACGCCGACCTCGACCTCGTCGCGGACTCCGCCATCAATGCCGGCTTCGGCTCGGCGGGCGAGCGCTGCATGGCCGTGAGCGTCGTTGTGGCCGTCGAGTCCATCGCCGACGAGCTCATCTCGAAGATCACCGACCGGATGGCGACCCTCACGGTCGGCGACGGCCGCCGCAACTGCGACATGGGCCCGCTCGTCACGAAGCAGCACCGCGACAAGGTCGCTGGCTACCTCGACATCGCGGTGGAGGACGGCGCCAAGCTCGTCGTCGACGGCCGTGACGTCGAGGTCGACGGCGCGGCGGACGGCTTCTGGCTCGGCCCGACCCTCGTCGACGCCGTTCCGACCACCTCGCGCGTCTACACGGACGAGATCTTCGGACCGGTCCTCTCTGTCGTCCGCGTCGAGAGCTTCGACGACGGCATCGACCTCGTCAACGCGAGCCAGTACGGCAACGGCACGGCGATCTTCACCAACGACGGCGGCGCCGCGCGTCGCTTCCAGCGCGAGGTGCAGGTCGGCATGATCGGCATCAACGTGCCGATCCCCGTGCCCGTCGGCTACTACTCCTTCGGCGGCTGGAAGGACTCGCTGTTCGGCGACACGAAGGCGTACGGCGCAGAGGGCGTCCACTTCTTCACGCGCGCGAAGGCGATCACGAGCCGTTGGCTCGACCCGTCGCACGGCGGCATCAACCTGGGCTTCCCGCAGAACTAGTTCTGCCGAGTCCGCTCGGCTCCCGTCCGGTCCTGGACGCCTCGTTCCGGGGCCGGACGGGGTCCTGATCGGTGAGAACCGAACAGGCGGCACCGGCCGGGACCCTCTGGATGCATCTGGATGCATCGAGTGGATCCCGGCCGGTGGTCGGTTGGCCCGAGTGCCCGGTTCGGCCAGGCGCCGGATCGGCCCGGCCGTCACGAGTGGGCGACGGCCGGAATCAGATCACGTCTCGACGAGGGTGATCTCGAACGAGTAGGTTTCGGGAGGATACGAATGCACACCGTACTCGACCGCTCGTCCGCCGTCGTCGTAGAGCGTCCGCGCCATCGTGAGCACGGGCGATCCGGCCGGACGGTTGAACAGCCCGGCCTCCTCCTCGGTGGCCTCCCTGGCGCCGATGCGCTGCTTCGCGACGCGCATGGTCGTGCCGCGGGCGCGCAGGATCTGGTAGAGCCCCTGCCGTTCGAGCTGTTCGGCCGTGATGTCGGAGAGCTCGGCCGGGAGGTAGTTCTCGAGCAGCGCCATCGGGTCGCCGTCGGCCTTGCGCAGACGCTTGATGTGCAGGATCGGCTCGGGGGAGCTGAGGTCGAGCGCCTCCATCACGTCGCCGGACGGTGTGACGAGCTCGTGCAGGAGCAGCTGCGTGGTCGGGACCTTGTGGTCTCTCGCGAGATCGTCGAAGAGGCTGCTCAGTTCGACCTTGCGGGTGATCTTGCCGTGGACCACCTGGGTGCCAATGCCGCGGCGTCGCACGAGCAGGCCGTTGCTCACGAGCTCCTGGATGGCACGGCGGATGGTGGGGCGCGACAGCTTGAGGTCGTCGGCGAGCTTGAGTTCGTTCTCGAGCTTGGTACCGGCGGGCAGCATGCCGCTTTCGATGGCCCCTTCGATGCGTCGCGCGACCTGGAAGTACAGGGGGAGCGGACCGGATCGGTCGAGGTCGTCGAAGAGCGCTGTGAACGAATCCATAGGCAGGGTCTCATCTCTGTCAAACATGTGGGGATGCCGCGGGGCGCAGCATTGCGGACTCCTGCCGCCAGCCTAGTGAAGTCCCAGAGCCACAGGTAATATTAAACGATTGTCAGGACAAACGCATGATTGGTTACCAATGAAGTACCACTTCCCGGCAGGCAGCCGCGCGACGAGAAACACGACGGTGTCGATCGACCCCATCGGCGATGCTGCGGCGCAGCCCCAGGAACCGGCGCAGGATCGCCCGGACTGGCAGTACACCGGCCTGACGGTCGTCGAACTCGAAGCAGGCGGCTCCCACGAGCTCGACCTGGTCGGTCGCGAGGCCGTCGTCGTTCCGCTGCACGGCTCGGTCGACGTCGAGGTCGACGGGATCGCCCGTCACCTCTTCGGCCGCGAGAACCCGTGGGGTGTCACGGACGTCCTGTACGCGCCGCTCGGCTCGCACGTGGCCCTGCACTCGGTCGCCGGCTGTCGTTTCGCCATCGCGTGGTCGGTCGCGGAGCGCGTCTTCCCCGTCCAGTACATCGCGGCGGACGCCGTCTCCTCCGAACTGCGCGGCGCCGGCATCTGCTCGCGTCAGGTCAACAACTTCGGCACGCCTGCGGCCCTGCGCGCCGACCGCATCATCGTGTGCGAGGTCATGCAGCCGGGCGGCAACTGGTCCTCCTACCCGCCGCACAAGCACGACACGGCGACCGAGACCGAAACGGTTCTGGAGGAGATCTACTACTACGAGGTCGCCCCGTCTCCCGTCGGCACCCCCGGGTTCGCCCTGCAGCGCGTCTACGCGTCGGACGCCGGCGAGATCGACGTGACCGTCGAAGTCCGCACGGGCGACGTCGTGCTGATCCCGCACGGCTACCACGGTCCGACCGTCGCTGCGCCTGGCCACGACCTCTACTACCTGAACGTCATGGCCGGCCCTGCGGACCCGTCGCGCGACGACCGCCAGTGGCTCATCAGCGACGACCCCCAGCACACGTGGATCCGGCAGAGCTGGGAACACGAGGCCATCGACCCCCGGCTGCCGTTCGGCGCCGCGAAGCAGCAGGGCGCCACCGCCCGCACCAGTGAGGACAGCGAATGACCACCGAATCGAGCCGGACCCAGACGGTCCGTCTGACCGTCAGTCAGGCCATCGTGCGCTTCCTCTCGCAGCAGTACACGCTGCGCGACGGCGTCGAGCACCGCGTGGTCGAGGGGTTCTTCGGGATCTTCGGACACGGCAACGTCGCCGGCATCGGCCAGGCGCTCCTCCAGGCCGAGCTCGACGACCCTGCCACGATGCCGTACTACCTCGCCCGCAACGAACAGGGCGCCGTGCACGCCGCCGCCGGCTTCGCCAAGCAGCGGAACCGCCTCTCGACGCTCGCCGTCACGACCTCCGTCGGGCCGGGCGCCACCAACATGATCACTGGTGCAGCGCTCGCGACCGTCAACCGCATCCCCGTGCTGCTGTTCCCGGCCGACACCTTCGCCACCCGCGCGCCGGACCCCGTGCTGCAGCAGCTGGAGCGCAACGAGTCGCAGGACGTCACCGTCAACGACGCGTTCCGTCCGGTGTCCGCGTTCTTCGACCGCGTGTGGCGCGCCGAGCAGCTGCCGCTGTCGCTGCTCAACGCGATGCGGGTGCTCACGGACCCGGCGCAGACCGGTGCCGTGACGATCGCCCTCCCGGAGGACGTGCAGGCCGAGGCGCACGACTGGCCGGTCGAGTTCTTCGCCAAGCGCGTCTGGACGGTCGCCCGCACCCGTGCGGACCGTGACGCCCTGCAGAGCGCAGCGTCGATCATCGCCGCGGCCAAGCGTCCGTTCATCATCGCCGGCGGCGGTGTGCAGTACTCCGAGGCGAACGCCGTCCTGGCGGAACTGAGCGAGCGATGGGGGATCCCCGTCGGTCAGACCCACGCGGGAAAGGGCACGCTCCCGGACGGCCACCCGATGGACGTCGGCGGCGTCGGCTCCACGGGAACGATCGCGGCGGACGAGCTCGCGTCGACCGCCGACCTCGTGATCGGCATCGGCACCCGCTACTCCGACTTCACCACGTCCTCGAAGGCGCTCTTCCAGCGCGACGACGTCCGCTTCCTCAACCTCAACGTCGCCGGCCTCGACGCCATCAAGCTCGCCGGGCACGCCGTGACCGGTGACGCCCGCGAGAGCCTGACGGAGCTGGGCGAACTGCTCGGCGCGCACACGACCGACGAGGCGTACCGCGCCGAGATCGCCGAGCGCCGTGCGGCCTGGGAGGCGACGCGGTCCGCCGCCATCGCCGCTGAGGCCCCCGGAGACCTCCCGGCGCAGATCGGCCTGCTCTCGATCCTCAACGAGGAACTCGCCGACGAGGACGTCATCGTCAACGCGGCGGGTTCCGCCCCCGGAGACCTGCACCGCCTGTGGCAGCCGCGCTCTGCGAAGCAGTACCACGTGGAGTACGGCTTCTCCACGATGGGATACGAGATCGCCGGCGCCCTCGGCGTCAAGATGGCCGCCCCGGAGCGCCAGGTCGTCGCCCTCGTCGGTGACGGCTCGTACCTCATGCTGTCGCAGGAGATCGTCACGGCCGTCGCCGAGCATATCAAGCTCGTCATCGTGCTGATCGACAACCAGGGCTTCGCTTCCATCGGCAACCTGTCCGAGTCGGTCGGGTCGCAGCGCTTCGGCACGAAGTACCGGTACCGGAACGTCGACACCTCTCGTCTCGACGGCGGCGTGCTGCCGGTGGACCTCGCCGCGAACATCCGCAGCCTCGGCGCGAACGTGATCGAGGCGGACGGGCTCGACGAATTCCGTGCAGCCGTCCGTGCGGCGCTCGAAGCCGAGGAGACGACGGCCGTCTACGTCCGCTCCGATCCTGCGGCGCCAGGTGTCGACGGCGGCTGGTGGTGGGACGTCCCGGTCGCCGAGGTGTCCGACATCGAGAGCACCGCCGCTGCGCGTGAGCAGTACGAGATCGACCGGGTCGCGCAGCGCCCGCACCTCTGATCCCGCGCTGATCGGGCGCGTTCACCGAGCGATCCTGAACGCGAACCTGAACGCACCTGCGGAACGGCCGGGACTCGTCATCGACGGGTCCCGGCCGTTCTACGATGACGGTATGACGACGTGGAACCCCGGCCAGTACCTGAAATTCTCGGACGAGCGGACACGCCCGTTCCGGGACCTCATCGCGCATGTACCGCTCGATGCGCCTGCGCGCATCGTCGACCTCGGCTGCGGGCCGGGAAACGGGACGCCTGCGCTGCGCGCCACTTGGCCGGACGCCTCGATCGAGGGCGTCGACTCGAGCGAGTCGATGATCGCGCGGGCAACCGCGGACAACACCGGGCCGGATGGGGCGCCGCTCGATCCGGCGGTCTCCTACCGGGTCGGCGATCTCGTCGACTGGCGGCCGCTGGAACCCGTCGACCTCCTCGTCAGCAACGCGACGCTCCAGTGGGTGCCTGGGCATCGGGCGATCCTCACCCGTCTGGCCGACCTCGTCGCGCCGGGCGGCGTGTTCGCGTTCCAGGTGCCGGGGAACTTCCGGGCGCCGGCGCACACCATCCTCGCCGACCTCGCCACGTCCGATCCGTACGACGCGTATACGCCGTCGACCACCGATCGCACCTCCGCCGACCCGGCGGACTACCTCGCCGACCTCAGCCGACCGGGGTGGAGCGTCGACGCCTGGGAGACGACGTATCTACACGTGCTGCGGGGCGAGGACCCCGTGTTCGAATTCATCGCGGGCACACACGCCAGGCCCGTCATCGAGTCGCTTCCGGCCGGCCTGGCGGCTGAGTTCACGACGGAGTATCGGCGGCGGCTCCGCGAGGCGTTCCCACAGGCGGCGGACGGGACGACGGTCCTGCCGTTCCGTCGGGTGTTCGTGGTCGCCTCCCGCACGGCCTGACGGACAGCCTGACGCGCGGCCTGACGCACTGGTGCGATGCCCGGGTGTCGGGGGCGGGCCGGAGCGTGAGCCAGGCGACGTTCACCGAATCGACACTGGTCCCAGGAGGGCGACGGGTCGACAATGGGAACACCCAACGCCTCGATCAGGCCAGACGGAAGGACGATCATGACGAGCAACCTCAACCCCTACCTCAACTTCAAGACCACCGCGAAGGACGCGATGGAGTTCTACCAGTCCGTCTTCGGCGGGGAACTGACCTCGAGCACCTTCGCCGACTTCAACATGGAGGTCGACGAGGACGAGAAGGGCCTCGTGATGCACTCCCAGCTGACCACGCCGGCCGGGTTCATCCTGATGGGCTCCGACACCCCCAATCACATGGACTTCACGCCGGGGACCAACTTCTCGGTGTCGATCAGCGGCGACGACGAGTCCGAGATCCACGGGTACTGGGACAAGCTCTCGGTTGGCGCCACCGTGCAGCAGCCGCTCGAGAAGGCGCCGTGGGGCGACAGCTTCGGCATGCTCAACGACAAGTTCGGTGTGAGCTGGCTCGTCAACATCGGCGGCACGCCGGAGGTCTAGGACCACTCCTGCAGGGTTGTGACGGAGGGCCGGGAAGAGATTCCCGGCCCTCCGTGTTTCTCTCAGGGCGGTGCAGTGTCCTGCGCTGTCCCGTCGATCGGCGAGAAAGGCCCAGATGACACTCACGACCCAGGCGACCCCGACCGCTGCAGGAGCGAGAGCCGCGAGTGTGTGCGACCGTGAGGACGACACCGTGGCGTTTGTCCGGCAGGTGTTCGTCAGGCTGGGGGAGAAGTGGACGATGCCGGTCCTCGACCGTCTGGCGTCCGGGCCGGTCAGGTTCACCGGATTGATGGGTGTCCTGTCCGGGATCTCGCATCGTGTGCTCACGGCGACGCTGCGGACCCTCGAGCAGGACGGCCTGGTCTCCAGGACCTCCTACCCCGAGTCGCCGCCGCGCGTGGAGTACGCGCTCACACCGCTGGGAGACAGCTTCCTGACCCGCGCACTGCAGATGGTGGAGTGGGCGCAGGACCACCGCGCAGAGATCGAGGCGAACCGGGCGGCTGGTCTGGGCTGACCACCACCGCCCGGCTTGCGTGAGTGCAGGCTCCCGACGCCTAGCTCGCGACGGCGACCGGCGCGTGCAGCGGCGCGAGGACGGCCGACCAGGACTCGAGCTGGTCGAACAGGGCCGTCACCGAGTCGCCGTGCTGAGCACCGGGTGCGAAGGCACTGAAGTTCTCGAAGTCCGTGAACAGCGAGAACGCGACCTGGGCGCGGACCGTCGCGATCTGCAGCTCTGCGGCGATGAGGCGCAGGTGCTCGACGGCGCGCGTGCCGCCGAGGCTGCCGTAGCTCACGAAGCCGGCGGCCTTGTTGTTCCACTCGGCGCCGAGGTAGTCGATGGCGTTCTTCAGGACGCCCGAGGTGGAGTGGTTGTACTCGGGGGTCACGAAGATGTACCCGTCGAACTCTGCGATCTTCGCAGCCCACTTCTTGGTGTGGTCGTTCGCGTACTGGCCGTAGGCGGCCGGCAGCTGCTCGTCGAGGTGGGGCAGCGGGTAGTCCGCGAGGTCGACGAGTTCGTACGTGGCATCGGTGCGGCTTGCGGCCTGGTCGAGCACCCAGTTGGCAACGGCTTCTCCGTTGCGGCCCGGACGGGTGCTGCCGATGATGATGGCGATCTTGGTCACGTGTGTCTCCTGTTTCGAAGGCGGCCGGCCTGGCGACCGGTCGGTGTGGCGACCGCAGGTCGAGAGTTCTCGAGTGCGCGGACTCGATTCGGAACAGGGGTTCGTGCCCGGGTAATCCCGCCGCTGATCCCGCACTTTCGAGTGCGTCACGCATGTGCAGGTGCGTCTTGCGTGATCTCGCGGGTGCGTGGAAGGCGGTCTCAGGAATTTCTCAGCTGACGAGATAGCCGGGGGTCACGGTGACGTCCATCGGTTCGACCCGGCGGCCGTCCGCCGTGACGAACGCGACTTCGAGCGGTTCGCCCGTGGACGCATCGGAGTACACCGGCCCGGTGCTGTCGTCCCGCGGCCGGTTGTCCTCGCCCCAGCGGGAGAGGCCGGCGATCACGAAGTGCAGGTCGGCGCCGGCCGGCGTCAGCACGTACTCGTGACGCTCCCTGCTGCCGGCGTCGCGGTAGGGGACGCGTTCGAAGACTCCGTCGGCGACGAGCTTCGTGAGGCGTGCCGTGAGGATGTCCGGCGCGATGCCGAGCTCCTCGCGGAACTGCGAGAACTGCGTGCTGCCCCAGAAGGCTTCGCGCACGATCAGGAGGGTCCATTTGTCGCCCAGGAGGTCGACCGCGCGGGCGACCGCGCAACGGGCGTCCTTGCCGAGTGATTTGACCATGTCGCCATCGTACCACCTGGATATGAAAAACCTATTCATGTGCTAACTTGGAATCTCCAAGTCAGTCGGCGAGGTTCGCCGCGGTGGAGAGGACCAGAAATGCGCACACTGAGCAATCGCGCGAGCTTCCGGGTGTCGGCGATGGTGGTGGGACTCGCCCTCTGGGCGAGCGCTGCGCCGTCCATGAGCTACCCGCTCTACGCGGCGTCCTGGGGGCTCACCCCGGCACTCACCACGACCGTGTTCGCGGTCTACCCCGTCGCCCTCGTTGTGGTGCTGCTGCTCTTCGGCAACCTCTCCGACTACATCGGCAGGCGCGCCTCCATGCTCCTCGGGCTCGGCTCGCTGCTCATCGGCGCCCTGTGCTTCGCCGCAGCTTCCGACGTGTGGTGGCTCTTCGTCGGACGCGCGTTTATGGGGATCGGCGTCGGGCTCTCGTTGAGTCCTGGCAGCGCGGCGATGATCGAATTCAGCGATCCGGCGAAGCGGCGGCTGACGAGTGCCATCAACACCGCCGCAACCGCACTCGGCGTCGTGATCGCGCTCTTCGTCGGCGGGGCGCTCGTCCAGTACGCACCGCTGCCGCTCCACCTCGACTATCTCGTCCTCGCGCTTGTGCTCGTGGTGGTCGGCGCCCTGGCCTGGTTCCTGCCGCACCACACCGAAGCGGAGGCGCGCGGGCGCTGGCGGCCGCAGGGCATCGCCGTCCCGAAGGGCCTGCGGCTGGTCCTCATCACCGCCGCGGCCGCGATCACGTGCGCCTACACCGTTGGTGCGCTGCTGCTCTCGCTCGGCGGGCAGATCGCCCACGACCTCGTCGGTTCGGACAACGCGTTCGTCACCGGTGCGCTGATGTCGACCTTCGGTGTGGCCGTCGGCATCGTCGCGATCGTGTTCTCGAGGCTTGCGCCCCGTCTGAACATCGGCATCGGCGCCGTGCTGTCCCTCGTCGGCGTCGGGCTCCTGGTGGAGGCCGGCCTGACCCACAACCTCTGGATCTTCCTTGCTTCATCGCTCGTCAACGGCGCCGGGTACAGCCTCACCTTCCTCGGTGGCGTGTCGCTCATCGGCGCCAATGCCCCCGCTCACCACCGGGCCGGCATGTTCTCCGCCGCGTACCTCATCGGGTACGTCGGGCAGGGTCTGACCGCGGTTGTGCTGGGACTGGTCGCGACCCGCTCGGGCATCGGGACGGCGCTCGACCAGGGGGCGATCGCGCTCGGCGTGCTCTTCCTCGTTGCGCTGTTCCTGGCCTGGGCGACGCGGCTGCGGCGGGCTGCGGCGTCGACCGGGTCGGTGCGCACGGCTGACCCCGCCTAGATCAGGGGGCGATCTGCGTGCGGGGCTGAATCGAAGTGCGGTGCGGCTCGGAGGGTTCCTCCGGGCCGCACCGCACGTTGTGTTGTGTTCTGTCCCTAGCTCCAGCCCTCGCGTCCCTCGACGTGCGTCAGGATCGTCGCGGAGCCGTTGGGCACCTCAGCCGGTTCGTTGCCGGTGAGCGTCAGCATGATGCTGCGCACGACGATGACGTGGCAGACCAGCACGATGCTGCGGCCGTGATGCTCGGCGAGGATGCGTTCCAGCCCGGTCGCGACGCGCGCATCGACCTCTGCGCGACGCTCGCCCTCCGGGTAGTCGCCGTCAGGCCACGTGGTGAACGCCGCTTGCGCGGGGGTGCCCTCCGCGACGCCGAACGACTGCTCGGTGAACTCGGGAGCGAGTGCGGGGGTTGCCAGCCCGAGGCGCTCGGCGATGATGCCGGCGGTCGTCGCGGCGCGATCGAGCGGCGACGAGACCACGAGGTCCCATGCTCTGCCGGCCAGGCTCTCCGCGGCGTCTGCCGCTTGGGCTCGCCCGGTGGTGTTGAGCGGTTGATCGACGCGGCCCTGCAGGAGGCCTCGTCGATTCCAGTCGGTCTCCCCGTGGCGGACGATCGCCAGGCGAGTGGTTGCGGGCGGGTGGGCGATCGTCGACGTCGTGTCGCCGATCGCAGATGCTGGGGATGGAATAGATTCGTGCACGAATCAATAGTGCACGAACTTGATCGGGAATTCGCTGTCAGCTGCAGTGTGCTCGACCGGTGCCGGTTGAGGACCGGTTTGGCCGCTGGTTCAGCGCCGCTTCAGCGCCTGCTCACAGGTCGAACCAGGGTTCGACGTCCTCGGCATGGCGTCCGGGGTCCACGGCCGGTCGCTGCGGGCGGCGCAGTCGTGCCGCGCGCTCGCGCAGCTCGTCGACGAGCGGGAGATCGGTCAGCTCGTCGCTCGCGAGCTGCACGGTCTCCGACGCGATCTGCGTCGTCGGTCCGACGAGGAGCCTCGCCCGGCCCGCCGAGCCGTCGGTCCGTCGCGTCGGCAGTTCGATCACATCGAACTCGCCCTGCTGCGCGAGGATGTGGGCGTAGTCGATGACCGCCGCGGCGATGAGACCGCCCGTCACGAACGTGCTGCCGGCGCACGTGATCCGCTCCATGATTCCCCGATCGTTCGGCACCGCCGAAGGATCGGGCGGGCTGCTGGTGAACTGCCGCCGTCCCGGGTTTGCGCGGTGCAGGTCGATGTCCGACGATCGTATCCACGGCATCCGCGGTCGAACAGGGGCTTGCCTTCCGTGCGACCGACCCGTACGTCCGCGCGCGATGTCGCTAGGCGGTGGTGGGCCGGCCCGTGTCCTCGACCCCGGTCACCGCGGACCATCTGCCGCCGGTGCGACTCACCCGGATCGGGTAGTCGAAGGCCGCCGAGACGCCCGTCGTCGTGAGGACGTCCTCTGCCAGGCCCCTGGCGATGATCCGCCCGTCGCGGATCAGTGCCGCGTGGGTCGTGGTGCTCGGCAGCTCCTCCAGGTGATGGGTGATCGTCACGGTCGCGAGTCGCGGCGTCGCGCCGACGAGCGTGCGGATCCGGTCGAGCAGGTTCTCGCGAGCGGCGACATCGAGTCCGGTGGACGGCTCGTCCAACAGCAGCAGCTGCGGTTCGCGCATCAGCGCGCGGGCGATGAGGGCCCGTCCGCGTTCACCCTGTGACAGGGTCGTCCACGGGCTGTCGACGATGTGCCCGATGCCCAGGAGATCGACGAGTTCGTGCGCGCGCGCCGACTCCTGCTCGCTCGGGTCCCAGCGCAGGCGGCGTTCGATCGTCGCGGTCGCTCCCGTGAGCACCACGTCGATGACCGGCAGTGCCGAGGTCAGCGGGTGTCGCGGCTGCACAAATCCGATGTCGCGGCGCAACTCGTTCACATCGGTCCGGCCGATGCGTCGCCCGAGGACGGTCGCCGTGCCCCTCGTCGGGTGGGTGACGGCTGCGCAGAGGTTCATGAGCGTGGTCTTGCCGGCGCCGTTCGGACCGATGACGGCCCAGTGCTCGCCCTCGCGGACTCGGAGGTCGACGCCGGACAGGAGCTCCCGGCCGTTGCGCACGAGTGCGACGTCGGAGAACTCGAGGACGGTGGCCGGTTCTGCCAGGAAGGCGTGCTCCTTGAAGCGCTCGACCGGATCTGCGGAGGGCGCCTGCCCGAATGCGGTGTTGATGCTCATCACGCCTCCTTGACGGCGATGGGTTCGGGGTGGGTGTAGCGGTCGCGTCCGGCGAGCATCGCGAAGACGAGTTGGATGCTCGCGATGCCGATCACGAGCACAAGCGGCGCCGACCACCAGCCCGTCGCATCGATCAGCAGTCCAGAGCCGATGGGACCGAAGGCGGCCAACAGGTATCCGACGCCCTGCACCATGCCGGACAATCGCGTTGCGTCGCTCGCGGTCCGGGAGCGGAGCCCGACGAGGGTCAGTGCGACGACGAGTGAACTGCCGCAGCTCAACCCGCCGATGAGCACCCACAGGATCACGAGCTGTGGAGCGAGCAGGAGGCCGATCATGGCGCAGATCATGAGGACGCTCACCAGGACGCCGACGAGACGCTGGTCGGCGCGGCGCCCCATAAACGCCGTGATCCCGAGACCGCCCGCGATGCCGATGATCTGGAACGCGAAGAGGTGCCAGCCGGCGACCGCGATGGCGGTGCCGCCGTGCTCCTCGATCTCCGGGAGCCAGGTGATCAGCAGGTAGAAGCTCGTCGACTGCAGTCCCATAAAGAACGTGACGTGCCAGGCGACAGGTGAGGTCCACATCGATCCGGTCGTGGACGTCGAGGATCCCGTCACCACGGGGGCGACCGGTCGCCTGTGGCGCAGCCGGGGGATCCAGACGATGGCCGAGACCACACTGAGCACAGCCCACACGCCGATGCCGAGGCGCCAGCCGCCCCACTCGCTGAGCGGCACGGCCAGCCCGGACGCGAGTGCCGCGAACGCGCTGATGACGGCGGAGTACGCGCCCGTCATGACCGCGATGTTGTTCGGGAAGTCCCGTTTGACGATCGACGGGACGAGGACGTTGCAGACCGCGATCGCGGCGCCGAGGATCGCCGTTCCGATCCACAGGTTCGCCTGGAGACCTGGCAGGGACCGGATGACGGTGCCGGCGATGAGCACGATCACCGCGAAGAAGACGGCACGCTCGGTGCCGAGGCGGACGCTCACGAGGTGCACGAGGGGCGAGACGACGGCGAACGCGAGCAGGGGGACGGCGCCGAGGAGGCCGAGCGACGCCGTGGGGAGGCCGGTGTCAGCCGCGATGTGGCCGATGACCGAACCGACCGCCGTGATCGCTGGACGGAGGTTCGCGGCGACCACGAGGACGGTGAGTCCGAGCAGAAACGTGCTGAGGTCAGGGCGGGAGATGCGGCCGGGCGCACTCGGGTGTGCGGGCGCGGCAGGGCGGGCCGGGCCGGTATCGGACGGGGACGTGTGCTCGTATCCGCGCGCCGACGTCGGGACGGACGCCGTCTCGATTCCGCCGCTCACTCTGCCAGTCCGCCGATCGCATCCAGGAACGTCACGTCGTCGATGATGCCGCGGGCGATGCGCTCCGCGCCCTCCGCATCGCCGCGACCGATCGCATCGCGGAGGTCGTGGTGCGACTGCAGGATGCCAGGATCCTCCGGGAGGACGGCCGTCTTGTCGATCGTCTCGGTCATCGTCTGGCCGACCGCGTCGTAGAGGCGTTCGAGGAGCGGGTTGCCGCTCGCGGTGACGATGCCGCGGTGGAAGCGCAGGTCTGCCGCGATGTATCCGGCGCGGTCGCCGGCATCGTGAGCCGTTCGCCTGGCTTCGAGGGCGGCGTCGATCTCGGCGAGCTGGTCGTCGGTCGCGTGGTTCGCTGCGCGCGAGGAGGCCGCCGTCTCGAGGATGGAGCGCACGTCGAGCGCATGGGCGAGGTCGGTGACGACCCGGTCGCGGGTGAGGATCGCCGTGAGTTCGTCCGTCGCGCGGACGTAGGTTCCGTCGCCGACGCGGGGATCGAGGAGGCCGGCGACGCTGAGGGCGCGGAGTGCCTCCCGAACGGTGCCGCGGCTGACACCGAGGTCTTCGGCCAGTTGGACCTCACCGGGGATCTTCGTCCCGACCGCCCAGGTGCCGTCATCCAGCAGTGCCTTGAATCGATCCGCGACCTGGGTCACGAGCGGGACCTGTCGAATCGGTGCGCCAAGCGTCGCCATGTGCAAACCTCCTACATTTACACACAACGTACCACGCCCACCCCTTCGCCCGCCCTCAGCCCGCGAGTGGGCAGTCGTGGCTGCTTTGACGGTCGTCAAACCAGCCACGATTGACAGTTCGCGGGCTAAGGGCGGGGGAAGAAGGGACGGGAGAGGGATTTAGGACCAGAAGAGGTCTTCGGCGGGCTGGTTCTCGCTCATGAGCCAGACCTCGACGATGCGGTCGTCCTGGATGCGGAAGACGTCGACGCCGTGCTGGTCGAGATCGGCACGGCCGTCGCGCTTCGCGGTGAAGCAGACGGTCGCGGCCACGAGGTCGCCGCCGGCGATCGAGGACTCGGTCGCGACGATGAGCGAACCGGCCGAGCGCTCCATCATGCCGCCGAGCAATCCGAGGACCGCGTCCGGGCCGACGTGGTCGCCCGCGAGCGGGTGGGCACCGGGCTGGTGCCACACGACGCCGGGGTGCAGGGTCGCCGCGAGCGCGCCCATGTCGCCGGCTTCGAGGCTTGCGAGGTAGCGATTGAAGGTGTCGAGTGCGGTCATGTCGATGACTCCCATCTGTGAACGTCAGCGGATGCTGACGATGTGATGAGTCATTTATCCTGGATCCGGCCAGGTAACTTCATCGTTACCCGGCAGGTGCACGATGCGCGTCGGCCGGACGCCCCGCGCATCGGACGCGCGGCCACTGCGTCTCGCCCTCCGGCGACCCGCAGACCCGATCAAGAGATGAGACCCGCTGTGGCCCCTGTGTGGAACGTGTTCTCCAAGACGTGCCCCTCGCGCACGTCCCTCGCCCGCATCGCGAACAAGTGGACGGCCATGATCGTCATCTCGCTGTCGGAGCGTCCCCACCGCTTCGGTGAGCTGCAGACTCGCCTGGAGGGCATCAGCAAGAAGGTGTTGAGCGACACCCTCCAGGCGCTGGAGCGGGACGGGATGGTCGAGCGCGCACTCGTCGGCGAGGCGCCAGGGTACGGATTGACGCCGCTCGGACGAACGCTCGAAGAGCCCCTCCTGGCGCTCCAGCGCTGGTCGGAGTCGCACATCGAGGACGTGCTCGAATCCCGGGACCGCTGGGATGCCGCGGCCGACGATGCGGTCCTCGGCATCCAGCAGCGTCCCTGAATCGCCTCGCCGCCGAGTCGGATCTATCGGGGAGCCCGGCAGGCGATCAGGTGATCAGGCGATCGCGAGGACCATACGGAATCGCGCGTCGCCGTCCATCATCCGCGCATACGCGGCAGCGGCGTCGGCGAGCGGGGCCTCCTCGATCATCGCGCGGACCCCGTTCTCGGCCGCGAACCGCAGGTTGTCCTCGTTCTCGATCGAGGAGCCGGTCAACGAGCCGCCCACGGTGACATCGCCGAAGATGAGCGAGATGGGGGAGACCTCGATCGGTTCGAACGATGCGCCGACCACCATCAGCCGCCCGCCGCGCGCGATCCCGGGGACGAGTGCGGTCATCGATGCGCCGCTTGCCGCGGTCGCGAGCACAACGTCGGCGCCGCCGAGTGCTTGGAGGGCCTTCCCCGGATCGACCGAGCGGCTGTCGATGTAGTCCTGGGCGCCGAGTCCCTTCGCGAGCGGGGCCTTGTCGGTGCCTCGTGCGATCGCGACCACGCGGGCGCCCATCTTCCTGGCGTACTGCAGCCCCAGGTGCCCGAGTCCGCCGATGCCCTGGACGGCGACGAGGTCGCCGGGGGCGGCCGCAGCCTTCCGGAGTGCATTGAAGGTGGTGAATCCGGCGCACAGGAGCGGCGCCGCCTCGATCGAGGAGAGCTCGTCCGGGATGGCGACGAGGCCGGACTGGCGTGCGTAGAGCACCTCGGCGTAGCCGCCGTCGACGGTCACGCCCGTCGCGGGCTGGTCGGTGCAACCGGTGAAGTCGCCTCGGCGGCAACGGTCGCAGACGCCGCAGTGGCCGCCGAGGTAGCCGACGCCGACCCGGTCGCCGATCGACCAGGAGCCGACCCCGTCGCCGACGGCGTCGATGCGCCCGACCGCCTCGTGGCCGGGGACCCGTCCGATCTCGCTCGCGGCGTGCTCGTGGACTGCGAGGCTGTCGCTGTGGCAGACGCCGCAGGCCTCGACCCTGATGCGGACGTGGCCAGGTGCCGGCTCGACGAGTTCTCGTTCGGTCGCTTCGAGCGAGCCGTCGGGTGCGACCTGGATGGCGGAGTACGTGGGCATGGCAGATCCTTCTGTGGTGATGGTGGTGGGAAGTGTGGTGATGCTGGGAGGCGCTGATCGCCTGGCGCGCTGCAGTCGTCGGTGGTTGTCGACGGTTGCCGGTGGCTCAGGCGCTCGTCGAGCCGGGGGCCAGGCCGGCGATGAGAACGGTTGAGAACGTGAGTGCGAGCACCCGTTCGAGCGGTGCTGCACTGCGGAGCGACTTCGCTCGGAGGGCCGCGCCCTCCCATGCGTCGATGATGAACCAGGCGGCGTCCCGCGCGTCGACGGAGTCGTCGACGCTGCCGTCGGCTCTGGCGGCTTCGATGGCCCCGGCCAGTGCCTCGTGCCACTCGCCGAACGCCTGGTCGACGACCCTCGCGAGCCGGTCGTTGGTGCCGGCCGTCTCCGCGGCGAAGTTGCCGAACATGCATCCGCGCTGGTAGTCGTCGATCGCGAGGTCGGCGAGCAGGTGGGCGAAGTGCCCGGCGATGCGGTCGAGCGGTGTGTGCTCCTCGGCGCTCAGCATGTCCATCCTGCGGCCGTCGCCGTAGCGTTCGAGGACGGCTACGGCGAGGTCCTCCTTGCTGGCGAAGTGGTTGTAGAAGGAGCCCTTCGGCCCGCCGGCGCGTGCGGCGATGGCCGCCACCCCTGACGCGGTGTACCCGTCGCGGTGGATGGTCTCGTATCCGGCCTCGAGGAATGCGGCTCTGAGGTTCGGTTTCGGCACGTCACGGCTCCTGTCGATGGCGATCCGCGCCTGGATCGGCTCGGTGCCATTAACAATATGACCGGTCGTCTCAAATCGTCTCCGTAGACTGTTCGCTGTCAGCGAACGTGTGCGGCGAGGCTCGGCGACCCCTCGGAATCCGGCCGTGCAGCGGCCAACCGAACCGATGCGATGAGGCCGCCCCCTGGGCGCGCGACCAGTTCCAGCTCGCCGCCGTGCACATCGACGATGTTGGCCACGAGTGCCAGGCCGAGCCCGTGCGTCGCACGGGAACTGCCGGTCGCGGTCGGGCGAGGAGCGGCCCTGACACGGCCGCGCGCCCGATAGAACGGCTCTCGCAGCACCGCGAGCTGGGCGTCAGACAAGTCGTCGCCCGTGTTCTCGACCCGGAGGACCCTCATCGGGCCCTCCGTGCTGATCGTGACGGACGCTTCGCCACGATCGTCGTTGTGGCGCACGGCGTTGATGAGCAGATTCGCCGTGAGTCGGTGCAGGAGTGCCGCGTCGCCCGCGACGACACCGGCGTCGGTGCCCGGCTCGGTGAACGTCAGCGCCACGCCGGTGGCGCCGGCTTCGTCCGCGACGAGCTCGAGCTCGCTCGCCACGATCGGGCCGAGGTCGACGGTGTCCGTGCTGATGACCGTCCGTGCCACATCGGACAGGTCGAGCATGGCCTCGACGATGTCGAGACTGCGGTCGTTCGTCTCGGAGAGTCGTTCCAGCAGGTCGGGCACCGCCGTGTCCTCGATGCCGTCCCTTCCGACGTCGAGGAGGGCCTTTGTGGTCGCGAGCGGCGTCCGCAGTTCGTGCGAGGCGTTCGCCGCAAAACGTTCGTGGGCGGTGAAGGAGCGTTCGAGGCGATCGAGCATGTCGTCGAAGGATCGCGACAGTCGGGTGAACTCGTCGTCAGGGCCGTCGAGGCCGACGCGGTGGCTGAGCGACCCGGTGGCGGTGCGCTCGGCGGCTGATGCGAGTGATTCGAGCGGGCGCAGCATCCGTCCGGCGACGAACCAGCTGAGCACTGCGCCGAGGCCGCCGATGACGAGCAGGGCGATGCCGCTCGTGACGAACAGGGTCGCCAGGATGTCGTTCGAACTGGAGATGACGATGCCGGAGGGTTTCGCCGTGGCGAGCGTCGTTGTGCCCGTCGCACCGGCCGCCCCGGTGGTCGGGGTGAGCGTCGTCGGGATGAGGACTGGGGTGATATCCGGATTCGCGGCGGTGAAGTTGTAGGTCGGGACGTAGCGCATCGCGATGGAGACGACGGCGAGCATCACAAGGCCGACCACGAGGATAAGACCAGTGCACACGATCGCGAACCTCGCGCGGGCGGGGAGCGAGTGGAAGGGGTGCCGACGCGTTCGGGTGGGAGGCGCCGTGACCACTGCGTGACCGGCGTCCGCAGTATGATCGGCGTCCGCTGTGCGATCGGCGTCCGCAGCAGCCCGACTACTCATCGCCCTCGCCCATCCGATACCCCACGCCCGCGATCGTCTGGATGATCCACGGCTCCCCGAGCTTCTTGCGCAGGGCGGAGATCGTCACCCTGATGGCGTTGGTGAACGGATTGGCGTGCTCGTCCCAGGCCTGCTCGAGCAACTGTTCGGCGCTCACGACCCCGCCGTCGGCCTGCATGAGCAGGTGGAGGACGGCGAACTCCTTGCGGGAGAGCTTCGTGAAGCGCCCGGCGCGGAAGACCTCGAACCGGAACGCGTTCAGGCTCACGTCGCCGAAGCTGAGCGTCGTGGGAGCAGCCTTGCCTGACCGGCGTTCGAGGGCCCGCAGCCGGACGATGAGCTCCGGGAACTCGAACGGCTTCTTGAGGTAGTCGTCCGCCCCGAGTTCGAAGCCGCTCACGGTGTCGCCGAGCCTGCGCGCTGCGGTGAGCATCAGGATCCTGGTGGGGGAGTCGGAGGCGCTGATCCTCCGGCACACCTCGTCGCCGTGCAGGCCGGGGAGGTCCCGGTCCAGGATGACGACGTCGTACTCGGTGATGGAGACCGCTTCCAT
The DNA here is from genome assembly GCF_049319745.1 of Plantibacter sp. Mn2098. Taxonomy (NCBI): domain Bacteria; kingdom Bacillati; phylum Actinomycetota; class Actinomycetes; order Micrococcales; family Microbacteriaceae; genus Plantibacter; species Plantibacter sp. Mn2098. The sequence goes on along the minus strand of NZ_JBMOUH010000006.1, from coordinate 13,610 downwards.
GGCTGCGAGTCCGTCTCCGACGATGTCGGCTGCGATGGCCTGGCGGCCGAGCGCCGTTCTGATCGCGTCGGCCAAGTAGGGTTCGTCTTCGACGATCAGCACACGCACGTTGTTCCTCTGTGATTCGGATGCGTCCAGCGTCGGGTGGCTGAACCTGACGATTACAACAGACGTCGTATAAGGAAAACGTCACGGTGAATCCCGACGCTCTCGCGACAGCCGGTGGGCTGGACTGTGTGCATGACCGATCACCGGTCAGCCGGTACGCCGGCAGTTCACACAACGCCGGTCCGCCGGCTGAGGAGGAATGATGTCACTCGAAATCTACAAGGAGCCTCAGGCACCGAAGGCCGGCTCCATGAAGCGCCGCATCATCGCCGGTGCCGCTGCTGCAGCGTTGACGCTCGGCGCCGTCGGCGTCGGCGTCGCGGTGGCGACGTCGGCGTCCGCCGAGACCGGCGGGTCGTCGGACTACCAGTCGACGACCGTCGTCGATCCGGCTTCGACCGGGCCGCACACGACGGGTCCTGGCGCGCACCCGATGCCGCTGCCGAAGGACGTCAAGCCGGGTGTGGCCAAGGCGATCGGTCCCGTGCCCAAGGACGCCGTGCTCGGCGACGGGAGCGGCCTGACGCTCACCGAGGCCGTTCCCGCGAACTGACCCGGCACGCGGACAGGCCGGACGGCAGGCAACTGCACCGCGCGTCGAGTCGGCCACTCTGAGGCGACCGCCGAGGTGCGCGGCTCTGGTCAAATGGTCAGCACATGCTGTATAGTCAGCGTGTGCTGACCATTTCTTCGCGTCTCGACGTCCTCAACCGCCTCGGTCGGGCCATGGCCGACCCGACCAGGTCCCGCATCCTCCTGAGTCTCCTCGAACAGGCAGGGCACCCCGCACAACTGGCGCTCGACCTCGGACTCACGAGGTCCAACGTCTCGAACCACCTCGCGTGCCTGCGCGGCTGCGGCATCGTCGTCGCCGTGCCGGAGGGGCGACGGACGCGATACGAGATCGCCGATCCGCACCTCACGAGAGCCCTCACGGAGCTCGTCGACGTGGTGCTCGCCGTCGACGACGGCATCCCGTGCCTCGACGACGAGTGCGACGTCCCGTTGTGCTGCGACCCGGGCAGCGAGGCATGAGCGCCGCCTGCTGCACGCCGGAGGACCCCGAGACGTCCCCGTCCGGCCAGAACCCTGCGGATCCACGCTCGACGGACGTCGACGAGCACGATGCCCCCGCCCCCTGGTGGCTGGACCGGGCACTCGCGCTGCCCGTGCTCGCCGGTCTCCTGCTCGCCGTCGGATACGGACTCGAATGGACCGGGTTCCCCGTCCCGGCCACCGTGGTCCTCGCGGCGAGCCTCCTCGCCGGTGCGTGGACGTTCGTCCCTGGCGCGCTGCGTCGTCTGATCCGCGGACGCCTCGGCGTCGGGCTGCTTATGACGATCGCTGCGGCAGGCGCCGTCCTGCTCGGCCACGTCGGTGAAGCAGCGGCCCTCGCGTTCCTGTTCTCGATCGCCGAGGCGCTCGAGGATCGGGCGATGGACCGGGCGAAGCACGGCCTGCGCGCACTGCTCTCGGTCATGCCGGAGACCGCCCGGCTGTCGAAGCTCTCCGGCGATGTCGTCATCCCCGCCGCCGAGGTCCGCGAATTCGACCTCCTCGTGGTCGGGGCCGGGGAGCGCGTCGCCACAGATGGCGTCGTGGCGGAGGGGCGCAGCAGCATCGACACCTCAGCGGTGACGGGCGAATCGATCCCGGTCGACGTCGGTCCGGGCGCGGTCGTCCCCGCCGGTTCGATCAACGGCGGTGGTGTGCTCCTCGTGGAGGCGACGGCCGACGGGCGCGACAACTCGGTCACCACGATCGTTCGGCTCGTCGAAGAGGCGCAGGCCCGCTCTGGTCGTCGGGCGAGGCTCGCCGACCGCATCGCGAGGCCGCTCGTGCCGGCCGTGCTCGTCGTGGCCGCGGCGATCGTCGTGTTCGGGTTCGTCGTCGGCGACCCGCTGCTCTGGACTGAGCGCGCGCTCGTGGTGCTCGTCGCCGCGTCCCCGTGCGCCTTGGCGATCGCGGTTCCGGTGACGGTCATCTCCGCGATCGGTGCGGCGAGCAGGTTCGGTGTTGTGATCACGTCCGGGGCGGCGTTCGAGCAGTTGGGCGCGGTCCGCACGGTCGCGATCGACAAGACAGGGACGCTCACCAGGAACCGGCCGGAAGTCGTCGAGGTCGTTGTGGCCGGGGCATCCGGTGTCGACGTGACGGCCCCCGGCCTCCGTCAACAGGTCGTGGCACTCGCGGCCGCTGTCGAGGCCGGCAGCACCCACCCGCTCGCTGCTGCGCTCGCCGGCGCGGTGTCCCCGGCTGCCCGCCTGCACGCGTCGGATGTCATCGAGCACCCGGGGCAGGGCGTCGAGGGCGTCGTCGACGGGGTGCGGATCAGCGTCGGCAGCACCAGGTGGCTCGACGTCGGCGGGATAGCGGAGGAGGTATCGGCCCTCGAAGCCCAGGGCGCGAGCGTTGTGCTGGTGGCGGTTGCCGGCGAGACCATCGGCGCCATCGGAATCCGCGACGAGGTCCGACCGGAGGCTGCGGAAGCGGTCGCCATCCTTCGGAGCGACGCTGTCGAGGTCATGATGCTGACGGGTGACAACCGCCGCACGGCGCTCGCCATCGCCGAGCGCGTGGGGATCACCGACGTCCGCGCAGAACTGCTCCCCGCCGACAAGGCCGCAGCTGTCGAAGCGGCGATGTCGTCCGGGGCGACGGCGATGATCGGCGACGGCATCAACGACGCCCCGGCCCTCGCAACGGCGAGCGTCGGCATCGCGATCGGCGTCGGCGGTTCGGCGGTCGCGGTCGAAGCTGCCGATGTCGCGTTCACCGGCACGGACCTGCGTCTCGTCCCACGGGCGCTGCGGCACGCCAGGCGCGGGCGCCGCATCATGACCGGGAACATCGTGCTCGCCTTGCTCATCATCGTTGTGCTGTTCCCGCTCGCACTGTTCGGCGTCCTCGGCCTCGCGGGCGTCGTCGTTGTGCACGAGATCGCGGAGGTCGTGGTGATCGCGAACGGGCTGCGTGCAGCCGGCGGTCGGCGGCGCGCAGCCCGTTCACGGTGAAGCAGGGGGCGACCCGACGCGGCGCAGGATCGGATCCGATCGGCGCCGCCCGGAGCCCGGCTTCGTCTGGCGCTACTTCGCGGACGTCTTGAGCACCTGCTCGATGGCGTCGAGCACACCGATCGCATCGGCGTACGACCCGGTGAGGAAGTCCGACGTTCCGATCACGTGGCCGGCGGTCACAGCAGGCAGCTGCTTGTACGCCTGCAGATCGAACAGGTTCTGGATGTTGTTCGCGGGCGTTCCGTCGTTGTTCGCGTAGTAGATGATGTAGTCCGCATCGGACAGCAACGCCGCCTGTTCATAGGAGACGGAAGTGCTGTTGTCGTCCTTCACCGCGGCGGACGCGCTCGCGAGCGGCGCGTCGAGGTCCGTGAGGATCGTGCCGACGGAGGACTTCTCGCCGTAGATCCAGTAGTTCCCCTCGTCGAATCCGCCCTGGATCACATCCCACTTCGCCGTCTTCAGCTGTTCGCCATAGGTCGAGCGGATCTCATCGAGCTTGCTCGTGTAGGAGCCCTGCAGCTTCGTGAGCGCGGCGTCGTCATTGATGAAGTCGGCCGTCGCGATCGCCGGGGTGGTCCATTTGCCGTCGAACGCGGCGAACGCGGTCGGGGCGATCGCCTCGAGCTTCGGGTACAGCTTCGTCAGGTACGGCACGTCGACGCCGACGATGAGGTCTGGCTTGAGCGCCGCGATCTGTTCGAGGTCGACGTCCGCGCCGCTGCTGATCTTCTTCGCGGCCTTCCAGTTCGTCAGGTACCTGGACGGCACGTATTCTGCTCCGCCGTCCTCGACGGCGATGGGTTTCACACCGAGGTCGTAGAGCGATTCGGTCGTCCACGAGTGGACCGAGACGACGCGCAACGGGTGCGCAGGGACCTTCACGTCGCCGTGCGCCGTCGAGACCGTGCGGGTGTCGGCGGCTGAGGCTGCGTCGGAGCCGCCCGCCGAGCATGCAGCGGCGCCGAGGACGAGGGCTGCGGCGATGGCGCCCGCTGCGACGACGCGTCCGAGACGGGCGTGCGATCGCGTACGGCGGGCGGAGCCGGCGATCGTCGCGGAATCGGTGCGTGCGAGGGTGTTTTCGTGCACAGCGGTGCCAGGGGTATCGAGTCGCATGGTGTGTGGTGCTCCAGTTTCTAGAGGACGGGCCGCAACCGGCCGAGGGATCCGTCGAGCTCGGTGAGCGCCTGCTCAGCCCAGCGGAAGATGCGGGGATCGAACCGGTCGATCGGGAACCGTTCCCCGGCCGTGTCCCTGGCGGTCATGCCGACGCCGGCGTGTACGGGACGAGGTCGTCGGCGAACGCGCGTCCAGGAGCACCGAGCGGGATGACGAGCGGCGTGCCGGCGATGGGGTCGGTGAGGATGTGCGCCGGCAGACCGAAGACGTCGTGCACGAGTTCCGCGGTGATGACCTCGTTCGGCGGGCCCTCCACAACGACCTCGCCATCGGCCATCGCGATGATGTGGGTCGCGTACCGGCAGGCGTGGTTGAGGTCGTGCAGGACGGCGACGAGGGTGCGTCCGCTCTCGACGTTCAGCTGGCGGAGGAGTTCGAGGAGCTCGATCTGGTGCGCGATGTCGAGGAACGTCGTCGGCTCGTCGAGCAGGAGGAGTTCGGTCTCCTGCGCGAGCACCATCGCCACCCACACGCGTTGGCGTTGTCCGCCGGAGAGTTCGTCGACGAGTCGGCCGGAGAGATCGGCGACGCCCGTCGCTTCGAGGGCGGCGGTCACGGCGCGCTCGTCGTCGGTCGACCACTGGCGCAGCATCCGCTGGTGCGGGTGGCGACCGCGGGAGACGAGGTCCGCGACCGTGATGCCGTCCGGGGCGATGGAGGTCTGCGGCAGCAGGCCGAGGGTCTGCGCGACCTCCTTGGTCTTGATCGAGTGGATGTCGCGGCCGTCGAGCAGGACGTGGCCTGCGCTCGGTTTGAGCAGGCGGGACAGCCCCCGAAGCAGCGTCGACTTGCCGCAGCCGTTCGGGCCGACGATGACGGTGAACGAGCCGTCCGGGATCTCGATGGAGAGGTCCTTGGAGATGACCCGCTTCTCGTACGCGAGCGTCGCGCCGTCGACGGACAGGCGTGTCCTCCCGGCAGCCGGGCCTCCGGTTGCCGCACCTGCGGTTGCACTCGTCGTCACACCGGTTCCGATCGTCTCGGTCATGGACGTTTTGCCTCTCTGATCAACAGCCACACGAAGTATCCGCCACCGAGGACGACCGTCACCACGCCGACGGGCAGTTCCGATTCGCCGAGGGCGTGCTGAGCCACCCAGTCCGATGCGAGGAGCAGCACACAGCCGACCGCGGCTGCTGCGCTCAGGGAGATGCCGGCCGATCCGGCCAGTCGACGACCGATCTGCGGAGCGGACAGCGCGACGAAGGCGATCGGCCCGGCGAGGGAGGTGACGGTCGCCGACAGCCCGACACCGACGATCACGAGCAGGAGCCGCGTGCGCTCTGCGCTCACACCGAGCTGCTTGGCGGCGTCGTCGCCCAGTTCGAGCATCCGCAGGGGGCCGCTCAAGGCGATCGTCGCCGGGATGAGGACGAGGAAGACGATGAGCGCGGGGATGAACTGCTCCCAGCCGGCGCCGTTGAGTGATCCGGCGCCCCAGAACGACGCGCTCATCGCGTCCTGGAGGCTCGCCTGCAGGATGAGCCAGGTGTTGAAGGAGCCGAGCATCGCGGTCACGCCGATGCCGACGATGATGAGCCGGAACCCGTGCACACCGCGGCGATACGCGAGCAGGTACACAACTGCGGCCGTCAGGAGTCCGCCGAGGAGCGCGCCGCCGGTCGTGACGAAGACGCCGCCGTGCACGATGAGCATGATGACGAGCGCGCCGGTGTACGCGCCGGCGTCGAAGCCGATGATGTCGGGGCTGCCGAGCGGGTTCCTCGTGAGCGACTGGAAGATGCCGCCGGCGAGGCCGAGCGCGATGCCGAAGAGCGCCGCGAGGAGCACGCGGGGGAGTCGCCATTCGAGGACGATCGTCTGGACGATGCCGCTGGATCGGCCGATGAGCGCCTCGACGACCTCCGGGATGCTCAGCTGGTAGGCGCCGCTCGCGAGCGACACGAGGGCAATGAGGATCGCGGCGACCGCTGCGCCGACGCATACCACGACGGTGCGGCGCGGGATCCGCCAGGAGACGCCGTGCCCCTTGGACCGGCCGACGATCTGCCTGCCGCCGAAGTCGATCCCGGGCGACGCCGTTGTGGTCGTCGCCGCGGTCGACGTGGTGCCGGTCCGGGCCTCGCGCTCCATCGAGGTTCCGCGGCTCACAGGGTGCTCGCCTTCGAGCGCCGTGCCAGCCAGATGAGCACCGGTGCGCCGACGAACGCCGTCACGATCCCGACGGGCAGCTCGGAGGGGCGCAGCACGACCCGGCCGATGATGTCGGCTCCGAGGACGAGGATCGGGGCGAAGAGGATGCTGAGGGCGAGGATCCACCGTTGGTCCGGACCGACGATCCACCTGGCGACGTGCGGCACCATGAGCCCGACGAAGCCGATGGGGCCTGCCGCAGCGGTCGCGGAGCCGACGAGCAGCGTCACACTGATGAGGACGAGGATCCTGGTGCGCACGACCCGCGTGCCGAGGGAGGCTGCGAGGTCGTCGCCGAGTCCGATCGTGTTCAGCTCGCGGGCGGCGATGAGCGCCACGACGACGCCGACGATCACGAACGGCACGATCGTGAGCGAGATGTCGAGCGGGCGGCCGCTGATGGAGCCGGCGTTCCAACCGCGCATGTTGTCGAAGGCGCGCGGGTCGAGGAAGGTGATGCCGGTGCCGAGGCCGGCGAGCACCGCGCCGATGCCGACGCCTGCCAGGGTGAGCCGCACCGGGGTGGCGCCGTCTCGTCCGACCGATCCGACCGCGTACACCGCGACCGTCACGACGATCGCACCGATGAAGGCGAACCACAGGTACTGGCTGATGCTCGTGAGCCCGAAGAAGGCGACGGCGACGACGACGAAGAACGACGCTCCGGCGTTGACGCCGAGGATGCCGGGGTCTGCGAGGGGATTCCGGGTGAGCGCCTGGATGAGCGCGCCGGCCACGCCGACCGCCACGCCGGCGAGGATGCCGAGGACGGTGCGGGGCACACGGAGATCGCGGACGATGAGCACCTGGTCGGTGTTCGCCGGGTGGAAGAGGGCGTTGACGACCGTCCCGAACGGGATGTCCTTCGAGCCGATCGCGAAGCTCAGCATAATGACCGCGAGCAGCACGGCGAGGGACCCGACCCACCAGATCGTCCGGACGAGGTTCGAACGGACGAGGCCGGAGCCGCCCGTGACACCCGGAGCGCTCGCACCGCCGGCAGCGTGGCTGCCCGGCGTCACGGTCGGTGCGGTGTCCTGCGCAGCACTGCTGCCGGTCGACCTGGTCGAGTGCATGGGGTCTTCTTCGTGTTGTGGTCGCCTGGAAGGCGTGGGGTGAACGCCCACGTCGTCGGGGACTCGGGCCACGGTGAGGTAAGCCTAACCTGATGACCGAAGAACAGCGTAACCAGCGTGTCGAGCGGCGCGCAACGCTCACTCGCCGATCGGTATCGGGAACCCGCCATCCGCATCGAGCTGCGCGAAATAGGACCCGGGAGTCAGTCCCGTGACCTGACGGAAGGAGGCGATGAACGCGCTCGCAGAGGAGTAGCCGACGCGGGCGGACGCCTGGCTCACACTGTCGCCCTCCGAGAGGTGCCCGAGCGCCGCCCGCAACCGGAGGAGGGTGCGCCACTGGGTGAAGCCCATCCCGGTCTCGTTCGCGAAGATGCGCGAGAGGGTCCTCGTGGATGCGCCGACCATCCGGCCCCATGCAGCGAGGTCCCGTCCGTCCGCCGGGTCGTCGATGAGCGCCTCCGCGAGCTTGCGCGCGCGTCCGTCCACGGGCAGCGGCAGGTCGATCGTGAGGGTGTCGACCGGATGCAGGAGGTCTGGCACGAGGTGCTCGGCGCGTGAGCGTTCGCCGTCGTCGAGGTCGGTGCAGAGGTGGTCGATGAGTTCCCGCAGGAGGTTCGACACGGTGACGACCGTCGGCTCCGGTCGGTCGAGGACCGCGCCGCGCCGCTCGCCCGGATCCAGGTAGATGCCCTGGAGGGTGCCTGGGCGCACGCTTGTTGTGGTGTGCCAGGTCCCGGCCGGGATCCAGAGGGCGAGGCTCGACGGCAGCACCCAGTGCCGACCGCCGATCGTCACCATCAGCACGCCCTCGCGCGCCCACGCCAGCTGATCGCGGTTGTGCACGTGGTCGTCGAACCGTTCACCCTGGGCGAGCGGGAAGCTCTCCAACACGATCGCGGTTTGGCGGGTTGTCGTCATAACTCGTCACGGTACCGCAACCACGCCACCGTGCCGTCGTTTAGCCTCGAAGCTGTGCCGCCGCTGAAAACCCGTCCATCCGCACGTCTGGGCGCGTCGAGGGGGTATCGGCTGCGGGTGATCGCGTCGACGGCGCTGCTGACCGGACACCAGTTCGGCGAGGCGATGGTCCCGGTCATCATCGGTCTGACGATCAGTGAGGCGGTCGCCGGCGGAGCGGTGCAGGCGCTCCTGTTCTGGCTGGCCGTCCTCGGGGCCGACTTCCTGCTGCTCTCGATGTCCTACCGATTCGGTGCGCGCATCGGCGCCACCGTGCGCCTCGGCATCGCCCACGAATTGCGCGTGCGGATCATCGCGCGGGCGCTCGACGAGCGAGGAGGACTCGACCGTCACAGCTCGGCCGGCGCCGTGCTCTCGACCGCGACCTCCGATGCGCGGCGCGTCGGCGAGACCATCAGACAGGCGATGGGCGCGTTCGCCGCTGCCGCGGTCGTGGTGTTCGGCGTGGTCATGGTGGCGCTGACCTCCGTCCTCCTCGCGTTCGTGGTCGCGGTCGGCGTTGTCGCCGTTGTGGTGCTGCTCGCGCTGTTGAGCGCACCGCTCGAGCGACGGAGCGGTGCGGAGCAGCAGGCGGCGGCGTCGACCTCGGCGCTCGGTGCTGATCTGCTGCGCGGGCTCCGCACGATCGCCGGACTCGGAGCCGAGCGGGCGGCGCACGGCCGGTACCGGGCCCAGAGCCGGGTCTCCCTCGGCCACGCGATCGCCGCCGGTTCGTTCGAGGGCAGGCTGGAGGGCATCGGTGTCGCGGTCGTCGGTTGTTACCTCGCGGTCGTGGCGGCCATCGGCGGGGTCCTCGGGCTCTCCGGCGCGATCGACATCGGACAGCTCATCGCGGTGCTCGGCCTGTCGCAGTTCATCCTGGGGCCCTTGCAGACGCTCGGCGGTTTCGGCGCGGTGGCGGCGCGCGGTCGGGCCTCGGCGAAGCGCATCACCGCGCTGCTCGACGCCCCGGTGCTGCTGACGGGGCGCGGAACTGCTCCCGACCGTTCAGTGCCGATCGGAGCGGACGGCGCATCGATCACCTTCGAAGGCGTCGTCCTCCCCGGACGGGACGATGCCCGGGTGCTCGACGTCCGCATCCCGTCGGGTGGGATGACGGGTCTCGTCGTCCCGGACGCCGAGCGCGCACAGGCGATCGTCGACCTGCTCGCGGGCGAGGCGCTTCCGGAGCACGGACGGGTCCTGCTCGGCGAGGACGACCTCGCGATGACCGCACCTGCATCGTGGCGGGAGCGTGTGCTCGTCTCACCGCATGATGCGACCCTGTTCAGCGGCCCGGTCGGGCAGATGATCGGCGGGATGCCGGGTGCAATGACCCGCGTGATTCCCGACGTTAGGCCCGACATCGTGCGCGGTATGCAGCCGGGTGCTCAGGAAAGCTGGCACGTCGCCGTGCGCGCCGCGGCGGCCGACGACGTGATCGAGCGACTGCCGGACGGAGCGCGGACGGTGCTCACGGAGCGCGGCGGCACGCTGTCGGGCGGTGAGCGCCAGCGGATCGCGCTCGCACGCGCCATCGCTGCCCAGCCTCCGGTGCTCGTGCTGCACGACCCGACGACGGCCGTCGACTCGGTCACCGAGGCGACGGTCGCCGCACGCCTCGGGGGAGCGAGGGCCGGGCTCACAACGATCATGGTGACGACGAGCCCCGCGATCCTGGAGTCCTGTGACCGGGTGATCTTCATCGACGGCGACGTCGCCGCGGGGGTCCGAGACGCGGCGTCGACGCACGCCTCGCTCGTCGCAGGCGATGCCGCGTATCGTTCGGCGGTGCTGCGATGAGCGCGGAGCAGCAGCCCGGTTCCCAGCAGTCCGGATCGCGGCAGCCGAGGTCGCAGCAGCCGGGTTCCGGGCCCCTCGACGCCCTGCCGGTCGCCACCGGTCGTCGGGCCGCGGCGATGCTCCGACGCCGACTCGCAGCACAACCGCTTCGCGCTCTGTGCTGCGTCATCGTGCTCGTCCTCGGCGCGGCGGCATCGCTGCTGCCTCCTGTTGCGATCGGCCTCGTGGTCGAAGCGATCACCGCCTCGACGGGGTACGGAACCCTCGTCCTGGCCGTCGCCCTGCTCGCCGGCGGCGCCGTTGTGCAGGGAGTGCTGGTCTGGCTGGGCGCCCACCTCGTCATCCGCGTGACCGAGCCGATCCTCGCCGAACTCCGCGAGGACGCGATGGCCGCAGCCCTCGACGCTGATGCCGTTGTGCTCGAACGGGCGGGATCCGGCGATCTCGTCTCGCGGATCACCGGCGACATCGATCGGCTGTCCGATGCGGCCGGCGGCACGCTCGGCGCGTTCGTCTCCTCCGCCCTCGCGATCGCGATCACCCTCGCCGGTCTTGCGGTGCTCGACTGGCGGTTCGCCCTCGCCGGACTCCTCGCCGTGCCGGTGCAGGTGTTCGCGCTCAGGCGGTACCTGCGCACCTCGGCGCCGGTGTATCGGCGGACGCGGGTGGCGGAGAGCGCCAGGGCCCAAGCCGTCCTCGAATCGATCACGGGCGCGAAGACGGTCCGTGCGCTCCGCGCGGGCACGGAGCACCTCGACCGTGCAAACACAGCTTCGGCACTCGCGCGCGACCTCGAATCAACGAGTGTCCGGGTGTCCACGAGGTTCTTCGGACGACTGAACCTCGCGGAGTTCATCGCGCTCGGCGGTGTGCTCGCGGTCGGGTTCTTCCTCGTGAACGGCGGAGTCGACCCGGTGGGACTCGGGGCGACCACAACCGCCGCGCTCTTCATCAGCCGCCTGTTCGATCCGCTCAACACCGTGCTCGGGCTGATCGACACGGTGCAGCAGGCGGGGGCAAGCCTCACGCGCGTCGTTGGCCTCATCGGCATGCCGCGCGTCGCGCATCGTCGGCCGATCGTCGTTGGCACGGACGCGGACATCGTGCTGCGCGACGTCGGACTCAGCTACGCGGCGGGCGTCCGGCCGGCGCTCCGTGACGTCGACCTCACGATCCGCGGCGGCACGACCGTCGCCGTGGTCGGTGCGTCCGGCTCGGGCAAGAGCACACTCGCGAAGCTCATCGCCGGTGTGCTCGATCCGACGAGCGGGACCGTCAGCATCGCCGGCGTCTCCGCGCGCAGCGTCCGGGAGTCCCGCGGCGGCAGCGTCGTCCTGCTCAGTCAGGAGGCCCATGTGTTCGAGGGGCCGCTCGCGAGCGATCTCCGGCTCGCGAAGGACACGGCGAGCGACGATGAGCTCGTGGCCGCACTGGCAGCCGCAGGGGCCGGATCCTTCCTCGATGCGCTGCCGGACGGCATCGCGACCGTCCTCGGTCCGGAGGGTGTGCTGCCGAGTGCTGCGCACGCGCAACAGATCGCGCTCGCGCGACTCGTCCTCGCCGATCCGGCCGTTGTGCTGCTCGACGAGGCCACGGCCGACGCCGGCAGTGCGGCGGCGGTCGAGCTCGAGCAGGCTGCGCTCCGGGTGACCGCCGGCCGCACCACGATCGTGATCGCGCATCGGCTCACCCAGGCGGTCACGGCGGACCGGGTCGTTGTGCTCGACGCCGGGCTGGTCGTCGAGGACGGCAGCCATGCCGAGCTCGCTGCGGCCGGCGGAACGTACGCGTCGTTGTGGTCCGCATGGGCGGATCGTCGCCACGTACCGGAGCGTGCCGACGCCGCGCGGTGATCGCGCCGCCCGGGGAACGAATCGTTTCGACAACTTCTCGGACAACTGTCCGAGAAGTGGTACGATGGAGGGAATGGCTCGACAATCTGGACTTTCCGACCCCGATGACGGCCAAGCAACCTCCGGCCAGGCTCCCGCGGGGCGCACGACGACCGATCCCAGGGCCGAGCGCACGAGGCAGACCATCTTCGCCGCCGTCGGCACGCTTATGGCCGCACGCGCGGAGAGCGTCTCCGTCGGCGACATCGTCCGCACCGCCGGCATCAGCCGCAGCTCCTTCTACGCGCACTTCTCCAGCCTCGACGAGCTCACCACCGACTTCCTGCGCCTGCAGTTCTCCGAGATCGGCACCGCCGGCGTCGAGATCCACCCCGGCGACCTCGACGACGCCTCCGGCACAGGGCGATCGGCTGCGCGCATCGGCTACCGCCGCCTCATCGCGCACCTCACGGACCACTTCCCGCTGTACTCCAGCGTCCTCGACCTGCCCGTCGCGCGCAGCACCTACGACGAGATCGTCACGGCGTACACGAACCGCATGATCGCCTCGCTCGTCGACACGGTCAGCGTCCCGGCCGGCACGAGGCCAGAGCTCGTCGCGGCGTACGTCGCCGGCGGCACCCTCGCGCTCGTCGGCGCTTGGATGCGCGGCAGTATCGACGTCTCGGACGACGAACTCGTCGACGAGCTCATCGCGCTGCTGCCGCCGTGGCTGCTCGCATCGGGCACCTGAGCCGCACCACAGACTTCCGTCGGGGCCAGCCGCCGACATCGTATCCAGAGAAGAGAAGAGACACACTGCCATGAAGTTCATCGTTGGGGAAACGCTCGTCTACCCGCACCACGGCGCCGTCACGATCACCGAGCTGTCCACCCTCACCATCAAGGGTGAGGAGCAGCAGGTCATGACGCTCCGTGTGCACACGAGCGATCTCACCATCAAGCTCCCGATCGCCAACGCCGACCTCGTCGGTGTGCGCGACGTCATCGACAACGACGGCGTCCAGGCGGTCTACACCGTCCTGCGCGAACCGTTCGTCGAGGAGCCGGGCAACTGGTCGCGCCGCTACAAGGCCAACCAGGAGAAGATGGCGAGTGGCAACGTCCACCGCGTCGGCGAGGTCGTCCGCGACCTGTGGCGTCGCGACCAGGACAGCGGTGTGTCCGCCGGTGAGAAGCGCATGCTGCAGAAGGCCCGTCAGGTCCTCGTGTCCGAGCTCGCGCTCGCGCAGGGGCTCGACGACGACGGCGCATCCGTGCTGCTCGACGAGGTGCTCGCGCAGACCCTCGCCGACCCGGAGACGCTGACCGCGGCAGCCAAGTAGTCGCTTCGTCGGCGGCGAGTACGCCGACCAGCGCATCGCGCTGACGTGAGCGCGGGTCCGGCCGGAACCGAGATTAGGCTGGCTGTGTGCGTTTGTTTGAGGGCATCGCGCTGCGCATTCCGCGTTGGGGGG
>NZ_JBMOUH010000005.1:0-317008 GCF_049319745.1 Plantibacter sp. Mn2098 | reverse complement strand
GTGCCTGGAGCTGCTGCGGTGCCTGGAGCTGCTGCGGTGCCTGGAGCTGCTGCGGTGCCTGGAGCTGCTGCGGTGCCCGGTGCTGCCGTGCCGCCCACCCCCATCGCCGAGACCACGGAGAACCAGTCATGAACCGCGACGAACCGCTCGTCCTCGGGATCGAGACGAGCTGCGACGAGACCGGCATCGGCATCGTCCGCGGACGCACCCTGCTGTCCAACACGATCGCGTCGAGCATGGACGAGCACGCCAGATACGGCGGCGTCGTCCCCGAGGTCGCTGCGCGCGCACACCTCGAAGCCCTCGAACCGACGATCGCCGCGGCGCTCGCCGAAGCCGGCGTGACCCTGCAGGAACTGGACGCCGTCGCCGTGACGAGCGGGCCGGGGTTGTCCGGTGCGCTGATGGTCGGCGTCGGGGCTGCCAAGGCGCTCGCGGTGTCGCTCGGGAAGCCGCTCTACGCCGTCAACCACCTCGTCGGCCACGTTGGCGCGGACATCCTCGACACCGCGGACGGGCCGTTCGAATATCCGACCATCGCCCTGCTGGTCTCGGGCGGGCACACCTCACTCCTCCTCGTGCGGGACCTCGTCTCCGACGTCGAACTGCTCGGCGAGACGATCGACGATGCGGCCGGCGAGGCCTTCGACAAGGTCGCACGTGTCCTCGGGCTGCCGTACCCCGGCGGTCCGCAGATCGACCGTGCCGCAGCCTCCGGCGACCCCAAGGCGATCCGGTTCCCGCGCGGCCTGAGCCTGCCGAAGGACATGGCGGCGCATCGCTACGACTTCTCGTTCTCCGGGCTGAAGACCGCCGTCGCCAGATGGGTCGAAGCACGGGAGGACGCCGGTGAGGTCGTCCCGACCGCCGACGTCGCCGCGAGCTTCCGGGAGGCGGTCGTCGACGTGCTCGTGACCAAGGCGATCGCCGCCTGCACCGACCTCGGCGTTCCCCGCCTGCTCCTCGGCGGCGGCGTCATCGCGAACGCCCGTCTCCGCGAGGTCGCAGCCGAGCGCACCGCGGCGGCCGGCATCGCGCTCCGCATCCCGCCGCTGCAACTCTGCACCGACAACGGGGCGATGATCGCGGCGCTCGCGTCCCAGCTCATCACGGCCGGGAACGAGCCGTCGTCGCTCGACTTCGGGGCGGATTCGACGCTGCCGGTGACGGAGATCCAGGTCCGCTGATCACGAACGCATAGGATGGCGGCGTGCGGCATCGGTGCGACATCGCCCGGCTGCGTGCGAGCAGAGGAGACTCCATGACCGATCAGACGATCCCTCCCGTCGAGCCAGGGCGGCAGTCGGAGCCTGTGCAGCAGCCTGTCGTGCAGCCTGTGCAGCAGCCTGTCGTGCCTCCTGTGCTGCCGCCAGTGCAGCAGCCGGTGGCGCCTCCCGCGCAGCAGCAGCCGTACCCGCCGCTCTACCCGCCGACGGGACAGGTGCCGCAGGCGCAGCCGGGGCTCTACCAGCAGCCGGCCCAGCCGTCGCACGGACAGCCGCAGGCGCAGTACCAGCAGCAGCCCACCTTCCTGCAGACGGTGCCGACCGCGATCTATCAGGCGCCGAGCACCGGCGGATACCCCGCGTACCAGGGCGAGTACCACGGGCCGGGCGCCCGCCAGCTGCCGCAGACGTCGACTCGCGCCGTCTGGGCCCTCGTCACGGGGATCATCGGTCTCGTCATCTCGATCTTCGTCGGATGGGGATTCCCGTTCTCGATCGCCGCGATCGTGCTCGGCTTCCTCAGCCGGCAGCGTGAGACCACCCGTCGCGGATTCGCGCTCACCGGCATCGTCACGGGCTTCGTCGGTCTGGTGCTGTCCGCCGGGTGGTTGACCTACAGCATCGTGACGATCATCGGGTATCTGCGTTCCTGACGGGTTGCGCGCGCGCACCTGTTCGTGAGCGCGGTGCGCGTACAGCCCGCGCTCGCGGTGGAGACCCGCGCTCACGCCTACGCGGGCCTGGCTAGGCGACGCGCTCGACGAGGAGCGCGGTGTGCTTGCCGTCGACGCGCGTCAGGATGACGGTCGCCTGACGGTCGCCCTTGAGCGAGAGCCTGCGTCGCAGCGCTGCCGGATCGACGTCGACGCCGCGCTTCTTGATCTCCAGGACGCCGATGCCACGCTCCTTCATCGCGCGCTTGAGCGTCTTCTCGTCCATCGGGAGCCGTTCGAGGACCCGGAACGCCGTCGCGAACGGAGACGCGACCGCTGCGTCGCCGGTCAGATACGCGATGCCGGCCCCCAGCATCCTGGCGCCCAGCTGTTCGGCGAGCATGCCGATGAGACGGGCACGGATGACCGACCCGTCCGGTTCGAAGACGTACTCGCCGAGCGGACGCACGGCGGCATCGTCCACATCGGCCTCTGCGTGGAGCTCGTGATGGCCGTCGTCGTCGATGAGCAGCGCGGACCGCTTGATCCCCGGGCGTGCGAGCGCACCGAACCACAGGCCCATCTCGACGAGCGCGCCATCGACAGACACCCACTGCGCCTCGGCTTCGGCGGGGATGAGGCTCCGGTCGAAGCCCGGCCCGAACTTCACGCCCGTCGGCAGGCGCCCGGCAGCGTCCCACACCGTGTCGAGCGATGGCGTGTAGTCTGCGGCATCGGTCAGCCGGCTCGTATTGCCGTGGCCGGCCGTGCGCCTGGCCGGATCGAAGTAGACCCCGTCGAATGCTCCGAGATCGATGCCTTCCGCGGGCTCATTGCGCACGCTCGCGTTCGGGAAGGGGGCGAGGTTGTAGCTCGCGATGGCGGCCGTGACCTCGTCGATGTCGACAGCGGTGACGTCGAGATCGATCGCGGCCATGGCCATCGCGTCTGCACCGATGCCGCAGCCGAGGTCGGCGACGCGACGGACGTCGGCCTGCGCGAAGCGACCGGCGTGCAGCGCGGCGACCGGGAGTCGCGTCGCCTGCTCAAGGCCGGCCTCCGTGAAGAGCATGCGCTCGGCGAACGGCCCGAACTTCGCGGTGGCCTTCGCCCGGAGACGCGACTGCGTCAGCACGGCCGCGACGAGTGCGGGGGAGTGCCCGTCCGCGCGGAGCCTGCCGACGAGTCGCACGGCTTCGTCCTTGGACGGGTACGGTGGGAGGGAATCGAGCAGTCGGAGGCCGTCAGCGGTCAGGAGTTCGACGAGTTCGCTGCGTTCCACGTCAGCGCTTCCCTGCGATGGCACTGTGCATCCGGCAACGGTATCAGTCGCAGGTTGGCACTCGCGTTGCGTGAGTGCCAGAACATCCCTAGACTGGAATTAGCGCTCTCACAATGAGAGTGCTAACACGTCTTCGTCTTAAGAAAGAGGTCAACCGTGTCGGTCTCCATCAAGCCGCTCGAGGATCGCATCGTCATCAAGCAGGTCGAGGCAGAGCAGACCACCGCGTCCGGTCTGGTCATCCCTGACACCGCCAAGGAGAAGCCCCAGGAGGGCGAGGTCGTGGCAGTGGGCCCCGGTCGCATCGACGACAACGGCAACCGCGTCCCCCTCGACGTCGCCGTCGGCGACAAGGTGATCTACTCCAAGTACGGTGGCACCGAGGTCAAGTACGCCGGTGAGGACTTCCTGGTCCTGTCCGCTCGCGACGTCCTCGCAGTCGTCGTCCGCTAGGACACCAGCAACTTCGCAACACCACAGCCCGGATGGCGGAAACCATCCGGGCTGTGTCTGTTAACCGAGCGACCGTGCTGTTTCCGCCACGTACGATGAGAACAATGCAGACACCATCCGATCCCGCCGCAACAACGACTCCGAGCGAAGTAGGTTCGGGTGCTGGGACGGCCGGTGGTGCCGGCGCTGGAGGTGGCGTGGCCTCTGGAGCTGGTGGGTCGGGTTCCGGTGCAAAGCGGCCCGCGCACAGCCGAAGCGGCCTGGTGTACGCGTTCGCCGCCTACGGGCTGTGGGGCTTCCTCCCGCTGTACTTCATCGCCCTCGCTCCGGCCGGCGCACTCGAGGTCGTTGCATGGCGCGTGCTGTTCTCCCTCGTCTTCTGCGTCGTCCTGATCACGGCGACCCGCACCTGGCGGAAGCTCATCGCCCTGCTCCGGCAGCCGCGGATCATGTTCACGATGGGCGCGGCCGGCGCGCTCATCTATGTGAACTGGCTCACCTACGTCTTCGCGACGCTCACCGGGCACGTCGTGGAGGCGTCGCTCGGCTACTTCATCAACCCGATCGTGACCGTCTTCCTCGGCGTCTTCTTCCTGCGGGAACGGTTGCGACCGGCGCAGTGGGTCGCCGTGGGCGTGAGTCTGCTCGCCGTGCTCGTCCTCGCGATCGGCTACGGGAGCCTGCCGTGGATCGCGCTCGTGCTCGCATTCTCGTTCGGGTTCTACGGCTACATCAAGAAACTCGTCGGCGGTTCGGTCGATGCCGTGTCCGGGTTGACGATCGAGACCGTGTGGCTCACCCCCGTCGCGATCGTGCAGCTCATCGTCGTCAGTGTGATGGGCGGGCTGACCTTCGGCACGGTGAGCGTGTGGCACACCCTCCTGCTCGTGAGCGCCGGGGTCATCACGGCCGTCCCGCTGCTCTTCTTCGCCTCTGCGGCGCGTCGCCTTCCGCTCACCTGGATGGGATTCGTGCAGTACTGCGCACCCGTGCTGCAGTTCATCGTCGGGGTCGCGATCCTCCACGAACCGATGCCGCCGGAGCGTTGGCTCGGGTTCGGCCTCGTCTGGGTCGCGCTCGCCGTCCTCACGGTCGACCTGCTGCTGTCCGGTCGGCGTGCGCGACGCGCCGAGCCCGTCGCGCGGACGGCATGACGGCATGCTCGTCCGGATGTCCGTTGCATGATTCCCAGGAACGTGGGAATAGCGGCGCGTAACACTCGGTTACCATGGAGATATCGCCGGAACGGTCCGCCCTTCCGGTGTTTTTTGACATCCCGATGCGGATGACGTGCTGATGAAAGGGAAAGATGGACCAGCCTGATCCGTTCGGTTTTGTAGGACTCACGTATGACGACGTCCTGCTGTTGCCCGGGCACACCGACGTCATCCCCAGCGAAGCGGACACGTCGTCGCGGTTGACCAGGCGGATCTCCGTCGCCACCCCGCTCCTCTCGAGCGCCATGGACACGGTGACCGAAGCGCGCATGGCCATCGCCATGGCTCGTGAGGGCGGCCTCGGCGTGCTGCACCGCAACCTCTCCATCGCGGACCAGGCCGACCAGGTCGACCGGGTGAAGCGCAGCGAGTCCGGCATGATCACGAACCCCGTCACCACAACGCCCGACGCCACCGTGGCAGAGGTGGACGAGCTCTGCGGCCAGTTCCGCATCTCCGGTCTGCCCGTCGTCAACGGCGAGGGCATCCTCGTCGGCATCGTCACGAACCGCGACATGCGCTTCGTCTCGCCGTTCGAGAAGGCGACCACGAAGGTCAGCGAAGTCATGACCAGCACCGGTCTCATCACGGCACCGGTCGGCACCGACCGCAACACGGTCATGGCGCTCCTCGCGAAGCACCGCATCGAGAAGCTGCCGCTCGTCGACGAGGCCGGCAAGCTCAAGGGCCTCATCACGGTCAAGGACTTCGAGAAGAGCGAGAAGTACCCGCTCGCCACGAAGGACGACGACGGCCGCCTGCGCGTCGGTGCAGCCATCGGCTTCTTCGGCGACGCGTGGAGCCGTGCAGGGTCGCTCCTCGACGCCGGTGTCGACGTCCTCGTCGTCGACACGGCCAACGGTGACAGCGCCGGTGTGCTGGACGTCATCCGCAAGCTCAAGGCGGACCCCGCGTTCGCGAACGTCGACATCATCGGCGGCAACGTCGCGACGCGTTCCGGCGCCCAGGCGCTCATCGACGCAGGCGCCGACGCCATCAAGGTCGGCGTCGGCCCTGGCTCCATCTGCACCACGCGCGTCGTCGCCGGTGTCGGTGTGCCGCAGGTCACCGCCGTCTACGAGGCGTCGCTCGCTGCTCGCGAGGCCGGCGTCCCGCTCATCGCCGACGGCGGTCTGCAGTACTCGGGCGACATCGCGAAGGCGCTCGTCGCCGGCGCGGACACCGTGATGCTCGGTTCGCTCCTCGCCGGAACGGACGAGAGCCCGGGCGACCTCGTGTTCGTCGGTGGCAAGCAGTTCAAGAACTACCGCGGCATGGGATCCCTCGGCGCCCTCCAGACGCGTGGCAAGAAGACGTCCTACTCCAAGGACCGCTACTTCCAGGCCGATGTCCCCACGGACGACAAGCTCATCCCAGAGGGCATCGAAGGCCAGGTGCCGTACCGCGGACCGGTCTCGGCTGTCGCCTACCAGCTCATCGGCGGCCTGCGCCAGACGATGTTCTACGTCGGTGCGCGCACGATCCCCGAGCTGAAGGCGAAGGGCAAGTTCGTCCGCATCACGCCGGCCGGACTCAAGGAATCGCACCCGCACGACGTGCAGCTGATGGTGGAGGCGCCAAACTACCGCAAGTAGTCGGCCCGTCGCCCGAAGGCCCCGTTCGCTCACGCGACGGGGCCTTCGCCGTTTCCGGAGCACAGCCATCGCCGCGGTGTTGATCCACGCCCGGACCCGGAGCACGAATCCTGTTCCGGACACCCCTACCGGTAGGCTGAGTTCGTGAGTATGGATATCGAGATCGGCCGGTCGAAGCGCGCACGTCGCGCCTACGCATTCGACGACATCGCAGTGGTGCCTTCCCGGAGGACCCGCGACCCCCAAGACGTCTCCGTCTCCTGGGCGATCGACGCGTACCAGTTCCAGATCCCCGTGCTCGCAGCACCGATGGACTCCGTCGTCTCGCCGACGACCGCCATCATGATGGGCCAGCTCGGCGGCGTCGGCGTCCTCGACCTCGAGGGCCTCTGGACGCGGTACGAGAACCCGGAGCCCCTGCTCGCAGAGATCCGCTCCCTGCCGGCCGGGCGTGCGACGTCGCGCATGCAGGAGATCTACGCGGCGCCCATCAAGCCTGAGCTCGTGACCGCTCGCCTCGCCGAGATCCGTGCCGCAGGCGTCACCGTCGCCGCTGCGCTCTCGCCGCAGCGCACCCAGGAACTGTACGAGACCGTCGTCGCCGCCGGTGTCGACCTCTTCGTCATCCGCGGAACGACCGTCTCCGCCGAGCACGTCTCCAAGAACCAGGAGCCGCTCAACCTCAAGAAGTTCATTTACGAGCTCGACGTCCCCGTCATCGTCGGCGGCGCCGCCACCTACACGGCTGCGCTGCACCTCATGCGGACCGGTGCTGCCGGTGTGCTCGTCGGCTTCGGCGGCGGTGCGGCATCGACCACCCGCGCATCGCTCGGCATCCACGCACCGATGGCCACGGCGGTCGCCGATGTCGCCGGTGCACGTCGTGACTACCTGGACGAGTCGGGCGGACGCTACGTCCACGTCATCGCCGACGGTGGTCTCGGCACCTCCGGCGACATCGTCAAGGCCGTCGCCATGGGCGCGGACGCCGTGATGCTCGGAACAGCGCTCGCGCGTGCGACCGACGCCCCAGGCGGCGGTTGGCACTGGGGTGCGGAGGCGCACCACCCGCACCTGCCTCGTGGACGTCGCGTAGAGGTCGGCACCGTCGCACCGCTCGAAGAGATCCTCTACGGCCCGTCGCCCGTCTCGGACGGCACGGCCAACCTGATCGGTGCACTGCGCCGCTCGATGGCGACCACCGGCTACTCGGATCTCAAAGAATTCCAGCGGGTCGAAGTGGTTGTAGCTCCCTACCAGTCGCACTAGCCTCGGAAGGAGAGCCTCGACGACGAGCGCCTGCTGTCGCAGGAGCTTTCGGGGCGAACCGGAGAGCGGAGTTCGACGATGACAACGACCACCACGAACGGCATCACACGGTCCACCAAGCTCGGTCAGGAAGAGCGGGCTGCTGCGATCGAAGCGCTCAAATCGAACGAGCTCGACATCCTCGTGGTGGGTGGTGGCATCGTCGGAACCGGCAGTGCGCTCGACGCGGTCACCCGAGGACTGAGCACGGGGCTCCTCGAAGCTCGCGACTGGGCGAGCGGGACGTCGAGCAGGTCGTCGAAGCTCGTGCACGGCGGCATCCGATACCTGGAGCAGCTCGATTTCCGTCTCGTCCGTGAGGCGCTCATCGAGCGCGGGTTGCTGCTGCAGCGCATCGCCCCGCACCTCGTGAAGCCCGTGCGGTTCCTCTATCCGTTGAACAAGCCGGTGTTCGAGCGTCTCTACATCGGTGCGGGCATGTTGCTGTACGACGCCTTCAGCTGGACGGGCGGGCGTCCTCCTGGCGTCCCGCACCACCGCCACCTGTCGAAGCGTCAGGTGCTGCGCTCGATCCCGAGCCTCAAGGCGGACGCGTTCGTCGGCGGGCTCACCTATTACGACGCGCAAGTCGACGACGCACGCTACGTCGCGTCGCTCGCGCGTACGGCCTCGTCGTATGGCGCCCATGTCGCGAGCAGAGTCAGGGTCGAAGGGTTCATCAAGGTCGGGCAGCGCGTCGTCGGGGTGAACGCACACGATCTGCAGACCGACGAGCGATTCGAGATCCGCGCCAAGCAGGTCGTCAACGCGACGGGTGTCTGGACCGACGACACGCAGTCGATGGTCGGTGAGCGCGGCCAGTTCAAGGTGCGCGCATCGAAGGGCATCCACCTCGTGGTGCCGCGCGACCGGTTCCAGTCGAACATGGGCCTGCTGCTGCGCACCGAGAAGAGCGTGCTGTTCGTCATCCCGTGGGGCCGGCACTGGCTCATCGGCACGACCGATACCGACTGGCATCTCGACAAGGCGCATCCTGCGGCGACGGCTGCCGACATCGACTATCTGTTGGAGCACGTCAACAAGGTGCTTGCCGTCCCGCTCACCCGCGAGGACGTCGAAGGCGTCTACGCCGGGTTGCGCCCACTGCTCGCGGGCGAGTCGGAGCAGACCTCGAAGCTGTCGCGTGAGCACCTCGTCGCGCATTCCGTGCCCGGGCTCGTCGTCATCGCCGGTGGCAAATGGACGACGTATCGGGTGATGGCGAAGGACGCGATCGATGCGGCGGTGGACGCGCTCGACGGCAAGATCCCCGCGAGCGCGACCGAGAACATCGCGCTCCTCGGGGCGGAGGGATACCAGGCCGCCTGGAACAAGCGGGGCAAGATCGCGAAGGCGTTCAAGGTCCATGAGGCGCGGATCGAACACCTGCTCAACCGGTACGGTGTGCTCGCGGACGAGGTGCTCGATCTGATCAAGCATCGTCCGGAACTCGCCGATCCGCTGCCTGGCGCCGACGACTACATCGGCGCAGAGGTCGTGTACGCGGCGTCCCACGAGGGCGCGTTGCACCTCGAGGACGTCCTTGCACGGCGGACGCGCATCTCGATCGAAGCCTGGGACCGGGGTGTCTCGGCAGCTCCCGTCGCCGCGAAGCTCATGGGGGAGGTGCTCGGTTGGGACGAGGCCCGCGTCGACAAAGAGGTGAACTTCTATCTCAAGCGCGTTGCCGCTGAGCGCGCGTCCCAGGAGCAGCCGAACGACGAGTCCGCCGACCGCGTGCGCCTGGAGGCTCCCGACATCGTCCCCGGCGACTAGGCCGAGCGGGCGCCGCGGCGCGTGACGGTGTGAGCGCGGGTTGATGCCGCGAGCGCGGGGGCGACCGAGCCCGCGCTCACGGCGCAAGCCCGCGCTCGCGAAGTAGAGCGGATTCATGCGGAGGCGCGGAGCATCGGGGCGGTCGCGGTCATCCGGGGCACTCCGGCTGCCTCGAGGATGCGCGCGAGGCGCACCGGGTCGTGGAGATCGGCCCAGGTGATGCGGACGACGCGCAGACCGAGCGCGCGCAGCCGGTCCTCGCGTCGTTTCTCGGCGAGCACGATGTCGGCCGCCGACCGTCCGCGGGTGTACTCGTCGTTGACGTATTTCTGCTTGCCGTCGAATTCGAGCACCACGCCGTACTCCGGCCAGTCCGCATCGGTATTGCCGATGTGGCCGTCCGCGTCGAAGAATGCGTGCTGCAGCCGTGGGGGAGGGAAACCGAGCAGTCGGAGCTGGAGGCGCATCAACGATTCTCCACCGTTGTCTGCGGCGCCGTCGGCGAAGTCGATCACGTACTTCGCCTGCCGTGTGCCGCGGCGGCTCACACAGGCGTTCAGTTCCGACTGGAGCTCGTCCCGAGTGGTGAGCTCGGATCGGAGAGCGCGATCGGCTGCCGCGGCGGCGCTTGCGAGCGGAGCAGACATCGCGAGATCGAGAACGGTCCGCGGGACAGCGGTGACGGCGTGTCCTGCACGGATGCCACTGTTGAACACGGCGGAGGTCGTGTGGCGGATGATGCCCGGCGCGGATCGACCGCCGGCGTCGCCGGTCGTGATGGTGTGCACAGCGCTCGGCCAGGGGCCGATGATCGGGAGCTCCCACAGCGAGGCCGCGGAGTAGTGGCTGAACACGGCATCCTTCCGGAGCACGAGCGCAGCCGCCCGGACGTGCGCGCGGTACTGCTGATCCGGCGTCAGCCTCGCCCAGTTCGTCGCCAGCATGTGCACTCCCGTGCGGAGTCGGACGAGCCTGCCATCGCGTCGTGCCCGCTCGATGAGCCGGTCGGCGCCGATCGCACGGGCGTCACGGGTGAGGAGGAATCCGTCTGGCCGCACGATGGCGGCGAGTTGTGCATCGGTCATGTCTCACGGTCGCGCACCGTGAGGCGCCGCATCGGTGGACATCGCACAATTGTGGACAACTCGCGTCGTTCGAGGCGTGTGGAGAACTCTCCAACCGTGGGGTGCACGGGTGCGAGCGCGGGTCTGTGCCGCGAGCGCGGGGTGGCTGCGACCCGCGCTCGCGGCGCCGGGGCGTGCGTGCGCGAGCGCATCGCGCTGCACAAGGATCAGAGAGCGGGGGCGAGGAGGAGCGGGGACGAGGGGGCGGCGGCGAGGCGGGGAGGAACGGGGAGCGAGCGCAGCGCGCTGAGCCGTGGGCGAACTCGGGACGAGGGGACAGGCGGGGCGGATACACTTGAAGGACTGCCACAACAAGCCTGAGGAGTTCAACATGGTGGATGTTCGGCGGGTCAAACTTCCCGGGGTGGGAGTCCTGCACACCTTCGTCACCGATGACGGCGGCAAAGTCGGCGTCATCGCCCACCGCTCCGGCCACAGCGACCTCATCACCTTCGCCGACTACGAGGACGGCGCAGACGCCACCAAGGTGTCGCTCCGCCTCAACGAAGACGAGGCGCACACCCTCGCAGAACTCCTCGGTGGCACGCAGAT
Source organism: Plantibacter sp. Mn2098 (assembly GCF_049319745.1). NCBI lineage: Bacteria > Bacillati > Actinomycetota > Actinomycetes > Micrococcales > Microbacteriaceae > Plantibacter > Plantibacter sp. Mn2098. Next base: position 305,822 of record NZ_JBMOUH010000005.1, on the reverse strand, counting down.
CACGGAATCGCTCACCGCACTCGACCAGATCCCCGGCCTCAGCATCGACTGGTTCACCGTCGACTACGAGGACCACATCGCCGGTCAGCCGCTCGGCAACCCGGCCGAGAAGGGCATGGTCGGACTGACCGTCGTGGCCGTCGTCCGCGGAGAATCCGCGAACCCGGCACCTGCAGCAGACTTCCGGGTCTTCCCCGGCGACACACTCGTCGTCGCCGGCAGCCCAGAGAAGGTCGCGAAGGCGTTCACCTACTTCCGCTCCGGTGAGCTGAAGACCAAGGTCGCCGTGGACGCTCCGCCCGGAGGCTAGGCATGCACTTCGCCGCCGCAGCCGAGGGCTCCAACGTCGGTCAGGACCTCGTGGTCCTCGGGGCCCTCTTCGTCATCGCCTACGCGCTCGGCCGCCTGGGGAAGCTCATCGGGCTGCCCTCCATCCCGGTGTACATGCTCGTCGGCCTGCTCGCGAGCCCGCACACCGGCTGGTTCCCACTCAACTTCCCCGGCGCGCAGATCGAACTCATCGCGGTCTTCGGCCTCATCCTGCTGCTGTTCAACCTCGGACTGGAATTCGACCAGGACGAGTTCATCGGCAACGCAGGCAAACTCATCATCTCCGGCGGCTCCTACATCCTCGTCAACATGGCGGCCGGCCTCGTGTTCGGCTTCCTCGTGGGCTGGGGCACCCGTGAAGCGCTCATCATCGCCGGCATCACCGCGACGAGTTCGAGTGCGATCGTCACCAAACTCCTCATCGAGCTCAAACGGCTGACGAACGCCGAGACCCCGATGATCCTCGGGGTGACCGTGGTGGAGGACATCTTCATCGCCATCTACCTCGCGATCGTCGGCGTTGTGCTGAGCGGCGAGACCGAGCTGTGGCCCGTGATCGGGAAGCTCGCCATCGCGTTCACCTTCATCCTCGTGATGTTCGCCGTGGCGAGGTTCGGCGGGAAGCTCGTATCGAGGCTCTTCCGGACCAAAGACGACGAGCTCTTCACGATCCTGTTCTTCGGACTCGCGGTCGCGTTCGGCGGCATCGGCGAACTCCTCGGCGTGACCGACGCCATCGGCGCCTTCCTCATCGGCCTGGTCCTCGGTGCGACGCGCTTCCGGAACAAGATCGAACAGGTCGCCGTGCCGTTGCGCGACGTCTTCGGCGCGTTCTTCTTCCTGAATTTCGGCCTCGCGCTCGACGCGTCGAAGTTCGGCACGGTCATCCTGCCCGTGGTGATCGCCGTGCTGATGACGGTCTTCCTGAACGTCGTCGCCGGGCAGTTCGTCGCCTGGCTCAACAAGTTGGGGCCGCAGGCCGGCATCAACGCGTCGGTGATCCTGCAGAACCGCGGCGAATTCGCGCTCATCCTCGCGACCCTCTCGCTCAGCGCAGGACTCGACCCGCGCATCCAACCGTTCGCGGGCCTGTACGTGCTCATCATGGCGATCATGGGCCCCATCGTCGCCGGCCAGTCCGAACGGATCGGTGCGTTCGTGCTGCGCACAGGCAAGAAGAAGCGCACACGGCAGACGAAGACCAACCCCATCGTCGACGAGGAGATCGCCCTCGTCGAAGCGGCGACGGCGACCGAGGATCCGGACGCGCCGACGACCGAGACCGAGCAAGCCGCCATCGACCGCCTCGTCGAGCAGGCGATGAACCAGTCAGACGACCCCCCTGTGCGAAAGCGAGAACCCGATTACTAGCGACATCCCGGCCAAACCGGGAACCCTCATCTCCCTGATGGTGCGCCCCAGATGGATCGCGCTCCTGTTCCTCGCACTCGCCGTGGCCGCTGCCTTCGCCGCACTGAGCCAATGGCAGCTGTCGCGCGCGATCGAATCCGGTCAGGTCGTCAGCCAGGACACCGAGACGCCGCGTGCGCTCGACGACGTGCTGAAGCCGGGCAAGGGCATCATCGAAGCCGCAGCAGGGCAGAAGGTCACGGTCGACGGCACCTGGGTGCCGGGGGACTACCTCGTCGTCGGCAACCGGGTCAACCACGGTGAGCTGGGGTACTGGGTCACCGGACACCTCGCAACCGACCGGAGCGACCAGGCCGGACTCGCCGTCGCGATCGGTTGGACGCCGGATCGCAGCGTCGCAACCGACGCCGTCGCGAAGCTCAACCGCTCCGCCATCGGCGGCCAGGTGGAACTGACCGGTCGGCTGACGCCGCCGGAGGGTCCGTCCGCCAATGCGGCGAACGTCGACCCGATGGACATCAACGCGATGTCGGTCGCCGACCTCCTCGGGCGCTGGCAGCACATGGACGGCGTCGTCGTGTACACGGCGTTCGTCGTCGACGACCAGGCGCTCCCAGGTCTCGAAGCCATCGCATCGCCGGCTCCCAGCCAGGAGGTGGAGCTCAACTGGCTCAACGTGTTCTATGCGGTGGAATGGGTCGTGTTCGCCGGATTCGCCGTGTTCCTCTGGTACCGACTCGCGAAGGACGCCTGGGAACGCGAGCGGGAGGAATACGAGGACTTCCTGTCCGGAGGGTCCGGAGGGTCCGGAGGGACCGATGGGGCCGATGCGGCCGGTCCGACGCCCAGCCTGCCCCGGGTAGACTGAACCCATGCCTCTCCAGCCGAAACCTGAGACGTTTCCTGCCATCCGGAGCGCGCTGAAGTTCTATCAGATCTCCGCGCCCATCACCGGTGTGCTCCTCCTCGCCCTCTGCGGCGAGATGATCATGAAGTACATCTTCGGCCTCGAGCTGGAGCTCGGCGGCGCCTACGGATTCCTGGCCTTCGTGCCCGAGGGATCCGTCAAGGCCGTCAACCTCAGCACCGGTCTCCTCATCGTGCACGGCTGGTTCTACGTCGTGTACCTCTTCGCCGACTTCCGTGTGTGGAGCCTCATGCGCTGGAACTTCCTGAAGTTCCTGTGGATCGCCCTCGGCGGCGTCGTCCCGTTCCTCTCCTTCTACTTCGAACGCCGGATCCCGCGCGAAGTGAAGGGCTACCTCGCTGGTCGCGAATCCGAGCTGACCGCACAATCCGTGGAGTCAATGCAGTGACAGAACCCACCACAGCGTCACCCGACGCGGCGACGATCCAGGGGCCAAGGCCCGTGCTCGTCGTCGACTTCGGTGCGCAGTACGCCCAGCTGATCGCACGCCGTGTGCGCGAAGCCGGTGTGTACTCCGAGATCGTGCCCCACACGGTCACCGCGGCCGAGATCGCCGAGAAGAACCCGGTGGGCATCGTCCTGTCCGGCGGGCCTTCGAGCGTCTACGAGGACGGTGCGCCGTCGCTCGACGAGGGCATCCTCGAGCTCGGCATCCCCACCTTCGGCATCTGCTACGGCTTCCAGGTCATGGCGAAGCAGCTCGGCGGCGAGGTCTCACAGACCGGCGCCCGCGAGTACGGCGCCACCGACGCATCGCTCACGATCACCGACAGTGTGCTCCTGGACGGTCAGCCGGCCGACCAGAACGTGTGGATGAGCCACGGCGACTCCGTGTCGAAGGCCCCGGAGGGCTTCGCGGTCCTCGCCTCCACAGCGTCGACCCCCGTCGCCGCGTTCAGCAACGTCGAGCGCGGCCTGTACGGCGTGCAGTGGCACCCGGAGGTCAAGCACAGCGACTACGGCCAGCAGGTGCTCGAGAACTTCCTCCACCGCGCGGCCGGCATCCCAGCCGACTGGAACAGCGGCAACGTCATCGCAGAGCAGGTCGATCGAATCCGCGCCCAGGTGGGCGAGGGCCAGGTCATCTGCGGCCTCTCCGGCGGCGTCGACTCTGCGGTTGCAGCCGCACTCGTGCACAAGGCCGTCGGCGACCAGCTCGTCTGCGTCTTCGTCGACCACGGCCTCCTCCGCAAGGACGAGCGCCGCCAGGTCGAGGAGGACTACGTCGCAGCCACCGGTGTGCGCCTCGTTACGGTCGATGCCCGTGAGCAGTTCATGACGGCCCTCGCCGGCGTGAGCGATCCGGAGCAGAAGCGCAAGATCATCGGTCGCGAGTTCATCCGCACCTTCGAGCAGGCTGAAGCGGCACTCGTCGCAGAAGCAGCTGAGGGCGGGGAGCCGATCAAGTTCCTCGTGCAGGGCACGCTCTACCCGGACGTCGTCGAGTCCGGCGGCGGAACCGGCACGGCCAACATCAAGAGCCACCACAACGTCGGCGGACTGCCGGAGGACCTGCAGTTCGAGCTCGTCGAGCCGCTCCGCACCCTCTTCAAGGACGAGGTACGCGCCATCGGCCGCGAGCTCGGCCTGCCGGAGGTCATCGTCGGCCGCCAGCCGTTCCCCGGCCCAGGTCTCGGCATCCGCATCGTCGGTGAGGTCACGGCTGAGCGCCTCGACCTGCTGCGCGACGCAGACGCCATCGTCCGTGAGGAGCTCACGGCAGCCGGCCTCGACCAGGAGATCTGGCAGTGCCCGGTCGTCCTGCTCGCCGACGTCCGTTCCGTGGGCGTCCAGGGCGACGGCCGCACCTACGGCCACCCCATCGTGCTGCGCCCTGTCTCCTCCGAGGACGCCATGACGGCCGACTGGACGCGCCTGCCGTACGACGTGCTGGCTCGCATCAGCAACCGCATCACCAACGAGGTCAAGGACGTGAACCGCGTGGTTCTCGACGTCACCTCGAAGCCACCGGGAACCATCGAGTGGGAGTGATCCCGCTCGGCTGAGTGCCGATGATGAAGGCCCGTTCCCCCAGGGGAGCGGGCCTTCATCATGTCCAGAGTGCATCCGCCGACGCAAGAGGCCCGCTCCCAGACGGGAACGGGCCTCTCGACGAATGCGCGCGACGAGTTGTCAGTTGCGCGAGATGGCGAGCAGACGCAGGATCTCGACGTAGATCCAGACGACCGTCACCATGATGCCGAACGCGCCGCTCCAGCCGTACTTGCGCGGTGCACGGTTCTGCACACCACGCTGGATGAAGTCGAAGTCGAGCACGAGCGAGTACGCGCCCATGAGCACCGCGAAGATGCCGATGGCGACGCCGAGCGGGATACCGAAGATCGTTGTGCCGTAGAGGCCGAACGGGCTCTGGATGACGCCGGTGAACACGAGGACCAGGTTCAGCAGCTGGAAGACGCCGTAGCCGACGATGGCGACGAGGAAGACCTTGGTGACCTTCTTGGACGCGCGGACCTTGCCGCTGGCGAAGAGGGCCAGCGTGACGCCGACGACCGCGAGGGTGGCGAGGATGGCCTGCGGGACGACACCGCTCCACAGGGTCTCGTAGAGCTTCGAGATACCGCCGATGAACAGACCCTGGAACGCCGCGTAGGCGAGGATGAGGCCGGCGACCGGCTCCTTCTTGAAGGAGTTGACGAGTCCGAGGACCAGACCGCCGACGAGGCCGACGATCATCGGGAGGGACGTGCCGCTGTTGCCCGTCCAGATCCAGGAGACCACCGCGAGGGCGACGAGGACGGCGAACCCACCGAGCGTCTTCCAGATGGTGTCCTCGACCGTCATGCGGTCCGAGGTGTCGACCGTGTTGGACGTGGGGGTGTTGTAGAGCGCCTGCAGTTGCTCGGCCGTCATGGAGGCCTGAGCGGCCTGCGCAGCTTGCGCGCCGCCGTTCTGGGCGAAGGCCGGGTTCTTGGAGAACGCCGGGTTGTCGAGTGCCATGGCTGATTCCTACTCTCAGTCGTGGAGGCTGGTGATGCGCCATACGACGCTTCTGGCACCAAGAGTACCGGAATTCACTGAGAACGGGCCGGTTCCAGCGGAAGTTCGCGGTGGGCGGAAGCCGCACGGTTAGAGTGATCTGGTGCGTTCAGACTCCCCACACAAGCCCCTCGTCATCGGCCATCGCGGAGCGGCGGGCTACCGCCCGGAGCACACGCGCTCATCGTACGAACTCGCGTTCGCGCAGGGAGCAGATGCGGTCGAGCCGGACCTCGTCGCCTCGAAGGACGGAGTGCTCGTCCTGCGCCACGAGAACGAGATCTCCGGGACGACCGATGTCGCGACCCGGCCCGAGTTCGCGGACCGTCGCACGACGCGTGTTGTGGACGGGGAGACGCTCGACGGCTGGTTCACGGAGGACTTCACCTGGGAGGAACTGTCGACGCTCCGCGCGAGGGAGCGCATCGCGGACATCCGCCCGGGCAGTGCGGCGTTCGACGGGCAGGAACCACTGCTGCGATTCGTCGATCTGGTCGAGCTCACACGCGAGGCGTCCCTCGCTGCCGGGCGACCGTTGCAGATCGTCGCCGAGATCAAGCACGCGAGCCACTTCGCCTCCATCGGCCTGCCGCTCGACGAGCTGTTCGCCGCGGAACTGCAGGCCATCGGGTTCGGTTCGGATGCCAGGGACGGCCGGCTCATCGTCGAATCGTTCGAGCAGTCGGTCCTGCTCCAGCTGCGTGAGCGCGGTGTTGAAGCCGAGCTGATCTACCTCGTGGAGCAGTCTGGACGGCCGGCCGATCTCATCGCCCGGCTGGGGGAGGACGCGCCGACGTACGCGGAACAGGTGACCGATGCCGGACTGGCCGCACTGGCAGGTTCGGTCGACGGCATCAGCGTCGACAAGGCGATGCTCCTCGTGGTCGACGCCGATGGAGCGGTCACGGGGACGACCGACCTGGTGGAGCGCGCGCACCTGGCCGGACTGGTGGTCTACACCTGGACGCTGCGGCCGGAGAACGCGTTCCTCGCACGCGGCAATCGCCTCGGCGAGGATCCGGCTGCGCACGGCGATTGGCGGGCGGAGTTCGCGAGCGTCCTGTCGACCGGCCTCGACGGTGTGTTCCTCGACCAGCCGGACCTCGGCGTGGCGGCGCGGCGTTCACTGGGGTAGCCGTCGGCGCCTGGCATGTCGGGGGCTGCACCTAGACTTGATGACGATATGGCGAGCACTCCTTCTTCGAACGCCGACGCCGTGCAACCGGTCATCGTCGGCTGGCCCGTGGCATCCATCCCCAGCGAGCCAGCGGGCTCGGACTCGCGCGAGCAATCGGGCACGTCGGCCGCTGCACGACTGCTGGAGGGGCTGAACCCGCAGCAGCGCATCGCCGTCGAATACCGGGGCCAGGCGTTGCTCATCGTCGCGGGCGCAGGCTCGGGCAAAACGAGTGTGCTGACGCGTCGCGTCGCCCTCCTGCTCGAACAGCGCGAGGCATGGCCGAGCCAGATCCTCGCGATCACGTTCACCAACAAGGCTGCAGCCGAGATGCGCGAGCGGGTCGAGGCGCTCGTCGGCCAGGCCGCGTCCGGCATGTGGATCTCCACCTTCCACTCGGCGTGTGTGCGCATCCTGCGTCGCGAGGCGGAGCACTTCGGGTTCACCAAGAACTTCACGATCTACGACAGCGGCGACCAGCGTGCGCTCCTGAAACGGATCATCAAGGAACTCGAAGCCGATGCGTACGGGTTCACCCCGTCCAACGCCTCCGCGAAGATCTCCAAACTCAAGAACGAGCTGTCCGACGTGGACAGCTACGCGAGGACGATCAACACGAACGACCCGCAGGAGGTCGTGTTCCTGCAGATCTTCCGCAAGTACACGAAGGCGTTGTCCGACGCGAACGCGTTCGACTTCGACGACCTCATCAGCCAGACGGTCTTCCTCTTCCGCGCATTCCCGCATGTGGCTGCCACGTATCAGAAGCGGTTCCGGCACATCCTGGTCGACGAGTACCAGGACACGAACCACGCGCAGTACTCCCTCATCCGCGAGCTCACGCGCGCCCCGCAGACGGACGCGGGGCAGTTCGACGTCCTGGCCCCGGAAGGGGCGTCGTTGACGGTCGTCGGCGACTCCGACCAGTCCATCTACGCCTTCCGCGGCGCCGACATCCGCAACATCACCGAGTTCGAGCGCGACTTCCCAGGTGCGAAGGTCGTGCTGCTGGAACAGAACTACCGGTCGACGCAGAACATCCTCTCCGCGGCCAACGCCGTGATCTCCAACAACTTCGACCGCAAGGACAAGAAGCTCTGGACCGCCGTCGGCGACGGAGAGAAGATCGTCGGCTTCACGGGGTATTCGGGCCACGACGAGGCGCAGTTCATCGCCGACGAGATCGAGAAGCTGCACAGCGCAGGCACCGCATACAGCGAGATCGCGGTGTTCTACCGGACCAACGCGCAGACACGTGCGCTTGAGGAGATCTTCATCCGGGCCGCGCTGCCGTACCGGATCATGGGCGGCACGAAGTTCTACGAACGCGCCGAGATCAAGGATGCGCTCGCGTACCTGGTCTCGGTCGCGAACCCGGCCGACATCCTCGCACTGCGACGGATCCTCAACACCCCGAAGCGCGGTATCGGCCCGGCGACGGAGACGGCGCTGCAGACGTTCTCCGAGAACAACGGCGTGAGCTTCCGCGAAGCCATGCGGCAGGCGGACGCCCTCGGGCTCGGGCCGAAGGTGACGGGCGCCATCTTGACGCTGTCGGCGCTTCTGGACGAGGCGCAGGCACTGTTGGATGCGGCATCGGAATCCGACCGGTCCACGGCGTCGGCGGTCGCCGTGAGCGACGTGCTGACCCTGCTCGTGTCCAAGAGCGGCTACCTCGACTCGTTGCGGATGAGCCGCGACCCGCAGGACGAGGCGCGCGCGGAGAACGTCGACGAGCTCATCGCGGTGACGAAAGAATTCGCGAAGAACAACCCGGACGGCACACTCCTCGACTTCCTGACCGAGGTCTCCCTCGTCGCGGCGGCCGACGATCTCGACGACGCGACCGGCAGTGTGTCGCTCATGACGCTGCACACGGCCAAGGGGCTCGAGTACAACGCCGTGTTCCTGACCGGCATCGAGGAGGACCTCCTCCCGCACCGCATGTCAGCCAACGAGCCGGGCGGACCGGCAGAAGAGCGTCGCCTGTTCTACGTGGGCATCACGAGGGCGAAGCAGCGGTTGTACCTGTCGCTCGCGATGACCCGGGCACAGTACGGCGAGACGGCCGTCGCGTTGCCGAGCCGGTACCTGCAGGAGATCCCGGCAGACCTCATCGAGTGGCGGCAGTCGCCCGGAACGGTGAACGGTCGTGGGGGAACGCAGTCGCGGGCGCTCAATGCCAAGCGCGGTTCGTCGACGGACCGATGGTCGGTCCGATCGCTTCCGGAGGGCGCATCCGCCGGTGACACCCGCTGGTCCGGCGGGTCGAGCAAGGCTCCTGGCGACCCGGCCGTGTGGGCGAACCGCATCACGAACAAGGTCCGCGACAACGGCGACCTCGAACTCGCTCCAGGAGACCGCATCAAGCACGCCGACTTCGGTGAGGGGCGGGTCAATCAGGTCACGGGTGAGGGCGCGAAGCGCATCGCTCATGTCCAGTTCGACGCGGCCGGCGCGAAGAAGCTACTGATCAAGATCGCGCCCATCGAGAAGATCTGAGCGGTGTGCCCAGGGCGTCGAGGACGCTCTAGGCTGGCTCCATGGGCCTGTTCTCGAAGCGCAACTCATCCGACGCCGATGCCGCCGACGGTGCGGACGATCTGACCGCGGCCGGGGCTGCGTCCGGAGCGGAAGGAGCCGACGGAGCGGACGGAGCCGCTGCGGCGAGTCCGAAGGCGGCCGACGCGACTGCAGCTTCTGACGCACCAGAAGGTTCCGACGCGAACGAGGCGCCGGTGCCGCACGTGTCGATCTCGGTGACGGGGGTGTCAACGCCGTTCGGCGGTCCAGCGCCGGCGCTGGCGCAGCCGGAGGCGGCAGAGGCTGCCGAGGAGGAACAGGCTCGCGCCGATGCGCCGGAGGAGAACGTAGATCTTGGTCAGGCGCTGGCATCTCTGCCGGAGGCCGAGGACCAGCGGGGCATGCTCCACGTGCTCCGTCAGAGCCTGCAGGGCAAGCTCCTGCTGTCGACCAACGCGGAGGGCATCTCCCCGGAGAGCCAGGCGGAGGGGCGCGTCCCACTCGGGGTGTACCGCGACGACGAGGGTGCGGTCTTCCTGCTGGCCTACACGTCATCGCTCGACCTCGAACACGCGCGGAGCGAGGGCGAGACGCTGTACGGCGTCTCCGTTCCAGCGCTGTGGGCACTGGAACAGGCGACGAGCGACGCGTACGCGGGCATCGTGCTGAACCCGGCGTCCGAAGGCATGAGCGCCGTCATCCCGAAGGAGCTCGTCAAGCGCATGCTGGGTGACGGACGGAACAACAACGCCGCGAAGCAGGCGCTGTCGCAGCCTCGCCTCGTCGACGCCGAGGAGCGCGTCGTCGCGGCGCTCGCCGAGTTCGGCTGCTTCGTCGCCGGTCGGGCCGACGTGGATGAGAACGGTGTTCGGACGGCCGTCGGCATCGCGGAGAGCCGGATGGGCGACCGTCGCCTCCTCGAGGTCTTCACCTCGCCGCTCGAGATCGCCGCACTCGGCAGAGGCGATGACGCGTACCCGCTCACGAGCGAGGAGCTCGCCAAGGCGCTGCTGAGCGACGAGGACCTCGCGGGGATCATCGTGAACCCCGCTGCACCGTGGCTCGACCTCGACCGCTCCCAGCTGACGGCACTGCTCGCGAAGGGCTGAGCCGCCGCGCAAGCCGCAGTGCAGCACCGAGGGCGAGCAGGCTGACGCCGGCGAGGATCGCGGTGGCCGTGAACGAATCGTCGACCCCGGTCTCCGGCAGCCTCGCCGAGGCCCCCGGAGGTGTGCCGGCTGCGGCCGGCGGCGGGACGTCGACGCTCGGCAGCGGAGGCACGGTCGTCGTCTCGCTCGCGACGCCGAACGCCGACTGCCACGGCCTGATCGATGCCCGTCCCAACTCGATCGGGGTGTCCTCGGGCTCGATGCGATCGACCCAGACGTAGTGCCCCGCGGCCTGGAGCACACACGGGGGTGTGGTGTATCTGCCGGGGCCCTGGTCGATGAGCGTCTCGACGTCGCAGACGACGCCGGCGCCTTCCGGGATCGTCGGTGATTCGACGGGGGTCTCGGTGAACGGGCCGAGGAGCCGACTCCGCACAACGACGGGCACCGGTGTGAACGGCCCGCCGTCCGGCCCGACCATGCCCCACTCGGAGGCGAGACCGTCGCCCGGAACGACGTCGATGTCGAGTTGATCGGTGATCTCGGCGCCGACTTCGGCGATCGCAGTGGAGGTGGTGGTGACGACCGACGGCTGGAACGGCAACGAGGTGATCCGCGTGACGCCACGATCGGCGCTCGCGCGGACGTCCGTCGGCTCTGCGATGAGGAGGCTCTGGGCATTGCCGGTGCTGCGTGCCACCGTCAGCGTCCGCCCGTAGGGGAGGTCGGGGAACGACACCTCGGCTGCGAGATCGACGATCGCGGATCCGTTCGCCGGTCGCACGGTGTAGCTTTCGCCGTTCGCGATCTCGCGGGTCGTCGACCCGTCGTCGAAGACGCCGCCCGTGAGGGTCGCGGTACCGGTGTGCGTCGACATCGGCAGTGTGGTCGAGCCGCCGGAGAGCTCGTCGACCATCAGGTCAGCGCGCAGCACGTCGTTCCCGTCCGTGCCGCGGTCGAGATGCACCTCGGCGGATGCTGCCCTGGAAGCTCCGCCGGGGCCGTCCGCCGCGGCGAGCATGTCTCGTGCGCGTTGCAGCACCCGGTCCTGTGCCGCGCCGGCCCGTTTCGACACGAGCTCTGGCGAGCGCCCGCCGAGACCGGTGAGGATCCACGTGGCGAGCTGCCCTGCCGCCGCGGTGTCGGCATCGGTCGAGGCGCCCCATCGTCTGGAGACGTACGCGAGCCGCGCGGCGGTGTCGGCCGTGTACCAGCCGAGTACCGTCTCCTCGAGCAGCTCGTAGCCGTGCCCGGGCGGGATGGGGCGGTCGAGGTCGACGCAGAAGCCAACATGGCCGTCGTCGAGCGCCCACGACCCGAGCCATCGGCCGTCGACCGGGCTGCGGTGGCCGTATGCCGGGCCGGTAGCGGTGAGCGCGTGGGCGGGCGCGGTCGCGGTTCCGAGCACGACGGTCAGCGCGAGGAGCGCACCGAGCCAGGCGGCGAGCCGAGTGCCGAGTCGACAACCGAGCCGGCAGCGAGTCCGGATGCGGAATCGACGGCGTGCTCTCCGCGGCGGAGACGGTGGTCGACGCACACCGGAGGCGGGTGCGGGTGTGGGGGCGGGTGTGGATGGCTGTGATGCGGCTGAGGTGATCGAAGTCATCTCCCCATGGTGTGATCATGGGGAGCGCGAAAACGGCGCCGGGGAAATCTGTGGATAACTCGGCAGCCGCATCGACCTGTGGAGGAACGTGGGATTCGGCCCGGTCAGCGTGCCGCGCGCATCCGCTTGAGATAGTGGTCGGCTGTCGCTCCTCGGACGGCGTGGGGGAGCTTCGGCCACACACGGCGCGCGAATCGGACGCGACGGTCGAAGCGCCCCTGCTGTCGCGCCGACCAGGTGAATCCGTAGCCCGCACGCAGTTCAGGCGGCAGGAGCGCCGCCGTCACGAGGCGGACGTTCGGCATCAGCCATCGAATGAACCACGGCGCCGACCGTGCCGTCAGGAGCTCGTCGGCGACGTGCCTCGCCTCGGAGGTGACGTGCAATTGCGCGAGGCGGTCGTCCCAGTACCTGGCGAAGTCCGACCGCGTCGCCGGCCAGAGCTCGGCCGGCACCTGCAGGCTCGTGCCGATGACGGCGTACTCACGATGAACGCGCTCCGCCGATGCGTCGTCGAGCGGTCCGAAGACGAGTTCGTAGACATGCACGGCGGTGTCGTAGAGCGTCGCTGCGACCCACAACTGCAGTTGGGCGTCGAACGCCGAATAGCCTGGGGCGGCCTCATCCGTGCGCGCACGGACCGGGACGTGCGCGCGGTTGACGCGCCGCGCAGCATCGCGCTGTTCCTCCGGCGTGCCGAGCGCGACGGCGTAGACGTAGGTCAGCGTCGCGTGGAGGCGGTCGAGTGGACGCTCGGAGAAGCCGCTGTGCCGCGCGACGCCTGCTCCGATGGCCGGATCGGCGATCTGCAACAGGACGGCCCGTCCGGCGCCCGTGATGAGGATGCCCTCCCGGGCGAGGTCCGCCATGCTCGTCATGCCCCGACGATAGCCTGCCGGGCTGGGCGGCTGCGGGGTCTCCTCCACAGGCGCCGTGATCATTGCGGTATCCACAGTTCACCTGTGAGCGACCTGCGAGCGTCGGCGCTGGGGGTAGAGTCGTCACTGGCCCTTTTTCTCTCGCCGCCGAGATAACGCGCGGTCGAAAATCGCCACGAACCTCACAGCAGAACGCGCACAACGCGGATGGGAATGACACGTGGATCTTTACGAATATCAGGCACGAGACCTGTTCGAGAAGTACGAGGTGCCGGTGCTTGCCGGCATCATCGCCGATACCCCGGACGAGGTGCGTGCCGCGGCTGAGAAGCTCGGCGGCGTCGTCGTCGTGAAGGCGCAGGTGAAGGTCGGCGGACGAGGCAAGGCCGGCGGCGTCAAGGTGGCGAAGAACCCCGACGAGGCGTATGAAGCCGCGAAGTCGATCCTCGGACTCGACATCAAGGGACACGTCGTCAAGCGGGTCATGGTCGCAGCCGGCGCGCGCATCGCGCAGGAGTTCTACTTCTCCGTGCTGCTCGACCGCGCCAACCGCTCCTACCTGTCGCTCACGAGCGTCGAGGGCGGTATGGAGATCGAGGTCCTCGCGGTTGAGAAGCCCGAGGCGCTCGCGCGCATCGAGGTCAACCCGCGCACCGGCGTCGACAAGGCTGCGGCCGTCGAGATCGCCAAGGCCGCGAACTTCCCCGAAGAGCTCATCGACCAGGTGTCCGACGTCTTCGTCAAGCTCTACAACGTCTACAAGGGTGAGGACGCGACGCTCGTCGAGGTCAACCCGCTCGTCCTCACGGAAGAGGGCAAGATCGTCGCCCTCGACGGCAAGGTCTCGCTCGACGAGAACGCCGGATTCCGCCACCCGGACCACGAAGCCCTCGAGGACAAGTCCGCCGAGGACCCCCTGGAGCTGAAGGCCAAGGAGAACGACCTCAACTACGTCAAGCTCGACGGCGAGGTGGGCATCATCGGCAACGGTGCAGGGCTCGTGATGTCGACGCTCGACGTCGTCGCATACGCCGGTGAAGCACACGGCGGCGTGAAGCCCGCCAACTTCCTCGACATCGGCGGCGGAGCATCCGCAGAGGTCATGGCCGCCGGCCTCGACGTCATCCTCGGCGACGCGCAGGTCAAGAGCGTGTTCGTCAACGTCTTCGGCGGCATCACCGCGTGTGACGCCGTCGCCAACGGCATCGTGAAGGCGCTCGAGATCCTCGGCGACGCCGCCACCAAGCCCCTCGTGGTCCGCCTCGACGGCAACAAGGTCGCCGAAGGCCGCGAGATCCTCGCAGCTGCAGCACACCCGCTGATCACGCTCGCCGCAACCATGGACGAAGGCGCCGACAAGGCCGCCGAGCTGGCCTCGAAGTAAGGGATCACAGAAGCATGTCAATCTTCCTCAACAAGGATTCCAAGGTCATCGTCCAGGGCATCACCGGCGGCGAGGGCACCAAGCACACCGCCCTGATGCTGAAGGCCGGCACGCAGGTCGTCGGCGGCGTCAACGCCCGCAAGGCCGGCACCACGGTCACGCACGACGGCGGCGTCGAACTCCCCGTGTTCGGCACCGTCGCAGAGGCCATCAAGGAGACCGGCGCAGACGTGTCGATCGCCTTCGTGCCGCCCGCGTTCACGAAGGACGCCGTCATCGAGGCCATCGACGCCGAGATCCCGCTGCTCGTCATCATCACCGAGGGCGTCCCCGTCGGCGACTCCGCCGAGTTCTGGGCGTACGCCAAGGAGAAGGGTTCGAAGACGCGCATCATCGGCCCCAACTGCCCCGGCATCATCACGCCGGGCGAGTCGCTCGTCGGCATCACCCCGGCCAACATCACGGGCAAGGGACCCATCGGCCTCGTGTCGAAGTCGGGCACCCTGACCTACCAGATGATGTACGAGCTGCGTGAGATCGGCTTCTCCACGGCCATCGGCATCGGCGGAGACCCCATCATCGGGACCACCCACATCGACGCCCTCGCCGCGTTCGAGGCCGACCCCGAGACCAAGGCGATCGTGATGATCGGTGAGATCGGCGGCGACGCCGAAGAGCGCGCAGCCGACTTCATCAAGGCGAACGTCACGAAGCCGGTCGTCGGCTACGTCGCGGGCTTCACGGCCCCCGAAGGCAAGACGATGGGTCACGCAGGTGCGATCGTGTCCGGCTCCGCCGGCACCGCTCAGGCGAAGAAGGAAGCCCTCGAGGCTGCCGGCGTCAAGGTTGGCAAGACGCCGAGCGAGGCTGCCGCCCTCATGCGCGACATCATCGCTGCGCTCTAGCGCCTCCGTTCCACAGCATCACCGTGCGGCGTCCTCCTCCGGGAGGGCGCCGCATCGCTGTTGGTGCGCTGTGAGTCCGCCGTCGGTGCGCTGTGGCTGATTTCGGCGCATCGCGTGACCGCATCGGGACTCGCAGAATTCAGGACGTTTGACGGAATTCAGGACGATTCAGCGCCCAAAACGGCCGGATCGTCCTGAATTGTGGAAAAGTTCCTGAATTCTGGAAGGGCAGGAGCAGGAGGGGCGGCGCGTCAGCCGAAGCGGACGGGGGCTCGGGCGACGAGCGACGGGGTGACCAGGCGGTGGGCCTCTCCGGGGGTGAGCGCTCGCTGCACAACGGCCCGACCGCGCTCGCCCATCAGGAGTTCGAGGGTTCGTGTTGCGACCTCGTCGAGGCGCTGCTCGACGCTCGACAGGCCGACGGCCTCCGCAACCGGCGTGTTGTCGAACCCGACGATCGGCAGCTCAGCCCTCCCGGCAGCCGTCACCGCCATGAGCGTGCCCAGGGCGAGCGAATCACTGGCGCACACGATGCCGTCGATGTCTGGTTCCCGGTCGAGCAACGCGGTCACCGCTGCGCGGGCGGCCGGCACCGAATCGACAACGGCGACCTGCCGTCGGGCGATCGTCGCATCGTCGTAGCCGAGGCTGGAGCGGACGACGCGCTCCCAGCCGAGGCGTCGATCGTCGCCCGTGCCAGACGGTGCCGGCCAGCCGACGTAGGCGATGCGCGATGCGCCGCCCGAGCGCAGGTGCTCAGTTGCGGCGGCGAGACCAGCCTGGCCGTCGACATCGACCCAGAGGTGCTGCGGATCGTTGAGGTCGTCGATGCCCCACGGGCGTCCGAACGTCACGAACGGGGCGCCCTGCTCGATGAGCCACTCAGTGCGTGGGTCGCCGTGGAACGTGGAGGTCAACACGAACGCGTCGACGTCCGCGCCGTCCAGCAACCGGCTGAACTGCGCGATCTCATCGCTCGGATCCGCGGCCGTGAACAGCAGCATCCGCATACCCCGCGCGTCGGCCTGCTCGGTGAGCGCGTGGAGGTAGCGGTCGTGGATGGAGCCGGAGATGCCGTTGGCCATGGGATCCAGCCGGATGCCGATGGTCGAGGACTTCCGGGTGCGGAGGCGACGCGCGGAGGCGTGTGTGCGGTAGCCGAGCGAGGAGATCGCCGCTTCGACCCGTTCACGCGTGTCCTCTCGCACGATGTCGGGGGAGTTCAGGACGTTGGAGACGGTCTGACGGGAGACGCCGGCGGCCGTCGCGACGTCCGTGATGGTGGGCAGTTGCGCCATGCGACCCCTCTCGCCGTGAGCACGTCCGTTATTGGAACGATAAAAGCAACCATAGTGGAGGCGGTTGACAGTCCGGAAGGTGCTGGGTAAAGTCGCCAGCAAGCCAACTTTGATCGTTCAAATTCCGGCACAACGCTCCCGAGTTTGATCGTTCAAACAGTCAGCCAAGGACGGCTAGACCTACACAAGGAGAAACAGATGCAACGAAGCACCAGCCGCTGGATCTTGTCCGGCGCGATCGCCGCAGTGAGCGCCATCGCCCTCACCGCCTGCGGTTCCGGCTTCTCTGGCGGATCGAGTTCGGGCGGGGCGCTCACCTCGGACGACTCCAAAGGCTTGACCGTGCTCATCGGTTCGAGCGGCGATGCGGAGACGAAGGCGGTCACCGACGCCGTGGCAGCGTGGTCGAAGGAGTCCGGCACCGACGCCAAGGTCAACGTGGCGAGCAACCTGCCGCAGCAGCTCTCGCAGGGCTTCTCCGCGAAGAAGCCGGCCGACGTCTTCTACCTCTCCACCGACTACCTCGCCGGCTACGCGGCCAATGGTTCGCTCCTCGCCTACGGCGACAAGCTGAGCAACAAGGACGACTTCTACCCGAGCCTCGTCAAGTCCTTCACCTACGACGGCCAGTTCTACTGCGCGCCGAAGGACTTCTCGACGCTGCAGCTCGTCATCAACACCGACATCTGGACCAAGACCGGCCTCACCGACGCCGACATCCCGAAGACGTGGGATCAGCTCGAGACGGTCGCGAAGACGCTCACGAACGACCAGCACGTCGGCCTCGGCATCGGCGGGGAGTACGCGCGCATCGGTGCGTTTATGACTCAGGCCGGCGGCAACCTCATGAACGACGACAGCACCAAGGCGACCGCGAACACCGACGCGAACGTGCAGGCGCTCGACGAGGTCAAGAAGCTGCTCAACGAGGGGACGCTCAAGTACGCGAAGGACCTCGGCGCGGGCTGGGGCGGAGAAGCCTTCGGCAAGGGGCTCGCCGCGATGACGATCGAGGGCAACTGGATCACGGGCGGCCTGCAGGCCGACTACCCGAACGTGAAGTACACCGTCGCCGAACTGCCGGCGGGCCCGGCAGGCAAGGGCACGCTGCAGTTCACGAACTGCTGGGGCATCGCAGCCGACAGCCCCAACCAGGCGGCAGCGCTCAAACTCGTCGAGAAGCTGACGAGCGCGGACGACCAGCTCGCCTTCTCGAAGGCGTTCGGACCGATGCCGTCGATCAAGTCGGCCGCAGACGCGTGGAAGAGCGCGAACCCGCAGCTCGTCGCGTTCCTCGCCGGAGCGGACTACGCGAAGGGCGTCCCGACCGCGAAGGGCGCAGCCGATGTCGTCGGCGACTTCAACTCGAAGCTCGAGACGCTCGCAACCGGTGACCCGAAGACGATCCTCGACGGGGTGCAGAAGAACCTCGAAGCCCTGCTGACGAAGTAGCGGACGGAGCGCCGTCCATGTCAACGCAGACGACCTCACGGCCCCAGGAGCCGGCGACGCCGCAGCGGTCGAAGCCGCGGGCGAAGCAGTCCGGCGCGGCGGAGTCTCACCACGGCGGCGTGCGCCGCGGTGAGACCGCCGCCGGGTGGCTGTTCACCGCTCCGGTGCTCATCATCATCGGTCTCTTCCTCGTGGTGCCCGTGCTGATGGCGCTGTGGGTGAGCGTCTCCGACTGGGGCGGGCGCGGCAGCCCCTTCGAAGCCGGTGTCAACTTCGTCGGGATGCGCAACTATCAGGCGATCCTGTCCAGCGGCGGACTGGCGGAGCAGGACTTCGGCACCTCGCTGCGGAACAACGCCTGGTACGTGCTGCTCGTGGTCCCCATCCAGACGGCGGTGTCGCTCTTCCTCGCCGTGCTCGTCAACCGGCAGATCCTGAAGGGCCGCGGGTTCTTCCGGACGGCGTTCTACTTCCCGTCCGTGACGAGCTCGGTGGCGATCACCGTCCTGTGGCTGTTCCTGTTCTCGGCGTCCGGTGCGGTGAACAAGGTGCTGTCCTGGTTCGGTGTGAACGGGCCCAACTGGTTCAACGATCCGGACGGCATCGTCCACGGCTTCCTCGGCCTGTTCGGCATAACGAGCGGTCCGGCCGCCCTCACCGGTTCCGGGTTCCTCGGCATCACCTGGTGGGACTGGCTGGCCGGCCCGTCCGTCGCGATGAGCGCGTTCATCATCATGGCCGTGTTCACGACCAGCGGGACGTTTATGCTCCTGTTCATCGCGGCGCTGCAGAACCTGGGCGGAGACATCCAGGAAGCCGCGATGATGGACGGCGCGAACGGCTGGCAACGGTTCTGGAAGGTCACCCTCCCGCAGCTGCGCCCGACCCTCTTCACCGTGCTGACCCTCGGCCTCATCGGCTGCTGGCAGGTGTTCGACCAGATCTACACGGGCACGCAGGGCGCGCCCGGCAAAACGACGCTCACACCCGCGTACCTCTCGTACACCTCCGCGTTCAACAACCAGGCGTAGGGGCAGGGGGCCGCGATCGCGTTCATCCTGTTCGTCATCATCGTCCTGTTCACGATCCTGCAGCGCTGGATCCTGCGTGAGCGGGCCGTGTCCAAGCGCCGCATGAAGCCGTACCTCGATGCGCTCGCCAAGGGCGAGGAGACCAGATCATGACCGCGACAGCCACCCGCCGGCTCCAGAAACCGGTGACGCTCCGTCCGCCGCGACGGCACCGATCGACCTCGACGGTCGCGGCGTCGAGCATCGTGTACGCGATCCTCATCGTGCTCGCGATCGTGTACATCACGCCGTTCCTCATCCAGGTGGCGACATCATTCAAGACCGATGCGGATGCCGCGGCGAACCCGGTGTCGCTCCTGCCGGCGACGTGGACGACGGCGGCGTACGAGAAGCTCTTCCTCTCCTCCGACTTCCCGGTGTGGTTCAAGAACTCCGTCATCGTCACGATCTTCGTCACCGCAGGGCGTGTGTTCTTCAACTCCCTCGCTGGATACGCGTTGGCCCGTCTGCAGTTCCGCGGACGCGGCATCGTGTTCGCGGGATTGATCGGCGTGATGAGCGTGCCGATGGTGGTGCTGCTCATCCCGAAGTTCCTCGTCATCAACCAGCTCGGGATCTACGACTCCTACGCGGGCATGATCCTGCCGCTCCTCGCCGACGCGGCAGGCGTGTTCATCATGAAGAACTTCTTCGAATCGATCCCGCCGAGCGTCGAGGAAGCGGCCCGCATCGACGGAGCAGGCACCTTCCGCGTGTTCTGGTCCGTGGTGCTGCCGATGGCGAGGCCGGCGCTCGTGACGATCATCATCCTGTCCTTCCAGGGATCGTGGAACGAGCTCAGCCACTTCATCGTGTCGGCCCAGGATCCGTCCCTGACCACCCTGACCAAGGGGGTCGCGTCCCTCGCCAGCGGGCAGCTCAGCCAGGGATCGCAGTACCCGATCAAGCTCGCGGCCGCAGCCATCATGACCGTCCCGGTCGCCGTGATGTTCTTCATCTTCCAGAAACGGATCATGAACACGAGCGACGACGCCGTGAAGGAGTGACGGCAGCGCGTGCCAGAACAACAGGCCCTCCGGCCGCCCCAATTCCACTCAGACAGCCGAGGAGGCGTCAGAACGACATGACCGACAACACCACAGCAGTGCGGACCCGACCTGTGGCAGGGGGAGTTCCGTTGCAGCCGCTGCTCCAGGACTCCGTCGTCGCCCTCCGAGCGCCGAGCCAGGCGTGGTCGGCGCCGAACGGGGAGATGGGCGGTGCCGCGATCGACGGCTTCGCCCACTCGGAGACGCGGGTGCTGCGCTCCCTCAGGCTGCGCATCGACGGGGAGCTGCCAGAACACATCGCGACCGCGGCGGTCGGTGCGTCGGAGATCCGCTTCGTCTCGCTCGTGCGGAACGTCGACGACCGCTCCGCCGACCCGCGCGTCCGTCTCGACCGGCACCGCACGGTCGGGGTGGGGGAGCTGCGCGAGCGGCTCGTGCTCTCCTCGACGCTGCACGGAGACGTTCCCGTGGTCGTGGAGCTGTCCGTCGGCCCGGAGTTCGGTGAGATGCAGCACGTGAAGGCCGGATTGCCGCAGCGATCCGCTGAGCTGCGATGGGAGGTCGGCCGGTCCGCAGCGAGCATCGCCTACCAGTCGGGCTCCGTGAGCGGCACGCTCGACGCGCCAGGCGCGGAGATCGCCGTGGACGCTGACGGCGACGCGACCGTGCGCTGGGCCGTGGTCGTCCCCGGGAAGGGATCCGTCAGCATCGGCTGGTCCCTGGCGGTCGTGGACGAGACCGCAGCCGTCGCAGGGGTCGCGACTCCCTGGAACGTGGCGGCGCCGGAGACGTAGGACCCACGGCTGCGGCGGTGGATGGACGCGGCGCTCGCCGACCTCGACGCGCTCCGCCTCACGACCACGGCCGCTCCGGGCGAGGAGTTCCTCGCGGCCGGCGCCCCCTGGTTCTTCACCCTCTTCGGACGCGACTCCATCTGGGCCGCGCGCCTCCTGCTGCCGGTGACCACCGGCATCGCGGCCAGCACACTGCGTGTGCTTGCGGGGCTGCAAGGGAGGGAATCGGTCGACTCGACCGCCGAGCAGCCGGGCAAGATCATGCACGAGCTGCGACCGGGCGTCCTGGAGATCCCCGGTGAGGACGTGTCGCTCCCGCCCCTCTACTACGGGACGATCGACGCCACGCCGCTGTGGGTCTGCCTCCTGCACGACGCCTGGCGGGCCGGGATGCCCGACGACGATGTGCTGGCGCTCCTTCCTGCGCTCGAAGCCGCGCTCGTGTGGATGCGCGACTTCGGCGACAGCGACGGCGACGGCTACCTCGAGTACGTCGACACCACTGGACACGGCCTCGCGAACCAGGGGTGGAAGGACTCCGGCGACTCCATCCAGTGGAACGACGGGTCGCTCGCCGACGGGCCGATCGCTTTGTGCGAGGTGCAGGGGTACGCGTACGAAGCCGCCGTGCACGGCGCGGACCTGTTGGAGGCGTTCGGGGGCGAGGGCGCCGCCCAGTGGCGCGAATGGGCTGCTGCACTGCGGGCGCGGTTCAACGACGACTTCTGGATCGACGATGCAGCAGGCGGGTATCCGGCGGTCGCGCTCGACTCCGCGAAGCAGCGCGTCGATTCCGTGACGAGCAACATCGGTCATCTGCTCGCGACCGGGATCCTGGACGATGAGCGTGCCTCGGCCGTCGCAGCGCGGCTCGTGACGCCCCAGTTGTCGTCCGGCTTCGGGCTGCGCACCCTGTCGACCGCCGCCGGCGGCTTCTGGCCGTTGAGCTACCATGGCGGTTCCGTCTGGACGCACGACACGGCGATCGTGATCTCGGGTCTCGCGTCCGCCGGGTTCGGCGCCGAGGCGGCCTCGCTCTCCCGCGGACTGCTCGACGCGGCGGAGGGGTTCGCGTTCCGGATGCCGGAGCTGCACTCCGGGGATGCCGCGGCCGACATCGCGAGTCCTGTGCCGTACCCCGCAGCGTGCCGTCCCCAGGCGTGGTCCGCGGCCGCCGCCATCGCGGTGCATGCGGCGCTTGCGGTCTGAGCCGGTCTGATTCCGCCTGCCGGTCACCTCCGCAATTCAGGAACATTTCACGAATTCAGGACGATTCGGCAGCAGTTTCGCCGAAATCGTCCTGAATTCTGCCAGCGTTCCTGAATTCTGAAAGAGGGATGGGAAGGTGAGGGGCCGAGCGATGGGGAGGGCGTGTGGCTGGCGGGGGAGCGACGGGCGAACGGGTAGGGTCGGAAGCGCATGAATCGCCTCACCGTCGCCCTCCTCGCAGCACTCGATGCCGCGCTCGCCGTGTCCATCGGGATCGGCGCCGCACTCGTCCCCCTCGCAGCCCTCTGGGCGTTCCACTTCGAGCTGTCGCTCGACTGGGCGGTGCTCTGGCGCGGGGCCGTCGACATCTGGGCGCTCGGCAACGGCGCCAGCATGCGCGTCACCCTCGACCCCGGCCTCCTCGCATCGCTCGGCCTCCCGGCGACGACCGAACCGTTCCTCGTCTCCCTCGCCCCGCTCGCGTTCACGATCGCAACGGTCCTCTTCGGTGTGCGCACCGGGATTCGCGCCGCACGGAGCGCCTGGTGGGAGGGCGCGGTCGTCGTGGCCGTCGTCGCCTTCGCCGGGCTCGCGTTCCTCGCGACGCTGAGCGCCGTGAACGTCGGCGTCCGCCCGTCGATCTCGCAAGGGGCGATGATCCCGACCCTGCGCTTCGCCGCCGGCCTGTTCGTCGCGGCGGTCTGGATGCGGTTCGTCCACGATGCGGACCGCGACCCGCTCATCGACCGCTTCCGCGACCTCGGCGATCGCATCCAGGCCGACGTCCGCGTGGTGATCGGGACCGCCGTGCGCGCCGGCACCATGGCGATCGTCGCGATCCTCGCCATCTCTGCCGCCGTGACGGCCCTCGTGATCCTCGTGGGATACGGCAACATCATCAGCCTCTACGAGAGCACGCAGCTCGGCCCCTTCGGCGGACTCATCGTGACCCTCGGACAGATCGTGTACCTGCCGAACCTCGTCCTCTGGACGATGTCGTGGCTCACGGGCCCCGGATTCGCGCTCGGCGTCGGGACGAGCGTGTCGCCCGTCGGCACCCTCGTCGGCCCTGTCCCGGCCATCCCGATCCTCGGCGCACTGCCGACGACGGACTCCGCGTTCGGGTTCGCGACCCTCCTCATCCCCATCGCCGTCGGATTCTGCGCCGCAGCGCTCGTGCGCCGTCGCCTCGTCGGTCGGCTGAGCGGACACAACGTCCTGGCCATGCTCGGCGCCGCCGGTCTC
Organism: Plantibacter sp. Mn2098; assembly: GCF_049319745.1. NCBI lineage: Bacteria > Bacillati > Actinomycetota > Actinomycetes > Micrococcales > Microbacteriaceae > Plantibacter > Plantibacter sp. Mn2098. Next base: position 282,533 of record NZ_JBMOUH010000005.1, on the reverse strand, counting down.
GGCATCGGACTTGTCACCGGCATCGGCCTCGGCGTCCTCGCGGCCATGTCCGCCGGCGCGGCGGGCCCCGGCCGGCTCATCGAGGTCGGACCGAACGGCTGGTCCATCGGACTGTGGTCCGGCATCATCACGGCCGTCGCCGCGATCATCGCGATGGCGGCAGGACCGACCCACCCCGACGATGTCGACCGCCTCCCCGACCTCCACCCGCGATCGGCCACCGCACGCGGGCGATAAGATGCTGGGGTGCTGTCACTCGTCGTGCTGATCTCCGGTGGCGGATCCAACCTCCGCGCCCTCCTCGAGGCATCACGAGACCCTGAATTCCCTGCTCGCGTCATCGCGATCGGGGCCGACCGGGAAGCTGATGGTCTCGTTCACGCGGAAGACTTCGGCATCCCGTCGTTCACGGTCCCGTACTCCTCCTTCGACACCCGTGCGGAGTGGGGTGAAGCCCTCCTCGAACAGATACAGGTCTGGAAGCCGGACCTCCTCGTGCTGAGCGGGCTCATGCGCCTGCTGCCCCCGGTCGTCGTCGATGCGCTGTCACCGCGCATCATCAACACGCACCCCGCGTACCTGCCGGAGTTCCCGGGCGCCCACGGCGTCCGCGATGCGCTCGCAGCAGGCGTCGACCGCACCGGCGCATCGATCATCGTGGTCGACAACGGTGTCGACGCCGGGCCGATCATCGCGCAGGAGCGCGTCGCGATCCTCCCGGACGACACCGAGCACACCCTCCACGAGCGCATCAAACCCGTCGAACGCCGACTCCTCGTCGAGGCGGTGCGCGACATCGCGACCGGCGTCGTCGACCTCGAAGCGCTCTCCCGCGCCGCGCGGACCCCAGGCGAACACGACACAGACCCCACCCAGGCAGCAGAAGGAGCACCACAGGCATGAGCGGTCCCAGCCACGACAAGAGCCTCTATCGCGAACGCGACATCGTCCCCGTCAAGCGGGCGCTCATCTCCGTGAGCGACAAGACGGGCCTCCTCGACCTCGCGGCGGCGCTGTCCGCTGCCGGCGTCGAGATCGTCTCCACGGGTTCCACGGCGTCGACCATCCGCGACGCCGGCCACGCCGTGACCGACGTGTCCGCGGTGACGGGCTTCCCGGAGTCGCTCGACGGCCGGGTGAAGACGCTGCACCCGTCCGTGCACGCCGGCCTCCTCGCGGACCTCCGCCTCGCATCGCACGAAGCCCAGCTCGCCGAACTCGGCATCGAGGCGTTCCAGCTCGTCGTCGTGAACCTGTACCCGTTCGTCGAGACCGTCGCGAGCGGCGCGCAGGGCGACGACGTCGTCGAGCAGATCGACATCGGCGGCCCAGCCATGGTCCGTGCTTCGGCGAAGAACCACGCGAACGTCGCGATCGTCGTCTCCCCTGAGCGGTACGACGTCGTCATCGAGGCCGTCGCTGCCGGCGGGACGACGCTCGCGCAGCGCCGCGCGCTCGCCGCTCAGGCGTTCGACCACACGGCCGCATACGACGCGGCCGTCTCCGCCTGGTTCGCCGATTCCGCCGTCGCGGACGCCGTCGCCTTCCCGACCTCGCTCAGCATCACGGGCAAGCTGGAGAGCGTGCTCCGCTACGGCGAGAACTCGCACCAGGCCGCCGCGCTCTACGTGCGCCCGGGCGGTGCCGGCATCGCCCAGGCCACCCAGCTGCACGGCAAGGAGATGTCGTACAACAACTACGTCGACGCCGATGCGGCGGTGCGCGCAGCGTACGACTTCGCCAACCCGGCCGTCGCGATCATCAAGCACGCCAACCCGTGCGGCATCGCCTTCGCGAACCCGAAGGCGCCGGACGCCATCGCATCCGCGCACCGACGGGCGCACGAGTGCGACCCGGTGTCCGCGTTCGGCGGCGTCATCGCCGCGAACCGGACCGTGACCCTCGGCATGGCCGAGACGGTCAAGGAGATCTTCACCGAGGTGCTCGTCGCCCCGGCATTCGAAGAGGCCGCCCTCGAGGTCCTCAAGACCAAGAAGAACCTGCGCCTGCTGCAGCTCCCGGAGAATTTCTCCCGCGAGGTGCGTGAGGTCCGTCAGATCTCCGGCGGCCTCCTGCTGCAGGACTCCGACCGGTTCGCCGACGACCCGCAGGACACGGCGAAGGGCTGGACGCTCGTCACCGGCGAGGCCGCGGACGACGAGACCCTGCTCGACCTCATCTTCGCGTGGAAGGCGTGCCGCTCGGTGAAGTCGAACGGCATCCTGCTGGCGAAGGGCGGCGCGAGCGTCGGCGTCGGCATGGGCCAGGTCAACCGGGTCGACTCCTGCCACCTCGCCGTCACGCGCGCCGGTGACCGTGCAGCCGGCTCCGTCGCGGCATCGGACGCCTTCTTCCCGTTCGCCGACGGTCTCCAGGTGCTGCTCGACGCCGGCGTCCGCGCCGTCGTCCAGCCGGGCGGTTCCGTCCGTGACGAAGAGGTCATCGCCGCTGCGGCCGCAGCCGGCGTGACCATGTACTTCACGGGGGAGCGTCACTTCTTCCACTGATCCTCCACGCGTGTCGGACAGACTGGTCGTTACCTTCGGGACACCTTTCGATCAGCTGACAAGGTGATGTGAGCCGGGCGGCGCCGCAGACTTCGTGTCTGCGGCGCCGTTGCCATCCCGGTACGCTCGGGGGATGACTGTCACCTGGGGCCGCAAAATCATTGCATCCATCGCCGCCGCGCTCGCGGCCACCGTCGTCGTCTTCATCGGCTCGGTCGTCGCATTCAACATGGTGTACCAGGTGTTCCTGCTGCTCCAACAGCAGGCGGGCGGATTCCCGCTGCTCGTCCAGGTGAGCGACTACTACTTCCAGCCGGCGATCTTCACGCTGCTGATCCTCATCGTCCTCGGCATCGTCGGGGCGTACCGCCACTGGGCGCTCGCCCTCTTCGCCGGCCTCGCCTCCGGTGTGCTCGGGGTCCTCATCGGCCGCATCGTGAAGTCCGCAGTGGCCGGTCAGGCCGTCTCGGGCGACGCCATCGGCAGCACGTGGCAGAACATCGGCGGCATCGACCTCGTGTTCGTCGTCCTCGCGGCTGCGGCTGCGGCCACCATCGGCGTCCTCAGCTACCGCGGCGTCATCGGTATCGCTGCCGCTGCCGCCGACTCAGCTGAACGCCGCATCGCGCTCGTCCGGATGCCGTCCTCGAACCTCGCAGAGGGCATCGTCACGTTCCAGGAGCGCGCCGAGATCAACACCGAGCTCGCCGACAAGCAGTGGGACGCCTACGTCGCAGCCTTCGACGCGCACGGCTGGGAGACCAGCGAGGTCGCCTGGGCCGAACAGCTCGCAGACTCCGTGTTCGTCGAAGACTCGCTCGTCCTCCTCGACGGCGTCGCCGTGGTCACCCGTCCTGGCGCCGAGTCGCGCCGTCCGGAGACCGTTGCAGCCGAGACCGCCGTGCGCGGACTCGGCCTCGAAGTCGCCCGCATCGACGGCGACGCGACGCTCGAAGGCGGCGACGTGCTCGTCGTCGACAAGACCGTGTACGTCGGCCGCAGCACGCGCACGAATGCCGAGGGCGTCCGCCAGCTCCGCGCCATCGCCGCGCCGCTCGGCTACAACGTGGTCGCCGTTCCGGTCACGAAGGCCCTGCACCTGAAGTCCACCGTCACTGCGCTGCCGGACGGCACCGTCATCGGCCACCCCGACCTCGTGGAGGACCCGTCGTTCTTCGGCCGCTTCCTCGCGGTCCCGGAGCTCGCGGGCGTCGCGGTCGTCGTCCTCGCCGACGACACCGTGATGATCTCCGCCGCTGCACCGCTCACCGCCGCACTGCTCGAGGACCGCGGATACACCGTCGTCTCCGTCGACATCAGCGAGTTCGAGAAGCTCGACGGCTGCGTCACCTGCCTGTCCGTGCGCGTCCGCTGACGTGGGACGGAACGACACGTCGCGTCCCGTCGTCCGATCTGCCGTCTCGGCCGTGACGGGCGGGGCCTCGTCGCACGCCCGTCCGGCGGTGGCGGTGGTGTCATGCTGAACCGTCGCCAGGCTGCGCTCCGGCTCGACATCCCGCTCGAGATGGCGCGCCGTCACGGGATCCCGTCATGGGTGCCGGAGGACGAGATCGACCGGCTCGAGGCCGACCCTCCCGCATGGCTCCTGCAGTCGCGGGCTGCGCGCAAGCCGGGCGGCAAGCCCGTGTGGGTCGAGCTCCGATGCGAGGTGTGCGGCTTCACGGAGGCCGCCCGCCCGAAGAAGTGGTGGCCGGACTACACCTATCTGAGCTGCATGCATCACGGCTCCGACGAGTTGCCGGAGCCTGCCGCCGGTCTGCGCCGACGTGAGGTCGACGGCATCGGCAGTCGGTTCATCGGCATCGTCGACGAGGCGCCCGCGGTCTGATCGCGCGAGGCCCCGCCTCCCAGATCACCGCGCACTCTGCAGAACCGCTGCAGGCTCTTCAGAATTCAGGAACTCTTGCGGCATTCAGGACGATTCGGCGCGTTGCGCGCCCGAATCGTCCTGAATGCTGTGAACGTTCCTGAATTGTGCCCACTTAGTTCGCGCTGGTCGGTGGTTGAACATCGCGAAGGCGCTCGCGTCGAAGCAGCTCGAGGTGTGTGAGCAGTGCAAAAATCGCTGACCCGAGGGACAATACCCCGGCGGCCGCGACGTATCGCAGGTCACCCTCGAACCATCCAACCGTGGCCAGCGCACCGAAGCACAGCGTCGAGACGACGGTCAGGCGCCGATTCGACTGCAACCTGGCCGGGGGAGTCCGTCCCATTCCACGCATGGCATCCTCCTAAGCGCAGCCGAGCCGCGCCAGGAGCAGCGCGGACAGAGCGAGCACCCATCCGGCGGGCGTCGATACGAAGTACAGGCTGAACGTCGCGTGGCCGGCACCGACGACACACAGTACTGTCGGTGTGGACGAAGGAATCACTGACATGTTGATGTTGCCAACCTGCTGACCATTGATCCGGATCTGGAGCCAACCGTTGCAGGTGCGCGGGTTGTTGTTCGTCCAGTCGAAACTGTGACCGGTTGCGGTCACACATGTCGTGAAATACTTCCCAGCGGGTTCGCGAGCGTCTCGACTCGGCGATTCGAGTCGTGCGTCAACTGGGGTACTTGTCGCGCGGATGTTGCCGGAACCAGTTGCAGGGGGCGCTGCGATCGCAGCTGTGGGTGATCCGATTGCGAGAGCGAGGCTCGCGACGATCGCGACACCTGCACTCTTCAGTATTGTGAGCTTCATTGCCTACTCCTCGTGCATTCATCGAGATGGGCCACACTGTGCGCTCGTAAGATTGTCTTATATGTCACGACCTGCAAAGTCAAGCGATTGCAATGATGTCCCGCAGCTGAAGGCTAGCGTCGTCCGTCACGACTGGTGCCGGATTTGATGCCGTTCGGACCCCCTTCGGCGGACTCGTCCTGTCAGTTCACGGTTTAGGAGCGGTTCGTAGCGTTCCGAGTGAATCGGTGCGCGGATCTGGTGGATTGTCCTGGAGTTTGGAGATCACGCGCTGGCAGGGTTCGCTGTTCGCAATTCCGGAACTTATGCGCGGTTTTGGCGCGACACGCCGTGTTTGCACCGCGAAGGGTCGCAAACGGCTGCAGAGTTCCGGAATTGTGGACGGCAGCGGGTGGGGCAGCGAGCCGGACGTGCGCGGACGGGCGCGGGAGGGTCAGGCTCCGACGTAGGCGGCGAGATGCTTGCCGGTCAGCGTGCTGCCGTCGGCGATGAGCGCGGCGGGGGTGCCCTCGAAGACGACCGTGCCGCCGTCGTGACCGGCTCCTGGGCCGAGGTCGATGATCCAGTCCGCGTGCGCCATGACCGCCTGGTGGTGCTCGACCACGATGACCGACTTGCCGGACTCGACGAGACGGTCCAGGAGCCCGAGCAACTGCTCGACATCGGCGAGGTGGAGACCCGTCGTCGGCTCGTCCAGGATGTAGACGTCGCCCTTCTCCGCCATGTGCGTCGCAAGCTTCAGCCGCTGCCGTTCACCGCCGGAGAGCGTCGTGAGAGGCTGCCCGAGACTCAGGTAGCCGAGTCCGACGTCGACCAGACGATCGAGGATCGCGTGCGCCGCCGGGGTGCGGGCATCGCCTGAACCGAAGAACGCCTCGGCTTCCGTGACCGACATCGCGAGCACCTCGCTGATGTCCCGTCCACCCAGGTGGTAGTCGAGCACCGACGCGTCGAACCGCTTGCCCTCGCAGACCTCGCACACGCTCGACACGCTCGCCATCACACCGAGGTCGGTGAAGATAACGCCCGCTCCGTTGCAGTTGGGGCACGCGCCCTCCGAATTGGCGCTGAACAGGGCCGGCTTCACGCCGTTGGCCTTCGCGAACGCCTTGCGGATCGGCTCCAGCAGGCCCGTGTAGGTTGCCGGGTTGCTGCGCCGGGAACCACGGATGGCGCCCTGGTCGATCGACACGATCCCGGCATCGGCCGACCCGTGCTGGCGGTGCAGCGAGCCGTGCACGAGCGAGCTCTTGCCCGAGCCCGCGACGCCGGTCACAACCGTGAGGACCCCGAGCGGGATGTCGACGTCGACGTTGCGCAGGTTGTTCTCGTGCGCGCCGCGGATCTGCAGGGCGCCGGTCGAGGCGCGGACGGCGTCCTTGACCGCTGCGCGGTCGTCGAAGTGGCGTCCCGTGAGCGTCTCGCTCGAGCGCAGTTCCTCGACCGTCCCCTCGAACCCGATCGTCCCGCCTGCCGTACCAGCGCCAGGGCCGAGGTCCACGATGTGGTCCGCGATGACGATCGTCTCCGGCTTGTGCTCGACGACGAGGACCGTGTTGCCCTTGTCCCGCAGTTGCAGCAGGAGGGTGTTCATCCGTTCGATGTCGTGCGGGTGGAGGCCGATGGTCGGCTCGTCGAAGACGTACGTGACGTCGGTGAGCGATGAGCCGAGGTGACGGATCATCTTCGTGCGCTGGGCCTCGCCGCCGGAGAGCGAGCCGGCCGGGCGGTCGAGCGAGAGGTAGCCGAGCCCGATGTCGACGAACGAGTCGAGCGTGTCCTTCAACGCGACCAGGAGCGGCGCGACCGACGGGTCGTCGATGCCCGCGACCCACGTCGCGAGATCGCTGATCTGCATGGCGCAGGCATCGGCGATGCTGATGCCGTTGACTTTGGAGGACCTCGCGCCCTCGCTCAGGCGCGTGCCGTTGCACTCCGGGCAGGTCGTGAACGTCACGGCCCGGTCGACGAAGGCGCGGATGTGCGGCTGCATCGCCTCGCGGTCCTTGGACAGGAACGACTTCTGGACCTTGGGGATGAGCCCCTCGTACGTCATGTTGATGTCGCCGACCTTGACCTTGACGGGTTCCTTGTAGAGGAAGTCGTCGAGTTCGCGCTTGGTGTAGTCGCGGATGGGCTTGTCGGGGTTCAGGAAGCCGGAGCCCGTGAAGATCTTCACGCCCCAGCCGTCCGCCGTGTAGCCGGGGATGGTCAGCGCGCCCTCGTGGAGGGACTTGGAGTCGTCGAACAGCTGCGTGAGGTCGATGTCGTTGACCTTGCCCATGCCCTCGCATCGTGGGCACATGCCGCCTGTCACCGAGAAGCTGCGCCGCTCCTTGACCGTCCGGCCGGCCTTCTCCAACGTCACGGCGCCGGCGCCGCTGACGGACGGGACGTTGAACGCGAACGCCTGGGGCGAACCGATGTAGGGGTCGCCGAGGCGGCTGAAGACGATGCGGAGCATCGCGTTGACGTCGGTCGCCGTGCCGACGGTGGAGCGGGAGTTGGCGCCCATGCGCTCCTGGTCGACGATGATCGCCGTGGTGAGGCCTTCGAGGACGTCGACGTCCGGGCGCGACTGGCTCGCCATGAACCCCTGCAGGAAGGCGCTGTAGGTCTCGTTGATCATGCGCTGCGACTCTGCGGCGATCGTGCTGAACACGAGCGAGCTCTTGCCCGACCCGGAGACGCCCGTGAACACCGTGAGGCGGCGTTTGGGAATGTCGACGCTCACGTTCTTGAGGTTGTTCTCGCGTGCGCCCTGGACGCGGATGAGGTCGTGGGTGTCCGCGACGTGTTCCGCGGGGGAGGAAGCGGCGAGAGCGCCGGGAGCGGAGGATCCTGCTGATGCGCTCGGGGGAGTCGAGGTGGTCATGGATGTCAGCCTAGTTGTGTGGTCCGACGGTGCGCTCCCGCCTCGCCTGCACGATGACGCGGCCGTCGGGCATCGTCCACACGTGCACGGATTCGCCGGCGTCGGGACCTCCGTCTGCAGCGGTGGCTGGCCGGGAGCGAGGCGGTCGATGACGATCACCGCGTCCCCGTAGCCGATCTCCGCGACGAGGTTCACGATGCTGCCGCCGTCTCCGAGGGAGCACCGGGTGTCCAGGACGCGGCCGAGCGAGTGGACCGCTCGCGCTCGCTGATCCTGGTAGTCGGCGTGCAGCGAGCGGTCGATGCGGTCCTTCGACAAGCTGTACAGGTAGGCAGCCCACAGCGGCGCCAGGAAGAGCCACGGGAAGACGATCCAGACGCCGTTCCAGAACCAGGGCATCGTGCCGTCCCTGTCCCACGCCCCGAGTGGGATGAGGACCGCTGCGACGGCCGAGATCGTGGCGAGAAGCGGACCGAGGACGATGCGTCGCCTGGTTGTCGCTCGTCTGCCCACCAGCGCGTCGGCCGTGGCTGGGAGCTCGTCGGCCGGCTCGGTGTGCCTGACGAGGCGCAGGATCGCCCGCCTGTCGGCGAGCCTGATGACGTCGAGAGGGCGTTCCGGGAGGACCACGTCTCCATTCTGCCGCCTGTCCGTCACGCGAGATCGTCAACAGGTGATGTCGCAACCCTGAACATTCACCGGCAACGGGTTGCGAGAACGACCGTTCTCTGGTTGACTCTGTCTCGACACATCCCCCAGATGAAGGAGCAGCAATGCCTACTCGTACCGCACGCACCGCCTGGAACGGCGGCCTCAACGACGGCTCAGGCCAGGTCGAACTCTCGAGCTCGAAGATCGGCACCTACGACGTCTCCTTCCCGAAGCGCGCCGCGGAAGAGGCCAACGGCTCCACGAGCCCCGAGGAGCTCCTCGCAGCCGCCCACTCCGCCTGCTACGCCATGCAGTTCTCCGCGATCCTCGGCGAGGCCGGCGGCACGATCGAGGCGCTCGACGTCAAGGCGGACGTCACCCTCGGGCCGGACCCGCAGGGCGGATTCAAGCTCACCGGCATCGCGCTGACCGTGGTCGGCGAGGTCTCCGGCATCGACGAGGCGACCTTCCTCAAGGCCGCAGACGACGCCAAGGCGACCTGCCCGGTCAGCAAGGCGCTCACGGGCGTCGACATCACGCTGAACGCGACGCTCGAGCAGTAGCTCACCCGGTTCACGACGTGAGGGAGGTGCGGCGCCACTGGGCGCGGCACCTCCCTCACGTCGTGGATGCCGTGGATGCAGTGGGATGCACGGGTCATGCATCCTGGGACCAGCGGGGCTAGGACAACGGCCACGGGTGCGCGCACACTTGAGTGCATGCAAACCTGGGAGTTCGGACAAGCCGTGCGGCGATGGCGGGACCGCGTCTCACCGGAGACGGTCGGTCTCCCGCTCGGCGGTCGACGCCGTGCCACGGGGCTCCGGCGGGAGGAGCTCTCCGCGCTCGCCGGTATCTCGACCGACTACCTGACCCGGCTCGAACAGGGGCGATCCACGTCGCCGTCCGCCCAGGTCGTCGAATCCCTCGCGAGGGCGCTGCGTCTGCCCGACGAGGAGCGCGGCCTGCTCTACCGCCTCGCCGGTCACGCGGCTCCCGGCCCCGATGTGGTGCCAACCCGCATCAGCGCGAGCGTCCAACGACTCCTCGACCGCCTCGCGCACACACCGGTCGTCGTCTACGACGCGACGTGGACGCTCATCGTCGCCAACGCGCCGTACGACGCGCTGATGGGGGAAACATCGCTCCGCCGCGGGATCGAACGCAACGGCGTCTGGCGCAACCTGCTCGACGTCGACTCCCGCGTGATCCAATCCGAAGCGGAGCACGCGCTCCTCCAACGCGGACTCGTCGCAGACCTCAGGATGACCGCCAGTCGATACCCGGCCGACCGCGGGGTGAAGCGACTCATCGCCGAGCTCCGGGCGCAGAGTCCTCGGTTCGTCGAACTCTGGGACCTTGGCGACCCGATGCCGCGGCAGGACCCGGCCAGGCGCAAGACCATCGACCACCCGTCCGTCGGCCACATCACTCTCGACTGCGACACCCTCGTCGTCGCAGCTGACGACTTGCGCATCATGGTCTACACGGCTGAGCCCGGAACCGAGGACGCCGAACGGCTGGCGCTCGCCATCGTGCTCGGGACCCAGTCGCTCGTCGAGTAGGACGCGGCACCCAGTCGGTCGTCGAGGAGGGCGCAGCGCCCATCTGCGAAACGCATTCCCCGCATCCGGATGTCGGCGTTGACCCTCCGCTCGACACATGGCGGAATGGGAATGCATGCCACTGAGGCGTGCCGAAGACGCAACGAGGGGTTTCAACGATGACTGTCGAGCTGCCGACCGCACGGGGAGTGCTGTCACCCGAACTGGCCGACCTGATGATCGGGGACGAAGGGTCCGAGATCGTCTCGATCGAGACCTACGCGCTCGCCGTCCCGCTCGCCAGGCCCATCGCGGACTCCACCGCGGCGATGTCCCACTGGACGGTCCCCGTCGTCGAGGTCACCACGCGGGACGGCCGGGTCGGCACGGGCATCTCCGGTGTCCACACGGCCCCGGAAGCGCTCACCAACATCATCTCCGACTACTACGCGCCGGCGCTGCTCGGCACCTCCTCGGAGGACATCCTCGGCACCTGGAACCGCCTGTACTGGCTGCCGACGCACTGGATCGGCCGGGCCGGCGCCGTCCACATGGCCCTCGCGATGGTCGACATCGCGCTCTGGGACCTCGCGGCCCAGCGCGCCGACGTCCCGCTGTGGAAACTGCTCGGCGGGACCCCAGACCCGATCCAGGCGTACAACACCGACGGAGGCTGGCTGAACTCGACCGAGAGCGACCTCGTCCGCGACCTCTCGGCACTCATCGACCAGGGCTGGCGGCGGGTGAAGATCAAGGTCGGCACGTCCGACTGGCAGGAGGACGCGCGCCGGTCCCGGGCCGTGCGGGCGGCCATCGGCGACGACATCACCCTGATGTGCGACGCCAACCAGCGCTGGGACCTCTCGACGGCCAGGCGGATCCTGCCGGTGTTCGAGGAGGTGCGGATGGACTGGGTCGAGGAGCCGTTGCACGCCGACGACCTCGAAGGGCACGCCGCCCTGCAGCGCAGCACGATCCTCGACATCGCAGCCGGTGAGAGCATCTACAGCTACCAGCAGTTCAACAGCTTCATCGCGAATGACGCCATCCGCGTCGTCCAGGTCGACGTGACGCGCGTCGGAGGCGTGACCGAGTGGACGCAGATCGCCGCGCACGCGGGCGCCCGCGGCCTCCGGGTGGCCCCGCACGCCGGCGACATGATGCAGGTGCACCAGCACCTCGTCGGCACGGCCGTGTCCCAGGTCCCGCCGCTCATCGAGTTCATCCCGTGGACGCAGGACGCGTACGTGGAGCGCAGCATCGTCCGGGAGGGCTACCTCGAACGCCCGCAGGCTCCAGGGGCCTCGACGGCGATCCTGCCGAGCGCCCGTCGTGACTGGCAGGTGCGCGGCGTCGGAGCCCTGCGCCGCGCATGAGCGCTGCAGGGGCGGTCGGACTCGACGTCCGGCTCGAGCGTGAGTTCGACGACGCGGGATTCGGGCGGAGCGTTCGTGCCCTCGACCGGCTCGCGATCGCGCACGACGCCTCGCACTACCTGCTCGTCCCCGACGCGGTCCTGACACCCGTTGATGCCGCCGGCGTCTCGGCCGTGTTCCGGGCGAGCGCGTCGAGCGGGCGTCCGATCACGTTCCGCTCCGGCGGGACGAGCCTGTCCGGCCAGGGCGTGTCATCGAGCATCCTCGTCGACACCCGTCGGAACTTCCGCAGGATCGAGGTGCTGGACGACGGAGCCAGGGTGCGCGTGCAACCGGGCGCGACCGTGCGACAGGTGAACGCCCGGCTGGCGAGGCACGGCCGCAAGCTCGGGCCGGACCCGGCGAGCGAGATCGCGTGCACGATCGGCGGCGTCATCGCCAACAACTCCAGCGGCATGGCGTGCGGGATCGAGCAGAACACGTATCGGACGCTCGAATCGATGGCCCTCGTCCTGCCGAACGGCGCGATCCTCGACACGGCGGCCCCCGACGCGGACGAGGCGTTCCGGGTGGCCGCGCCAGCGCTCCACAGCGGCCTCGCATCGCTCCGCGACCGGGTCCGCGGAGACCCTGTGAGCGTCGCGGAGATCCGTCGCCAGTACGCGATGAAGAACACGATGGGCTACGGGCTCAACACCTTCCTCGACTTCACAGCGCCCGTCGACGTGCTCACCCACCTGCTCATCGGGAGCGAGGGGACCCTCGGATTCGTTGCGGAGGCGACCTTCCGGACGGTGCCGCTCGCGTCGAAGTGCGCGACGGGACTGCTCGTCTTCGAAACCCTCGCGGCGGCGACCGAAGCGCTGCCCGGCCTCGTCGAGTGCGGCTTCGCGACTATCGAATTGCTCGATTCGAGGTCCCTCACCGTTGCCCAGAGCCTGCCGGACTGCCCGGCGGAGATCGCAGCGATCGAGGTCGCTGACCACTGCGCGCTCCTGGTCGAATTCCAGGCGTCGACCGATGACGAGCTGTCCCGCCTGCGATCGGATGCAGCCGAGGCCCTCACCGCGCTCGCACCGGCCGGGTTCACCCTGTCATCCGACGCCGGCTCCCGCGCGGCGCTCTGGCACGTCCGGAAGGGGCTCTACCCGGCGCTCGCCGGCTCACGCCGTTCCGGCACGACCGCGCTGCTCGAAGACTTCTCCGTGCCGGTCGGGCGCCTGCTCGACACCTGCGAGGCACTCACCGAACTCCTGCACGTCCACGGCTACACCGACAGCGTCATCTTCGGGCACGCACGCGACGGCAACCTCCACTTCCTCGTCGTCGAGGATTTCCGCACACCGGCCGGCGTCGAACGGTATGCGGCGTTCACTGAGGATCTCGTGCGGGTCGTGCTGGCGCACGGCGGCTCGCTCAAGGCCGAGCACGGGACCGGCCGCGTCATGGCGCCGTTCGTACGCGAGCAGTTCGGTGACGAACTGTACGACGTGATGCGTGAGGTCAAACGCCTGTTCGACCCGCTCGGTCTGCTGAACCCCGGCGTGGTGCTCTCCGACGACCGGACCAGCTATCTCAACGATCTGAAGATCGCGCCAGCGGTGGAGAGCGAGGTCGACCGATGTGTGGAGTGCGGGTACTGCGAACCCACCTGCCCCAGCCGGGACATCACCCTCACCCCGCGGCAGCGCATCGTGCTTCGTCGGGAGATCGAGACCGCGAAGACGGCCGGCGACCAACCGCTGCTGCGTGCGATGGAGGGCGACTACGGCTACCAGGGTGTGGAGACGTGCGCCGTCGACGGGCTGTGCGCCGTCGCCTGTCCGGTCGGCATCAACACCGGCGACCTCGTGCGCCGACTGCGGAGCGAATCGCAGAACGGATTCACACAGGCGGTCGGCGCGGCAGCGGCTGCGAACTGGGGCGCGATCACGGCGGTCGGGGGCGTGGCGCTGTCGGCTGCGAAGCAGGTCCCGGCGCCGCTCGTCGCGGCCGTGACGAACATCGGTCGCAGTGTGTTGGGGAAGGACGTCTTGCCGCACTACTCCGCGGACCTCCCGGGCGGTGGTCGGGTGAGGCGGGCGGCGGGCAATGACCGCGCTGTCGCCGTGTACTTCCCCGCGTGCGTCGGCACGATGTTCGGTCCGAGCGACGGCTCGATGGGCGTGCGGAGCGCCTTCCAACTGCTGTGCGAGCGTGCGGGGGTCGCGTTGACGATCCCGGACGGCGTCCAAGGACTGTGCTGCGGGACGCCCTGGAAGTCGAAGGGGCTGACGAAGGGCTACGACGAGATGCGCGACCGCACGCTGCCAGCCCTGTTCGAGGCGAGCCGCGGCGGAGAGTTGCCCATCGTCTGCGACGCGTCGTCCTGTTCCGAGGGGCTTGAGACGTTGCGATCAGCTGCGGCCAAGGCGGACGGGCGGTATCGGGCGCTGCGCTTCATCGACTCGGTGGAGTTCACGCTGGCGGAGGTCGCACCGCACCTCGTGGTCGAGAACAAGCTCGAGAGCCTCGTGTTGCACCACACCTGCTCATCGACGGCGATGGGCGCGAACGGGGCGATGGACCGGCTCGCGTCGCTCGTCGCCGCCGAGGTCGTCACGCCGCTCGACGAGGGCTGCTGCGCGTTCGCGGGGGACCGCGGGATGCTGCATCCGGAGCTGACGCGCTCTGCGACGGCCGCGGAGGCCGCGGAAGTGGGGGAGCGCCGGTACGACGCCTATGCGTCGTCCAATCGCACGTGCGAGATCGGTATGACCCGTGCGACCGGTCAGCCCTACCGCCACGTCCTCGAAGTCCTGGAGGAGCAGACCCGTCCGGCCCCGTCCGCCGAACACGCCTGAACAACGCCGCGAGGGGAGGCGATGTGTTGTGCAGGGGACCTGCGGACGACACATCGCCTCCCCTCGCGGGATGGGTTGGGTGGGGTGGGATGGTGCGGGATCGGGATGGGGTGAGCGGAACGGTCAGCGGGTGCGGAGGTGCGACAGCCCGCCGTCGACCTCGAGGTCGACACCCGTCGTCGAACCAGACAGCGGACTCGCGAGGTAGAGGATCGCGGCGGCGACCTCGTCCGGAGCGATCAACCGACCGATCGCCTGCCGGTCGTTCAGGGCCGCGCGCTCGCCCTCCGGGTCGCTCGCCTTCGCGAGCAGCCGCCCGACCCACGGCGTATCGGCGGTCCCCGGACTGACCGAGTTCACCCGGATGCCGTCGGCGAGGTGATCCGTGGCCATCGCCCGCGTGAGCGCTGCGACGGCGCCCTTCGACGCCGAATAGAGCGCGCGCTGCGGCAGCCCGCTCGTCGCTGCGACAGAACAGGTGTTCACGATGGCGGCATGCGCCGACCTGCGCAGGTGCGGCAGGGCGGCGGAGGAGACGCGGGCGATGCCGGTCACATTGACGTTCAGCACCCGGGCCCACTCGTCGTCCGAGTAGTCCTCGACCGTGCCCTGCGCACCGATGCCGGCGTTGTTGATCACGATGTCGAGCCCGCCGAAGCGCTCGGCGGCGGCCGTGACCGCCCTGGTCACCGATGCCTCGTCGGAGATGTCTGCCTGGAATCCGACGAGGTCCTCGTCGAGGGCGTCGACCGAGAGATCGAGCACCGCGACGCGGGCGCCGCGCGCAAGGAACTGCCTGGCGGTCGCAAGACCGATGCCCGATGCGCCGCCCGTGACGATGACGGACAGCCCGTCGAAGTCGCCGCTCACGCCGCACCGACGCTCTGCTTGGACGTGCCGAGCCCGGTGATCCCGAGCTCGACGACATCGCCCGCCGCGAGGTAGGGGACGTCAGGGTCGCCCATCGAGACCCCGGCCGGTGTGCCGGTGTTGATGAGGTCGCCCGGGCGCAGCACCATGAACTGGCTCAGGTACCAGACGACGTGCGCGACGCTGAAGATCATGTCCGAGGTGCTGCCGGACTGGCGACGCACGCCGTTGACCGAGAGTTCGAGGGACAGCGCTTGCGGGTCGGGCACCGCTGCCGCCGGGACGAGCCACGGTCCGAGCGGATTGAACGTCTCACAGGACTTGCCCTTGTCCCACTGGCCCCCGCGCTCGAGCTGGAACTCCCGCTCGGAGACATCGTGCGAGACCGTGTATCCGGCGACGTGCGCGAGCGCGTCCTCCGGCGAGTCGAGGTACCTGGCCGTCGACCCGATCACGACTCCGAGCTCCACCTCCCAGTCGGTCTTCTGTGAGCGGCGGGGGATGAGGATCTCGTCGAACGGGCCGATGACCGTGGAGGGATCCTTCATAAACACCACCGGTTCCGCCGGGATCGCCGCACCCGTCTCCAGGGCGTGCTCCCGGTAGTTGAGGCCGATGCAGACGATCTTCCCCGGGCGGGCGACCGGCGCCCCGATGCGCAGGCTCGCGGCGTCGGGGAGTTCCGGAAGGGCGCCGGCCTCCTGCGCCGCGATGGCCGCCTCCTGGCCGCCGCGCTCGAAGAACGAGCCGTCCAGATCCGCGGTGATGGATCGCAGGTCGAAACTCCGCCCATCGACCTGGATCACCGGAACCTCGGAGCCGGACGTCCCGAGCCTGGCGAAGCGCACCCGGCCGGCCGTCTCCTGCTGAGCACCGCTCATCGTGGTGCGACCTCGCGCTGCGCGACCCAGTAGCTGCCGTCCGGGAACGCGTACTCCGCGACGGATGCGGTGTGGATCTCCGCGCTGTACCCCGGCCGGCCAGGCATCGTGTAGTGGCCGTTCTCGACGATGCACGGGTCCGTGAAGTGTTCGTGCAGGTGATCGACGAACTCCGTCACACGGTTCTCCAGCGTGCCGGAGACGGCGACGTAGTCGAAGATCGAGAGGTGCTGGACGAGCTCGCACAGGCCGACGCCGCCGGCGTGCGGGCACACCGGGATGCCGAACTTGTTGGCCATCAGGTACACGGACAGGATCTCGTTGACGCTGCCGAGTCGGGCGGAGTCCAGTTGGCAGTAGTCGATGGCCTCGGCCTGGAACAGCTGCTTGAACAGCACCCGGTTCATCCCGTGCTCACCGGTCGCGACGCCGATGGGGGAGACGGCCTTGCGCACGGCGGCGTGGCCGAGGATGTCGTCCGGGTTCGTCGGCTCCTCGATCCAGAGCGGCTTGAACTCGGCGAGGCGCTCCATCGAGCTGATCGCCACCGGCACGTCCCACACCTGGTTGGCGTCGATCATGAGGTTGGTGTCCCAGCCGATGACCTCGCGCGCGATCGCGAGACGGCGCACGTCGTCCTCGAGGTCGCCGCCGACCTTGAGCTTGACGTGCGTGTAGCCCTCGTCGAGCGCTTCCGTGAGCAGGCGACGGAGCTTCTCGTCGCTGTAGCCCAACCAGCCGGCGCTCGTCGTGTAGCAGGGGTAGCCGCCGATGCGCTCGAGGTCCGCGATGCGCTCGCCGCGGGTGGCGAACTTCTCCTGCAGCATCTCGATGGCCTGCTCGCGGGTGAGCACGTCGGACAGGTACGTGAGGTCGGCGACGTCGACGAGCTGCTCGGGGGTCATGTCGGTCAGGAGCTTCCACAGCGGCTTGCCCGCCTTGCGTGCCGCGAGGTCCCACATGGCGTTCATCACGGCGGCGAGAGCGAGGTGCACAACGCCCTTCTCCGGGCCGAGCCACCGCAGGTGCGTGTCCGACTGCATCTCCCGGTAGACGCCGCCGAGGTCCTGGACGAGCTCGTCGACGTCGCGACCGATGAAGGGCGTCGCGCGCTGCCGTGCTGCCTCGGCGACGAGGTCCGTTCCGCGGCCGATCGTGAAGGTGAAGCCGAATCCGGACAGTTCCGGGTCGTCGGTCTCCAGCGTCACGTAGGCGGCCGAGTAGTCGATGTCCTTGTTCATCGCGTCGGAGCCGTCCATCGTGATGGAGGTCGGGAAGCGGATGTCGTGCACGTGCACGGCCTTGATGAGTGTCACGAGTATCTCTCAATTCGGTTGGTCGGGGTGTCGGGGCGGAGTGCATCGATGGCGGTTCGTGCGGCCTCGCACGCCGACGCCGATACTGGTCCTGACGACACCACTATTGCCGCACGCGCGAGGGGCCGCCTTCAACCGTGAGTTCCGGATGTGCGGCATCCGGTGGACGAATCGGAGGTTTTAGCCATCATCCGTGTCGCATCTTGTGCCACCTTGTGTAGGTTGAGTTATTGACTTAACAAAGTCTGTGCCATAGTTTCAGCACAGAATTAAGTAAGGAAAGAGACGCTGATGTCCCCCACCCCTGCCCCGAGCATCCTGCTCCACGCCCGCGCCGCCGGAGTCTCCCTCCTCATCGAAGTCAGTGACGCACGCCTCCCCGTCGTCCACCACTGGGGCGGCGATCTGGGGACGCTGACCGAAGCCGATGCGCGCGACGTGATCCTCGCATCGGCACCGGTCCCGGCCAACAACAACCTCGACGTGACACTCCTGCCGAGCGTCCTGCCCGAGCAGTGGTCCGGTTGGCTCGGGCGCCCGGGGCTCCGCGGATCGCGCGGCGGACGCGACTTCTCCTCCGTCTTCGAAACCGAGGCCGTCACGCTCGATGGCACGGCGGCGGACGGATACGTCGAGGCCGAAGCAGCCTCCCTCACCGTCACCGCCCGCAGTGCCGCGACGAACCTCACGATCGAGATCACGGTCGAGCTCACCGCGCAGGGCATCGTCCGCCAGCGCGCCACACTCACCAACGACGGCGAGTCGTACCAGCTCGACGACCTCGTGCTCACGCTGCCGTTGCCGACGCTCGCAACGGACATCCTCGACTTCGCCGGGCACTGGGGGCTGGAACGCGTCCCACAGCGCACGAACCTCGCCGTCGGCACCCACCTGCGCGAGAACCGCAAGGGCCGTACCGGGGCCGATGCCGCCTACCTGCTGCACGCCGGCACCCCCGGCTTCGACTTCGCCGGCGGCGAGGTGTACGCCGTGCACACCGGGTTCTCCGGCAACCACACCCACTACGCGGAGCGACTGTGGACGGGCGCTGGCGTCCTCGGCGGCGGCGAACTGCTCGAGTCGGGCGAGGTCGTCCTCCAGACGGGCGAACAGTACGTCTCGCCGTGGATCTATTTCTCCAACGCGGAGGGCCTCGACGCCGTCGCACGCCGGTTCCACCGCTTCCTGCGTGCACGCCCGCAGCACCCGACGACCGTGCGACCCGTCACGATCAACACCTGGGAAGCGGTCTACTTCGACCACGATTTCGAGCGTCTCGCGGACCTCGCCCGCCGCGCGGCGGCACTCGGCATCGAACGCTACGTCCTCGACGACGGCTGGTTCGGCTCCCGTCGCGACGACCACTCCGGACTCGGCGACTGGGTCGTCTCCGCCGACGTCTGGCCCAACGGCCTCGCACCGCTCGTCGACCTCGTCAAGGGGCTCGGCATGCAGTTCGGCCTGTGGTTCGAACCCGAGATGGTCAACCCGGACTCCGACGTCGCCCGAGCGCACCCCGAGTGGATCATCGGCGCCTCCGCAGACCGGTGGCCGATCGCAGCCCGTCACCAGCAGGTCATCGACCTCGCCATCCCGGAAGCGTACGCGCACGTCCGCGACCAGATGCTCGCCGTCCTCGCCGAGGTCGAGATCGACTACATCAAGTGGGACCACAACCGCGACCTCGTCGAGGCAGGCAACCTCCTCACCGGTCGCCCGGTCGTCCACGAGCAGACGCTCGCCGCCTATCGCCTGATGGACGAGCTCAAGGCGGCGCACCCCGGCCTGGAGATCGAATCCTGCGCATCGGGCGGCGGCCGTGTCGACCTCGGGGTGCTGGAACGCACCGACCGCGTGTGGGTCTCCGACAACATCGACCCGCTCGACCGCCAGCTGATGAACCGGTGGACGACGCAGCTCATCCCTGCAGAACTCATGGGCACCCACGTCGCCTCCGGGATCTCTCACACGACCCATCGAGCCAACACGCTCGAATTCCGTGCAGCCTCTGCCCTCTTCGGCCACTTCGGCGTCGAATGGGACCTCGCGAAGGCGACGGAGCAGGAAATCACCGAACTGAGTGCCTGGATCCAGACGCACAAGGAACTGCGTGGGCTGCTGCACGGCGGCGACCTCGTCCGCATCGACCTCGCCGACCCGTCTTGGTACGTCCACGGAGTGGTGTCCGAAGATCAGGCGCACGCCGTTTTCTCGCTCGCGCTCCTCGCATCGCCCATCCACTCCAACGGCGGCGCCGTCCGCTTCGCAGGGCTCGACCCGAAGCGCCGCTACCGTGTCGCCCCGGTCTTCCCGTCCGGTGAGCCTGAGCACCTGACCCCCTGGGCCGGTGGTGTGGTGCTGACCGGCGCCGCACTCATCCGCTCCGGCCTCGAACTTCCAGCGCTGCCGCCATCGAGCGCCTGGATCGTCCGCTTCGACGAGGTCGTCGAAGCCACCAACTGAAGTTCCCCACGCACCGTCGCGGTCCCTCCGCGCCTACAGACAAGGACGTCGTCATGACAACCTCGCTCCCGGTCACGGCCGGTCGAAAGCGCCGCCGTCGGGATGATTCCGGAATGGCATTCTGGTTCATCCTGCCGGCGACCATCGGCCTGCTCGTGTTTATGATCTGGCCGACCCTCCGCGGCATCTATCTGAGCTTCACGAGCTTCAACCTGCTGACGCCGCCGGTCTTCACCGGCTTCGACAACTACATCCGCCTCGTGCAGGATCCGCAGTTCTGGAACTCCCTCTGGGTGACCGTCCAGTACGTCCTGGTCAACATCTCCGTGCAGATCATCGTGGCGCTCGTGATCGCCGTGCTGATGCAGCGGCTGACACGCTCGACGCTGCTGCGCGGCATCGTCCTCACGCCGTACCTCGTCTCCAACGTCGTCGTGGCGCTCGTGTTCCTCTGGATCCTCGACACCAACTACGGCATCTTCAACAAGATGCTCGCGTTCGTCGGCATCGAGAACATCTCCTTCTGGAGCGACGAGCGGTACGCGATCATCACCGTCGCCCTCGTCAACGTCTGGCGGCACGTCGGATACACGGCGTTGCTGCTGTTCGCCGGACTGCAGTCCATCCCGGGCACGATGTACGAGGCCTCCAAGATGGACGGCGCAGGCGAAGTCCGCACCTTCTTCGGCATCACCCTGCCGCTGCTGCGCCCGATCCTCGCGCTCGTGCTCATCATGACCGTCATCGGGTCCTTCCAAGTGTTCGACACGGTGTCCGTCGCCACACGTGGTGGGCCCGCGAACTCCACGAACGTCCTCCAGCTGTACATCTTCAACACGGCGTTCGGCGACTTCGACTTCGGCTACGCATCCGCACTCTCTGTCGCACTGCTCCTCCTGCTGATGATCGTCACGGTCATCCAGTACCGGATGACCCGTGCCGGCCAGACCGACCTGGACTGAGGCGAACCCATGACTGCAACACTGACGGAAACCCGTTCCATCACCACCCCTGGCGGGAAGCAGGACAAGCCGTCCAAGGCCGCCACCGGCCGCCGCGTCTCCATCGGGCGGATCTTCGCCTGGATCGTGATGATCTCCATCGTGGTCGTCACGCTCTTCCCCTTCATCTGGGTGATCCGCTCCGCACTCTCCACCAACGCCGCGCTGCTCGCGAACCCAGAGGCGATCCTCCCGCCGGAGTTCTCCGTCGACAGCTTCAAGCGCGTCTTCGGCCTGCAGACGGGCGCCGAGGCGATCGCGGCCGGCGGCTCCGGACAGTCGATCGACTTCTGGCGCTACCTGCTCAACTCGGTCGTCGTGGCCACGCTCGTGACCGTCGGGCAGATCTTCTTCTCCGCCCTCGCCGCCTACGCGTTCAGCCGGTTGCGCTGGAAGGGCCGCGACGTCGTGTTCGGCGTCTTCCTCGGAGCGCTGATGGTGCCTGGCATCTTCACGCTGCTGCCGAACTTCGTGCTCATCAAGCAACTCGGCCTCATCGACACGCTCCTCGGCATCGCGCTCCCCGGCATGCTCATGGCTCCGTTCGCGATCTTCTTCCTGCGCCAGTTCTTCAACAACATCCCGCGTGAACTGGAAGAAGCGGCGACGCTCGACGGTGCGAGCAAGATCCGCATCTTCTTCGGCCTCATCCTGCCGATGTCGTGGGCGCCGATCCTGACGCTCTCCGTGCTGACCTACATCGGCGCGTGGAACGACTACTTCTGGCCGCTCATGATCTCCTACACGGACCAGTCGCGCGTGCTCACCGTCGGTCTCGGCATCTTCAACGCCCAGACCCCGCAGACCGGTCCGGACTGGTCCGGCCTGATGGCCGCAGCCCTGGTCGCCGCCCTGCCGATGATGATCCTGTTCATGAGCTTCGCGAAGCGCATCGTGAACTCCATCGGCTTCAACGGAATGAAGTGACGTTATGAGAACTCGCACGAAGATCATCGGCGCCGTCGCGGCGCTCGGCCTGGCCACCGGCCTCGTCTCCTGCAGCAGCGGCGACCCGTCGTCGACCGGCAGCGACACCATCTCCTACTGGTTGTGGGACTCCGCCCAGCAGCCCGGCTACCAGCAGTGCGCCGACGCGTTCCAGCAGGAGAACCCGGGCCTGAAGGTCCGCATCACGCAGTACGGGTGGAGCGACTACTGGGCGAAGATCACCGCCGGCTTCATCGCCGGCACCGGCCCGGACGTCTTCACCGACCACCTGTCGAAGTTCGCGGACTTCGTGGACCTCGGCGTCCTCGAACCGTTGAACGACCTCGATGCGACCGCGAGCATCGATCCGGACCAGTACCAGGACGGCCTCTCCGAACTGTGGGTCGGTCAGGACGGCAAGCAGTACGGTTCACCGAAGGACTGGGACACCGTCGCGTTCTTCGCGAACAAGCAGATGCTGGCCGACGCCGGCATCTCCTTGCAGGACCTCAACACGGCGACGTGGAACCCGGAGGACGGCGGCACGTTCGAGAAGATCATCGCTCACCTGTCGATCGACAAG
This sequence comes from Plantibacter sp. Mn2098, assembly GCF_049319745.1. Classification (NCBI taxonomy): domain Bacteria; kingdom Bacillati; phylum Actinomycetota; class Actinomycetes; order Micrococcales; family Microbacteriaceae; genus Plantibacter; species Plantibacter sp. Mn2098. The sequence goes on along the minus strand of NZ_JBMOUH010000005.1, from coordinate 259,988 downwards.
AACGGCGTCAGAGGCGATGAGCCGGGCTTCGACCCGAAGCACGTCGCCGTGTACGGCATGTCGCAGAGCGGCGGCGGCGGCAACCTGGGCCAGACCCAGTGGTCGTCCTTCGCGTTCTCGACGGGCTGGGAGTACGCGAACAAGAACCCGTGGGGCACGAAGACGAACTTCGACGACCCACGCTTCATCAAGACGGTCGAGTGGTACCAGGGCCTCATCGCCAAGGGCTTCACGCCGGATCAGGCGACGACCGCGAACGGCAACTTCGGTGCGAACCAGCAGTTCGCCTCGAAGCGTTCCGCGCTGTCGCAGGACGGTTCGTGGATGATCTCCACCTACACCGACTTCAAGGACATCGACGTGGCCATCGCGCCGACGCCCATCGGTCCGTCCGGTGAACGCGCATCGATGTTCAACGGTCTTGCCGACTCCATCAACGCGCAGTCGCCGCGCAAGGAGCAGGCCGCGAAGTGGGTGGCGTTTATGAGTGGACGCACCTGCCAGGACCTCATCGCGAAGGCCGGTGTGGTGTTCCCGGCTCAGAAGGCGTCGACGGAGCTGTCCGTGCAGGCGCGTCTGGCGAAGGGCGTCGACGTGAGCGGCTTCACCGTCCAGGTCACGGACAAGACGACGCACCTCGCGCCCGTCACGAAGCGTCCGAACCGTGTCGGACTCGCGATGGCGCCGGTGATGGAGGCGATCATGATCGGCAAGGTGAAGCCCGCGCCGGCGCTCACCGAGCTGAACGAGAAGGTCAACAGCATCCTCACCCGAGGCTACTGATGCGCTGAGCTCCTGAGCTCTCGGCCCGAATCCCGGCCCTGACCGCCTTCCGCGCGGTCACGGCCGGGATTCGTCGTTGCCGGAAGCGCTCGACACATGGAAGTCGATGGTCTGATCCGATCCCATCTGCGACTCGATCTCGAAACCGGCGGCGGACACACACGCCGAGAAGCGGAGGAACGCGTCGTAGTACTCGTTCGAGGTGACGACACCGTCGACGAGAGCCTTCCGCTGAGCCGCGGAGGCTTCGTTGTGGATGACCTGCTCAGCGCTATTGAGGTCTGCGCTTTCGGTGCACCCCGTGAGCGCCAGCGCGAGCGCGATGCCGAAGCCCAGTCGAGAGATCATCGCCGAAATGTAGCACAAGACAACGCTCCCGTGCATGATGGTCAGGGATGTATCGTGTCATGCTCATGTGGGGATGCAGAGCATCCGCGAGGGGAGGGGAAACGTGCTTGAGAGACGGACTGTACGACATGTTGCCGTAGGTCGGGGGACTCTGGCGATGCGATGAGGTGCGCTGGCGGCCGTTGCACTTGTGGCGCTGACGGGGTGCTCGCGCGGGTATGAGCTCCGCGAGTCGTTCTGCTTGGACTACGAAGCGGCCTGGCAGGCCTTCATCGATGTCCGCGACGGCGGAGCCGCGACGCCGCAGTCGGTGCTCGACGCGAGCGAAGCACTCCACAAGCGCTGGGAGACGCTCGCGGACAGCGGCGATGCGCCAGACGACGTGACCGAGATGGTCCGTCGCGCGGCGAGCAGCTTCACCTCCGCGTGGATCTCCAGCACGTCGAGTGAACGGAACGCGTACGAGGAGTCGTGGACCAACGGACGCGACTACATCGCCCTGCGGTGCTCGGACATCGGCCTCGACCTGCATTTCGATGGCGACGACGTCCCCGTCGAGATCCCGAGGCTGACGCACGAGTAGCGCCCGAGCTCGTCGAGGGGAGGCGGACTGTCGTTCCGGACTCCGGTGGACGACAATTCGCCTCCCCTCGCGGATCAGGTGTTGGAGGCGTAGCGGCTGGGGATGTGGGGGCGGCCGAGTCGTTCTCGGAAGAGGGGGGAAGGCGCCGGGGTCGCCCCGGTGGGCCGGGCGCCGAGGGCAGCGAGGAGCGTGGGGATGTCGCCTTGCAGGGGCTCGGTGATGATGACCTCGACTCCGTGGAAGCCCTGCGTGAGCCTTGACTGCACCTCGGCCACGATGGCGTCGACCGACGAGGCGGCCACTCGCGCGAGCACCGTGGCGCCGGATGCGAGGAGGGACGTGAGCGCGTCGGGACCCGCTCCGACGACAGCGTCGACTCCAGCAGCTGACGCGGCGACCGCCGGAGCCGCGGAGTCCCCGGCGGAGAACTGCACGATCACGATGTCCGCCCGAGCGACGAGAAGCGGCGACGACAGACCGTGGGCGCCGGGCTCGGTGCGGACGGCGACGAGCGGGTTGCCCTGCGGCGGCCGCGGCGTCACGAGCGGACCCTTGACCTGGAAGTACTGCCCGCGATGGTGGATGTGGTGGATCCTGCTCGCGTCGACGTACCGGCTGGTGGCTGCATCGCGGATCGCCGCATCGTCCTCCCAGCTGTCCCAGAGCTCGCGCAGCACCTCGGCGTACTCCGCCGCCTGCGCATCGAGCTGATCGGCGGACAACGCCGCCGCGTTCGGGAGGTACCGGTCGGCCTCGTCGGTGCGGCGGGGGTCGAGGACGACACCGCCGCGCCCGTTGGACGCGTGGTCGAGCGTCGCGGAGGCCTTTGCGCCGAAGAACGGCTCCGTGTAGTGGGTCGAGGTCGCAGGGAACAGGCCGATGCGCCCGGTGCGCCGTGCGACGAAGGCGGCCGCCTCGGTCGCAGCGAGCCTGGGCCGTCCATCTGCCGCACCCGTCAGGGGATCGTCGAGCGTGACGAGATCGGCGCCTGCCACATCCGCGGACTGAGCAGCGCTGATCAGCTGCTCGACGCCGTCGGCGGTGTCGAGCGCGAGGGCGCTGAGATCAAGAGCGATGACGACGGACGGTGAGGACTGTGAGGCGGTCATCGTGCGCTCCCTGCTCCGCCCGCGGCGGCGTCAGCAGTGCCAACACCGCCAGCGCCAACCGCGCCAACCCCCCAGTGCGCATCAGCGATCGCACGCAGTCGGTCTGCGACCTCGTCACCAGCCAACTGGCCGAGGATCCCGGCCTCGAAGAGCGCGCGCGGGTCCGCCCCGGCCTCGATCGCGAGCCGGTGCTCCACCCCGAGGTCGGTGCCGAACATCGCCGGGTCGTCGGTGTTGATCGTGAGCGGGATGCCTGAGGCGATGAGCTCAGGCAGCGGGTGGTCCTTCCAATCCGCGATGACGCGGGTGCGGAGGTTCGAGGTGGGGCAGACGTCGAGCACGATGTCGCGGTCGATGATCTCGTCGACGAGCGTCGCGTCCTCGATCGCCCTGATGCCGTGGCGGACCCGGTGCGCGTGCAAGACGTCGATGACGTCGCGGACGGATTCCGGACCGGCGTCCTCCCCGGCGTGGGGGACGCTCGCGAGGCCGTGGTCGCGCGCGAACCGGAAGACGTCGGCGAACTTGCTGGCCGGGTCGGCCCGCTCGCGTCCGCCGAGCCCGAGGCCGACGATGCCGCGGTCACGGAACTTCACGGCGTCTGCCACGATCCGCTCGCTGATCTCGATGGGTCGGCGACGATCGAGGTCCGGCGTCAACCGCACCTCGACTCCGGTCTCCTCCCTGGCCGCCTGGATGCCGTCGGTGAAGCCTTCGAAGAGCGCCTGCCCGTCGATGCCGCGGACGTAGTACTGGCCGGGGGAGAAGATGCCCTCGAAGTAGGAGACGCCGAACGACGCCGCCTCCTTCGCGTACTCCACGACCACGCGGCGGAAGTCGTCCGCGTCGAACAGGACGTCCGTGGTGACGTTCCAGACGTCGACGAAGTGGTTGAAGTCGCTGAAGACGTAGAAGTCCTCGAGCTCCTGCAGGGTGTCGACGGGGAGCGTCACCTTGTTCTTCGCCGCCAGCGCGAACAGCGTCTGGGGCCGGATCGCGCCCTCCAGGTGGACGTGGAGTTCGATCTTGGGGTACGTCATGTGCAACTCCGTTGCGTGGTTCGGGGCATGTGGTTCAGTGGTCGTGCGCAGGGCTGGTACGCGGGGCTCGTCGTCAGGGCCGGCTGTCAGGGCGAAGGGACGCTTCCGGTGTTGTGGTGCAGGATCTGTTCCACGAACTGCCGCGTCCGCTCCTGCTCCGGCGCATCGAGGATCTGCGTCGGCGGCCCCTGTTCGATGATCTCACCGCGGTCGAGGAAGACGATCCGATCCGCGATGTTCCGGGCGAACGCCATCTCGTGCGTCGCGAGGACGAGGGTGTACCCGAGGTCGCGGAGTTCGCGGATGAGTGCGAGGACTTCGCCGACCGTCTCCGGGTCGAGCGCCGACGTCACCTCGTCGAGCAGGATGACCTGCGGCTCGGTCGCGAGCGAACGGATGATCGCGACGCGCTGCTGCTGACCGCCGGAGAGCCGGTCCGGGTACTCGTCGGCCTTGTCGGCGAGGCCGAACCTCGCCAGGAGGGCACGGGCGTTGTCCTCCGCGATGCGCTGCGACTGCTTGAGCACACGCCTCGGAGCGAGGGTGATGTTCTGCAGCACGGTGAGGTGCGGGAACAGGTTGAACTGCTGGAAGACGAGCCCGACCTGCTGCCTGACGGTGTTCTGGTCGGCCTTCGGGTCGGTGATCCGCTGTTCGCCCAGCCAGATGTCGCCGGCGATGGGCGCCTCGAGGAGGTTGAGGGTGCGCAGGAGCGTCGACTTGCCGCATCCGCTCGGCCCGATGAGGGCGACGACCTCGTGCGGCTGGATGTCGAGGTTGATGTTGCGCAGCACCGTGTGGGCGCCGTACGCGCTGTACACGCCACGGATGGTGATGGCGGGGGAGAGGGAACCGTCCCGGGCGCCGCCGTCCCGTTCGTCGGTGATGGTCATACTGCGCCTCCGATGCTGCGTCTGATCGCACTGCGGCGCAGCAGGTAGTCGGTGAAGCGGGTGAGCGGGATGGTGATGGCGAGGAAGAGGAGCGCCGCCACGAGGTAGGAGGTGAAGTTGAACGTCGTCGCCGAGTACGCCTGCGCCGCTCTCGACGCCTCCATGGGGCCGATGACGGAGATGAGCGCCGTCTCCTTCTGCAGGGCGATGAACCCGCTGAGCAGCGGCGGCACGACCCGTCGGACCGCCTGGGGGAGGACCACGAACCGCATGGTCTGCCAGTGACCGAGGCCGAGCGCCCTGGCCGCCGAGCGCTGGCTCGGGTGCACGGACTCGATGCCTGCCCGGTAGTTCTCGGCCGCGTAGGCGGAGGACGTGAGGACGCACGCGACGGCACCCCAGAACAGCGGCGAGGTGCTGAGCCCCTCGATCCGCAGCGCTGGCATGCCCATGCCGAGCATGAGGATCACGAGGATCGCCGGCAGCCCGCGGAACAGGTCGATGTAGGCGATCGCGAACACCCGCAACGGGAAGAACACGGGCGAGGACAGGTTGCGCATAAGTGCGAGGACCAGTCCGACGACGAGCACGATGGGCTCGATTAGGAGGAACAGGACGACGTTCAGCAGGAAGCCGTCCCAGACCTTCGGGAAGGAGAGGATGAAGTGCTCCGGGCTGAGGAACGCCGCCTGGAACGCGGCCCACCCGGTCGAGTTGATCGCGATGAGCGACACGATCGTGATCACGAGGACCGTGCTCACGATGGCGACGGTCGAGGAGCCGACGATGTCCTTCCGCCGCCACCACCTGCGCGGCTTCAGGAGCGTCCGGAGTTCCTCGTCGGCGAGCGGGGCCGCCGGGAGGATCGCTGCTGGGCGTGCCGCATCGGTCCGTACCGGCTTCCGGGAGGCGTCGAGGCGGGTCATGCGCCTGCTCCGGCCGAGCCGTGTGCCGTGCGCCCCTGCACGGTCTGGGTCAGGTGGTCGCGCAGGCTGTTGCCGGTGTACTCCGTGCGGAACACGCCGAGCTCCTGCAGCTCCGGCACTACGGCGTCGACGAAGTCGTCGAGCCCGGAGGGGACGACCGACGGATTCACCACGAAGCCGTCCGCGGCGCCCGCCTGGACCCACTCATTGATCTGCAGGGCGACGCTGCGACCGGTGCCGACGAAGTCGCGGCGGGCGCGGACCGTGCTCAGCAGCTGGCGCACCGAGAGGTGTTCCGTCTCGGCGAGGTGACGCCACCCGGCGACGAGCGTCCTGGCATCGCGTTCCCCGCCGACCATGCCGCGCGTGTACGCGTAGGCGTGGTCCCAGTCCGGGTCGAACGAGGGGAGCGGGCCGTCGACGTCGAAGTCGGACAGGTCGCCTCCCCACACCTCTTCGAGCAGGAACGCGGCGACTTTTGGCGTCATCTCGAGGTCGCGCCACTCGCGCTGCCGCTCCTGGGCCTCGGCCTCCGTGTCGCCGAGGACGAACGCGGTGCTCGGCAGGATGAGCGCTTCCGGGTTGCCGTAGGAGCGCGAGCGGCCGCGGATGTCGTCGGCGAACTCCCTCGACAACTCGATGCTGCGGCGGCCGGCGAAGACCGCATCGGCGTAGCGCCCTGCGAGGTCCCGGCCGGCCTCGGAGCCGCCGGCCTGCACGATCACGGGCCGCTCGTCCGGGACGGCGAACGGTGCGGAACCGATTGTGCGCGCCGGGTCCCAGTAGGAGAGGACGTCCTGCACGAACCGCTCGGCGTCCGTGTACCTGTCCTCGTGCCGTCCGAGTCGTCCTGGACGGAAGTTCGTCGTCGCACCCTGCCCGAAGGAGGTGTGCGACGTGACGACGTTCCACCCCGCCCGGCCGTTCGACACCCGCTGGAGGGCGGCGAACTGCCTGGCGACGTGGAACGCGTCCGCGAAGGTGGTGCCGATGGTCGCGACCAGACCGATCCTGCTCGTCTCGGCGGCGAGCGCTGCGAGGAGGGTCAGCGAGTCCGGCTTGTCCAGGATCGCGTGTTCGATGACGCGGTCCCGGTGCTCCTGCAGCCAGTTCGCCTCGGCGAGGAACACGAAGTCGAACAGGCCGCGTTCGGCGCTCCGAGCGAACTGCTCGAAGGCGCCGAACTCGATCTGACTCCCGGCCTGCGGGTGGCCCCACAGGGTGTGGTGGTGATCGTTCGGGTAGAACGCTCCGAGATGGACCGTCCTCACCCCGTCTGGTCGGATGTCGGTCACGTTACTGCGTGTACTCGCGCACGCCCTCTGGGAGGGGCAGCCATTCCTTGACGAGCTTGTCGAGCGTTCCGTCGTCCTGCAGCTCCTTGATGGCCGCGTTCACGTACGGGACGAGCGGGCTGTCGAGGTTGAAGATGAGACCGAAGCCGTGGCTCACGCCGTTGTCCTTGAGGAGGCCGGAGATCTCGAAGTCGGGGAACTGGTTCAGCACGACGTTCTGCGCGATCTGCAGGTCGGCGACGATGGCGTCGACCTGACCGTTCTCGAGGGCCTGGGTGCTGAGCGCGACGGTGTCGTAGCTGAGGACGTCGGTCGGCTTGATCGTGCCGGTGATGTAGCTGTCCTGCGTGGTGCCGGCGACCGTGCCGAAGCGGAACTTCGCGAGGTCCTTGACGCTCTTCGCCTTCGAGGCGTCGGAGCCCTTCTTGGTGATCACGACGCTGCGCGAGACGTAGTACGGGTCGCTGAACGACACCGCCTTCGCACGCTCGTCGGTGATGGAGACCTCCTGGACGTAGAAGTCGAAGTCCTTCGGGCCGGGTGCGTAGGACGCGTTGAACGCCGTGTAGCCCCAGGCGACCTGGTCCTTCTTGAATCCGAGCTTGTCGGCGATCGCGTAGGTGAGTGCGCTCTCGAAGCCCTTGCCGTTGCTCGGCTCGTTGTCGATGAACCACGGAGACCAGACGGGCTCGTCCACGTTGACGCTCAGCGTGTCCTTCTTCAGGAGGTCGAGCTTCGAGATGTCGCCGATCGTGACGGCATCGGAGGCGGTGGTCGCCTTGGGGGCTGCCGGGGCAGCTGCGGTGGAGCAACCGCTCAGGGTCACGAGGACGGCTGCGGCTGCAGCCACCGTCGTGACGAGCAGGCGTGTTCGGGAGAAGGGAGCGCTGCGAACCATGAGGTGTGGTTCCTTTCCAGGTGCAGATCGAGGGGATGTGAGCGTCGGGGAGACTCACGAGAGGTTCCGCGTCAGGCGGATTCGCTGTCGGGCGGAGGGACCGCCGCAGAAGATTCAGACAAGCAGAGAACCGGGACCCTCCGCCCGACTGTTACGTTTCGCGTCGTTCCGATCGCGCGTTCACAGCGGTTTCGGAGGCGGTGGTGGTCATGCGGGCGATCCTGATTGCGTGCCGAGTCGTTTTATGACGAACGGTTTCGCATCACCTGTGGGTTGCTGCGAGCCTGGGAGGGAAAGATTGTTGAGGTGCGATGAGCGCTGTCCCGCTGTCCGTTCTGGACCTGGTCCTGATTTCGAGCGGCACGGACGCCGCCTCCTCCCTGCAGTCGAGCATCGAGCTCGCCCGCGAGGCCGATGCGCTCGGCTACCGACGGTTCTGGACCGCCGAGCACCACCTGTTCCCCGGTGGCGCCGGTGCGGCCGGATACCTGCTCGGGCCGATCATCGCGCGCGAGACGAAGCAGATCCGGGTGGGGACCGCCGTCCTCGTCATCGACAATTACTCACCGCTGCAGGTCGCGGAGATCGCCGGGACCATCGCGGCACTCGGTGGACGAGGTTTCGACCTCGGCATCGGACGGGGTGGCCCGACGGTAGAGCAGCGTGCCGGCGCCCGGGAGACGACGCGACGGCTCCTCGCCGGCGAGCTGGCGCCTGGGCCCGTCGGCCCGAACCGTGAGGAGCAGGGCGTTGTGCTGCCAGCTCCGACGCGGAGCGTGTTCAACGACCACCGTGCCGGCCTGAACGACCGGCTGCTGTCCCGCACGCCCGGCGCGCCGGCGGATTTCGACGAGCAGGTCCGCGACGTGCTCGCGTTCCTCGACGGCTCCTATCCGTCAGGCGACGGGTCGCCCGTGTACGCCGTGCCTGCGCACGGAGCGGACGTCGACCTGTGGGTCCACGGCAGCTCGCCCGGGATCAGCGCGACCGTCGCCGGCAGCCGCGGTCAACGGTTCGGAGCGAATTACCACAACATCCCGTACAGCCTGCTGGCCACGGTCGCCGCGTACCGCGAGGCATTCGTGCCGTCAGCGCAGCTGCAGGCGCCCTACGTCGTGGTGTCCGTCGACGTGCTCGTCGCCGAGACCGATGCGGAAGCCGAGCGCCGCGCAGCACCCTTCGGACACTGGCTCCTGCAGTCCCGCCGCGACTACGCGGCCGGACCGTACCCGAGCCCGGAGGAGGCGCTCGCCGCACCGCTCACCGACGAGGAGCGTGCGATCGTGTCCGACCGGGTTGCGTCGCGCATCGTCGGATCCCCGCAGACCGTCGCGGCCCGGCTGCGTGCGATCGTCGATGCGACGGGCGCCGATGAACTCGTCGTCACGACGTCGGCGCACTCGCTCGCGGACCGCATCGAGTCGTATCGGTTGCTCGCCGAGGTCTGGGGCGGCGCAGAGGGCTGAGCCGCGACGTCGGTGCGGTTGGCGCTGTGACGGCGTGACGCCCTGACGCCCTGACGCTCAGAAGTTCAGAAGCTGGCGATGCCGTTGCCGATGACGAGGACGCCGAACACGATGAGCAGCATCGCCATGACCGTGTTGTGGTTGGCGAGCAGTAGCCCGGTCCGGAAGCTGCGTCCGTGCATCGCCTGGGAGCAGGAGAACCGCGCGACAGAAGGCCTCCGCCGCGCGATCCGTCCTTCTCCCAGGCGGTTCTCCCTCCCTCGTGCAGCGGCCGGCTCGCGGGGTCAGGCGTGCAGCGTCAGGCGCGCGTTGCTCGGACGATGATGTCACGCATCGGGGCGGCGGCATCGTGGTGATGCTCTGCGTCAGCGCCGGGCGTGACGCGCGCGGTCCGGATGCGGGACTCGGCGACCTCCACACGCAGGCCCTCGCCGTCGATCGCGCCCAGCACATCCTCGATACCGAACATGAGCGCCTCGAGGTGGCCGCGATGCGACTCGTCGTCGGATTCTGACACGTCGTGCCCCACGATGAGCAGCGTCCCGCCCGGCGCGACCGCCGCCGCGAGCGACCGGAAGAGCGTCGTCCGAGCAGGCTCCGCGAGGTGCATGAAGTGCGAGGAGACCAGGTCGTAGGAGCGTGCAGCCGGCTGCCACTCGGTGAGGTCGTGCTGCTCCCACCGGATGCGGGCTGCGGCGACGTCGTCGACGGCTTCACAGCGCGCGCGGGCCTTCGCGAGCGCATTCGAGGAGATGTCGACCCCGGTGACGAGCCATTTCCGCTTCGCGAGCCAGAGCGCATCGCCGCCCTCGCCGCTGCCGATGTCGAGCGCCCGTCCAGGGGTCAGGGGCGTCGCCTCGGTGACGAGCACCGCGTTCGGGTCGCCGCTCCAGGTGAGCCCAGGCGCGCCGTAGCGCTGCTCCCAGTAGTCGCGGTCGAAGGTGGGCTCGGGGTCGTGGGTCTGGTCGTGCGGCATGGTGGAACCTCCTTGTCCGATGGTGCCGTGTGCGTCGCCCGGCACCAAGCGCCGTTGCTGAAACGGCAAGTCGGCCCAGTGCGGAGGCCTCGTCCGATGCGCGGCCGCATCCGCGTTAGGGTGCCGGTATGGCAGATTCACGCGCGCAGATCGTGTTCGGCATCATCGGCTCCGGGTGGCGGACGGAGTTCTTCCTCCGCATCGCGGCGGCATTGCCCGAGCGGTTCTCGGTCAGCGGCGTGGTCTCCCGACGCGCTGAGGCGAGGGCCGACCTCACCGCCAGGTTCGGGGTGCGCACGTTCGCGACGCTCGACGAGCTGATCGCCGGGCACACGCCGTCGTTCGTGGTGGTGTCCGTCCCACGAGAGGCCGCTCCCGGTGTCATCCGCGATGTCGTCTCCCGCGGTCTCCCGGTGCTGACGGAGACGCCGCCGGCGGACGATGTCCGGACGCTCGGCTCGCTCAGCCGGCTCGTCGACGACGGTGCGATCATCCAGGTCGCGGAGCAGTACCACCTGCAGCCGATGCTGCGCACGCAGATCGACATCGCCGGCTCCGGCGTCCTCGGCGACGTCAGCCAGGCGCAGGTCTCGGTTGCACACGACTACCACGGCATCAACCTGATCCGCCGATTCCTCGGCATCGGCTTCGAGGACGCCACGATCACGGCCGCTTCGTTCTCCTCACCCATCGTGCTCGGACCCGGGCGGGACGGGCTGGGGCCCAAGGAGCAGGTCATCCGGTCCGAGCAGGTCATCGCGCGGCTCGACTTCGGCGACCGCCTCGGCGTCTACGACTTCACCGAGGAGCAGTACCGGTCCTGGATCAGGGCACCGCGGGTGCTCGTGCGCGGGACGCGTGGCGAGATCGTCGGCGGGCGCGTGGACTACCTGGAGGACTTCCGCACACCGGTCGGGTACGACATCGAGCGGGTGAGCACCGGGCAGGGGTCGAACCTGGAGGGCTACTTCCTCCGCGGGCTGCGCGCAGGCGGGCGCTGGGTCTACCAGAACGAGTTCGCGCCGGCACGGCTCGCCGACGACGAGATCGCCATCGCATCCTGCCTCGTCGGGATGCAGAAGCACGTCGAGGGCGGACCTGCGTTCTCGAGCCTCGCCGACGCGGCACAGGACCAGTACCTGCAGCTGATGGTCCGGCGCGCGGTGGAGACGGGGGAGCCGGTCCGGACGACGCGTCAGGCCTGGGCCGGCTGAGGCGTCGCCGCGCCTGGCTGCGCCGGTGCCACCGCGATCGCCCGGTAGAGCCGGTCGAGCGCGCGGGTGAACACCTCGATGTACGCGATGTCGTCCGGCATCGTCACCGCCTGATCCCGGATGCCCTCGTTCAGCGCGAGCAGTTCCAGGACGAGCTGCCGCGGCTCGGTGTCCGGCAGGACCTCGCCCGAGTCGATGCCGGCCGTGACGATCGGCGTGAGCGCTTCGAGCGATGTCGCGAGCACATCCCGGAGATGCCCTGAGGCCGGATTGCCGTCGAGGAGCGCCTCACCGCTCAAGACCGCGCGGAAGCGGAGGAACGCCGGATCCGCCGCGGCGGCGGCTGCACCGGCGATGATCCGGTCGAACAGGTCGCGGACGCTCGTGGCCTCCAGGAGGTGTTGGGCGGTGTACGCGGACTCGCGGCGTTCGATCACGGCCGTGAAGAGCCCCGACTTCGTCCCGAAGTGGTGCAGCACGCCTGCATCGCTGACCCCGGCGTCGGCGGCGATCCGCGCGATGGAGGTGCGCGTGTAGCCGTAGGTGGCGAAGTGGCGGACGGCCACGGCGATGATGCGCTCCTGGCGGTCCTCCCCGCGCGGCTGCCGCTTGACCGGTCGTGCCGTCATCGGTCGGCTCCGATCCTCGACGCGGGTTGTGGTGCGGCCGCTGTGACGGGCGTTCCGCCGCCCGCCGCCCAGGTGCGTCCGTCGCCGAATCGGAAGACGGGATCCTCGGTGTCGAACGGGACGTCCTCGCGGGAGCGCGCGACGGCGTCGGTCGATCTCGGCAGGTCGAACGGTAGTCGGCCGGTCACCGCGGACCTGCCGAACACGGCGTCGAGCAGCACCTCGTCGTCGACGCCGAACGTGCCGAGCAGCGCGTGCGCGGCATCGGCGATCTCCGGCAGGGCGACCGGGCGTTCGAGGAACACGTCGACGACCGTCGGCACCATCGCGCACAGCTGCTGCAGCCGGACGATCTCCGCCTCCGGGAATTCGAGCGTGCCGCCGTGGAACGCCTGTTCGAGGAGCCCCTCCCGTCGGGTGAACGGTGCGGCGAGGCGGACGATCGCGAGATCGGCCTCTGCGGGAGACGGCGCGATGCTCGCGTACCCGGCGAGCACTGCGGCATCGACGCCCCCCGCCCACACGCGCATGTCGCGGGTGCCCGGGGCGCGCTCGCCGGTCAGCGCGACGACGGAGGCCCGCTGGGCGCGCAGTGCGACATCGACGTGTTCGCGGTCGAGGCCGATCACGGCGGCACGCGCCGGGTCGACCTCGGCGTCGTCGAGGAGTCCGAGCAGCTCGCGGTCGTGCAGGACGCGGATCACGGACTCGGTGAGTCGTTCCTCCGTGACGAGCCCGGCCTCAACCGCGTCGACGATGAGCCCAGGGTCGTCCTCTCCGCCCAGCTGGTCGACGCCGGCGGCGAAGAGCAGCCCGACGCGTTCGACGGGTGTTGTGAGTTCGAGGCCCCAGGCGCGGACGGGCAGCTCGATGCCGAGGCGCGGCAGCGTCATCCCGGTCACGACGTTGAAATCGGTCATGACGACACCGTCGAAGCCCAGGCGATCGCGCAGCAGATCGGTGATGATCGAGCGTGCGAAGGCGAACCCGACCGCGTCGTGCCCGGTGCCGAGCGGCGCCGCATAGCCCGGCATGACCCGGAGCGCTCCGGCTGCGAGGGCAGCGGTGAACGGCGCGAGGTGCGTTTCGAACCGCCCGCCAGGGTAGACCGTGTGCGCGCCCTCCGCGAAGTGCGAGTCCTCCCCGCCTCGCTGCGGGCCGCCGCCCGGGAAGTGCTTGACCGTCGCCGCGACGCTGTGGGATCCGACCGTCCCGCCCTGCAGCCCGCGCACCCAGGCCGCAGCGGTCGCACCGGCGTGATCGGGGTCTTCACCGAAGGTGCCGGCGATGCGCGCCCACCTGGCGTCGGTCGCGAGATCGGCCATGGGGTGCACGGCGACGCTGATGCCGCAGGCGCGCAGCTCCCTGGCCATCACGCGCGCCGACTCCTCGACGAGGTCGGGGTCGAAGGCCGCCGCGAAGCCGACGGGTTCTGGGAACCGGCTGAACCCCGACCCGGTGAGGTTCGTCTGCACGTTGAAGCTGCGGCCGTGACGCGGATCTGATGCGACCTGGACCGGGAGGGCGAGGCGCGTCCGGCGGCCGAGCGCCTGCACCGCGTTGTGCCAGGTGGCGACGGCTTCGGCCGGTGGCGCGTTCATCAGGAGGACGGAGCTGATCCCGCGTTCGACGAGCAGTTCCGTGGCGGGGACGAATCCGAACGGGGACTCGGCCGAGGTGCCCTCCCAGGGCGAGCCGTCATCGTTCGCGACGGTGCGGGCGCAGCACAGCGCTGCCGCCTTCTCCGACAGGGTCATCGAGTTCGCGATGGTCGTGACGCGGGGGCTTGGCATGGTTCTCCTCGGAGCGGACGTGTCGGCCGGAACTGCCGACAGTGCCAGCGTACGGAGCGTGAACAGCCCCATCGGATGAATTTACCTAGTGGTCACTAGGTATTTTCCGTGGCGTCGTTTTGAGGTGCTCCACTGTGCCAGTCAGACCCCCGTCTCACACCCAGAGCGCCCATCGCGCACCCCGGAAGGATCATCATGACCGCTCAGAGCGCACGTCCCCCCGTGCCGACGAGACGCATCCTCGCGTTCTCGCTGCTCGAACTCGTCACCCTCGGCTCCCTCGCCACACCGCTCGTCGTCGCCCTCTCGCTCCGGGTCCTCGACCTCGTCCCCGAGGCGGGCAAGGAGTCGGCGCTCGCCGTCGTGACGGCCGTCGGCGCCGTCGCCGCGCTCATCTCAAATCCCGTGTTCGGCCACCTCTCCGACCGGACCACCAGCCGATTCGGCCGTCGCCGCCCGTGGATCGTCGTCGGCACGCTCATCGGCCTCGGCGGGTCGATCCTCGCGGCAGCAGCCCCGACGCTGCCGGTCCTCGTGATCGCCTGGGCCATCGCGCAGATCGGCTACAACGCGACGACCGCGTCGCTCAGCGGCCTGCTCGCCGACCAGATCCCGGACGAGCAGCGCGCGAAGGCCTCCGGACTGTTCGGCGCGTTCGGGTTCCTCGGGCTCGTCCCGGCGCTCGCCCTCGCAACGCTCTTCGCCGGCAACCTGACCCTCCTGATGCTCACGATGCCGGTCATCGCCGTTGTGGTGACGTTCATCGTCTGCGCCTCGATCCCGGACGCCCCGATCTCCCGCGCGGACAGTGCGCCGATCCGGCTGCGGCAGGTGGCGGCGTCCATGGTGGTCAACCCGTTCGCACATCCGCTCTTCAGTCTCGCCTGGCTGCAGCGGTTCGCGATGCAGTTCGGGTACACGATCGTCGGCACCTTCGGCCTGTTCTACCTCATGCTCCGGCTCGGGATGACGGCGCAGCACGCGGCACCGCTCGTGACGCTCTCGACACTCGTCGGCGCGGCGCTCAACTTCATCGCGGCGTTCGGCGGCGGCTACCTCGCGGCCAGGAAGGGCAACTTCATGCCCTTCCTCGTCGGTTCGGCCGTCCTGCTCGCCGTGAGCCTGCTGATGAAGGCGTTCACGGACAGCCTGCTGATCTTCTGGATCAGCACGGCGCTCGGTGGATTCGCCCTGGGCTGCTACTACGCCGTCGACCTCGCGATCGCCCTCCGCACCATCCCGGAACGGGACGCTGGACGATACCTGGGCGTGTTCAACATCGCGAAGACGCTGCCGCAGTCCCTCGCGCCCGTCGCCGCCCCGTTCGTCATCATGATCGGCGGCACGGACCCCATCGCCGGCGGTGAGAAGAACTATGCGGCGCTGTACGTCGTGGCCGCGGTGCTCGTCCTCGCGTCGCTCGCGACCGTTCCGTGGTTGCGTCCCGTGCTGAAGCGTTCTGCCCCATCCGCCGCTGCCGAGGGTTCCCGGCCTGCGCGGGCCAACCAGGACGTGTCGGCATGAGCGCGGCAGGCATCGGCATCGGCATCGGCATCGGCATCGGCCTCGCCGGAACCGCCAACTTCCGCGACATCGGCGGACTGCCGACGAGTGACGGCGGGTCCACGAGGAGCGGTGTGCTGTACCGCTCTGACGCGTTGCACCGGCTCGATGACGCCGGGCGGGCTTCGCTCGCAGCCCTCGGTGTGGCAACGGTCGTCGACCTCCGCAGCGATGCTGAAGCGCTCGCGATGCCGAACGCGATCGACGAGACGCTCCTGGTCGTCAGGCACGACCTCGCAGCCGGCGCGGTCGGGACGTCGATCGCCTCCCTGCCGACGCTCGACGAGCTGTACCGCACCATCCTCAGGGACGCCGGGCCGGCCCTCGCCGACATCGCGAACGTCGTCGCGGATCCGCACGTCGCAGGCGCGGCGATCGTCATCCACTGCACGGCGGGCAAGGACCGGACCGGGGTCGCGACGGCCGTCCTGCTCGATGCCGTCGGCGTCGACCGGGCCGCCATCGTCGCCGACTACGCGCGGAGTGCCGACAACCTCGCCGGTGCCTGGGCGGATCAGATGCTCGCGGGGATCCGCGCCTCCGGGGTCGAGCCGACACCCGACATCGTGACCCTCGTGACCGCGAGCCCCGCGGAGACGATGGCTCGGACCCTCCTGCATCTCGACGAGCACTACGGCGGTGCGGCGGCATACCTGCGTGCGCACGGGGTGACCGAGGATCAGTTGGGCCTGCTCGCCGAGCGTCTCGTCGAGCGACCCGTCAGCGTTTGAGGTCGCTGGCTGAGGTCCCGGTCTGATGTCACCGTCTGACGTCCCGGTCTGAGGTGGCGGCCGATCAGTCGGCGGTCTCCGGGTGGCTGCCGTCAGGCATCGGCTGCCACCCGGAACCCGAGGTGACTCATCCCGGTGTCGATCATCTGCGCGCGTCGTGCAGCCGGCCGGTAACGCTGGCAGTAGCTGTCCGCGCAGAGGAACGAGCCGCCCTTGACGACCTTCCGCGGAACGGCGAACGCCTCGGACGGATCGATGCTGCCCTCCCTGGTCCCGCCGGACGGGATCGCGGGGGCGCAGCACTCGTGGACCGCTTCATGGCCGCTGTACCAGTCGGACGTCCACTCCCAGACGTTCCCGGCCATGTCGGACAGGCCGTAGCCGTTGGCCGGGAACGATCCGACCGGCGTCGTCGTGCCGTAGCCGGGCAGCGCACGCCACGGGAAGTCGCCGTGCCAGTAGTTGGCGAGGGCGGTGCCCGGCGACTCGGGCGCATCGCCCCACGTGAACGGCGCGCCATCGATCCCGCCGCGCGCCGCGTACTCCCACTCCGCCTCGGTCGGCAGGCGCGCGCCGGCCCACGCCGCGTACGTCTCGGCGTCCTCGGCGGCGATGTGCACGACCGGATGCTCCGCGAGGGCGCCGACCGAGGAGCCTGGGCCGAACGGCCGACGCCAGTTCGCGCCGGGCGTCCACGCCCACCACTGGCTGAGATGCCGCAGGTCGACAGGCCCAGGGGTCCCCGTGAAGACCAGGGAGCCGGGCAGGAGGTTCTCCGCGGGAGCTCCGGGGAAGTCGGCCGGGTCGAGTGGGCGCTCGGCGACGGTCCGGTACCCCGTCGCCCGCACGAACGCGGCGAACTCCCGGTTGGTGACCGTCGTGCGACTGATCCGGAACCCGGCCACGAGCACCCGGTGGGCCGGCGCCTCCTCCTCGTTGTGCACATCGGAGCCCATCGTGAAGCCCCCGCCGTCGATCTGGACGAGATCGAGGTCGGCGCGCGGGCGTGGTGAACCCGCCGGAGAGGCGACCGTGTCCACCACACTCCCGCCCAATCAGTCGCCCCCGGCCAGGAACGCCTGCAGCTTCGCGACGGCCTGATCGATGCTGAACGTCGCCGCCTTCTGCCGCGGCGGGAACTCCTCGAACGTCGCCAGGAACTGCGCGACGAGCGAGGTCGCAGCGAAGATCAGGTAGTCGTTGTCGAAGATCCAGTCGAAGTAGGTGTTCGACGTCTGGTCGGCCCGCTCGAACGGGTCCGTGCGGAGGTTGAACAGCTTCGGCACGCGCAACTCGACGAACGGTTCCATCCACACTTGCAGCGTGCCCTGGACGCGTTGCTCCATAAACACGACCTTCCAGTTGTCGAACCGGAGGGCCAGCACGTCGCCGTCGTCGGAGAAGTACACGAGTCCCTTGCGCGGACTGTGCTCCTCCTCGCCCGTGAGGTACGGCAGCAGGTTGTAGCCGTCGATGTGGACCTTGTAGCTGGTGTCGCCGATGGTCTTCCCGGCTTTCAGGTCCTCGACCGTGTCGAGATCGCCGGCCGCCGCGAGGAAGGTCGGCAGCCAGTCGTGGTGCTGGACGATCTCGTTCGACACCACGCCCGCCGGGATGTGCCCCGGCCAGCGGATGACCTCCGGGATGCGGAATGCGCCCTCCCAGTTGGTGTTCTTCTCGCTGCGGAACGGGGTCATGCCGCCGTCCGGCCACGTGTTCATGTGCGGGCCGTTGTCGGTGGAGTAGATCACGATCGTGTCCTCGGCGATCCCGAGCTCGTCGAGCTGATCGAGGAGGCCGCCGACGACGAGATCGTGGTCGATCATCGTGTCGTGGTACTCCGACTGCCAGCGCCCGGCCTGTCCGACGCTCTCCGGTTTCGGATGCGTGCGGAAGTGCATGTGGGTCGTGTTGACCCAGACGAAGAACGGGGTCTCGGAAGCAGCAGCTCGCCCGATGAAGTCCTTCGCGGCATCGGCGAACACCTCGTCGATCGTCTCCATCCGCTTGCGGGTGAGTGCTCCCGTGTCCTCGATCCGCTGCTTGCCGCGCGGTCCGTAGCGGCCGTCGACGGTGTCGTCGTCGACGTCGGTCGCCCAGGAGTGGATCACCCCGCGCGGCCTGGCGCGGTCGTTGAAGCCGGGGAAGTCCTCGACGGAGGGCCAGTTGGCGGCTTCCGGCTCCTCTTCCGCGTTCAAGTGATAGAGGTTGCCGAAGAACTCGTCGAAGCCGTGCACGGTCGGGAGGAACTCGTTCTTGTCGCCGAGGTGGTTCTTGCCGAACTGGCCCGTCGCGTAGCCGTGCGGCTTCAGGAGTTCGGCGATGGTCGGGTCCTCTGCGCGGAGGCCGAGGTCGGCGCCTGCGATCCCCACCTTGCTGAGGCCCGTGCGGAAGACGCTCTGCCCGGTGATGAAGGACGAGCGGCCGGCGGTGCAGCTCTGTTCGCCGTACGAATCGGTGAACCGCATGCCTTCGTCGGCGATGCGGTCGATGTTGGGGGTGTGGTACCCCATCAGTCCGTCGCTGTAACAGCTCAGGTTGGTGATGCCGATGTCATCGCCCCAGATGACCAGGATGTTGGGCTTTCCACCGGGCACGAGTGCCTCCTTCGCCTTGACCATGGCGCCGACAGCTCTGGCGCCCTCAGGTGACGATCCTGCATCGCCGGGGTCTGCTGCACTTCGCCTGTTCCGGGTGAGTATGACGGAAATCGGTCGCACTACTGACTTCTGGGCGATTTCGGGTTAAACTCATCCCACGACGCCGCGAGCCACCAGTATGGGGTTGGTCAGACGGGGGTCTGTAGGCTCGCGGTCGTCCTTGCAATGCTGGGCGAACGGGTTCGGGTCCCTGTTCGCCCAGCGGCATGTCTGCCCGGCGCGGGGCCCGGCTCGTTCGCCCGGCTTGCGCTTCTTGTGCGGCGGCAGTCTGCGGTGACATGCCGCCGCAGCACTACTCAGCCGATGTGGAAGCTGCCGATCCTCGTCGTCCCGTCGGACGTGAACACGGGAATGTCCCAGCCGTCCGGATGGGCGAGTTCCCGCTCAGCCTGCCAGCGGAGCGCCTCAGCCGGGTTCGACGGCCGCCCCGGATGCTCCGGGCTCGTCGCATCCAGCTCGCCACGGTTGACGTACCCCTGCACCGGCTGCCCGTCCGGGGCGACGCCGGACACGGCGACGAGGTCCGGATCGCCCTCGGCGGTGCCGAACGTCTGGCCGGCGCCGTTGACGCCCAGCCTGGTCGGAACGTGTGCGACGTACTGCAGTGTCGCGGTCCCGGTGAAGCCTGATCCTGGGGTGAAGAAGAAGTAAGTCGTCGTCGCGTCCAGCGGGAAGTCGAACCAGGACACACTGCTCGGTGAGCCGATGTCCGAGCCGCTCCAGCTGCCGTGCGGGTTGTTTCCGTTCGGATCCGTGCCATAGCTGAGGGACCCGGCGGTGAGGGCCGTGACGATCACGCGCGCGTGCGTCGCCTCAGGCGGACGGTCGCCGAGCGGGATCTCCACCGGCCCGGTGAAGCCGATGCCGGTCGGCTCGCCGAGGAGCGAGATGATCGGGGTCCCCGGCACAACGCCGGCAGGCGCCGTGACCGCGTCGCCCAGCTCCGGTTCCGGTTGGCCGGACGGAGGTACCGGCCGAGGCGACGCGGTGATGGAGTCGGTCGCTGCGAACGCGCCGGCAGAGACGCCGGCGCCCGCAATAGCGCCGACGAGGACGAGTCCGATCGCCCAGCCGGTGCGTCGACGAGGCGCCGTGCGTTCCGCGTGCGCGATGAGTCCCGTGCGGATCGCGTCGGAGCGCCTCGGATCGAATGACGCGTTCATGAGGCGTTCCCTTCCGTCAGTCGTGTTCGCGAGGGTGGATCGATGCCCGTGGGAGGAGTGCGCCCGACGCCGCCTCCCGGTGCGGCGGCGCTCGCCGCGGCGAGGCGCTTCCGCAGCCGCGACAGGCGCATCTTCGCCGCCGATTCACCGATCCCGATGGCCGCTGCCGCATCGGCGACGGTGAACCCTTCGAGCGCCGTCATCGCCACAAGTCGCGCGTCCGCGGGGCGCGCCGCTGCCATCACCGCTCGAACCCGCCGATCGCGGTCGGGGTCCGCATCCTCCAGGAGTGTCGCCGGGTCGGGAGCTGCCGTGGGCGGAGGCAGCGTCTCCAGGAATCTCCGGTACCGGTGGCGCGCCCTGAGGTGATTGCGGTGCACGTTGTGCGCCGTGACGAGGAGCCAGGGCAGGAGTGAGCCGTCGACGAAGCGGACCGAGCCGCGTCGTCGCCAGAGTTCGAGGAAGGTCACGGCCGAGAGGTCCTCGGCATCGTGGATGTCGCTCCCCGAGCGGATGAGATGCCGGAAGACGCGGTCCCGGTGATGATCCCAGACCTCGCCGAATGCCCGGGCGTCCCCGCCGAGCAGTCGCGCCCAGGTGGCCTCATCGGTGTTGTGTCCCATGCTCAATAGTGTCCGGACCGGCCGTGATCGTCACACCTGGCTTGCCGATCGCGTCGTCGCGCCGGTCGTGTCGCGGTCGTGTTGCCGGTCGTGTTGCTGGGAGATCGATGGACGATCATGTTCCTGACGAACATGTTCGTTAGAGTGGGGGCATCGACCAGCAGCACCCTCGTGAAGGAGTCACCATGACCACGCACCACCCGATCGCCATCATCGGAGGCGGCCTCGGCGGCCTCACGACCGCCCGCGTCCTGCACACGCGCGGCATCGCATCCACCGTCTTCGAACTCGAACCGAGCCGCGCGGCGCGCGTCCAGGGCGGCATGCTCGACATCCACGAGGACAACGGCCAGGTGGCCGTCGCCGCGGCCGGACTCGTCGAGGAGTTCACCTCGATCATCCACGAGGGCGGCGAGGCGATGCGCATCCTCGACCACACAGGAACGGTGCTCCGTGAAGAGCTCGACGACGGACTCAGAGGCCGCCCGGAGGTCGAGCGGGGTCAGCTCCGCGACCTGCTCATCGACTCGCTCCCGGAGGGCACGATCCAGTGGGGGCGCAAGGTCGTCGCCGTGCGCGCCGTCGATGATGCCGTCGATGGCGGCGGTGGTGTCGAGGGGCGCCACGAGGTCGAATTCGCCGATGGCGAGATCATCACGACCGATCTGCTCATCGGCGCGGACGGCGCGTGGTCACGGGTCCGCGGCCTCGTGTCCGACGCCATCCCGAGCTACACCGGCATCTCCTTCGTCGAGACCGATCTCTTCGACGCCGATGAGCGGCATCCAGCGGAAGCGGCCGCGATGGGCCCGGGCATGCTGTTCGCGCTGCGCGACGACACCGGGATCCTCGGCCACCGCGAGACCGACGGCAGCCTGCACGCCTACCTCGGGTTCCGGGTGGACGAGGACTGGATCGACACGATCGACTTCACCGACGACGATGCCGCCAAGCGTGCGATGCTCGACCGCCTGGACGGATGGGACGACGCCCTCCGCGGCTTCGTCTCCAACGCGGACACCGGGCTGACGGCGCGTCGGATCAATGCCCTGCCCATCGGCCACACCTGGGAGCGGACGCCGGGCGTGACCCTGCTCGGCGATGCGGCGCACGTGATGTCACCGTTCGCGGGGGAGGGGGCGAACCTCGCGATGTACGACGGCGCACTGCTCGCCATCGCGATCGCCGAGCACCCGGGCGACACCGAAACGGCGCTCGCCGCGTATGAGCGCGAGCTGTTCCCACGCTCTGCTGCGTCCGCAGCGGAGTCGGCCGCCAGCCTCGACGTCATCTTCAGCCCGGGTTCGCCGGCCGGACTGCTGGAGCAGTTCGCCCGGTTCGACGAGCTGCGCCCGGGAGGAGCGCCGGCGCAGACGTCCGGCGCCGAGTAGCACGCGCCGCCTGGCGGAAGGAGAACCGCGCGAGGGAAGGACGTTTCCGCGAGGAACGTCCTTCCCTCGCGCGGTTCTCCTGTTCTCGCGACGTGCGACGCGCGCGGCGACTCGCTGCGTCAGGGGAGGATACGCGCCCCACGAGCGGTCCGCCGGGAGAAATATTGCGTTCGAATGCATACAAGCCTTGCGTCGCGTATCCGCAAGCACATAGTCTGATCTGCTGCACCCGCTTCCGCCCGTCGGACCCGTGCGGCTCGATCCCCAGTGTGCTCCCTGTGCACCTCCGGATCGGAGCCACCCAACAGGATGAGGAGGAACGTCATGTCGAACACGACCCCCACCGCGGATATCCCTGGGTATGCTCGTGGCTTCGTCGGCGGTCCAGTCTTCCGTGCCTTCGTCGCCGGACGACGCCTCGCCGTAGCCTCCAGGCCGCTGTAGCCTCTGCCGCCGGAGGACACCGGAGCGTCGGATCACCGATCCGTCCGCCCGCAGCCGTCGGCAACCGACCATCCACGCCGCGCCTCCTGCGCGCGGTCCTGCCGGGTCATCGCACCCGCGCCAGCTCTCGATCTCCATCCCATCCAGCCGGACGACTGCACGTCCGCGCGCACCCACTGAGGATCATCCGCAATGTCATCGACCGGCGACGACCGCCGTACCGACCAATCCGCCGCACAACAACCTCCTGAACACGCAGCTGAACACGCAGCTGAACAGCCGCGCCTCAACACGCTCCGAGCGTTGGCGCGCATCTATCCGTTCGCCAAGCCAGCGATGCCGCGCATCTACCTCGGTATGGGCGCTGCACTCGCGGCTGGCCTCGTCGCGCTCGGCATCCCGCTCATCCTGCAGTCGCTCGTGGACGGTCCGCTCTCCACCGGCGACGCGAACCAGGTGTGGCCCGCCGTGCTGCTCGTCCTCGGGCTCGGCATCGTCGAGGCGATCATGATCGCCCTGCGCCGCTGGTTCGTGCTGACGCCCGGCACGCGCATCGAAGCGAGCATGCGCAACGCATTGTTCGCGAAGCTGCAGGACCTGCCCGTCAACTTCCACGACAAGTGGCAGAGCGGACAGCTGCTCTCGCGCGCCGTGAGCGACCTCGGCCTCATCCGCCGGTGGATCTCCTTCGGCTTCGTGCTGCTCATCGTCAACGGGGTCACGATCGTGATCGGCGCCGTCATCCTGTTCACCTGGAACTGGCTGCTCGGGCTCATCTTCATCGCGCTCGCCATCCCGATCTGGATCTACGGATTCAAGTTCGAGGGCAAGTATTCGGTGATCGCCCGCCGCAGCCAGGACCAGGCCGGCGACCTCGCGACGGCTGTCGAGGAGTCGGTGCACGGCATCCGCGTCCTCAAGGCGTTCGGCCGTGGCAAGCACGCGCTGAAGAACTTCTCCTCGCAGGCCGAGGACCTCCGCGGCACCGAGATCGAGAAGGCGAAGGCGATCGCCGGCATCTGGCTGTGGCTCGTGCTGCTGCCGGACATCGCGTTCGCGTTGTGTCTGCTCGCCGGGTTGTGGCTCGCATCGATCGATCAGCTCACCGTCGGTCAGCTGTTCGCGTTCTTCGCGACGGCGACCGTGCTGCGCTTCCCGATCGAGTCGATCGGCTTCCTGCTCGCGATGACGTTCGACACGCGGACCGCGACGGACCGCTACTTCGAGGTCATGGACTCGGTCAACACGATCACCGATCCTGAGCACCCGAAGACGATCGCTGACCCGAAGGGCGAGCTCGTGTTCGAGGGCGCCCACTTCCGGTACCAGGACTCACCGGAGCGTTACCCGGACATCCTCAACGGCATCGACCTGCGGCTGGAGCCGGGGGAGACGATGGCGCTCGTCGGGCTCACGGGGTCCGGCAAGTCGACGCTCACCGCGCTCACGACCCGTCTCTACGACGTGACGGGCGGCAGCATCAAGGTCGACGGCGTCGACATCCGCGACCTCACGCGTGAGGAACTGCGTCGTCACATCGCGATGGCGTTCGAGGATGCGACCCTGTTCTCCGCGAGCGTCAAGCAGAACGTCCTGCTCGGGCGCGACGACCTGGACCTCGATTCGCCTGAGGCGGACCGGGTGCTGCAGGAGGCGCTCGACATCGCGCAGGCCGGCTTTGTCGCCGAACTGCCGGATGGCGCGGACACGACGGTCGGCGAGGAGGGGCTCAGCCTCTCGGGCGGGCAGCGTCAGCGGCTCGCGCTCGCGCGTGCCGTCGCGGCCCGGCCGGCGATCCTGGTGCTCGACGACCCGTTGTCGGCGCTCGACGTCGACACGGAGGCGCTCGTGGAAGCAGCGCTGCGCCGGGTGCTCGCATCCACGACGGCGCTCATCGTGGCCCACCGCCCGAGCACGGTGATGCTCGCGGACCGTGTCGCGCTCCTCGAGGACGGCCGCATCACAGCGGTCGGCCGCCATTCCCAATTGCTCCAGGACAACGAGCACTACCGCTACGTCATCTCGAGTCTCGAGGACGAAGAACTCGAAGCAGCACGTCAGGAGGTGAACCTGTGACCATCGCATCGGTGACCGGTGTCGAGGGTGAGGAACGCAACGACCTCAGCCGCGAAGAATCCAAGCAGGTCAGGAAGCGCTCCCTGCGTCTCCTGGGCTCGTTGCTGCACCCGCTACGGTGGCGGGTGGTCGGCGCGATGCTCATCGTCGTCGTCTCGACCGCAGCGCAGGTGGCGGGTCCAGCCCTCATCGCGCTCGGTATCGACCAGGCGCTCCCGGCCATCATCGGCCGGATGGACTGGACGCCCGCGATCCTGATCGTCGGCGCCTACCTGCTGAGCGGCGCCGTCGGGGCGCTCCTGATCGCCTGGTACACGGTCCTCGCGGCCCGCATCAGCCAGGCGATCCTGATCGACCTGCGCAAGCGCGTGTTCCTGCAGACGCAGCGTCTGAGCCTCGACTTCCACGAGAACTACACGTCCGGCCGGATCATCTCCCGTCAGACGAGCGACCTGGACGCCATCCGGGAGCTGCTCGACTCCGGCATCAACCAGCTCGTGTCCGGGTTCCTCTACATGGCGTTCACGGCGGCCGCGCTGGTGCTCGTCGACTGGGTGTCAGGGCTGGTCTTGCTCGGGTCGCTCGTGCCGTTGTTCATCCTGACCCGCTGGTTCCAGAAGCGGTCGCAGGTGCTGTTCCGCGACTCGCGGGTGGCGTCGGCGAAGCTCATCGTCTTCTTCGTGGAGTCGATGACGGGCATCCGCGCCGTGAAGGCGTTCCGCAAGGAGAAGCGCAACGAGAAGGAGTTCGGCGGTCTCGTCGAGGACTACCGCGACGTCAACGCGCGTGTCATCCAGCTGTTCGGCGTCTTCGATCCTGGGCTCATCCTGATCGGCAACGTGTCGGTCGCGGTCGTGCTCCTCGTCGGCGGCTTCCGGGTCGCCGACGGGCAGCTCGCGATCGGTGCGCTCCTCGCGGCGCTCCTCTACACGCGTCGGTTCTTCGATCCGATGGAGGAGATGGCGATGTTCTACAACTCCTACCAGTCGGCCGCCGCAGCGCTCGAGAAGATCTCGGGTGTGCTGGAGGAGGAGCCGAGCGTTCCTGACCCCGTGAAGCCCGTCGACCTGTGGACCTCGCGCGGCGAGTTGGCGTTCGACGACGTGACGTTCGCGTATCAGAACGGGAAGGTCATCCTGCCGAGCTTCACGCTCGACATCCCGGCAGGGCAGACGATCGCGCTCGTCGGGACGACCGGTGCGGGCAAGTCGACGCTCGCGAAGCTCATCAGCCGGTTCTACGACCCGTCGGAAGGCGCCGTGAAACTCGACGGCATCGATCTGCGGGACCTGCACCCGAAGGACCTGCGCCGCGCCATCGTGATGGTGACGCAGGAGGCGTACCTGTTCTCCGGGACGGTGGCGGACAACATCGCGATCGGTCGACCGGACGCCTCGCTCGACGAGATCAAGGCGGCGGCGCGTGCGGTCGGAGCCGACGCGTTCATCGAGGCGTTGCCGAACGGGTACGACACGGACGTCAACAAGCGGGGCGGTCGTGTCTCCGCCGGACAGCGCCAACTGCTCTCGTTCGCGCGGGCGTTCCTCGCCGACCCGACTGTGCTCATCCTCGACGAGGCGACGGCGTCGCTCGACATCCCGAGCGAGCGGCTCGTGCAGGACGCGTTGCAGACGCTTCTCGCGGACCGGACGGCCATCATCATCGCTCACCGCCTGTCCACGGTGGCCATCGCGGACCGGGTGCTCGTGATGGAGCACGGGAAGATCATCGAGGACGGGACGCCGGCTGCGCTCATCGGCGGGACCGGACGGTTCGCGCAGATGCACGCGGCGTGGAAGAACTCGCTGGTGTGATCTCCACCCGCTCCCTCGACCGCGTCGTCCGGTGACGGCAAGCCGATGCTGGCACCCAGAACGGGTGCCGGCATCGGCTGTTTTCGGGGAGCGTTTTCCGACAGACGGCTCCGGTGATGGCGGCGGACGACGGCGCGCTACGTGCGCGTCGCGTTTTCCTGCCACAATGACCCCATGGTCACTGCGGATTCGAGTGTGTTGCGTGTCGCCGTCGCCGACGACGCAGTGCTCCTTCGCGAGGGCGTCGGACAGATTCTCGCGGCGAACGGACACACCGTCGTGGCGTCCGTCGGATCCGCCGATGAGCTCGTACCGCTCATCGAGGGCGGGCTCGGCGTCGACGCCGTCGTCCTCGACATCAGGATGCCGCCGACGCACACGGACGAGGGCATCGTCGCGCTCGAACGGCTGCGCGCGAACGGTTTCGACGGCGGAGTGCTCCTGCTCAGCACCTACGCGGTGCCGAGCTACGCCGTGCGCGCCCTCGGCTCCGGCAACGGCACCGGCTACCTCTTGAAGGACCGCGTCGCCGACCCTGGAACACTCGTCCAAGCCGTCGAGACGGTCGCGGCAGGCGGATCCGTCGTCGACCCGGAGGTCGTCGCGCTGCTCGTCGCCGACCGAGGGCGGACCGACGGTCTCGACGACCTCACCGAGCGAGAGCGTGAAGTCCTCACCCTGATGGCCGAGGGGCGTTCCAACTCAGGCATCGCCTCCGGACTGCTCGTGAGCCTCAAGACCGTCGAAGCGCACATCAGCCGCATCCTCGCGAAGCTCGGGCTCGAGGACTCGCCGGCCGACCACCGCCGTGTGCTCGCGGTGATCCGCTGGCTGGAACACCGCGATGGCTAGCCTCGCCGCACCCGGGCGACGGAGCGGAACCAGATCCACACCGACCATGCCGTGGCTGCTGCGCCTCGCGATCGTGTGTGCGGTCATCGTGGTCATCGTGCTGTCCGCCGGGTTCGCGGTGTTCGAGTCCGGGCGGGTCATGGGGACGGAGATCTCCTGGGTCATCGGTCACGTCGTCGCCGCCGTGTGCGCCGGGTTCATCTGGTGGCTGTCGCCCGCGCCCATGCCCGGGTGGGTCATCGTCGCCTATTGCGTCGCGGAGACCGCGTACACCTGGGCGATCGGGATCCAGGCCGGGTGGGCGTGGCCGCTGTTCATCTGGGTCTCGTTCCTGCCGGGCGCGGCCCTCGTCTGGCTTGCCCTCGCCTTCCCGGCCGGGCGGTTACGACGGGGGTTCGATCGGGGTCTGGTGACCACGGCCGTCACGTATCTGGCGGTGTACGCGACGGTCGACCTGCTCATCGGCTCGAGGCATCCGGGGTCGATCTCGCAACCGAGTTCGTACGCGGTGTTCTCCAACCCGGCGCTCGCGGCGGTGCTGTCGCAGGTCCACGCCGCGATCATGGCGATGTTCGCCGTCGTCGTCGCCGTTGTGGTCATCATGCGGTGGGCGAGGAGCACGGGCGCCGCGAGGCAGGTCGCGTTCATCATGCCGGTCGCGTTCCTCATCTGGTTGGCCTTCGGCATCCTCTGGAGTCTCGCCCAGCTGGGTGGGTGGCCGCCGACCGCGCGGCTCATCGTCGAGAACGTCAACGTCCTGTCTGTCGCCTTCGTGCCGATCGCCTATGCGACGGGACTCGTGCGGATGCGTGCGATCCGGGCGCGCGCCGTCGACCTCGTGCAGACCGGCGAGGCGCCGACGGCCACGGGTCACGATCGATGGAACGGCTCGGTGCGGACGGTGCTCGGCGACCGCACGGCGGCGCTCGTCTGGCCGGGGTCGCAGCGCACGTCGTCGGCGGACGCGCGCGGCCGGGCGCTGTCCACCGTCGGGGATCCCGAGTCCCCGCTCGTCTACATCGACCACGATGCAGCTCTGCTCGACAACCCGCTCCTCCTGCGCTCCGTTTCGGCATCGCTGCGCATCATGATCGAGAACGAGCGGTTGACCGCCGAGCTGCGGCAGTCGTTGCGCGAGGTGAACCGTTCGCGACTGCGCATCGTGCGCGCGGCCGACGAGGCGAGGCGCCGGGCGGAACGCGATCTGCACGACGGCTCGCAGCAGCAGCTGTTCTCCGTCGCCCTGCGGTTGCGGATGGCGAGCGATCAGGCGCGGGCCAACGGGCAGGACGAGCTCGCCGACAATCTCGAGGTCACGATCGACCAGCTCGCGAGCGCGATCAAGGAGCTGCGCGAACTGGCGAGGGGGCTGCACCCGGCGCTGCTCTCCGAGGGAGGGCTGTCCCCGGCGCTCGCGGAGCTCGGACGCCGGTGCACGGTGCCGACGAAGGTCATCGTCGACGTGCGCGAACGGCCGAAGCCCATCGTCGAGTCGACGGTCTACTACGTCGTGTCGGAGTGCCTCGCGAACGTGGCGAAGTATTCGCTCGCCTCGTCCTGCGTGGTGGTGGTCCGTGAGGAGGCCGACGACCGATTGGTCGTGACGGTCTCCGACGATGGTGCCGGCGGCGCGGACCCGACCGGCGGGAGTGGACTGCGCGGCCTTGCCGACCGGGTCGACGCGGTCGGCGGCATCATGAGCGTGCGGAGCCCGATGGGGGAGGGCACGGTCATCGAGGTCGATCTGCCGTTGCGGTGACCGGTGCCTGCTCCGGGTGCCAGGTCGCCTATTCCGGCAGGGCGGTCCTCGCCAGGCGGTAGCGACCGCCGGACAGCTCCACGAGCGGTGTGTCCTCCGCTTCGTAGTGTTCGCGAGCGATCTCCTCGTGGCCGAGGGGTGGGAATCCACCTGATCTGACCACGCGCCACCACGCGACACTGTGTCCGTAGTGCGCCATCACCCGTCCGACGCCGCGAGCCGACCGTGAGCCGATGACCGCCGCGACCTGGCCGTAGGTCAGTGCGCAGCCCTCAGGGATCTCGGCGACGACGGCGAGTACCGCCTCGGTGAAGTCGTCGGAGGTGCGGATCGACGGATCGGAGCTGTCACCCATGCCGTTGCTGCGCCCGAACGGTTACGGCAGCTCGATGCGGGCGATGGTCTCGCTGTAGTCGGTCTCGCCGACGGGCTTGAAGCCGACGCGCAGGAAGAAGGCCTCCGGGCCGGACTCGCCGGGCTCGTAGATGACGTTCACATGGTCGAAGCCGCGCTTGCGCGCCTCATCGGTGAGCGAATCGACGGCGAAACGGCCGACGCCGCGACCCTGGTCGTCCGCGTCGACGTTGATGCGCCACAGGGCGGAGCGGAACTCCTCCTGGTGCGCCTCCGGGTCGAAGTTGGCGCTGATGAACCCGACGACTTCATCGCCGTCGAGGACGACGCGCTGCCAGGCGGTGGCCGGGTTGATGACGGCCGCTGCGACGGAGTAGGACACCGGTGCGACGAACTGCTCCTGGCCCGGTTTGAGCGTCAGAGCGTTGACCGCAACGATCGTGGATGCGGACAGTTCTTCCAAACGCAACTCAGCCATGCCCTAAGGGTAACGTGTCGGTTGCTCGCGCTGGTAGCGGGCCAGCCCCACCCACAGCACATGTTCATGTGCGGCGATCCGGGCGCCGCCAGCCGCCGGTTCGCCTCCCGGGGGGCGCCCGCCCGACGATCGCCTGACAGAACTGTCTTGATGTCGAGAGACTTGGCGGGGTCTTGTAGGCTAGGGAGCGGCCGCACCACTGCAGCATCTCGGACGCGGCCCTCTCCATGCCAGGCGGAGCATCCCACCGCGTGCGCACACTCCAGTAGGCCGCTCGAACCGCGGCATCAGAAAGGACAATCTGTGTCGAAGATCAAGGTCGAGGGCACCGTCGTCGAACTCGACGGCGATGAGATGACTCGCATCATCTGGCAGTTCATCAAGGACTCCCTCATCCACCCCTACCTCGATGTGAACCTCGAGTACTACGACCTGGGCATCCAGAAGCGCGACGAGACCGACGACCAGATCACGATCGACGCCGCTCACGCCATCCAGAAGCACGGTGTCGGCGTCAAGTGCGCGACGATCACGCCGGATGAGGCACGCGTCGAGGAGTTCGGCCTGAAGAAGATGTGGCGGAGCCCCAACGGCACCATCCGCAACATCCTCGGCGGCGTCATCTTCCGCGAGCCCATCATCATCTCGAACATCCCGCGCCTGGTGCCCGGCTGGAACAAGCCGATCATCATCGGCCGCCACGCGTTCGGCGACCAGTACCGCGCAACCGACTTCCTCTTCAAGGGTGAAGGCAAGCTCACGGTCGAGTTCACCCCGGACGACGGCTCGGAGCCGCAGAAGTTCGAGGTCTTCCAGTCGCCAGGCGACGGCATCGCGCAGGTCCAGTACAACCTGGACTCCTCGATCCGCGACTTCGCGCGTGCGAGCCTCAACTACGGCCTCAACCGCAACTACCCGGTGTACCTCTCCACGAAGAACACGATCCTGAAGGCGTACGACGGCCGCTTCAAGGACATCTTCCAGGAGATCTTCGACGCCGAGTTCAAGGAGCAGTTCGAAGCTGCCGGCATCACCTACGAGCACCGCCTCATCGACGACATGGTCGCTTCGGCCATGAAGTGGGAGGGCGGCTACGTCTGGGCCTGCAAGAACTACGACGGCGACGTCCAGTCCGACACCGTTGCACAGGGCTTCGGTTCGCTCGGCCTCATGACGAGCGTCCTTGCGACGCCGGACGGCAAGATCGTCGAGGCGGAGGCCGCACACGGCACCGTCACGCGTCACTACCGTCAGCACCAGCAGGGCAAGCCCACGTCCACGAACCCGATCGCGTCGATCTTCGCGTGGACCCGTGGCCTGCAGCACCGTGGCGTCCTCGACGGCAACCAGGAGCTCATCGACTTCGCAGCAACGCTCGAGGACGTCGTCATCAAGACGGTCGAGTCCGGCGCCATGACGAAGGACCTCGCGCTCCTCGTCGGCCCCGACCAGGCGTACCAGACCACGGAGGACTTCCTGGAGACGATCTCCGACAACCTGAAGGCTCGCATCGAGGCGTAATCGCCTTCGCGTTCCGACACTGCGGCGGGCCCGGATCTCACGATCCGGGCCCGCCGTTCGCGTTGGTCCACCGTTCGTGACTGCCCACCGTTTGTGACTGCCCACCGTTCGCGTCTGGCTGCCGTTGGCGGTTCACAACTCAGGACGTCCGCGGCGTGTCGACTGCGACACGCGGCAAACGGGTCGCGACGCGCCGGGGCCGTCCTGAATTGCGAACGAGCGGGATCGATGCGATGCGCTACTTCACGAGGAACGGGTAGAGGACCTCTGGCGGTGAGGAGAGCGCGGACTTGACCCGGCGGGCCGTGTCGTCGGCCGTGACCTCGAACGCACCCTGGTCGAGGCCGTCGAGTGCGGCGCGCACGATGTCGGCCGGATCGTTCTTCGGGGAGTCGATGCCGTTCGTCATCGGCGTGTCCGTGTATCCGAAGTGCAGGCCGAGGACACGGGTGCCCTGCTCGGCCAGCTGGATGCGCAACACGTTCGAGAGCGACCACAGCGCCGCCTTCGTCGCTCCGTATGCGCCGTGCGCCGGCATGCTCGCCCAGCTGAGCGCCGAGTGGACCTGGATGAAGGCGCCGCCGCCGTTCGCGCCGAGGATGGGGGCGAAGGCGCGGTTGATCGCGAGCGGCCCGTACACGTTCACCTCGAACTGCCGGCGGACCGCGTCGAGCGGGGTCGTGAGCGCGTCGTCGTCCTTCGGTGAGACGCCGGCGTTGTTGATGACGATCGTGGTGTCCTGTGCCGCGGCCGCGACCGATGCGATGTCCGCCTCGCTCGTGACGTCGAGGGCGAGCGGGACGACGCGGGCGTCATCCCAGTCCTGCGGGTTCCGCGCGGTGGCATAGACCTTGACTGCGCCGCGGGCGAGGGCCTGCGAGACGAACTCGCGTCCCAGGCCGCCGTTGGCTCCGGTGATGAGGACCACGGCGCCGTTGAGGGAGCCGTCCTGCGATGGCGGCGTCGATGCTGATGTCGATGTTGATGCCGATGCTGATGCCGATGCTGACGGCGCGGTCTGAGCGGAGGGTGCTGCTGAGGAATCGGTTGACATGATGCTCCTGGGTCGGTGGCTAACTTGTACAGTGCAAGTTAGCTCGGCTCGGCCGTATTCCCGTCGGTTCCTCCGATTTTCGGGAAGGCTCGTCGTCGGTCGGGAGGCGCAACCCCCAGGACCTCGTTCTGAGCAGGGCGCGGGGATCGCGTCGTCCGGGCGTGACGTAGCATCGCACGCATGGGATCGCCGCGCAGGACACACTCGGGGGAGTCGCGTCCGTCCAAGCCGGAGCCGCTGTGCTCCATCGAGCGGACGGCGCAGCTGATGGGGGACCGCTGGACGGTCCTCATCCTGCGGGAGGTGCTGCTGTATCGGCTGGAACGGTTCGCCGACATCGAGCGCATCCTGCGCATCGCCCCGAACATCCTCACGGATCGGCTGACCTCGCTCGTCGACGCCGGACTGCTCCGGAAGGTGGAGTATCGCGAGGCCGGGTCGCGGGCCAGGTTCGCGTATCAGCCGACGCCTGCCGGCGAAGACCTCAAGCTCGTCCTCGCCGCGATGCAGCAGTGGGGCGATGAGCACATCCCGCCGGCCGCCGGTGTCACGATCGCGCGCGAGACGGCGAGTGGGCATCGTCCCGTCCATCTGGGCTTCGTCGACGCCGCCGGCGCCGAACACCCGCTCGACGACATCGCCTTCGTCCCCACCGCCGCCTACGAGCCGCGCGAGGGGTCGCAAACGGCGGGTGCGACGCGTCAGGACTAGCCGTTTGCGACCCCTCGCGGGCTGAGGGTGGGGTCAGGCGAGGCGGTAGGTGGCTTGGGTGAGGCCTCCGGGGGAGGCGGAGGTACCGATGAGCGACAGGCGTCGGCTAGTCGGCATCGAATCGAAGAGGGGGAGGCCTTCACCGAGCAGGACCGGTGCGCGGGTGATGGTCAGTTCGTCGATGAGGCCGGCTCGCAGGAAGGTCTGGACGACGCGTCCCCCGTCGACGTAGACGCCTCCGGCGCCGGCGGCGTCGAGTGCGCGCATGGCGTCGTCGAGGGTCGCGACGACCGTGACCCGGGAATCGGTTGATGGATCCAGCGTCGAGCTCAACACGATCACCGGGTGCTCCGGGTACGGCCACGCGTCGAAGGTGAGCACCTTCTCGTACGTCCCGCGGCCCATCACGATGTGGTCGATGCCGGCCAGAAAGGCGTCGTAGTCCGGTGTGCCGTCGCTGTGCAGTGCGGCGGGGTGCGCGATGTGCGACGGGGGATCCGTCAGCCAGTCGATGTCGCCGTCGAGCCGTGCGATGTAGCCGTCGACGCTCGTTGCGATGAACACCCTGCCCGTCCAGGCGCGGGTCGGGGGCGTCGCGGGTGCGGCGGCGGCGTTCGCGGCGGCGGTCGGTGTCGATGGTCGGGTGTCGTCGGTCATGTCCAACTCTCCAGGAGGGATCGGGTGGTGCGGATGGTGCGGGTGTGCTCGGCGGAAGCTGCGTGACGCAGGCGTTCTCCGGCGAGGGTGTCGAGCAGGATCTGCGCCGCGACGGTGTCCTCCGGTGCGCGGGTCAACGCGCCGGAAGCGCGCGCAGCGGCGAGGAGTGAGCGCACGTACGACGCCTGCGCCGCCCATCCCTGCTGCAGGAGTGCACCGAGTTCGTCGTCGAGGAGGTCGTCCAGCAGCATCGCGATGTCGGCAGCGGCCCGCAGGCGGTCGGTCGGCGCGTTCTCGGCGGCATGGTGCTCTGTGCCGCCGGCCCGGGCGGCACCGTTTCCCGCCGCATCGATCCACGCGTGGAGCTCGCGTACGGGGTCGCCGGTGGTCGGCGCGGTCGGGATGCCGTCGATCCAGCGCTCGCTGATCGCGGCCGTCAACCCGCGCTTGGAGCCGAATCGTTTGACGAGGGTCGCAGCGTGCACGCCGGCGGAGGACGCGACCTCCGCGAGGGTCCAATCGACCCGCGGCCGGTCCTGGAGCGCGGCCTCGATGCGCTCCAGGAGCTCATCGTCGGTGTGGGTCCTCGGGCGTGCCATGTCATTAGTAAATCACCGTTGCCGAATTGCCTCAACCCGACCGGGGCATACTGGTCCTGCCGATCCGCTCCGGGCGGCGAGCCTGGATGGAGGGAAATCGCTTGCAACGCGGCACGAATCTCCCAGCGCTCGGCGGCTACAACCAGGCCGTGATCCTCGACCTCATCAGGCGTTCCGGATCGGGGCTCAGCCGGGTCGAACTGGCCGGTGAGACGGGCCTGTCCGGACAGACCGTGTCCAACGTCACCAAGCGGCTGCTCGAGGACGGCATCATCCACGAGAGCGGCAAGAGCAGCACTGGGCCGGGGAAGCCGCGCACGATCCTGCAACTCGAATCGCGTGCTCGGGTCGCGATCGGCGTCCACCTCGACCCCTCCGTCATCACCTACGTCCTCGTCGACCTGGAGGGCGCGGTCATCGGCCACCGGCGCAGTCTCACGCCGTCGCCCATCGATCCGGTGTCCGCGATCGCGACCGTCGTGGCCGCGATCGACGCGCTCACCGCGGAGGCCGGCATCGATCGCGAGCGTGTGCTCGGCGTCGGCATCGCTGCGCCGGGTCCCATCGATGCGGATCGTGGCATCCTCATCGCCCCGCCGCTCCTCGTCGGCTGGGATCGCGTCTCGCTGCGCGATGCGCTCATCGAGGCGACCGGCCTCCCCGTGGTCCTGGAGAAGGACGTCACAGCTGCGGCGGTCGCAGAACTGTGGTTGCAGAGCGGACCGAGCCGCGACAACTTCGCGTTCCTGTACTACGGCACCGGCATCGGCATCGGACTCGCCCTGGAGCACGAGGTGCTGCGGGGCGCGAGCCGCAACGCCGGAGACGCTGGACACATCATGGTGGCCGATGACGGGCCGCTGTGCGAATGCGGCCTCCACGGGTGCCTCGGAAACCTCGTGCAGCCGAAGGCGCTCGTGACCGATGCGATCGCATCAGGGCTGTTCGATGGACCGGAGGTCGCGGATGAGGCGGCGGCGGTCATCGGCGACGGTTCCGAGCTCGACGCCGCGCGGGTGCTGCTCGGCATGGAGCTCATCGCCGCGCTCGCGTCGCGCGGGGATCCGCGGGCGGGGGCGGTCCTCCACGGTGTCGCGTCGCACATCGCGCGGGCGCTCGTGACGATCGTCAACCTGCTCGACATCGACCACGTGGTGTTCGGCGGGCCGTTCTGGTCGCCGATCGCGGCGGTGGTGCTCGCGGAGATGCCGGAGCTCATCGCGAAGCACCCGGCGCTCGTGCAGCCGCATCCTGTTGTGGTGACCGACTCCGCGAGCGGCGACGACGTGACGGCGATCGGGGCTGCGTGCCTCGTGCTCGATCACACCTTCTCGCCCAGGCCGGCCGCGCTGCTCATCTCTGCGACACGCTGAGCGGCGCCTTGAGCGGCGGCCCGGCGATGCGCTGAACGGGGCCCGAGCGACGTCGCGAGTATGGACGGATCGTGCGTGACGGATGAACGGCCGCTGCACGTGTGCACTGATTTCTCCCCGACGTCTTGACACGGGTTAGTCAATTCGATTGAGTTATCCGTGAACCGCGCCGCTGCACTCGCTCCGGGCCGGTCCGATCCACCGTCCCCGCCGAGCTGAAGGAACAGCCCATGCACACGGAATCCGCCCTCATCGAAGCCAGACTGGCCCGATTCACGGCCGAACGACTCGTCCCGGCGACCTACGCCGCCACCGCACCGCTCAGCATCACCGCATGGGAGGCGCCGGGGGAGCCGGTGCCGTTCGCCGAGGCGATGGCCGCTGCTGCGGAGGGTTCGGCGCCCTTCGCCGTCGGAACGCCCTGGGGTCGAGCGTGGGGGACCACCTGGTTCCACGTGACGGGCACGGTCCCCGCCGAGTGGAGCACGGATGGGCGGACGATCGAGATCGTCGTCGATCTCGGGTTCTCCTTCGCCCAGCCCGGTTTCCAGGCCGAGGGGCTCGTGTACGACCCGAGCGGACGCATCGTGAAGGCGCTCGAGCCGCTCAACAACCACATCCCGGTCGAGGTCGGGCCGGGCGGATCGATCGACGTCTGGATCGAAGCCGCCTCCAACCCGGACGTCGCAGGCACCTGGACCTTCGCTCCGACGCCGCTCGGCGACCAGGCGACGGCAGGGACCGCGCCGATCTACGTCCTCCGCCGGGTGGACGTCGCGCTCCTCGACACCACCGTGTGGGAACTCATCCAGGACGTCTGGACGCTGAGCGGTCTCCTGCGCGAACTGCCGCAGGACCTCCCTCGTCGCTCTGAACTGCTCCGCGGACTGGAGCGGATGATCGACGCGATGGACCCGGCCGATGTCGCGGGCTCGGCCGCCGCCGGCCGTGCCGTCCTCGAACCGCTGCTCGCATCGCCGGCCTACGCGAGCGCGCACCGCCTCATCGCCGTCGGTCACGCCCACATCGACTCCGCCTGGCTGTGGCCCGTCCGCGAGACGATCCGCAAGTGCGCCAGGACGTTCTCCAACGTGCTCGACCTCATGGACCGCGACCCTGACTTCGTGTTCGCGTGCTCGTCCGCGCAGCAGTTCGCGTGGATGAAGGAGCACTACCCTGCGCTGTTCGAGCGCATCAAGGTCCGGGTGGCGGAGGGGCGCTTCGTGCCGGTCGGCGGCATGTGGGTGGAGTCGGACACGAACATGCCAGGCGCAGAGGCGATGGCGCGCCAGTTCATCGCGGGCAAGCGCTTCTTCCTGGAGGAGTTCGGCGTCGAGCCGCTCGAAGTCTGGCTGCCGGACTCGTTCGGGTACTCGGGAGCGTTGCCGCAGATCGTCAAGGCGGCCGGTTCGAAGTACTTCCTCACGCAGAAGATCTCCTGGAACGAGACCAACCGGTTCCCGCACCACACCTTCGATTGGGAGGGCATCGACGGCACCCGCGTCTTCACGCACTTCCCGCCGGTGGACACCTACAACTCGACGCTGAGCGGCGAAGAACTCGCCCGTGCGCAGCGCCAGTACGCCGAGAAGGGCGCGTCCAACGTGTCGCTCGTGCCGTTCGGCTTCGGAGACGGCGGCGGCGGACCGACGCGTGAGATGCTCGCGGCGGCCAAGCGCACGGCGTCGCTCGAAGGGTCGCCGGTCGTGGAGCTCGCAACCCCGCGGGCGTTCTTCGAGCAGGCTGAGGCTGGCTACGAGACCCCGCCGGTGTGGTCGGGGGAGCTGTACCTCGAGTTCCACCGCGGCACCTACACCTCGCAGGCGAGGACGAAGCGCGGCAACCGACGCAGCGAGCACCTGCTGCGCGAGGCGGAGCTGTGGGCGGCGACGGCGGCCGTCCGCACGGGGGCCGACTACCCGTACGAGATCCTCGAACGGTCGTGGCACACCGTGCTCCTGCAACAGTTCCACGACATCCTCCCCGGCTCGTCGATCGCCTGGGTACACCAGGTGGCGGAGGCGAACTACGCGGTCGTCGCCGAGCAGGTCGGCGGACTGGTCGATGCCGCGCTCGCGGCGCTCGGGGCGTCGACCGCTGGTACGAACGATGGAGCGGCCGATGGTGCATCCGATGGCGCTTCCGGTGGTGCCGCGCAGCTGGCGGTCAACGCCTCGCCCTACGAGGTCGACGGCATTCCGGCGTTCGGCGCAGGTGAGCCGGCCGTTCGCGAGGCGGCGACGACGACCGCATCTGCGACGGGCGGCTGGGTCCTCGACAACGGGCTCGTCCGGGTGCTGATCGACGCAGCCGGTCGGGTGACCTCCATCCTCGACCTCGTCGCGGATCGTGAGACCGTTCCGGCCGGTGAGGCGGCGTTCGCGCTCCAGATCTTCCGGGACACCCCGAACCAGTGGGACGCGTGGGACATCGACGCGCACTACAAGCGTCACCTCACCGAGCTCGATGCCGCGGATTCGGTGGAACTCGAATCCGACGGATCCGCAACTGGCGGCCGCGCGGCTGTGCGCATCGTGCACCACGTCGGTGCGTCGACCATCACGCAGTCCATCGCACTCGAGCCAGGGCGCCCGACGGTCGACGCCGTCACGACGGTCGACTGGCACGAGCGTCAGAAGCTCCTGAAGCTCGCGTTCCCGGTGGACGTGCGGGCGGAGAGCGCGGCATCGGAGATCCAGTTCGGGCACATCAACCGTCCGACGTTCGTCAACACCTCGTGGGATGCCGCCCGATTCGAGACGTCGGCTCACCGTTGGGTGCATGTCGCGGAGCCGGGCTACGGCGTCGCGGTCGCGAACGACTCCACCTACGGCCACGACATAACGAGGCACACGCGTGAGGACGGCGGGACCACGACGCTCGTGCGCCAGTCGCTGCTGCGTGCGCCCCAGTTCCCGGATCCCGAGGCGGACCAGGGGGTGCACGTCCTGCGTTCGACGCTCACCGTCGGAGCAGACGTCCTCGATGCCGCGCGCGAGGGCTACCGGATCAACCTGCCGTTGCGTCGTATGACGGGGGCCGCCATCGCGCCGATCGTCTCCGTCGACACCGCTGCCGTGGTGATCGAGACCGTCAAGCTCGCGGAGGATCGTTCAGGCGACCTCGTCGTCCGGCTGTACGAGGCGTCGGGCGGACGTTCCGATGCGCGGGTGCGGTTCGACTTCCCGGTCGCGGGCATCGCCAGGACCGACCTGCTCGAGCGCACGACGGGGGAGCAGCCGGAGTTGCCGGCCGACGGCTCCGTCGCGCTCCGTCTGCGTCCGTTCGAGATCATCACGCTCCGGGTGACGCGCGCCTGACGCGCTGACGCCTGTGGGCTGTCCGACCGCACGCACTTCGTGCTGCGCGGTCGGACAGCCTCACGGGCGGCCTAGGAGTTGCAGGTCTTCTGCAGGTCCGTCGCGTCGGTCTGGAACGCGGTGATGCTGTCGCCGAGGGCGCCCTGGTCGGCCTTCGTCGGATCGGCCGCGGCGGCGACGAGCAGGTCGACGACCTTCGTGAGCGACTCCTTGGTGGCGAGCGCCGGCTTCTTGATGTCGTCGTTGGTGATCTTGTCCATGGTCGCGGCGAAGCTCGTGCCGAAGTCCTGGAGGGACTTCGTGGCTGCGGCCGGATCGGTTGCGATGCCGGAGACCGCAGAGGACAGCTTCGCCGTGGTGTCGGTCAGTTCGGTGTTGATGAGCTTGCAGGCGTCCGCCTTGCTCTGGCCGCCGGCCGCTCCACCGCCGGTGCAGCCCGTCAGGAGCAATCCGACGATCGCGAATCCGCCGAGCAGGGCTGCTGTGTTCTTCTTCATACTGTGGTGTTCCCCCTGTGTGCAAGGTGCGGCCGCGCGAGGTGCGGGCCGCCATCCAGGGTAACCGCCGCGTGTCGGACAGCCCAGGGGTTGCGTCCCCCGTTCGGGGCGGTGTGCCGGATTTCCGGCTGATGACAGGGATGCAGCGAATGTAACGAGTGGGTAAACGAGCGGTCGATCGGCCGACTCTCGCTTGCGATGGTTTAGTTCGTACGCTTTACTAACAAACATGACCGGATCAACGACGCGGCGGAACAGCCCGCTTGTGACGCAGCAGGCACAGCCGCTGCGAGCACAGGCTGCGGCGCAGCCGTTGCGGCGTCGCCCGATCCTCGCCCAGGGGAGAACGCTCCGCCCGAGCACCAAGGTCCTCCCGGAGCACGCCCGCGACCACAACCGTGCGCTCGTCCTGCAGACCCTCTACGGCACGGGGGAGATGAGCCGTGCGGACATCGCCCGCGAAACCGGCCTCACCCGCGTCACCGTGTCCGACCTCGTCGCTGAGCTCATCGGCACCGGCATCATCGAGGAGAAGGGGCAGCGGGAGGGCAGCCGTCCAGGCAAGCCGGCCACGCTCATCGACATCAACCGATCCGCACACCAGATCATCGGCATCGACCTGGCGGACGCATCCGTGTTCCGGGCAGCCGTCCTCGACCTCGACGGCGTCGTCCTCGCCCGCGCCGAGATCGCACTCGCCGGAAGCATCGGTGAGGAGGCGATCGCGAAGGTCGTCGACCTCGCCCTCAGGATCGTCGCCGCCGCGACCGCGACCATCCTCGGCGTCGGCGTCGGATCCCCGGGCATCGTCGATCTCGACGGGACCGTCCTCGCCGCCCCGAACCTCGGCTGGAACCGCGTCGCCCTGCAGCAGCGCCTCGAGACCTCGCTCCGCCTCCCGGTCGTCGTCGCGAACGACGCGAACGCCGCCGTCCTGGCCGAATACGGATTCGGCGGCTCCGACGGCGACATCATGCTCGTCACCGTCGGCCACGGTGTCGGCGCCGGCCTCCTCGTCGGCGGCAACCCGCTCTACGGCGGCCGATTCGCCGCCGGTGAGATCGGCCACGTCGTCGTCGGAACCGACGGCGGCAGCCTGTGCGCCTGCGGGAAGACGGCGTGCCTGGAAACCTGGCTCGCGACCCCGCGCATCGACGCCCTCCTCGCCAGGATCGAAGCGTCGTCGCTCGATGAGGCGGAGCAGGAGAGCGCGCGGGATGCGGTCCTGCGTGCGGCCGGGGAACGCCTCGGCATCGCCCTCGCACCCGTCGTGGGTGCGCTCAACCTGAGCGAGATCGTGCTCAGCGGGCCGACAGAACTTCTCGACGGGCCGCTCGCAGCAGCGACCATCGAGACTTTGCGGGGACGGACAATGGCCGAATTCCACGGCGATCTGACCCTCCGCATGACCACGCAGGGGCAGGACATCGTTCTGCGCGGCGCGGCCGTCATGGTCCTCCAAGGACAACTCGGGGTGTCATAGCCGACACCCTCCCTCGATGTGCGGCTATCCCGGCCGCGCTGACAGCACCAAGAGAAAAGGAAGCACACGATGAAGAGAAAGCTCGGTATCCTCGCGCTCGTCACCGCATCAGCCATCGCGCTCGCCGGCTGTTCCTCAGGCGGCGCAGGCGGCGGTGAAGCCAGCGGCTTCGACGCGGCAGGCGCCAAGGACCAGGACATCACGTTCTGGGTCATGGGCGGCGACACCCCGCAGGAACTCCGCGACTACCTCGTCTCCGAGTACAAGAAGGCCACGGGCGGCACCTTGAAGATCGAGGAGCAGACCTGGGGCGACGCGCTCACGAAGCTCACCAACCAGCTCCCCGACGCGAAGAACACCCCCGACGTCACCGAGATCGGCAACACCTGGTCGCCGACGTTCACCAACGCCGGTTCCTTCACCGACCTCAGCCCCATCTACAAGGACCTCGGCGGCGACAAGCTCCTCAAGTCCTTCGTCGAGGTCGGCGAGGTCGACGGCAAGCAGTACGCCCTCCCGTACTACTTCGGTTCGCGCTACATCACCTACCGCAAGGACATCTGGACGGCTGCCGGCCTGACCGAGCCCAAGACGCTCGACGAGTTCAACGCCGACGTCGCGAAGCTCAAGACGCCGACGCAGTCCGGTTTCTACATCGGTGGAGAAGACTGGCGCAACGGCGTCTCGTGGGTCTTCGCCAACGGCGGAGAACTCGCGACGAAGAACGGCGACAAGTGGGAGTCCTCGCTCTCGGACGCGAAGACCCAGAAGGGCCTCGAACAGTTCGCGCAGGTCTTCAAGGACTCCTCGAACGCTCCCGTGACCGAGAAGGACAGCACGCCCTGGGTCAACATCAACAACGACCGCAACGGCGCTCCCGCCGAGGCCGCGACGATCATCGCTCCGGGTTGGGCGCACTGGTCGATCGGTGACTTCACCGGCGACAAGAAGGACGACG
This sequence comes from Plantibacter sp. Mn2098, assembly GCF_049319745.1. Lineage (NCBI taxonomy): Bacteria > Bacillati > Actinomycetota > Actinomycetes > Micrococcales > Microbacteriaceae > Plantibacter > Plantibacter sp. Mn2098. Next base: position 217,954 of record NZ_JBMOUH010000005.1, on the reverse strand, counting down.
CGGGCAACGTCGTCGAGGACGCCAACGGCGCCCCCGTCGAGGTCCGCACCTGGAACGACGACACCTTCGGCGTCTTCCCGCTCCCGGGCAACGACGGCAAGCCGGCTCCGGTGTTCGCTGGTGGCTCGAACATCGCCATCTCCAAGACGAGCACGAAGCAGGCCGGTGCGAAGGAACTCCTCCGCATCATCTTCTCCGACACGTACCAGGAGATGCTCGGCAAGAACGGCCTCGGCCCGGCGAACACGGACTTCGTGTCCTCGCTCGGCGACGACCAGTTCGCGAAGGCGCTCGTCGACTCGGCGCTCAACTCCAAGCTGACCCCCGCCGCTCCCGGCTGGGCAGCGGTCGAGGGCAAGTCCTACCTGGAGGAGTTCTTCGGGAAGGTCGCAGGCGGCGGCGACATCAAGGCGCTCGCCAAGGAGTACGACGACAAGATCAACAAGATCATCAACGGCTGATCGAAGCTGAAATGATCCGACCCGGTCGCCGCGTCACACGCGGCGACCGGGTTTCACCCCCGCAAACCCCCACCACTGACCTGAACGGAGGACGCACGTGACCACGTCGACGCTTCAGCGCACGCCGCGCGCCACCATCAACCGCACCGCGGACCAGAACCGTCGTCGCAAGCGCTTCGCGCCGTACATGCTGCTCATCCCGGCCATCGCCATCCTGCTCTTCGGACTCGGCTACCCGGTCATCTGGCAGATCGTCACGTCGTTCCAGAAGTACGGCGCCCTGCAGCAGCTGGGCGGCCAGGCCGCACCGTTCGTCGGCTTCGACAACTACATCGCCGTCGCGACCAACCCGGAATTCTGGGGCGTCGTCGTCCGCTCGCTCGTGTTCTGCATCGCGACCGCCTTCATCACCCTCGCCATCGGCATGCTCTTCGCCCTGCTCATGACGGTCATCGGCAAAGCGGCCAGACTGACCCTGCAGATCGGTCTGCTCCTCGCCTGGGCCATGCCCGTCGTCGCAGCGACGACCGTGTGGATCTGGCTCTTCGACCGCCGCCGCGGCGCCATCAACTACCTGCTCGACATGATCCCCGGCGTCAACATGAACCGGTTCGACTGGATCGGGACACCGAGCACCTTCTTCATCGTCGCGAGCGTCATCGTGATCTGGATGTCCGTGCCGTTCGTCGCGTTCTCCGCCTACGCAGCCCTCACCCAGGTCTCGGAAGAGGTCCTCGAAGCAGCGGCCCTCGACGGCGCGAGCGGCTGGAAGCGGTTCACGAACATCATCTTCCCGACCATCCGCCCGGTCGTCTCCATCGTGCTCCTCCTGCAGCTCATCTGGGATCTGCGGGTGTTCACACAGATCACACTGCTCCAGGACGCCGGGTCGAAGGGGTCCGACTTCGACCTCCTCGGCACCTACATCTACAAGTCCGGCGTCGCAGGACTCGACTTCGGGCAGGGTTCCGCGATGGCGCTCTTCGTCCTCGCGCTGACGATCGCGCTCAGCTGGTTCTACATCCGCAGTCTCCTCAAGGAGGACAAGCAGTCATGACCGCCACCCTCATCGAAGCCGGTGTACCGGCCGAAACGATCCAGACTGCACCGGCCAGACGGAACGCACGCAGGTCCGGGCGGACGAAGCGCAAGCTCGGCAAGACCCTCCTCGGCGTCCTCGCCGTCGTCATCGGCGTCATCTGGGTCTTCCCCGTCTACTGGATGATCAACTCGGCGCTGCTGCCGAAGAGCTACCTCGAATCCTTCACCCCGACCTTCTTCCCCGTCGAAGCCTCGCTCGGCAACTTCACCGCGGCCATCGCCGACGGGACCTTCTTCACGGCGCTCGGCATCAGCACGGCCGTGACCCTGTCCGCGGTCGTCCTGTGCCTGGTGTTCGCGTTCCTCGCGGCCATCGCGATCAGCCGCTTCCGCTTCAAGGGTCGGACGACGTTTGTGCTCGCCGTGCTCGTGGTGCAGATGCTCCCGGCGGAAGGGCTCTTCATCGCGCAGTACAAGATGATGTCGACGCTCGGCCTCAAGGGGAGCATCGTCGGCCTCAGCCTGCTGTACATCGCGTTCGTCGTGCCGTTCACCGTCTGGATGCTGCGCGGGTTCGTCGCCGGCATCCCTGCCGAGCTCGAAGAGGCGGCCATGATGGACGGCCTGAGCCGGACGCAGGCGTTTATGCGGATCACGTTCCCGCTGCTGGCCCCCGGCCTCGTCGCCTCCGGCGTGTACGCGTTCCTGCAATGCTGGAACGAGTTCACGGTCGCGCTCGTGTTGATGGACCAGTCCACCCAGACGCTGCCGTTGTGGCTGCGAGGATTCGTCCAGCAGAGCACAACGCGCGCCATCGACTGGGGACAGGTCATGGCCGCATCCTCGCTCGTGGCCATCCCGGTCATCGTGTTCTTCCTCATCGTGCAGGGTCGCCTGACGAGCGGACTGGTGAGCGGGGCGGTCAAGGGCTGATGCTCGTCTCCATCCGCGCCGCAGGGCGCAGACGATCAGGCATGCCGACATGAGGGTCGGTCTCGACATCGGCGGCACCAAGACCGATGCCGTCGTGATCGACGCAGAGGGACGGATCGTGCACCGCGTCAGACAGACGACCGGCATGGGACCTGAAGCGGTCGTCGCGACGGCGCTCGACGCCATCGGACGGCTCGCCGACCTCGCAGGGATGCCCCGCGACGGGTTCGAATCGGTCGGCATCGGCATCCCCGGCATGGTCGCGAACGGCACCGGACGCGTCGCGCACGCGGTCAACCTCGACGTCGACGACCTCGACCTCGGCGGGATCCTCGCCGAACGCGTCGGCGTCGTCGTCCGGGTCGAGAACGACGTCAAGGCTGCCGCGCTCGGTGCGAGCCACCTCCTCGGTGCGACGGGTTCACTCGCCTACCTCAATCTCGGAACGGGGCTTGCAGCCGGTGTTGTGGTCGGCGGTCGGCTGTGGCGGGGTTCCGCCGGCATCGCGGGCGAGATCGGACACATCTCCGTCGACCCGGAGGGCGCCAGATGCGCGTGCGGGCAACGCGGGTGCGTCGAGACCCTCGCATCCGGCGGTGCGCTCGCGCGGGAGTGGGGCGGCTCGCACGAGTACCCCGTCCTCGAGCTCTTCGATGCGGCGGACCGCGGAGACGAACGGGCGATCGCGCTCAGAACCAGGCTCGGTCACGGCACCGCCGCGGCGCTCCGCATCCTCGCGCTCACCGTCGACGTCGATCAGGTCGTCATCGGCGGTGGACTCAGCGGGCTCGGCGAACGACTCCACACCGTCATCCGCGACGCCCTCGTCGAGGCCGCAGCAGACTCCCCGTTCCTCGCATCTCTGCACCTCGAGGACCGGGTCGAACTCGTGCCGCCCGGATCCCCGGTCGCGGCGATTGGTGCTGCGCTCGTTGGTATAGGAGAGTTGTCGTATGGCTGAAGTCGTAATCGTCCAGGATGCTGCTGCTGCGGGAGATCTCGTTGCGGACGCGATCATTTCGCTCATCTCGAAGAACCCCGCCGCGGTGCTCGGGCTCGCAACGGGATCCACCCCGCTGTCGGTCTACGAGGCGCTCGCACGGAAGACGGCAGGGCTCGACCTGTCCCAGGTGCAGGGCTTCGCGCTCGACGAGTACGTCGGCCTGCCTGAGGGGCACCCGGAGTCCTACCGCGCGGTCATCACGCGCGAGGTCGTGGAGCCGCTCGGCCTGGTGCCGTCGCAGATCCACACGCCGAACGGCGCCGCTGAGACGATCGAGCACGCCGGAATCGATTACGAGACGGCCATCCGTGCCGCCGGCGGCGTCGACCTCCAGATCCTCGGCATCGGAACCGACGGCCACATCGGCTTCAACGAGCCGGGTTCGTCCTTCGCGTCGCTCACACGGGTGAAGACGCTGACCGAGCAGACCCGTCAGGACAACGCACGGTTCTTCGATTCGGTCGACGACGTCCCCAAGCACTGCATCACGCAGGGCCTCGGAACGATCCTGCGCGCCGAGCACCTCGTGCTGCTCGCGTTCGGTGCGGGCAAGGCCGATGCGATCGCCGCCGCGCTCGAAGGCCCGCTCGCGGCCAACGTCCCTGGCTCAGCTGTCCAGCTGCACGCCCACACGACGGTCGTGATCGACGAGGCTGCGGCGTCCAAGCTGCAGCACGCCGACTACTACCGCTACACGTACGCGAACAAGCCTGCCTGGCAGGGCATCTAGCGGTCGCTGCATTCACCCTTCGACAGGCTCAGGGACCGGACGTCCGGACTCTGGGCCTGTCCTCGTCCTGCGCCACCCCCTCGAGCTCGCCCCAGCCCCAGCCCCGGTCACTGAGCTTGTCGAAGTGCACCAGGCAGTACCTCAGTCCCGGTCACTGAGCTTGTCGAAGTGCACCAGACAGAGACCAATCCCCGGTCACTGAGCCTGTCGAAGTGCACCAGGCAGCACCTCGGGCCCGGTCACTGAGCCTGTCGAAGTGCACCAGGCAGCACCTCGGGCCCGGTCACTGAGCCTGTCGAAGTGCACCAGACAGCACCTCAGTCGTCGATGACGTGCACGAGCTCGTCGATGAAGCTCGCGAAGTCATCGGAGCGACGGATGATGCGCGCGACGCTCGCGCGCTCGGAGAAGACTTCGACGAACTGGTCGAACACTGTCTGGAAGGCCGCCCGCCCGCTCTCGCTGAACGCGACGAGCGCCACGACGCTGACCCTGGCGCCGCCCCAGTCCATCGGCGTCTCGTTGACCGCGATCGCGATGGCCGTCGAGTTCGCACTCATCGCCATCGCGTGCGGGACGGCGAGGGCGTCCGTGAACGCCGTCGACGACATCCGCTCCCGTTCGATGGCGCCCGTCAGGTAGCCCTCGTCGATGACGCCGCGTGCGAGCATCCGCTCACCGAGCAGCCGGATCATCGACTCCTCGTCCTTCGCGTAGGCGTTGCGGACGAACAGCTCCGGGTGGAAGTACTGCAGCAGTTCGTCCTTGATGCTGTTGAGCCTGCTCGCCCGCCGCACACGGCTCACGGCGGTGCGGACGCGTTCGACGTCACCGGCGGTGAGGAACGGTTGGATGAGCACGATGCCGTCGGACGGGGTTGGCGGTTCGATCGTCGTGAGGACGAGGTCGGTGGTGATCGCCGCCCAATCGACGTCGGAGCGCGTGACGACCTCGTGTACGTCGAGGACGTCGCCGAGGAGGCTGCCGACGCGGCTGCGCAGCACCTCGTGCATGTCGTAGTAGCCGGGGGAGACGATCGTCGCTCCCAGCAGGGTGTCCTTACGGGCGTTCTGTTCGAGCTGGGCGCCGACGTGCATCGCGATGTAGGCGATCTCGTCGTCGTTGATGACGATGGCGCCGTGGCGTTGCAGCTGGCTCGCGATGAACACTGCCAGTTCGTAGATCATCGGATAGGAGGTCTTGATCGATCTCGTGAGCGGGTTCCGGGAGTACGACTGGTCGTGGGCGCGACGGATGAGGTTCTGCACGTGCAGGGTCAACCGGATGATGAAGTCCTCGTTGGACAGGTCGACGAGGTATTCCTCGCTCGCGCGGCGGACGGCTTCACGGACGGCGGCGAGGTCGCCGGCATTGACGTAGTCGTCGACGACCCGCTCGGCCGGTGCGCCGCTGCCCGGGGTGATCACCCGCGTCACGAGGAGGTAGGACAGGTAGGTCAGGTCGGCGTCGCCGAGCTGCACCCCGTAGTGCTCCGACACGAGCCGCGACAGGTCCACCGCGACCGCATCCACCTCTGGGGACTGTGGCGTGTGCTCGACCGGCTCGGCCGGCCGATCCTTCGCGACCCGGTCGATGGCGATCGCGATGTGCAACAGCACGTTCGCGATGCCGTACTCGTTGACGTAGTACCCGCGTGCCGTGAGCGCGTTGATGAGGTCGCCCTTGAACGGGCCGAACTCGGCCGGGGCGAACGCCCGTTGCAGCGCTTCGAGCTCGACGAGGCCGCGGTCGGTCTCGTCCCGGAACATCTTGCTGAGGAGCTTGCGTCGTTCGGTCTCACCGCCCGTCATCGTGACCGTGCTGCCGGCCCGTTCGAGCGTGAGCGCCGTTTCGGCGAGCATCGATCGGACACGGGTGAGGTCGCCCTCGACCGTCGATTCGCTCACGTGCAGGCTGCGTGCGGTTTCGAAGACGTCGATGCCCTGCGGGGAGGCGATGAGCAGACGCACCAGTCCGTAGAGCCGATCCTTCGGCGTCTCCGACTCGTGGGCGGAGGCTGCGCGCTGCCGGTACACGGCGTAGCCGTCGCCGTTCAGCCGGTAACCGGACGGGCCGGACTCGACCACGTCGTGCGGCGCCGAGCGCGTGTTGACGGCCGTGACGTAGCTGCGAACGCTGCGCGGGGTGACGCCGAGCACGTCGGCCAGCTCCGTGGCCGTCGTCCATGAACCCCGCTTGGCCAGATGGCCGAGCATCCGCTCGTGTTTCTCGCGTGCCACTTCCACTCCTGGTCGGACTCGATCGTCGACGGTGACCTGTCGCAGTCCTCCTCAACGAGTCAACCACCTCTCGCGGGCAGGTGTCGCCTATTCGAGAACCTTTCCGCATGGGCGGAAGACGATGTGGTGGCGGTCCGGCGCGATGCGGGTGCACGATGACGGAACGAGGTTCGGCAGTTCTGGAGGCGGGTCGATGAAGATCCTGATCATGTGTGGCGCTGGTGCGTCGAGTACGTTCGTGGCTCTCCGAGTGCGGACGGCCGCGGCGGACCGGGGCATCGACGCGTCGGTGAGTGCCGGTGCGCTGTCTCAGCTCAGCGATGGGTTGGACGGAGTCGACGTGGTCCTCCTCGGACCGCATCTCGCTGATCGGTTCGATGAGATCCGCCAGCTGACGAACGACCACGGTGTGGTCGCGGTCCAGCTCCCGGACGACGTGTTCGCGCCGGACGGCGGCGGACGCGCCCTGGACCTCGCCCTCGGTGCTGCTGCGCCGGAACACCATCCCTGAATCCCCCCAAAACCCCCAAACCCCCAACCGTCCGATCCTGCGCGCGTCGACACGTCGACAAGCTCAGCGACCGGCACTGAAACACCCGGTCCACCGGTCCCTGAGCTTGTCGAAGGGCACCACGTCCGGCACGATCCACACACAGCACGGAGGAATCCCCATGGCCACTCGCACCGTTCGCATCGGCTCATCGCACGGTCTGCACGCGCGTCCAGCGAAGCTCTTCACTCAGGCGGCCGGAGCGTCCGGCCAGCCGGTCACGATCGCGAAGGGCAGCGGCAAGGCCGTCAACGGTTCCAGCATCCTCGGCGTCATCTCTCTGGGTGTCGAGCACGGCGACTACGTGACGCTCACGGTCGACGGCGACACCGCGAGTGAAGCAGCCGAGACCCTCCTCGACGAGCTCGCCGAACTGCTGGTGACGGACCATGACGAGCAGTAGGACCGCTTCCCTGTTGCAGGGCATCGGCATCGGTCAGGGCGTCGCAGTCGGACCGGTCGCTCGGATGGCCGCGCCACTGCCGGCACCGGACGACGCGCCGAGCACGCTCACAGTCGAGGCGGAGTCGGCCCGCGCGCAGGCGTCCCTCGGACGTGTCGCCCGTGAACTCGAGGCGAAGGGCCAGGCCGCCGGTGGTGCGGCCCGCGACGTGCTCGAAGCGCAGGCGATGATGGCCGAGGACCCCACCCTGGCCGATGAGATCGCATCGCGTCTCGCCGACGGCAAAACCGCCGAGTGGGCCGTGTACGCGGCGTTCGCCTCCTTCCGCGATCAGCTCGCAGCCATGGGCGGGTACCTGGGCGAGCGCGCGGCGGACCTCGACGACGTCTCCCAGCGCGTCGTCGCCGACCTCCTCGGCGTCCCGGCTCCCGGCGTCCCGAACCCCGGTCATCCGTTCATTCTCGTCGCTCGCGATCTCGCTCCGGCGGACACAGCCCTCCTCGACCTCGACCAGGTCCTCGGCCTCGTCACGAGCGACGGCGGACCGACGTCCCACACGGCGATCCTGGCCCGCGAGAAGTCGATCGTCGCGATCGTCGGCGTCGCAGCGGCCGCTGATCTGGCGGACGGCACGACCCTCGTCATCGACGCGGCAGCCGGCACCGTCATCGCTGACCCGGAGGCGGCAGTGGTCGCCGAGGCGCAGCAGCGCATCGCCGATCGTCTCGCCATCGTGAGCGCACCGATCGTTCCTGGGTCGCTCGCCGACGGCACCCCCGTCCCGCTGCTCGCGAACCTCGGTTCGGCCGACCACGTGGACGAAGCGGTCGCGCTCGGCGCAGAAGGCGTCGGACTCTTCCGCACCGAGTTCCTGTTCCTCGATCAGGCGCTCGCGCCCACCGTCGAGCAGCAGCGGGCGCACTATGTGAAGCTCCTCGCGGCGTTCCCTGGCAAGAAGGTCGTCGTCCGCGTCCTCGACGCCGGTGCCGACAAGCCGCTCGCGTTCCTCAACGACGCGCACGAGGACAATCCGGCGCTCGGGCTGCGCGGACTCCGCGCGCTCCGGGCGAGCGAGGACATCCTGCGCGAACAGCTCACGGCACTCGCTCAGGCCGATGCCGAGACGAACGCCGACCTGTGGGTCATGGCCCCGATGGTCTCCACCGTCGAGGAGACCGAGTACTTCGTGGCCCTGTGCCGCGAGTACGGGTTGAAGACCCCTGGTGTCATGGTGGAGGTCCCGTCGAGCGCACTGCTGGCCGACCGGGTCCTCCAGCACGCGGAGTTCGCGTCGATCGGCACGAACGACCTCACCCAGTACACCCTCGCAGCCGACCGGCTCCTCGGTTCGGTCGGCGCGTTCCAAGACCCGTGGCATCCAGCGGTCCTCCGCCTCGTCCAGCTCGTCGGTGAAGCCGGGCGACGAAGCGGGAAGCCCGTCGGGATCTGCGGTGAAGCCGCGGCGGATCCACTCCTCGCCGTGGTGCTCACCGGACTCGGTGCAACCACCCTGTCCATGTCGCCGTCGGCCCTCGCCGATGTCCGGCACGCACTCCAGCAGTACACGGCGGCCGATGCGGCACGGCTCGCGGAAGCGGCACTGTCCGCCGACAGCGCGGCCGGTGCACGCGCGGCAGCAACTGCCGCAGTCGCAGCCGAAACACCAGCAGCAGCACACCCGAACACGACGTCGGAGGCGGCCCCCACCGCAGCCGGCTCGCTCCCGACGTCCGGAGCGGCCTCCACCGCGACGGACACCAACCTGAAAGAGGCAACATCATGACGACAACGACGTCCACACCCCGGAAGCCGGGAGGTGCCAGGATCGCCGTACAGCGATTCGGCACGTTCCTCTCCGGCATGGTCATGCCCAACATCGCGGCGTTCATCGCGTGGGGCCTCATCACCGCGTTCTTCATCGCAACCGGCTGGCTGCCCAACGGCATCCTCGGCGGTTTCGGCGATGCAGGTCAGATCGGCTGGCAGGGCGCTGCAACGGCCCTCGCACAGGCGCCGGACGGTACGACGTTCCAGCAGTACGTGGGTCTCGTCGGCCCGATGATCACCTACCTGCTGCCCCTCCTCATCGCCAACACCGGCGGTCGGATGATCTACGGTGAGCGCGGTGGCGTCGTCGCCTCGATCGCCACCATGGGTGTCATCGTCGGCAGCAACATCCCGATGTTCATCGGTGCGATGATCATGGGCCCGCTCGCCGCGTGGCTCATGAAGCAGGTCGACAAGCTCTGGGACGGCAAGATCAAGGCCGGCTTCGAGATGCTCGTCAACAACTTCTCCGCCGGCATCCTCGGCGGTCTGCTCTCGGTCGGCGCGTTCTTCGGCATCGCACCGATCATCGAAGCCGTCAGCAACTGGCTCGAGGGCATCGTCGACTGGCTCGTCGCCAATTCGCTCCTGCCGCTCGCGAGCATCTTCATCGAGCCGGGCAAGATCCTGTTCCTCAACAACGCCATCAACCACGGTGTGCTGACCCCGCTGGGTGTCCAGCAGTCCGAGCAGACCGGCAAGTCGATCCTGTTCCTCCTCGAAGCGAACCCCGGCCCTGGTGTCGGCATCCTGATCGCGTTCGCCGTGTTCGGCGTCGGCATGGCCCGCGCGTCCGCTCCCGGTGCGATCATCATCCAGTTCTTCGGCGGCATCCACGAGATCTACTTCCCGTACGTGCTCATGAAGCCGATGCTCGTCCTCGCCGCCATCGGTGGCGGTATGGCCGGCGTCGCGACGAACGTCGCGTTCAACACCGGTCTGCGGGCGCCGGCATCGCCTGGCAGCATCATCGCCGTGCTCATACAGACGGCTCCGGACAGTTATGTCGGCGTGATCCTCTCGGTCATCGTCGCAGCAGCGGTCTCGTTCACGATCTCCGCAATCATCCTGCGGGCCAGCCGCAAGCGCGACCTCGCCAACGAGAATGCCGGAGACCTGACGGCTGCCGTCGCCGCGACCGAAGCCGCCAAGGGCAAGAAGTCGAGTGTCCTCGGCAACCTCGCGGCAGCCGGTGCCGAAGCAGGCGCGAACGTGACGGAGGAGGGCCTCGTCGCCACCCTCGAGCGCGGACCGATCAAGAACATCGTGTTCGCCTGCGACGCCGGCATGGGATCGAGTGCGATGGGCGCGAGCGTCCTCCGCAACAAGATCAAGAAGGCCGGCATCGACGAGGTGACCGTCACCAACAAGGCGATCGCGAACCTCGAGGACAACGTCGACCTGGTCATCACCCAGCGTGAGCTCACCGAGCGGGCGCAGGCCAAGTCGCCGAGTGCCGTGCACATGTCCGTGGACAACTTCATGAACAGCCCCAAGTACGACGAGGTTGTGGAGTTGCTCCGCGAAGAGGGTGCACACTAGGCGCTGAACGCCATTCCCGCCCGCGAGTGCGAAGGGCGCTCGTCGGCGGGATGCCACCGGTTCCACACGCCCTTCACCGGGTGGGCCACCGCCCACCAGCACAGATTGCAGAGGAAGACATGTCGTCGCAGGTACTGACCCAGGACCAGATCAAGATCGTCACCGAACCGGTGACCAAGGAACAGGCGATGCGGCAGGCGGCCGACATCCTCGAAGCGGCAGGCGCCGTCACCTTCGACTACTACGAGGCGATGCTCGCCCGCGAGCAGGCCGTCTCCACCTACATGGGCAACCTCCTGGCGATCCCGCACGGCACGAACGACGCGAAGGACGCCGTCAAGCAGTCCGCGCTGTCCTTCGTCCGCTACGAGAACACGATCGACTGGGGCGGCGACGAGGTGCGGTTCGTCGTCGGCATCGCCGGCAAGGACGGCGGTCACATGGAGATCCTGTCGAAGATCGCCATCATCTTCTCCGAGGAGGAGGACGTCGAGAAGCTGCTCGCTGCGACGACTCCCGAGGAGCTCTACGCTCTGCTGGGCGAGGTCAACGAATGACGAAGGCCGTCCACTTCGGCGCCGGCAACATCGGTCGTGGCTTCGTCGGACTGCTGCTCCACCAGGGCGGCTACGAGGTCGTGTTCGCCGACGTCAACGCCGGACTGATCGACCAGATCGCCGCTGCTGACGAGTACACGGTCCACGAGGTGGGCGATGGCGGGTCCGACACCGTCGTCACCGGGTTCCGTGCGATCAACAGCGCAGCGGACGAGGAGGCGCTCGTCGCCGAGATCGCGACCGCGGACATCGTCACGACCGCTGTCGGTCCGACGATCCTGCGATTCGTCGCACCCGTCATCGCGCGTGGTCTCGACCGTCGTGACGCATCGCTCCCTCCGCTCGCCGTCATGGCGTGCGAGAACGCGATCAACGCGACCGATCTGCTCGCGAGCGAGGTGCGCGCTGCCGTCGGTGACGCTGCGTGGGAGTCGCTCTCCGAGAAGGCCGTGTTCGCGAACACCGCGGTCGACCGCATCGTGCCTGGTCAGCCGGAGGGCCACGGCATCGACGTGACTGTCGAGACCTTCTACGAGTGGGCCATCGAGTCGCCGGCGTTCGGCGGGAACCTGCCGAACCTGCCCGGTGCGCATTTCGTCGAGGATCTGGCTCCGTACATCGAGCGGAAGCTCTTCACCGTCAACACGGGGCATGCAACGGTCGCCTACTACGGTGCGCGTGCCGGCATCGGTCCGATCGCCGAGGCGCTCGCGAACCCCGACATCGCCGCTGCGGTGACCCGGGTGCTGGAGGAGACGTCGAGTCTGCTCGTTGCGAAGCACGGTCTCGATGTCGACGAGTTGCGCGAGTACCGCGAGACGATCCTGCGTCGGTTCGCGAACGTGCATCTGCCTGACACGGTCGAACGCGTCGGTCGTCAGCCGTTGCGGAAGCTGTCGCGTACGGAACGGTTCATCGGCCCAGCTGCTGAACTCGCCGAGCGCGGTCTGTCCGCTGCCGCGCTGGTGGACGCCATCGGCGCCGCGTTGGAATTCGACGTCGCCGATGACGAGCAGAGTGTCGAGTTGCAGCACCTCCTCGGGACGCTGTCTGCTGAGCGTTTCGTCGAGGACGTCACGGGTCTTGCGCCGGAGCACCCGTTGTACGCGGCCGTTCTCGGAGCCGTTGCGGCCCGTCAGTCCGCCCGGTAGTCGTCCGTTCCGCCCCGCTTCGACACGTCGACAAGCTCAGCGTCCGGCATCGCCCGGTCCTGGGCTTGTCGACACTTCGACAGGCTCAGCCCGGTCGCCGGGTGGGTCGACACTTCGACAAGCTCAGTGTCCGGTGAAGCCCGGTCCTGGGTGGGCGGCACTTGGACAGGCGCTGTGGCCGGTGAAGCCCGGTCCTGGGTGGGCGTACACTTCGACGAGCTCAGTGACCCGGAAAGCCCGGCCCCTGAGCTTGTCGAAGGGCGAACCGCAGGACCTAGAAGACCTTCCCGGGGTTCAGCAGATTCTTCGGATCGAACACGGCCTTGATCGACTGCTGCAACGCCAACTGATCCCCACCGAGCTCATCGCCGAGCCAGCGACGCTTCAGGATGCCGATGCCGTGCTCACCTGTGAGGGTGCCGCCGAGGCGCAACGCCGTCTGGAAGAGTTCGTCCGCTGCCTGCCAGATGAGGTCGGGGACCTCCGAGCCGTCGAAGATGAAGTTCGGGTGCAGGTTGCCGTCACCGGCGTGTGCGACCGTCGGGATGACGATGCCGTACTTCCGTTCGATGTCGGCGATCGCCGCGAACATCGCCGCGAGCTGACTCCGCGGCACCGAGACATCCTCGATGAGCGCCGTCCCGAGCGCTTCGAGCGACGGGTGCAGTGCGCGGCGGACGGCGAGCAGGTGCTCGCCCGTCGCGGCGTCTGTCGACAGCTCTGCACGGCCGCCGGCGGCTACGAGGACCTCGGCGATCGCCGCTGCGTCCGCTTCCGACCCAGGACCGTCGGTCTGGATGACCACGTGCGTCTCGCCGGCGAGCGGGGCGGGCAGCCCCAGGTAGCGGTGGATCGAGGCCAGGGCGTTGGGATCGATCAACTCCATGATCGACGGCTGCACACCCGATGCCGTCACGGCTGCGGTCGCTGCAGCTGCCGCGACGACGTTCGGGAAGTACGCGGCGACGGTCGCGACGGCTCCCACCGGGATGCGCCTGATCCGGACGGTCGCTTCCACGATGACGCCGAGGACGCCTTCCGAACCCACCATGAGGCTCGTGAGATCGAGTCCGGTGACGCCCTTGACGCTCCGGTGTCCGAGGGTGAGCAGCCGGCCGTCCGCGAGGACGGCCTTCAGGCCGAGCACCGCGTCACGCGTGACCCCGTACTTCGCACACAGCAGTCCGCCCGCGCCGGTCGCGATGTTGCCGCCGATGGTCGAGATCGCGCGGCTCGCCGGGTCCGGAGCGAACCACAGTCCGCGCTCGCCGAGCATCGTGTTGAAGTCGCCGTTGATGACACCCGGTTCGACGACCGCGAGGAGGTCGGGTTCGTTGACCTCCAGGACGCGGTTCATCGCCAGGGTCGAGAGCACGATCTCTCCTGCCGACCCGAGCGCACCGCCGGCGAGGCCGGTGCCTGCGCCGCGGGTGACGACTGGGGTTCCTGTCGCGTCGGCGATCCGCATCGTGGTCTGCACGTCCTCGATCGACCGTGCAACGACGAGCGCCAGTGGCGGCGACGCGCTCACATGGCCGGACTTGTCCGCACGGGTGACGGCGAGGGCTTCCGGATCGGTGGTGACGGCGTCGCCGAGTGCGGCGTGGAGCTGTTCGAGGACCGATGCGGTCATGCGGCGGCCCCGGCGATGGCACGGCCGTCGGCGAACACGCTGCGGACATTCCAGCCGTGGTCGAGGATCACGGCGTCGGCCGCGTGCCCGACGGTGAGCGTGCCGAAGCGGTGGCCGAGGCCAAGCACACGTGCCGGGGTGGATGTCAGCGCTGCAACGGCGATCGATGGGGCGATGCCGATCTCGACGGCGAGACGGAGCGCGTGATCGAGGGTCAGCGTCGAGCCTGCGATCGAACCCCCGTCGACGAGGCGGGCGACGCCGTCGACGACGTCCACGTCCAGCGAGCCGATCAGGTAGTGGCCGTCCGATGCGCCGGCGGCCGCCATCGCGTCGGTGATGAGGGCGACGCGGCCGGGAGCCTGCTCGAAGACCAGTTTTGCGACATCCGGGTGCACGTGGTGGCCGTCGAGGACGAGTTCGAGTGTGACGCGTTCGTCCTCGAAGCTCGCGATGACGGGTCCAGGCGCGCGGTGGTGGATGCCGTTCATGGCGTTGAAGACGTGGGTGACGAGGCGTGCGCCACCGGTGAAGGCGCGACGGGTGAGGTCCGCATCGGCTTCGGTGTGACCGACGGCGACGACGACGCCGGCCTCGACGAGCACCTCGATCGCTTCGAGCGCGTTCGGGAGCTCGGGGGCGATCGTGATCTGGCGCAGGGTGCCTCGGGAGGCGTCGATGAGCCGTTCCACGATCGCCGGAGCCGGTTCGATGAGTGCGTCCGGGTCGTGGGCGCCCTTCTTGCCGATCGACAGGAACGGGCCCTCGAGGTGGGAACCGAGGACCAGGGGGTCCGATGCCGTGAGGTCTGCGATGACTCCGAGGTTGTGGACGAGGTCGTCGACGGGGTTCGACACGAGGCTGATGAGCGAACGGGTCGTGCCGTGCGAACGGTGGGTTCCGAGGGCGGCGAGGATCTCGTCCGTACCGTTCTCGAAGGCGTGGCCGCCGCCGCCGTGGACGTGCAGATCGATGAAGCCGGGGGCCAGCCAGCCGCCGTGGGCGTCGATGACGGTGGTGTCGGTGTCGCTGGTGTCGGCGGTGTTGTCGGCGCTTGCGTTGCTGTCGGTGACGTTGGTTCGCCAGCCGGTGCCGGTTCCCGTCGCCGTGATGATTCCGGCTTCCGAGGCGAACCAGAAGTCGTCGACCTGTCCGTCGGCGTCGACTTTCTGGGCTGAATGGATGATGAGGGTCATCCGATCTCCTTGCGTCCGTTGATGACGCCGCTCGCGACGGCGACGAGCGCGAACGCTCCCGCGACGATCGGCAGGTCGAGGTTCCACCAGGCGAGAGCCGCTGAGCCGAACAGGAACAGTTCGACGAGGGTGCGACCGTAGAGGTCGACCTGCAGGACGGGCTTGGGGGAGAGGAAGAGTGCCCAGATGAGGATGGCGAGGACGGGGGCGCCGATGCCGATCACGATGTTCCACGGCAGTGGCCAGGCCACAAAACCCCAGAAACCGAGGGTGAAGAAGGCGACGAGGAGGAGGAAGACCCTCAGGATGTCGTTCGGGCGGACCGTTGTTGCAGCTGCTTGTTCTGGCACGGGGCAATTCTACCGGCGTGTGGTGCGGCCCTCGGAGAGCTGTCGAGGCGTCTGCGAGGCTCGCCCTTCGACAAGCTCAGGGACCGGGGGTTGAGGTGCAGGCGGAGGTCAGTCCCTGAGCCTGTCGAAGGGGCTGCGGTTTCGGGCACTTCGACAAGCTCAGTGACCGGGTTCTCGCGTCGGGGGGAGGTCGGTCCCTGAGCTTGTCGAAGGGACTGCGGTTTCGGGCACTTCGACAGGCTCAGTGACCGGGGCTCTGGACGTCTGGCTGCGCTTCGGTCCCTGAGCTTGTCGAAGGGCATGGGCGGACGACGCCGGTCAGCCCGGGCGTTCTAGCCGTACCCGTCCGCCACGCTTCGGTGTGCGGGACCGGTCGAGGTGTGCGGGTGGGATGAACCATGGGGACCCGTCACGCACCCGTATTCCCCATCCGTCGGCGTGGATGCGGTGGTGATGGTGGGTGCACAGCATCACCCCGTTGCCGAGGTCTGT
Source organism: Plantibacter sp. Mn2098 (assembly GCF_049319745.1). NCBI lineage: Bacteria > Bacillati > Actinomycetota > Actinomycetes > Micrococcales > Microbacteriaceae > Plantibacter > Plantibacter sp. Mn2098. The sequence continues at coordinate 201,845 of NZ_JBMOUH010000005.1, read as the reverse complement.
CCGGCCGCCGGCCGACCACCACTCGATGTGGTGGGCTTCCGTGTACGCGGGCGGGTGCGGGCATCCCGTCCAGGCGCACCCGCCGTCACGCTCGGTCAGCGCCAACCGTTGCGCTGGGGAGAAGAGTCTGCGGGACCTCCCGAGGTCGAGGATCTGTGATGGTCCGTTGAGGACCGCGGGGATGAGGTTCGCGTCTCCTGCGAGGCGCCGCACGGCGCCGGCACTGACCGGTTCCGTGACCCCGTCGATGGTGGCGTGTCCGAGCCCGGCCTGCAGCTCGGTGAGGTTCATCCGTACGACGATGCTCACCGGGGCGAGGGCCGTGGACGCTTCCGCGCATCCGGCCGTGTGCCGGCACACGTCGATCAACGCGTCCAAGCGGAGTTGCTCGATCGTTCGCGGATCCGGCATGTCCGTGGCGGGAGCGTCGGGTGCGGTGCCGGAGTCGGTGGTGTCCGGCTCTTGTGCATTCGCACGAGCCTGATCGGGTTCTTCGACGAAGGCCGGGGTGCGCAGGTTCGTGCCGACGATCGCGTCCAAGGCGCCTCGTACCCACATCGCGGACTCCGGATCCAGGACTGCGGTGAGCTTCGTCATCCCATCCGGTTGCTCGATGATCGTCAATGACCGCCGCGACTTCAACACGTGTTCGCGGGGTTCGGTGCCGTCCTCATCCAGGATCGTCCGCCCGACGACAGCAGCCCGGCGGGCGGTGCTCACGCCGACGCCGGTGCAATGATCGACCAGCGTCTCCTCGATCGACGCGACCTTCCCCGGTTCCGACACCTTCGCACCGAGTCGGAGCTCTCGCACGATCGCCGCCGCAGCATCGACCGTCAACGCCACCGGGGCGCCCATCCCGCACCCGATGCCGTCTCCGACGACACGGCCACTGTCGCCGGCAGGATCGGACAACGGCTCGACCGGCGGATGCAGGTGGGAGCCTGGGCGGATCGCGACCGCGACCCTCGGGAACTCACACTCCTGCACCACCCCCAAGAATGAGCGTTTCGGGACGATCGCGGAACCGACATCCACCAGCACCGCCGCACGCGCCAACGACACCCGCCACCGCTCCGACACCACCACCGCAGCCGACGCATGACCCAGACGCTTCGCCAGCCCCTCACCACCACGCTCCTTCCCCGACCGGGCCGCCACCGTCCCGGCGGCAGCGGCCTGCAACCCGTCGAGGGTGTGTTGGAGTTCGCCGAGGCGATCCACCACCCGGATCAGGCCGGCATCGGTCATCGTGTCCAACTCGACTGCGGCGCGACCGCTGGAGGACAACACCTCGCTGGGGGCGGCTGCGTCACCGTTCGTGGCGAACGCGGGCACGGCACCGGTCCACGCGGACTGCAGTTCGTCCAACGCGGTGATGACGTCCTCGAACACCGGCGGCTCGGTGAACCCGGCCGGGGGTGAAGGTGGGGAGGAGATCGACATGGGATAAGCATCGCAGGGACCACTGACACTGCAACAGGTGGGGAATATGATGCTGATCTGGGGTTTATGGGCGACAGGTGTGGGGTGAAACGAGAGCCCTGGGGCGACGGGTGACGGGCAAACGTGGTGGACCCTTCGACAAGCTCAGGGACCGACGGCGGGCGGACCGGGTACGGCGGGCACACGGGGTGGACCCTTCGACAGGCTCAGGGACCGGGGAACCGACGACTTGCGGGGCTGCCCTTCGACACGCTCAGGGACGGGCGTCGAGCCGGATCAGCGGAAGATGATCGTCCGGGCGCCGTCGAGCAGCACACGGTCCTCGGCGAACCACTTGACCGCCTGCGTGAGCGTCCGGCTCTCCTCGTCCTGCCCGATCGCCACGAGCTCCGCGGGGCTCCGAGAGTGATCGACCCGCACGACGTTCTGCTCGATGATCGGCCCCTCGTCGAGGTCGCTCGTGACGAAGTGCGCCGTCGCACCGATGAGCTTCACACCGCGGGCATGCGCCTGCTTGTACGGGTTCGCTCCCTTGAAGCCGGGCAGGAACGAGTGGTGGATGTTGATGGCCTTGCCGGCGAGTCGCTCGCACAGCTCCGGCGAAATGATCTGCATGTACCGCGCGAGGACGACGAGTTCGATGTCGTGTTCCTCGACGACCTCGATCACACGTGCTTCGAATGCCGCCTTGGACGCGGCATCGGTCACCGGGATCGACTCGAACGGCACACCGTAGAAGGACGCGAGGTCGCGCAGCGTGCCGTGGTTGCTCAACACGAGCGGGATCTGCACGGGCAGCTGACCGGCGCGCTGACGGAACAGGAGGTCGTTGACACAGTGCGCCGCCGTCGACCCGAGGACGAGCGTCCGCAGCGGACGGCCGACGACATCGAGCTTCCAGTCCAGATCGTACCGGGCGACGACCGGGGCCAGCGCGACCTCGAACTCGGCACGATCGGCCGACGACTCCACCTGCAGACGCATGAAGAACCGTCCGGTGTCGTTGCTCGAGAACTGCTGGCTCTCGGTGATGTTCCCCTTCGCTGCGACGATCGCTCCACTGACCGCGTGGACGATGCCTGGCTGGTCGTCGCAGATGATCGTGAGCACCCAGTGCACGTGTGCAGAGTGCTCGGGTGTGGTCGTCGACTGGTTCGATGCGTCAGGGGAGGTCACGCATTCAGGATACTGGGGCTGACAGGGCGACTGTGCCCCACAGCGGTATCGCGCTCCACCACCACCCTGGCCCCACGCCACAGTCGTCTTGTAGACTGTCCGACGGTCGCCGGGTATCGGACGGCCCTGGGCGCGCACACCAGCGCGCAGACGAACTCGCCACCGCCACCGCGGCAAGCCGCCTGTGACGACGCGAGTGAACGCCATCGTTGGAATCAATCCGATGACCACATCCGCAGCTTCACCCTCCGTCGGCGTGCCGACTCAACCGGCCTTCCCCTGGGTGGGCCTCCTCGCGCTCTCCGCCGCGACCTTCCTCTCCGTCACTGGCGAGATGATGCCGACCGGTCTGCTCCCCGAGATGAGTTCCTCGCTCGGCGTGAGCGAATCGCAGATCGGCCTCCTCGTGAGCGTCTTCGCGTTCACGGTCGTCCTGACGAGCACGTCGATCATCCACTTCACGAAGTCGATGTCGCGTCACACGCTCCTCGTGATCGTCATCGCGATCCTCGGTGTCAGCACGGCGCTCGGCGCGATCGCCCCGAACTACGAACTGCTCCTCGCGACCCGTGTGCTGGGTGGCCTCGCGCACGGCGTCTTCTGGGCGCTCGTCGGCGCGTACGCCGCCCATCTGGTGCCGAAGGAGCAGATCGCGAAGGCGATCTCGGTGACCGTCGCGGGCGGAACGCTCGCGTTTGTGCTCGGGGTTCCGCTCGGCACGGCGCTCGGTCACGCGCTCGGCTGGCGGCTCGCGTTCGGCGTGTTGGCGGGCATGATGATCCTCGGAGCCGGGCTCGTCTGGTGGAAGCTGCCGCCCGTCGACCGCGAGGAGTCGCACGCGGCGAAGAACGATGCCACCACGAGGCGCGACCCGAGCGTCGGGCCGGTCGCGATCGTCTGCATCTCGGTGGCGATCATCATGATCGGCCACTACTCCTTCTATACCTACATCGCGCCGTATCTGATCGACGTCGTCGGCATCGAGCCGGGTCAGCTCAGCATCCTGCTCCTCGTCTTCGGCATCGCGGGCGCGATCGGCCTGCTGCTCACCGGGACGGTGTTCGCCAAGCGAGCGACCGGCGGACTGTTCCTCGCGCTGGCGACGTCGGCCGTGGCCGTGAGTGCACTCGCCCTGTCGACCGGTTGGCTGCCGGGCGCGATCATCGCCTTCTTCGTCTGGGGCACGGCGTTCGGGATGCTGCCGCCGCTTATGCAGACACGTCTCCTGCACGCCGCCAGCCCTCGGATCCGCGATGCCGCGAACGCGTTCTACACAACGGCGTTCAACACCGGCATCGGCGTGGGGTCTGCGCTCGGCGCCCTGCTGCTCGACCGTGTCGGGTTAGGTGTGCTGCCGTGGGTGTATGTCATCCTCGGTGTGGTGGCGGGGCTCACGCTCGCGACCTCGTCCGTGCTGGCGAGGCGTCGCGCGGCCTGAACGCCGCCCGCCGCCGGCTAGTTCTCGTCGGGGAGTGACTCTGGGAGCGAGCCCGGGAGCGAGTCGGCGCCGGGGAGCCGATCCACCACGTCGACGTTCACCGCATCGGCCGGACCGACCCGGTTCCCCTCGATGTATTCGAGGACGAGGTGACGCGGACGTGCGCCCGGGAACGTGACGGTGAGCGCGTATGCGCCTGACGCGTTGAGCGTGTACACGCCGACGACGTTGCCGTTCGAGGTCAATCGGACCGAGCGGTCCGGGTCGCCCGTGAACGTGAGGTTGCGTGTCGACCCGGCGAGGATGACGTCGCCCTCGCTGACTCCGCTGAGCGTCGGCGGTGCGACGACCGCGGTGCCGATGCGCGGCGACGGGGAGGACGACAGCGTGGTCTTCGGATCGGTCTGCGTGACGCTCAGTGCCACGTCGCCGGCCGACAGGCCGGTGACGGTCACGCTCCAGACGCCGGCGTCGTCGGCGGTCGTCGTCGCCACCGTCGCGCCGTTCTGGTCGAGTACGGTGACGGTCGCGCCGTGGAGCGCACCAGCGCCGGACAGGATCGGCCAGACGTACCCGTCGCCGGTGTCGATGTCTGGCTGGCCGAGCGCGGCCGGCGGCAACACGGGAGGCGTCGTGGGCGTCGTCGTCGGTGGCGTCACCGGTGGCACGGGCGGGCTCACAGGCGTCGCCGGTCGTGTGTCATCGACCGGTGAGACGCGAGGCGATGACGGCTCGACGGGCGCCGGCGGCTCGGTCACGGGCGGAACGGCCGGCTGCACGGGCTTCGGTACAACGGGCGCGGTCTTCGGCGTGGTCGTCGCCGAGTCGTCTGTCGGCGGATCCGCGACCGTCGAAGTGTCCGCAGGCGGAGCCTGAGGGAAGACCATCGGCCCGACGACGAGCGCCGCAGCCGTACCGACGGCGATGACGCCCACGACGATCGCCGCGATGATGCCGCCGGACAATCCGGCCGCTGCGACCCCGCCCGCGGCAGCCCCTGCGCCGGCGGCAGCTCCGGCTCCAGCTCCAGCACCGCCGGCCCCTGCACCGCCGCCAGTTCCCGCGCCACCACCGGCACTCCCGCCGCCAGCACCGCCCGCACCAGCACCACCCGCACCCGCACCGCCCGCACCCGCGCCGACCCCCATCGATGCGGCGCCACCGTGCGCGGCGCCGGCGCCATGCACACCTGCGGCAGACCCGCCGAGCTGGGATGCGCCCACGGCGCCACCGGCGATCGCCCCGCCCGTCACGCCCAGCGGCATCGCCATCGCGACGGCGGCCGACTGGGCACCGGTCTGCAACCATGCCGTGTAGCCGAGGGCGCCGGCCGTGCCCGCCACGAGTGGCAGCAGGACGAGTGCCATCCTCGAACCGACTTCTTTCGCCTCCGCGGCGACGATCGTGCAGCGGGCGCACTCGTCGAGGTGGCCTTCGACCTTGCTCGTGTCGCGCGCACCGAGGTTGCCGCGGGCGTAGGAGCCCAGCCGGGCGATCGTGAACGCGTGATCGGAGTCGTCCTCCACCGACTTCAGGTGCGCCTGGATCCACGCCTCGCGGAGCCCCTCGCGCGCCCGGTAGGCGAGCGCTGCGACCGAGTTCGCCTTCATACCGAGCAGCGGCGCCACTTCGGCGGGGGACATCTGTTCGATCTCCGTGTACCAGAGCACCTCCTGCCATCTGGTCGGCAGGCTGCGGAACGCCCTGGCGCTCAGACTGCGGTCGAGGGCGTCGAGGGAAGCGCCCTCGTTCGTCTCGGGGTCCTCGAAGGAGTCGAGGGTGTCGAGCGATGTCTCACGCTTGGCCCTGCCCCACGCGGCGGCCGTGTTCCGGATCGTGGTGAAGAGGTACGGGCGGAACGCGCCGGTCGGCCCCTTGCCCTTCCCAATGGCCTGGTAGATGCGCGCGAACGACTCGGACACGAGGTCGTCGGGGTCGATGCTGGACGTTACTGAGCGTGCCACCGTCCGTCCGGCGCGCGAATGGCGCCGCCACAGTTCGGCGAACGACTGCGCGTCACCGTCGCGGGCGTCGTCGACGAGCTGAGCGTCGGATCGTTCGGTGAGCGGCGACGCGTTCGTGACGTCCATGCTCATGTGGCCTCCGGGGTTGAGATCGGTGAAAGATGTATCCGATCTGAGAGAGTGCCGGGTGGTCGGATCATGACGCCGTTCCCTTGATTTTGTCAGGATTCCGGGCCTTCGGAGGCGTTCTGGAACTTTTTTCAGAAGTCGCGTCATGATCGGCGACGGTGCGCATCTCTCAGGGTGAAGGAGCGGACTGCGCCGGAGCGATCGATCTGATCGCCGCACGTCTGAGATGTCGAATGGACACACCCGATCTCATGATGTGGCTCGTGGCCCTCGCCACGGCGTCTGCCGCAGCGCTCCTCCTGTCGTCAGCATTCACACGCCGACCCCGGTATCGGAGGTCCAAGCGGTAGTGCCGACGAGGCCACACCTAGGTGGCCGCGACTCGCGACATTCGGCCGTAGCGAGTCGCAGCCGGAACGGACCCGAACCGTTCCGGCTCACGGCGGGTGAGGGGGAGCAGCGATGCTCCACTCGCCGATAGAGGTGGGGATGGTGCCCGGGGGCGGGCACCATCCCCATCGTTCTTTCCACCCCGTGATTCCGGGGCGTTCGCTGCGTCGTGGACGTCAGGCGGACGCGGTCCAGTCGACCTCCGGTGAACGGTGGAATGCGACGCCGGCCGCCGCCCAGTCGTCACCGAGCTCGACGAGACGTGAACGGAATTCGGTCCAGTCCCGCTGACCCCGTGGCGACCAACCGGCCTCTGCGACGGATGCGATGCGCGGGAACACCAGGTATTCGAGGTCGTCGCTCGTCACGACGGTCTCGGTCCAGAGCGGCGCCTCGACGCCCAGGATCTGCTCGTCACCGATGCCGTCGACGATGTCGGCCGGGTCCCAGCCGTAGGACGCCTCGACGCTCGTCGGACCGTCAGCCCACACCAGCCCGAGCGGGGACTCCGCGGTGTACTTCATATCGACATACGCGACATCGGCCGGCGACATGATGACCCGTCCGCCCTGATCGACGAAGGAGCGCAGCTCGTCGGCGTGACCGGCCTCAGGCTCGAGGTAGTTCCAGTACTGGCCCACCGTCCCCGGGACGAGCTCCGGCGACTTGCCCATCTCGTGCCATCCGACGACGGTCTTGCCCGTCCCCGCCGCGATCTCGACGGCCTGCTTCACGAACGCGAGGAAGTCCTCCGCGGTGGTCGCGAGCGATTCGTCGCCGCCGATGTGCAGGTACGGCCCGGGGGTGAGCGCGGCGATCTCACGGAACACGTCGGTGAGGAACCGCTCCGTGACATCGGCGCCGATCGTGAGGCTGGAGAAGCCGACCTCTGTTCCCTCGTACGGTTCGCGGGCGACGCCATCCGGGTTGAGCTCAGGGTAGGAGGCGAGTGCGGCGTTGGTGTGACCTGGGACGTCGATCTCGGGGACGACGATGATGAACCGTTCGGCCGCGTACCCGACGATGGCGCGGTAGTCGTCAGCCGTGTAGAAGCCGCCGGTCCCACCGCCGACGTTTGTGCTCGCGCCGACGCCGGTGAGGGCCGGCCAGCTCTCGATGTGGATGCGCCACCCCTGGTCGTCGGTGAGGTGCAGGTGCAGCGCGTTGAACTTGAGGGCCGCGATCTGGTCGATGTAGCGCTCGACCTGCTCGACCGTGAAGAAGTGGCGTGCGACGTCGAGCATCGCACCGCGGTAGCCGAAGCGGGGCGCGTCCTCGACGGTCGTCGAAGCGATCGTCCAGTCGGCGTCCTGCACCTCGGTCGACCAGTTGGCGGCCGGGAGCAGCTGCCGGAAGGTCTGGACTCCGGCGGCCGTGCCGGCGGGTCCTGCGCCGACGATGTCGACGCCTCGGTCGCTGATGGTGATCCGGTGGGCTTCGCCCGCGATGCCGTCCTCGTCGCCGGCGCTCAGGCGGATGTCGGCCGTGCCGGTACCGGCCGCATCGTCCTCCGCGACGACGGGGAGCGCGAATCCGGTGGAGCGACGCAGCGCTGCCGCCAGACGTTCTCCGACGGCGAGGACCGACGGCGACGCGACGATGCGGCTCGCCTCGCTCACGACGAAGGGGCTGGCCGTCTCATCGGCGATGATGCTGACGGGCTGGGGGATGACGCGTGCCATGGATGTGTCCTCCTGGTCGGGTGGTGCGGGTGGGTTGTGGTGCGGTGGATGTTGGTGCGGTGGGCAGGTGGTGCAGCGGATGGTGGTGCGATGGGCGGTGCACGCGGTGTGCTGCTGTGCCGGATGCATCCGGCACGGCGATCTCCCGACCGCCGACGGGAATCGGTCGCTCGAACCAGTGTGCCGGGTCTGGACGTGTTACGCGACGATGACGTCGTAGCCGGCGTCGACGAACTCGCGGTGCTGCTGGTCGGTGATCCCGTCGTCCGTGATGAGCGTGCGCAACCCCTCGGCCTCAGCGAGGCTCGCGAACGCGCGGCGGCCCAGTTTGCTCGAGTCCGTCACGATGACGCTGCGTGCGGCACGGCGGGCGAGGAGCGCGTTGATCGCGGCTTCTCCCTCGTCGTGGACGGTCGCACCGATCTGCGGGTCGAGGCCGTTCACACCGATGAACGCGAGGTCGAGGCTGATCCTCGCCAGGACGATCTCGCTGTACCCGCCGACCAGTTCGTAGGAGCGTGCATGGACGACCCCGCCCGTCACGACGGTCTTGATCTGCGGGCGGACCACGAGGAGCGAAGCGATGTTGATGGCGTTCGTGACGACCGTGAGGGTCACGTCGGTGCCGTTGGGGTCCCCTGTCAGATCGGGCCTCGCGGTGAGCGTCTCGGCGATCGCGGTGGTCGTTGTGCCGCCGCTCAGACCGACGACGGCGCCGACGGGGACGAGCGCGCTCGCCGCCTGCGCGATCCGCTCCTTCTCCGGCGCCCGTTGCCCCTGCTTGTACCGCAGCGGCAGATCGTAGGCGACGGCGTGCTGGGTCGCCCCGCCACGCGTCCTGGTCAGGAGTTGCTGCGCCGCGAGCGCGTCGAGGTCGCGTCTGGCCGTCGCCGGCGAGATGCCGAGGCGGTCGACGAGGTCCTCGATGCTCAACCGGCCGGCTTCCCCGAGGAGTTCGAGGATGGCGCTCATCCGCTGTGATCGGTTCATGACCGTCGGGTTCGATTCATGGCGCGTCGGATCCTTCGGTCGCAGGGAGATCGGTCGTCCGGATGTCGAGGGAGTCGGTGTCCGGAGAACGGAGATCGGGGGAGAGGAGTCCCACCAGCCTGGCAGCTTCGCGGGCCATCGCATCACGACCCGCCGCGACGTACCGCCTCGAATCGACGAGTGCGGGCTGCTCGTCGAGCGTCGCGCGCACCGCACCGGTGAACGCGGCGTTGAGGTGGGTGGAGACGTTGATCTTCGTCATGCCGGCCCGGATCGCCGCCTGCAGCGTCTCGTCGGGGACACCGGAGGAGCCGTGCAGGACGAGCGGAATGGCGACGGCCTCCGCGATGGCTGCGATGAGGCCGAGGTCGAGGCTCGCGGTGCGCTCGGTCATGGCATGGGAGGAGCCGACGGCGACGGCGAGGGCGTCGACACCGGTCTCGGCGCTGAACGCGGCGGCCTCGCCTGGGTCGGTCCGGACACCGGGGGCGTGCGCTCCGTCCTTCCCGCCGATGACGCCGAGTTCGGCCTCGACCGATGCGCCTGCCCGGTGCGCGTACGCGACGACGCGTCTCGTCGCCGCGACGTTCTCCGCGTAGGGGAGCGCCGCACCGTCGAACATGACCGAGCCGAAGCCGAGGTCCACGGCCGAGCGGGCCAGTTCCTCGTCCTCAGCGTGGTCGAGGTGCACCGCCACGAGCTCCGAGGACGACTCGGCGATGGCGAGCATCGCGCGGGCGATGGGTTCGAGCGAGCCGTGATACCGGACGCAGTTCTCCGACAGCTGGAGGATGACGGGGCGACCGGCGTCTTCGGCGGCCTGGACGAGGGCTTCTGCGCTCTCGACGTGGATGACGTTGAACGCGCCGATGCCGCGATGAAACGCGCGTGCGCCCCTGACGAGGCCGATCGTGGGGACGAGCGTCATCGCCACACCTCGAATCCGACGCGGTCGCCGAGCGCTTCGTGACCGGGCGCGAGTTCGCCGGCGAGCGGTGCGAGGACGGAGGCGGCGGACCACACGACGGCGCGGCGCAGCATCGGCTCGAGCTCCTCGCGCGACCACACGCCGGATGCGACGGTCGTGGATGCGGTCTCCAACAGGCCGACGGCGAGGGCCGCGACGGCGGCATCGCCTGCTCCGGTGGGGTTGCCGGAGAACGAGAGTGGGAGGGCAGCGTGCATGGCGTCCCCCTCGCGCGGGACGGCGAGCATGCCCTCCGTGCCGAGCGAGACGACGACGAGTCCGGCGCCGCGGCCCGTGAGCAGGCGTGCGCCGGCGAGCGGGTCGTCGGTCTTCGTCGTCGCGGCGAGTTCACGACGGTTCGGTTTGAGGACGGCGGCGCCGGCGCTCGCCGCGAGGAGGAGGGCGTCGCCCATCGCATCGACGATCGTCGGGACGCTGGCCGCTCTCGCCGCGTCCACAAGATCGGCTGCGAATCCCTCGGCGGTCGCGGGAGGGAGACTGCCGGAGACGACGAGGCACGACGCCGATGCGAGCTCCCGGCGGACGGCGCCCACGAGCGCGGCCAACTCGGCTTCGTCGAGCGGTGAACCGACCTCGTTGAGCACGGTCGTCGCATCGCCCATCAGATCCACGATGGCGATCGAGGAGCGGGTGGGGGAGCCGACGGGCACAAGCGTGATCGGCAGGCCGGATGCGTCGATATCGGCGGCGAGGAGCGCCCCGCTCGCCCCGCCGGCCGTGGTGACGGCGTGGCTCGGCTGGCCCTGCTGGCGGAGCACACGGGTGACGTTGAGGCCCTTGCCGCCCGCGCGGACGGCGGGTGCGTTGACCCGGTTCGGTTCGCCGACCTCGAGCCGGTCGATCCGGTAGGTGTGGTCGAGTGCGGGATTGGGGGTGACGGTCACGATCATGGGCCGACCTCCGGTTCAGTCGTGGATGGAGTCGTGGATGGAGTGGTGGCTGAGCTGTTGGCGGGGCTCGTGGTGGCTGGGCTGGTGGCCGGGCTGGTGGCGGGGCTGGTCGCGGGTGCAGCGTGCGCTGCCGCCGCTGCATCGCGTGCCCGGAGCGCCGCACCGCAGAGCCCGGCGTCTTCGCCGAGCCGCGCTGGGATGAGCACGGGCCGCCTGTGGAAGGTGAGGAGCGCATCGAGTCGCTCGGTGAGCGGGGTGAAGAGCGCGTCGCCGGCGCTCGCGAGACCACCGCCGATCACGATGGCGCGCGGTGCGATCACCGCGGTCAGCTGGGCCAGCCCGAGCGCGAGCGCGTCGAGGGCCCTCTCCCAGACGTCGACGGCGGCCTGGTCGCCGTCGGCCGCCGCTGCGAGGACCGCCTTCGCCCCGGTCGCGTTCGACCCCGTCCGCGCGTTGTACAGGCGGGTGATGGCGCCGGCCGACCCGATCGCCTCCAGACAACCGCGACCGCCGCAGAGGCACGGCGGGCCGTCCGGATCGACGATCGAGTGCCCGATCTCCCCGGCGAAACCGCCGCCGGCGTAGAGCTCGCCGTTGATGAACACCGCTCCGGCGATGCCGGTGCCGATGACGAGCACGACCACATCGTCGTGTCCGGCGGCTGCACCGATGCGATGCTCCGCCTCACCGGCGGCGCGCACATCGTGCAGGAACGCCACCGGCAGCCCGGTCCGCGCCGCGACGAGATCCCGGAAGGGGACCTCCACCCAGCCGAGGTTCTCCGACTCGACCCCGATACCAGCCACCTCGTCGACGACGCCGGGCACGACCAGACCGAGCCCGGCGATGCGAAGCTCCGGATGTGCGCCGCGGAAGTGCTCCGTGAGTTCGGCGACCCGGTCGATGACGAGCGCCGCCGTCTCAGGGCCGGAGGGCGACGGCTCGCGCAGCAGCTCGATCAGGACGCCGTGCTCGTCGATGAGACCGGCCTTCAGGTCGGTCCCGCCGACGTCGAAGGCGACGACGGCCGAACCGTTGCCGATCGTCGTGACATCGCCCGCGCGAGGCATGGTCATCAGTCCAGGATGACGGAGCGGGTGAGGTTGCGCGGGGAGTCGGGGTCGAGGCCGAACAGCCTCGCCCGTTCGAGGGCGACGCGCTGGGCGCGCACGAGGTCGGCGAGCGGGTCGATCGCCGCGTGCTCGAATCGCGCACCGGTCGCCGTGACCTGGTCCGCGAGACCCTCTGGCGACGCCCCGAACAACCAGGTGACCCGTCCGGGAGCCGCGATGCTGATCGGCCCGTGGCGGTACTCCATCGCCGCGTAGGACTCCGTCCACGACTGCGAGGCCTCGCGCATCTTGAGCGCGGCCTCGTGCGCGAGCCCGACCGTCCAGCCCCGGCCGAGGAAGCTGAACTGCTCCGCTTCGACGAGCGAAGGGTCGAGCCGGCCGTCGATGACCGCCTGGGCGTGCTCGATCGCGCCGCTCAGATCGTGGCCGAGCGATGCGCGCAGGAACGCGAGCGCCGTGGTCGCGAACCGCGTCTGCACGACGGAGCGCTCGTCGGCGAACGGGAGGCCGATGATCGTGTCCGCGACGTCGACGATGGGTGATGCCGTGTCGCCGATGATCGCGATGGTGCGGGTCGCGCTGCTCCGCTCCCGCACCTGCTCGACCAGTTCGAGGACCTCGGTCGTCGTTCCCGATCTGGTGATGGCGATGACGGCGTCGTAGCCGCGATGCGGGAAGGCCTCCGACGCCGCGAACGCGTCGGTCTCGCCGTGGCCGGCGCTCTCACGCAGGTGGGCGTAGGACTGCGCCATGAACCAGGACGTCCCGCACCCGACGACCGCGATGCGCTCGCCGCTCGCCGGAAGGGCTGCGCGCTCGGTCCGGAGCTCCGCGGCGCGTGCCCAGGTCTCCGGTTGCGAGGCGAGCTCCGCGGCCATGTGGGCTCCGGGGATCGGTGCTGCCTGATCTGCGGCTGCTGCGTGATCTGCGGGTGCGTTGTCGGACATGCGACTCCTCTGGTCGGCTCGTCCGCCCGGATCGAGCGGGATCGATGGTGACGTGACAATGATTGCAGATGATCGTTTGATTGCGCTATACGTCAAATCAATCAATCTGATGGGTGGGGTCGGGATCGTCTCCAGGCGCCTCCCAGGGCCTTCTCGGGGCATCCGCTGCTATGCTGGCCGGGTCGCAACTGGCGTATAGAGGGGGCTTCGGCTCCGTCTCAGATGGGTTCACCATCGGGGAGCGACCCTGCACCTGTCAGAGGGCGGATTCGGCCGCACGCCTGGGCCGAGACGAAGAATCTACAATCGTGATGTCCGCCGCTGTCACAAAGGAGCCAGTCTTGTCCGACACCTTCAACGCGCCTCTCTCCGAGGTCGACCCCGAGATCGCTGCAGTCCTCGAGCAGGAACTCGGTCGTCAGCGCAACACCCTCGAGATGATCGCGAGCGAGAACTTCGTTCCGGTCTCCGTCCTGCAGTCGCAGGGCAGCGTCCTCACCAACAAGTACGCGGAGGGCTACCCCGGCCGTCGCTACTACGGCGGATGCGAGTTCGTCGACATCGCGGAGTCGCTCGCCATCGAGCGCGCCAAGAGCCTCTTCGGTGCAGCGTACGCGAACGTCCAGCCGCACTCCGGCGCAACGGCCAACGCGGCCGTGCTGTCCGCCATCGCCACCCCAGGCGACACGATCCTCGGCCTCGAGCTCTCGCACGGCGGTCACCTCACGCACGGCATGAAGCTCAACTTCTCCGGCAAGCTCTACAACGCCGTGTCGTACGGCGTCGACCCCGAGACCTTCCTCGTCGACATGAACGTCGTCCGCGACAAGGCGCTCGAGCACAAGCCGCAGGTCATCATCGCGGGCTGGTCCGCGTACCCGCGTCACCTCGACTTCGAGGCGTTCCGCGCCATCGCCGACGAGGTCGGCGCGAAGCTCTGGGTCGACATGGCGCACTTCGCCGGCCTCGTCGCCGCGGGTCTGCACCCGTCGCCCGTCCCGTACGCGGACGTCGTCTCCTCCACGGTCCACAAGACGATCGGCGGACCGCGCTCCGGCTTCATCGTGAGCCGCGACACCGAATTGGCCAAGAAGCTCAACTCCAACGTGTTCCCCGGCCAGCAGGGCGGCCCGCTCATGCACGTGATCGCCGCCAAGGCGACCGCGTTCAAGCTCGCGGCCACGGCAGACTTCAAGGACCGTCAGGAGCGCACCATCCGCGGTGCACGCTTCCTCGCCGACACGCTCACCTCCGACGCGTCGAAGGCCGCCGGCATCGACGTCCTCACGGGCGGCACGGATGTGCACCTCGTCCTCGCCGACCTGCGCACCTCGAAGCTCGACGGCCAGCAGGCCGAGGACGTCCTCCACGAGGTCGGCATCACGGTCAACCGCAACTCGGTCCCGTTCGACCCGCGTCCGCCGATGGTGACCTCTGGTCTCCGCATCGGCACGCCGGCTCTCGCGACGCGTGGTTTCGGCGACGTCGAGTTCGCCGAGGTGGCGGACATCATCGGTCTCGCGCTCCGTCAGGAGGCCGAGATCGGTGCTCTGCGTGAGCGTGTCACGGCGCTCGCCGAGGCGTTCCCGCTGTACCCCGGCCTCCAGCAGTAGTCCCGCCGGTCCCGGCCGTCGAGCCCCGCTCGGCGGCCGGCCGGCCCGCCCGTCGGTCCCTGAGCCTGTCGAAGGCCCAGCCCCGCTCGGTCCCTGAGCTTGTCGAAGGGCCCAGCCCCGCTCGGTCCCTGACCCTGTCGAAGGCCCCGCCTCGCTCGGTCCCTGACCCTGTCGAAGGCCCCGCCCCAGAACCTCGCCACCATCCCAAACCTCGGTCCCTGAGCTTGTCGAAGGGCCCAAACCCCGGTCCCTGAGCTTGTCGAAGGGCCCAACTGGAGTCACCATGACCGCACAGATCCTCGACGGCACGGCCACCGCCGCCGTCATCAAGTCCGAACTCGCCGTCCGAGTGGCAGCGCTGCGTGATCGCGGTGTCGTCGCGGGGCTCGGCACGGTCCTCGTCGGTGAGGACCCTGGTTCCCAGTGGTACGTCGCGGGCAAGCACCGCGACTGTGCTGAGATCGGCATCGAGTCCATCCGTCGCGACCTGCCGGAGTCGATCACGCAGGACGAGCTGCTCGCCGTCATCGATGAGCTGAACGCGGACGACACCTGCACCGGTTACATCGTGCAGTTGCCGCTCCCGTCGCACATCGACACGGATGTGATCCTCGAGCGCATCGACCCGGAGAAGGACGCGGACGGTCTGCACCCCACGAACCTGGGTCGTCTCGTCCTGAACGTCAACAAGCCGATCAACACGCCTCTCCCGTGCACGCCTCGCGGTGCGGTCGAGCTCGTGCAGCGTCACGGCATCGAGTTGGCCGGGAAGCACGTCGTCGTCGTCGGCCGTGGTGTGACCGTCGGTCGTGCGATCGGGCCGCTGCTGACGCGTCGTGAGTATAACGCGACCGTCACGCTCACGCACACGGGCACCGTCGGCCTGGATGACATCCTGCGGACCGCCGACGTGATCGTCGCGGCAGCGGGCGTCCCCGGCATCGTAAAGGCCTCGGCCGTCAAGCCGGGCGCAGTTGTCCTCGATGTCGGCGTCAGCCGCGCCACGGACCCCGTCACGGGCAAGTCCCGAGTCGTCGGCGACGTCGCTCCCGACGTCTTCGAGGTCGCCTCCTGGCTCTCCCCGAACCCCGGCGGCATCGGTCCCATGACCCGCGTCCAGCTCCTGACGAACGTCGTCGCCATGGCCGAGCGCCGCTAACCCCTCTCCTCCTCTGCCGAGGGGTCACAAAGTGCGGGTGTCCGTCATCCGGACCCGCACTTTGTGACCCCTCGACCGCGTTAATCGGGACGCCAACCGTGTGAGCGGAGCGACTGACGGATCGTGGAGAGGATGTGGGCAGGCGACGAATGGAGATGGCTGCGGTTGACGCGGATCACCCGCCATCCTTCCGCCATGACCGCGTCCAACCGATCGATGTCGTGGAAGATCTGTCCCTCGTCCAGAAAATGCGTTCCGCCGTCGTACTCCACGAGGGTTCGATACTTCGGATAGACGAGATCGCCGAGCGCGAGAAATGTCCCCTGCACGTCGAAGATCGGATGGTTGACCTTCGGCTCTGGCAAGCCGTCGTCGACGATGGCGAGCCGCAATTCGGTCTCCTTCGGCGAATCGGTGCCAGGACGGACACGCTCGTAGGCCGCGCGAAGACGGTTGACACCGCGTCGTCGGCCCATCCTGGCGAGACCGACGAGGAGATCGTGTTGTGTTCCCAGTGGATCGACGCGACGCGTGATGCCGTCGGCGACCATAACGAGTTCGAGTTCGTTCAGGTGCATCCCCAGTTGGCTCCACGCATCGACGGGATGGGACACGACGAGCCCGTGGTGTTCGAGTCTGCGCCAGTGCGATCCGTCGAGCTTGTGGCCGCGAATCCCGCGTCCGCGGGGAGCTCTCATCGGTGAGACGACCGACACGTCAAGCGGAGCGGCATCGAATCGGCGAGGAACGGGCAGACCCCAGATGCGCGCGGCGGTCCCGTGACTGAAGAATGCGCCGGCCGGCATCCGTGTCGAGTACGCGAGGCATCTCGCAATGACACCATCAGCGTATCCCTGCGCCGCGCGAACGCCGTGGAACGGTCGAGTGAGATCCGATGCGCGAAGCCGTGACGCTGACAGGCCTGCGTCGCCGATGCTGAAGGGTTCCCGATCGAGCGGTTCGGGGAATTCTGGACGTCTCGTCATCCGCCCAATACTGGACGCGACGGGCAACCTCCCGTCAGTTTTGTCCACACCCGCGCCCATCCCTCTGCCGAGGTGTCACAAAGTGCGGGTGTTCGCGATGAACACCCGCACTTTGTGACACTTCGACTGAAGCGAGGGAGGGCGGGCTAGAGCTCGCGGGTGGCTCCGGTGGCGGCGTGGACCGTGAAGATGGTCGGGGCGGTGTAGGACGCGGCCGCGAAGGACGCACGGACGGCGTCCGCGACGACTGCGGAACGCGATGAGGGGACGAGCGCGATGGCGGCACCGCCGAAGCCGCCTCCGGTCATACGGGCACCCACCGCACCAGCGGCGAGAGAGGCCTCGACGGCTGCATCGAGCTCGGGGACCGAGATCTCGAAGTCGTCGCGCATGGAGGCGTGCGATGCGACAAGCAGCTCACCGATCGCGCCCGGGCCCTGCTCGCGCAGCGTCCGCACCGTGTCGAGCACCCGCTGGTTCTCGGTTACGACGTGACGCACCCGACGGAACGTCTCATCGTCCATGATTTCCGCCGCACGAGCGAGATCCTCGACGCCGACGTCGCGCAACGACGGAACGCCCAGTGCTGCGGCACCCGCCTCACACGATGCGCGACGCGCGGCGTACCCGCCGGAGACGTGCGCGTGCGCCACGTGCGTGTCGATGACGAGCAGTTCGAGCTGGGCCTGTTCGAAGCCGAGCGGGATGAGGTCGGTTTCGAGCGAGCGGCAGTCGAGGAACACGCCGCAGTCGCGACGGCCGAGGAGCGATGCCGACTGGTCCATGATGCCGGTCGGCGCTCCGACGGCGCGGTTCTCCGCCAGCTGTCCGACTCGGGCGAGCGTCTTGCGGTCGTGGTCGAGGTGCCAGATCTCATTGAGCGCGACGGCGACGGCGGATTCGATCGCCGCCGACGACGACAGACCGGCGCCGACGGGCACGTCGGAGTCGATGAAGATGTCGACGCCTGGCAGCGAGTGCAGCGGTGCGCCGAACTGGCCGAGCGCCCACACGACGCCCAGCGGGTACGCGGACCAGCCTTCGAGGGCGTCAGGGTCGAGTTCGCCGGCGACGCCTTCGACGATGCCGGGGGAGAAGGTGCTCGACACGCGGACGAGGTTGTCCTCGCGCGGGCGGACGGCCGCGACCGTACGGCGGTCGATCGCCATCGGGAAGACGAAGCCGTCGTTGTAGTCGGTGTGCTCACCGATGAGGTTGACGCGTCCCGGCGCCGACCAGATCCCGGTCGGCTCGCTGCCGAACGCGTTCTGGAAGCCGGTGGTCACACTCTGCTGCAGGTCGGTCATACCGGGTTCTCCTCGTCGGCGCGGGCGATCGCGGCCCGCAGGTTCGCTGCTGTCGTTTCTGGTGGGATGTCGCCGATCCAGGCTCCCATGGCCGCTTCGGAACCGGCCAGGTACTTCAGGCGGTCGGCCCCGCGGCGGGGGGAGGTGATCTGGAGGTGCAGGCGGATGTCGTCGCGGTGGACGCGGGTCGGCGCCTGGTGCCAGGCGGCGATGTAGGGGGTCGGGGTGTCGTAGAGCGCGTCGACACCGCGCAGGAGCCGCAGGTAGAGGACCGCGAGTTCGTCGCGTTCTTCGAGTGTCGTTCCGGCGAAGTCCGGGACGTGGCGGTGCGGCATCATGTGGATCTCGACCGGCCAGCGGGCGGCGAACGGTACGAACGCCGTCCAGTGCTCGCCCTGGAGGAGCACTCGCTCGCCGGCCTGCTCGGAGGCGAGGACGTCGGCGAAGAGCGACGGCCCGTACTGCTCCACCGAGTCGATGAGCCGCTGCGTACGCGGCGTGATGTACGGGTACGAGTAGATCTGCCCGTGCGGGTGGTGCAGCGTCACGCCGATCTGTTCGCCGCGGTTCTCGAACGGGAACACCTGCGCTATGGCGTCGAACTGCGACAGTGCGTGCGTGCGCCTCGCCCAGGCCTCGATGACGGTACGCGCGCGCGTGCGGCTGAGCGCACCGAACGATCCCGTGCTCGCCGGGCTGAACGCGACGACCTCGCAGCGACCGACGGAGGTGCGGGTGCGGCCGATGCCGATGGTCGCGAGGTCCTCGACGCCTTCGGGCTGGTTGTCGTCGGCGAGGAGCGGCCCGAAGGACGGCGACTTGTTCTCGAACACGGCGACGTCGTACTGGTCGGGGATCTCCGACGGGTTCGTGGGGCTGGCCGGGGCGAGCGGGTCGAGGTCAGCCGGCGGCAGCATCACGCGGTTCTGGCGGGCGGCGGCGATCGAGACCCAGTCGCCCGTGAGGACGTCCTGACGCATGCTCGCGGTCGGTGGTCGCGCCGCGAGTTCGCGTGCGTCCGGGAGACGGGTCTCCGGAAGCGACGAGTCGACGTCGTCGAAGTAGATGAGTTCCCGTCCATCGGCCAGCGTGTGGGTCTGGCTGGCGATGCGGGGTTCGATCACGAACGGATCGGTGGGTTCAGGCACGGCATTCCTCACGGGAGTTGTCACAACGAAAGGCAAAACCTTTTCATTTCAAAAGTAATGGCAAGTAGCTAGAGTTGCAACTGTGAGCATCCCCGACGCCAGCCAACTCCCAGCCCCCGCGCGACGCGACCACATCCGCGATCTCCTCGAAGAGCGCGGATTCGTGCGGGTGACGGAGATCTCGGAGGCGTTCGGCGTGTCCACGGTGACGGCTCGCGGGGACCTCGACACCCTCGTCGACCGAGGGGATGCCGTCCGCATCCACGGCGGGGCGATGCCCGTCGGCACACGAGGCGGCCCGGAATCGCCGCTCGAAGTGGCCGTGGTCACCTCTGCCATCCCGAAGCAGCGCATCGCCGAGGCGGCAGCTGCGCTCGTGCGGAGCGGTCAGAGCGTCATCGTGGACGTCGGCAGCACGGGGCTCGCGCTCGCCCGTGCGCTCAAGGCGCGGCGGGACCTGAGTGATGTCGTTGTGATCACGAATGGGCTCACGATCGCGTTGGAGCTCGAATCGGAGGTGCCGCGGTTCACGGTCATCGTGACCGGCGGTTCGCTCCGCCCGCTGCAGCACTCCCTGGTGGATCCGCTCGCCGGCCTCGTGCTCGCGAACGTCCACGCCGATCTCGCGTTCATCGGGTGCAACGGCATCGACGTCGATGGCGTCACGAACGTCAACCTGCCCGAGGCGGAGGTCAAGGCGCGTATGGTCGGGGCGGCGGAGCAGGCGTTCGTCGTCGCGGATGCGTCGAAGCTCGGGAGGGCGCGGCTCGGTCGGATTGGCGCGGTGTCGGAGTTCGCCGGACTCATCACCGATTCACGCGCCGACGAGGAGACGATCGCGCGCCTGCGGGACGCAGGCCTCGACGTCACGATCGTCGCGGTCGCCGAGCTCGACGCCGACGACGAGCCGCAACAGCCCCGCTGACCGCGCCGCTCCCTGAGCCCGTCGAAGGGCCCGATCGCCGGTCCCTGAGCTTGTCGAAGGGCCCGCCCCGCGCCGCTCACCCTTCGACAAGCTCAGGGACCGCGCTCCGGCCCAGACCGCGCCAACGCCCGGCCTCAATCGACCGGACGCACATCCTCCGGCATCGGCGGCGCAGTCCGCACGGCCCGCACCGGCTGCGGGGGCAGTGCCGCCCGGCTGACCACGCCGTTGCGTCGTCCCCACCAGGTGCTCACGAGTGCTGCGGCGATGCACAGCGCCATCGGGATCAGCATCCAGGCGCTTCCGACGCCGGCTCCGCGGTTGAAGATCTGATCCGTCTGCGACATCAGTGCCGTCGGGATGAGGAGGAGCACGTTGTTCGTCGCGTGGATGAGGACGGGGGCTTCGAGGCCACCCGTTCCGCGCGCGGCGAGCGACATCGAGGCTCCGAAGACGAGGTAGTACGCGATGAGCCACGGGTCGGCCGCGGCGTGTGCGAGTGCGAACAGTCCGGCGGACACCACGGTCGACACGACGAATGCGGCGATGGGGGAGCGGAACCACGAGCCGACCGAACGCTGGATGAGCCCGCGCGCGCCGAACTCCTCACCGGCCGACTGCAGCGGGGTCGTGACGATCACGATGATGAGCATCGCGATGACGGTGCCGCTCATCGTCACCGGGGAGGCGTCACCCGGCAGGAGCACGGTGATCGCGACGTAGATGACCCACACCGGCACGATGATGAGCGCGAGGCGGCCGAGCCATCGCCACCGGAATGTCCCCTGCACCGAGGTCAGCCAGCGCGGGCGGACGTTGAAGAGGGCCCACTGCAGCAGCATCGCGATGGGCAGGAGTGATGCGAGCGCGAGGTTGTTCCCGGCCATCAACGCCGGGGTCAGCGTCGTGACACCGGAGGCGAGCTGTTCGATGGTGTACTCGCCGGTGGCGAGGTCGATGCCGATGGCGATGGCGCCGAAGATGAACGACATCGTGAAGAACATGGCGATGAGCGCGATGATCGCCACGGCCCCGCGCCACCAGGACGGCGTCGCGCGGAGGCCCTGGTCGTAGGTGAGTGCCGGTTCGGAGTGGTGTGCCGGCGTCTGGATGGTCACCGGTGCTGCTGCGTCGCTCATCGCTCCAGCCTAGGCGTGCGATGGGGTGTGTCACGGAGCGCGTGAATATCTCGTAGAGTAGACGGGTACGGGCCTGTAGCTCAGTTGGCAGAGCATCGGACTTTTAATCCGCGGGTCGTGGGTTCGAGCCCCACCGGGCCCACTTTCTAAATCACAGATCAGATGCCATTTCCTGTTCAGGATTCTGGTGAATCCGATGCGTCGTCTTCGCCGTGGTCGATCTGCTCGGTCAATCGCCGGATGGCGAGTTCGTCGCCGCCTGCGGCGGCGAGCCACAGCCATTCCTGTGCCTCCTCGACTCGGTCGAGTTCCTTGAGCAGGACGTAGAGGTTGTAGGCGGAGAACGCGTCGCCGAGCGCGAATCCGCGGCGCAGAAGCGACTCCGCCTCCTCAAGGTCACCGGCCTCTTCGACGATGTTGGCGAGCGGGATGAAGCTGCCCACCTCGGCCAGTGCCACGCCGGAGCGGAGCACGGCGATCGCTTCGGTGAGTCGTCCGGTCGCTTTCAGGAGAGATGCGAGGTCCGCGCGAGCATCTTCCCAGTGGTCGAGACCCCGTCGGAGCAGCGGCTCGGCTTCGACGTCGTTGTTGAGGTACCAACGCCAATGACCGAGGACGCCCGTGACGTGCAGGGTGAACTCGTCCGGATCGTCGTCTGAGGCGAGGTAGTCCTCGAGGAGTTCGATCGCTCGTGCGACGTTTCCACGTTCCCGTTCGATCCAAGCGAGGTTGAAGTTCCCGGACAGGTATCCCAGCTCGACGGCCCGTCCGTGCACCGCAGCCGCGTCATCGATGCGGCCGACTGCTTCGAGGGCCAGTCCGTACTCCTGCGCGGTCTCGCCGTCGTCGGTCTCGATCCACTTGCGCTGCAGCTCTGCGAGCGACGGCTCCTGTTCCATGCCAACACCGTAGTGCGCCAGGCATCCGCTGCGCGTCATGTGCTGCGAAGATGACGTCACCGCCCTACTCGCCGACGGTCCCGTCGATCGATTCGCGGATGAGATCGGCGTGCCCGTTGTGCCGCGCGTACTCCTCGATCATGTGCACCAGGATCCAACGCAGGCTCGGGGCGTCGCCGTCAGGCCAGGTCCGTTTCGACAATCGGTCGAGTCCGTCGTCCGCCAGCGTCTGCTCGGTGAGCGCGCGTGATCGGTCGACGGAGGCGGTCCACAGCGTCACCAGCGCCTCTGGCATGTCCAGGGCTGCGGAATGCCAGTCCCAATCCGGATCCGCATCCCAATCGGCGGTGTCCCACGGCGCTCCCCGCTCGTGGCCGTGCAGCCACCTGGAGAACCACAGGTCCTCGACGAACGCGAGATGCTTCAGCAACCCGCCGAGCGTGATCTGCGATGCCGCGACCGTCGCTCCCAGCTGCTCGGACGTGAGACCGGACGTCTTCCAGCGGAGCGTCGCCCGCTGGTAGTCGAGGAAGCCCAGCAGCGTGCTGATCTCGTCGGCAGCGAATGGGGGTTCGGGACGCCCTTGGTCGTCGATGCGGGTCATGCGGTGAATGTACGCCCGCGCGCCGCTCTCGGCAACGAGTTGACGACGGTCCGCTTCCCGCACTGCAGTGCACTGAATCGCAACTGAGTCGATCACCCCGATTCGGGGGCTGACGTCGCCGTGCCGGCGTCGATATGGTGAGCGGACCCGAAGAGCACAAGGAGTTCCGTGAGCGACAACAACCCGAACGCAGTCGTCCCGACGGGCGGAACAGCGCCCCTCGCCTCGCAGCTACAGCCCTCGGCGCAGTCCCAGCAGCCGCACCACCTGCACCTGCAGTCGCCGTCGGACGCGGCAATCGCGCCGGGTTGGTACCGTGACCAGGCGGCAGGCGTGCAGCGTTGGTGGGATGGACGCCAATGGACCCAGCATGTCGCGCCTCAGACCCCGCCAGCACAGCAGTTCGCCGTGCAGGCGCCTCCCGCGCAGGTCTACCCCGTGCAGTACGTCGCTCAGCAGCCGCCGTACGCGCAGACCGTCATCGTCCAGCAGAAGCGCGGTGTCAATCACGCACTGCACCTGGTCTTGACGATCCTGACTGTCGGCCTGTGGGCGCCGGTGTGGATCATCCTGGCGATCGCCAACAGCTGACCCGCTGCCAGGCGACTCCCGTCCTACAACTCCACCGCATCGAGCGGCCGAAGACTGCACCGTCGTCAGAATCGTGTTCGGCGGGTCCCGTGGATCGTGTCCGAGCGGGCGGCGACGATCATCGGCAGTCGAGAGTGGGTTGCGACCCACATTCGGAGGTCCGCAGACACCGACCCCGCAACAATGCACATGTAGCGATGGTCAACGGCGAGGTCTCGAGCGTGAATGGGTTCATGGTGCGCAGCTCGATTCCGGAGCATCCGGAGTCGCTCAAGATGCGCCCGAAGCTCTCCGCGCCTTCCTGGGCGTCCAGAGCGCCGCGTGATAGCGATTCGCGAGGAGCGCCTCCCAGAATGACACCTTGAGTTCCGCAACGATGTGGCCGGGCCGCCACCTGTCTCGTCCACGCTTTCGATCGAGGTGGTGTATCGCATCCTCGATCTGAGCGCGATCGTTCGTGCTCAACGTCGCGACCTCCCACCAGTCTTCCTGCCCGAAATGGCGAGCGAGGCAGGTATGCATGGCGTTCCGTACTCCTACTTCGAGTGCTGCGAACGCTCCGAGCACGGCGCTACTTGCCTCGATGTTCCAGGTGTACAGGCGCATGGCCCGAGTCTGGTCGGCTCCGCAAGCTGCGATGTACGGTGCCAGTCGATCCGGTCCGATGATGGTGTGCAGGGCGGAGAGTGACGCGAGGTCCAGCGGCTTCATCTGTTTCCATTCGGCGAGCGCGGACGCTCGTCGCACGCAGAGGGCGTGCAATGAGCGTCCACTCTGGGCGAGTGGCACTCTGATATGATTGCATGTGTAAGCCCCGGACGGGACGCTTTTTGCGTCGGCGCGCCGGGGCGATCACGTTTCCCGAACATGTTCCGGAACCCACACGACACGCGTCTCGCGAGTTCGCGAACGAGCGGCGACTCCCGCCCTGCAACTCCACCGCATCGAGTGGCACGACGTCGGCCGGCGCAGCCGTCGCGAACTCACCGGCATCCGCACGCAGGCGAGGAAGCACAGCGTCGAACGATGCTCCCAGCCGCGTGAGCGACCCGAATCGCACCGACGAGAACACCGGGAATTCGCCATCGGGGTCACGATGATCCGTGTCCCACAGCAGGTGATCGCCGTTCTCGCTCATCGCGAACACCGCCAGGCCGCCGACCAGATCCCACGAACCGTCCGGCTCGACGATCCAGTCGAACCCGTCTTCCCGCCCCGAGGCGTACGCGGCTTGGAAGTTCTTGGTCAGCCGCGCGGCACGCCCCTGGAGGCCGTCCGCGAATCCGTCCAGGACTGGCGGATACACGAGCCACAGTCCGAACAGGCGGCCCCAGCCGGCCTGCTCCACAAAACGGCGGTAGGACGGTGGCAGCCCGAGCCCGTCCGCGAAGCGGTGGTCGGCGAGATACGCGCGGTCGATGTGCGCCGTCGTCGGCTCGCCATCGATCGTGAGGTGCTGCCCGTGTTCTCCGGCAGCCTCGAATGATTCATCGGACACCGACCCATTGTCTCTCCGGACCGCCCGCGATGCGACCGACAACTGATGGGCAAGGCGCATTGCCCGCAGGTCCACAGCACCACACGATCCGCGGCACGAAGGGATCGGCAGCACGAACGGATCCGCAGCACGAACGGATTCACAGCGCCAAGGGGACTCGCTGGCCGAGAAGGCGACTACCGTTGTACGGGCGCACCGGACACGCACCGGAATCGCACCGCGACAGGCACCGCGACAGGCGTGAGCGACACCCTCCACCACCGCTCACGGAGAGGACCATGCTGATGGCAGAAGACTTCCACCGCCCCACGAAACTCCCACCTCGGATGTTCGACGCGTACCAGGGCGGCATCGACCCCGCCGTGCAGAGCCGCGTCGCCCACGAGACGGCCGTCGCGCTGCTCGCGCGCGTCCGGAACGACCCGGACCCGGAGGTCATCGACCGCCTCGTGTCCTACACGGACGAGCACGGCATCGACGCGATCGCCGAACTCTGGTCCCACGCCTCACCGCGCAGCCTTCCCGGCGCGATGTGGCGCATCTACCTGCTCCGACTCCTCATCCGCCAGGATCCGGAGGGCACGAGCTACTACTTCCAACGCGGTGCCGACGTCATCGCGACGATCGACCCCATCGTGGCCGGCGCCTCCATGCCGACGGGGCCGGAGGAGATCATCGCCCTGGCGGACCAGATCCTCCGAGGCCTGTACGTCGGCGACTTCGCGATCGCGCTCGAACGCGCCGCCTCGTTCTGCCGGGTCACCGCCGCCGGTTGTGCGAGCGTCGCCGATGATCGCGACGTCGTCGACCCGGCCAAGGCGACCCAGCTCACCACGAAGGCGGCCCGGTTCAGCACGATCGCCGAAGAACTCGGCAGTTGCGCGAAGCTCTGGCGGAGCGAGTCGCTCGACTGAACTGCGATCCTCCGGGCGTGTCGGGTGAGACCGTGCACCTTGGACATCTGCTGGGAATATTCTCCCCTCGATCATTGCTACACTCTTTCAGCCGGGCCGCATAACCCCGGGCTCCAATATTCGCCGCTCTGAGCGGCCTCGCGCCGAGAGGCGTTTTGCGGCCCGGCTTTTCCATGCCATCAGCCACCGTTCGCTGTGATCTCGCTGAATGCGGCAATCCCAGCCAATCGGATTTCGTCTCCGCACCGAACTGTTGATATGACCGCCGAACTGCACCCGGGCACCACGCACCGTGGTGGCGTCGTGCACATGGTCCAGGAGCGTGAGAAGCTAAGACTCGTGACTACTGGACCGGAAGCCGATGCGCCCCAGGTGTCATTGGCGACGATCCTCGACGGATTGCTCGCCCGTGTCGCCCAGGGAGACCAAGCCGCATTCGGCGAACTCTACGACCACATCGCTCCGCGCGTCCTCGGACTCGTGAAGCGCGTGCTGGTCGACCATGCCCAGTCCGAGGAGGTCACACAAGAAGTGTTCCTCGAGGTCTGGCAGAACGCCACCCGGTTCGAACCGGGAAAGGGAACTGCGACGACGTGGGTGCTCACCATGGCCCACCGACGCGCGATCGACCGGGTGCGAGCATCGCAAGCCGGCCGTGACCGCGACCTCAAGATCGGGATCAGGGACTTCGACCCCGGCTTCGACTCCGTACAGGAGACGGCCGAGATCCGGATCGAACACGAACGCGTGAAGCGCGCGTTCACCAGGCTCAGCGAGCTGCAACGGGAAGCCGTTTCACTCGCGTACTACGGCGGCTACAGCCACAGCGAGATATCGACGCTGCTGGATGTGCCCATCGGGACCGTGAAGACACGGCTCCGGGACGGAATGATTCGATTGCGTGACGAACTGGGGGTGAGGACATGACCGACCGGAATGATGCAGAACTGCTGGCAGCCGGAGACGCGTTGCACACCCTGACTCCTGCCGAGCAGGAACAGTACGACCGTGTGAAGGCCGCGGACGAGTCCGTCCGGGCTGAGGCTGCCGAGTTCGAGGAGACTGTTGCGATGCTCGACCTCGCCGCTCCACCCGTCCAGCCCTCCGCTGGGCTCAAGGCGTCGATCATGGCGTCCATCCAGAACCTGCCGCAGCTGGCGCCGGTCGCTGCTCCGGCTGCTTCGGCCGCCGCCGACGAGACGGCACCGACTTCGACCGCTCCTGAGCCTGCGGCGTCGTCCCAGCCGCTCACCAAACCTCCGGTAGCGGCCCCGACTGCCGTTCCAGCGCCCGCTCCGACGACGAAGGCCGCGTCGGCTGCTGCTGCAGCGCAGGCGGAATCGCCCGGCCCGGCTGCCCGCAAGGCCAGCTCGCGTTGGGCCCGCGGCGCCATCACGGCCGTCGTCGGTGCTGCCGCCGCCATCGCACTCGTCTTCGGCGGCGCGGGCCTCGCCCACGTCCTCGGCGGCGGATCGATCACGCAGACCGTTGCGCTCGCCCAGATCAACGGCGCACCCGACGTCCAGCGCGCAAGGGTCAAGGTCGACGGCGGTGCCGCAACCCTCGTCTGGTCCGGTGAGCTCGGCAAGTCGGCTCTGCTCGTGGACGGCCTCGGCGCTCTGCCGGCCGACAAGGTCTACGAGCTCTGGTACATCAACGGGAAGGGCGCCGTCTCAGCCGGAACCTTCACCACCGGTTCCGGAACGAGCTGGCGGGTCCTTGAAGGCTCGATGAGCGCCGGCGACACCGTCGGCGTGACGGTCGAGCCGCAGGGCGGCTCCAAGCAGCCGACGACCGACCCGGTCGTCATCGTCAAGACCGCCTGATCGCCCGCCTGACGCGCCGGTGCGTCCCGTGCGCTGCGAGACGCTCCGGCGTCACGGGACCAGGATGACCTTGCCCCGTGCGTCTCCGGCGCGAACCCGATCGACCGCTGCGGCCGCCTCGGCGAGCGGGAAGACGTCGCCGAGCTGTGGGACGACCTCACCCGACGCGAGCAGCGCGCCGATGACCGACAGGTCGTGACGATTCGGCTTCGCCATCACCCCGACGAGGTTCTGGCGGATGAGCGGCGAGAGCGCCTGCGCGGACATCTGCCGGCCGGTGCCGCCGAGCCAGCGGCCATCCGTCTCGGAGCCGACGATCACGAGTGTGCCCGTCGGAGTGAGGGCTCGGCGCAACGCGTCGACCGGTCGGTTGCCGCCGGTGTCCAGGATGAGATCCCAGGTGCGCGTCCCGTCCGTGCAGTCGTCGATTTCGTAGTCGATGACGTCGCTCGCGCCGAGGGACCGGACCATGGCGGTGTTCGTGCCGCGGCAGACGCCGGTCACCACTGCGCCGAGTGCGACGGCGATCTGCACGGCGAACGAACCGACCCCGCCGTTCGCACCGATCACGAGCACCCGCTGGCCGGTTACGAGCCGGCCGGCGTCCCGGAGCGCCTGGAGGGCTGTGAACGCTGAGTTCGGCGTGGCGGCTGCCTGTTCGAAGGTCACCCCGGACGGCTTCGGCGCGAGCAGCTCCGGACGGCTCACCGCGTACTCGGCGAACGTCCCGGTGCCGGTGCCGAACACCTCGTCGCCGACGTCGAACCCGGAGACGTCTGCGCCGAGGGCGACGACGACGCCCGCGAGATCGAGACCGCGGATGGGCTGCTTCGGTGCGCGGAGTCCGAACCCGAAGATCCTCGTCGCGTACGGCACACCCGTCATCAGATGCCAGACCCCGTTGTCGACGGCGGTCGCGCGGACCTCGACGAGCACCTCGCCCCGGCCGATCGATGGGATGTCGATCTCGCGCAGTTCGAGGACGTCGGACTCGCCGTAGCCCTCCTGCACAACGGCCTCCATCCGCTGATGCCCCGCTCGTGATGCGCTCATGGGGTTGTGCTCCCCGGGTACTGGAACACGTCATCGAGCGGCACACCGAGCGCCTGGGCGATCTGGAAGGCCGTTTCGAGCGAGGGGGAGTACCTGCCCTGCTCGATGGCGATGACCGTCTGCCTGGTCACGCCGATGCGTGCCGCGAGCTCGGCCTGCGTCATCTCGCCGTTGGCGAAGCGCAGAGCGCGGATGGAGTTCGTGATGCTCGTCGGCTTCACCATGCGGAGAACCCCCTGCGGTATCCGACGACGCGGACGACGGAGGTCGCGACCGCGGACAGTGTGAACGCGAGGTAGATCGTGTTGGCGATCCAGAAGGCCTGCCCATCGGCCATCGCGATCACGAGGGCGAGGATCGCGCCGGCCGCGACGAACCACAGCCCGACGTACTGTCCTCTGCGGTACAGCTCGGCGTCGCGATGGTCCTTGGCGTCCGCGTCCCTGTCGCCGGCGCTGCGGGAGGCGATCGATGCGACGATGCTGAGTACGATCGAGGCGGCGATCGACGCCCCGACGGTCCAGAGGAGCACAGGGACGTAGTCGACCTCGGTCAGCTCGCCCCGGCCGGCAACGGAGATGACGATCGCCAGATAGATGCCGTAGCCGACTGCGGCGAGGATCCCCATGATCCACGCGCGTCGTTCTTCTGCAGTCATGTCCACTCCAATGTCGGGTATTGTTGACATCCCCAAGGTAAAGCGAATCTGACATGAAGTCAAGAATCCTTTACAACCGGACCTCCGGTTCCGGTCGCTGGTCCCGGTCGCTGAGCTTGTCGAAGCGCACCAAACACAGAACCCCCTCCCGGCGCACCGGAAGGGGGTTCTGCGCGTTGCAGCTGACGGTTTATCCGAAGCGTCCGGAGACGTAGTCCTCGGTCGCCTGCACGGACGGGTTGGAGAAGATCGTTGTGGTGTCGTCGTACTCGATGAGCTTGCCCGGCTTGCCGGTGCCCGCGATGTTGAAGAACGCGGTGCGGTCGGAGACGCGCGACGCCTGCTGCATGTTGTGCGTCACGATCACGATCGTGTAGTCGTTCTTCAGCTCGCCGATGAGGTCCTCGATCGCGAGGGTCGAGATCGGGTCGAGCGCGGAGCACGGCTCGTCCATCAGGAGGACGTCGGGGGACACCGCGATGGCGCGCGCGATGCACAGACGCTGCTGCTGGCCGCCGGAGAGGCCAGAGCCCGGCTTGTCAAGGCGGTCCTTGACCTCGTTCCAGAGGTTCGCACCCTGGAGCGACTTCTCGACGAGCGCATCGCCGTCGGACTTCGACATCTTCCGGTTGTTGAGCTTGACGCCCGCGAGGACGTTCTCCTTGATGCTCATCGTCGGGAACGGGTTCGGGCGCTGGAAGACCATGCCGACCTGCCGACGCACGAGCACGGGGTCGACGCCCGCGCCGTAGAGGTTGTTGCCGTCGATGAGGACGTCGCCCTCGACACGCGCTCCCGGGATGACCTCGTGCATGCGGTTGAGCGTGCGGAGGAACGTGGACTTGCCACACCCCGACGGCCCGATGAACGCGGTCACGGTACGCGGCTGGATCTGCAGTGAGACGCCCTCGACCGCGAGGAACTTGCTGTAGTAGACGTTGAGGTCGTTGACTTCGATGCTCTTGGACACGGTGTTCCTTCTGCTCGCGGCCTAGCGGCCGAACTTGGGGGCGAAGATCTTGGCGATGAGTCTGGCGATGAGGTTCAACGCCATGACGATCAGGATGAGGACGAGCGCGCCGGTCCAGGCGCGATCGACGTAGGAGGCGCCATCGGTTCCCTGATTC
Source organism: Plantibacter sp. Mn2098 (assembly GCF_049319745.1). Taxonomy (NCBI): domain Bacteria; kingdom Bacillati; phylum Actinomycetota; class Actinomycetes; order Micrococcales; family Microbacteriaceae; genus Plantibacter; species Plantibacter sp. Mn2098. The sequence goes on along the minus strand of NZ_JBMOUH010000005.1, from coordinate 171,285 downwards.
GCGTACTGCGTGTACACGAACACGGGGAGCGTCATCATGGGGCCGTCGAAGAGGTTGTAGTTCATGCTCTGCGTGAACCCGGCGATGATGAGCAGCGGCGCGGTCTCGCCGATGACACGGGCGATGGCGAGCGTCACACCGGTGATGATGCCGGCGATCGACGTCGGCAGGACCACCTTCAGGACGACGAGCCACTTCGGCACGCCGAGCGCGAAGGCCGCCTCGCGGAGCTCGTTCGGGACCAGCTTCAGCATCTCCTCGCTCGAGCGCACGACCACGGGGATCATCAGCAGGGAGAGCGCGATGGCTCCACCGATGCCGAGCCGCACGCCAGGTCCGAAGAACAGGGCGAGGAGCGCGAAGGCGAAGAGGCCGGCGACGATCGACGGGATGCCGGTCATCACGTCGACGAGGAAGGTGATGCCGCGTGCGAGCGAACCGCGACCGTACTCGACGAGGTAGATCGCCGTGAGGATGCCGATCGGGATCGAGATGATCGAGGTCGCCAGGGTGATAAGGAGCGTGCCGGTGATCGCGTGGAGCGCTCCACCGCCCGCACCGACGACGTTGCGCATCGACAGGCTGAAGTAGTTGATGTCGAACCGGGCCGCGCCTGCGCCGACGACCGTGATCGCGACGGAGACGAGCGGCAGCAGCGCGATCACGAAGGCAGCGGTCACGAGCGTCGTCAGCAGGCGGTCCTTCGCCTTCCGGCGGCCCTCGATGAGGAGCGACGCCGTGTACGTGATGACCGCGTACAGGAGGGCGCCGACGACCACTGCGCCGGTGACGTTGTAGCTCTTGTCGGTCGTGGACTGCTGGACGAGCAGGAAGATCAGCCCGCTCACGATGAGGCTGCCACCGAGGATGGACAGCGGCGCGAACTTCGGCAGCTTGCCGGCGGTCAGCGTGTTGCCGATCGGCCTGGCGTACTGCTGTGCGCGGTTGGTCGTGGCGGTCATCAGTTCGCTCCCGAGAATTCTTTACGACGGTTGACGATGAGTCTGGCGATGAAGTTCACCACGAAGGTGATGATGAAGAGGATCAGGCCGGTCGCGATGAGCTTGCTCACGTCGATGCCGAACGACTCCGGGAAGTTCAGGGCGATGTTGGCGGCGATCGTGTTCGGGTTGCTCGAGGTGAGCAGGAAGAACGAGTAGACCGCAGCCGGCGAGAGGACGAGGGCGACCGCCATCGTCTCGCCGAGCGCACGACCGAGGCCGAGCATCGCAGCCGAGATGATGCCTGGGCGGCCGAACGGGATGACCGCCATCGTGATCATCTCCCAGCGCGTCGCACCGAGCGCCAGTGCGGCCTCCTCGTGCAGCTTCGGCGTCTGGAGGAAGATCTCACGCGAGATGGCCGTGATGATCGGGATGATCATGACCGCGAGCACGAGTGCGACGGTGAGGATCGTGCGGCCCGTACCGGAGACGGTTCCGCCGAACAGCGGGATCCAGCCGAGGTTCTCGTTCAGCCAGGCGAAGAACGGCTGCACGAACGGGGCGAGGACGAGTGCGCCCCAGAGGCCGTAGACGACCGATGGGACGGCGGCCAGGAGGTCGATCACGTAGCCGAGCGCCTGGGCGAGCCTGCGTGGTGCGTAGTGCGTGATGAAGAGGGCGATGCCGAGTGAGAGCGGCACGGCGATCACGAGGGCCAGGATGGCCGACCAGATGGTGCCGAAGACGTAGGGGCCGACGTAGGCCCAGAAGCTCGTCGGTGAGCCGGTGAACGTCTTGGAGTCGGCGACGAGCGCCGGCGTCGCCTGGACGATGAGGAAGATCGCCACTGCCGCCAAAATGACGAGGATCAGTGACCCGGACACGACCGTGAGCGTCGAGAAGACGCGATCACCCGGCCGTTGTTTCACTTTCGGTCGCGCAGCGAGGGCCTCGACAGCCATGTGTTCCCGTTCTCTTGTGGTGGTGCTGGTCGGGTGGTGGTGCTGATGGAGCGGTTCGGGTGTTGCTGGGTGGCTCTGTGGTGCTGGGTGGTGCTGTCCTGCAGATGCTGCGGATCGAGCGTGCCGGGCTGCTGTAGCCCGGCACGCTCGACCGTGGGAATTACTTGATCGACGCGATCGCGTCGGCGACCTTCTTGGAGAGGTCTGCCGAGAGCGGCGCTGCGCCTGCGGACTTCGCGGCGACGGCCTGGCCGTCCTTGCCTGCGAGGTAGCCGGCGTATGCCTTCACGAGCGAACCGATGTTCGCGTCAGCGTACTGCTCGCAGGTGATGAGGTAGCTGACGAGGACGATCGGGTAGTGGGTCGGGTCGGTGGTGACACGGTCCAGCTTGATCGCGATGTCGTTGGCTCCACGGCCTTCGACGAGCGGCGAGGACTCGACGACGGCTGCAGCACCCTCAGGGCTGTACTTGACGAAGGTGTCGCCGACCTTGATCTTCGCGACGCCGAGGTCGCCTGCCTTGGATGCGTCGGCGTAGCCGATGGTGCCGGTGCCGCCCTTGACGGTGTCGACGACGCCGGACGTGCCCTTGGCGCCTTCACCGGTCTGGAACGGGAAAGTGTCGGCTGGAGCTGCGGTCCAGACGTCGGGAGCGTTCTTGTTCAGGTAGTCGGCGAAGTTCTTCGTCGTACCGGAGTCGTCCGAGCGGTGGACTGCCGTGATGGCGGTCGACGGGAGCTTGGCGTCGGGGTTGAGAGCGACGATGGCCGGGTCGTCCCACGAGGTGATCTGGCCGGCGAAGATCTTCGCGGTTGTGGCTGCGTCGAGGTTGAGGTCCTTCACGCCGTCGATCTTGAAGATGATGGCGATGGGGGAGATGTAGACCGGGAGGTCGATCGCCGCGGTGCCGGTCGCGCAAGCGGCGAACGTGCTCTTGAGCTCGTCGTCGGAGAGTGCGGAGTCGGAGCCTGCGAAGTTCACGCCGCCGGCGATGAACGCCTTGCGACCTGCGCCGGAGCCGTCAGGCGAGTAGTTGATCGTGACGTCTGGGTTTTCCGTCTGGAAAGCTGCGACCCAGGCCTCCTGGGCGCTGCCCTGCGACGAGGCGCCGCTGCCGGCGAGGCTGCCCTTGAGGCTGCTCGCGGTGTTGGTGGGCGCTGCTGCTCCGCCTTCGTTGGCTGCACACGAGGTGAGTGCGATTGCTGCGACTGCTGCAACGACCGCTACGCGGCCGAAACGTGAGAACTTCACAGGGTGTCCATTCATTGGTGTGGGCGAGCCGGTGCTGGCTCGTCAGCGACGCTAACCACGAGGCATTACGAGAATCCCCCACATCGGTAAACGGGAGGTGAACGGCCGCTGACTCCTTGTGTTGTTCCCAGGGCCTGCACAAGCCCGTGCGCCCTGTGCGTTCCCCTGCTCTGCGCGTTCCCGTCCCCTGTGCGTCCTCGTCCCCTGCGCGGCCCAGTCTCTCGTACATCCCCTCCCACCGGCCACGCGCATAACTCCTTCGATCCGGGCGGTCGCAGAAACGGAGCCCCGGAATTCCGGGGCTCCGTTTCGGGGCGGGGCTGAATCGAAGGAGTTATGCTCGATCGCGACCGGCTGCGCGGCGACGCGAGACGGCTCGGAAGACCACGAACGCGCCGCCGAGCAGGACGAGCACACCGGACGCCCAGAGGAGCGCGCCTCCGGCGAAGCCCGTCTCCGGGAGCCGTGCCGCGTCGGGGGTTCCGGCACTCACGATCGGCTGTGCGGCGACGGCGGCGATGGTGATCGTGTACTCGGTCGTGACGTCAGGCGCAGCACCGTTACTCGCGGTCACGGTGAACGTGAATGTCCCAACCGTCGTCGGCGTCCCAGAGATGACGCCGGTCGCGGCGTCGATCTGCAGGCCGCCCGGGAGCGTCCCCGTCACGGTGTACGTCGGAGCCGGAGACCCGGTCGCGGTGGCCGGGAACGAGTACGGCGTGCCGACGGTGCCTGTCGGCGGGATCGACGCCTGGACCTCCGGGCTCGTCGTGACGGTGCCTGGCGTCGCCGCGCACCCGGTCGGGGCCGTGATGACGTTCGTGTCGAGCGTCACCGACGCGTTGCTCGCGAGCAGGTGTCCTTCGATCGTCGCACCGGTCACCGCGGTGATGGATTCGGACGCGAGCACCGTTCCGACGAATTGCGCGCCGCCTTGGATCGTCGCCGAACTCGGCACCCGCCAGAACACGTTGCACGCGCTCGCGCCGCCGGTGAGGAGGATGCGCGCTCCCGTGGCGATCGTGAGCGTGCTCGCGGCCTGGAACACCCAGACGGATTCTGCGGTGCCAGCGAGGGTGAGGTCGCCGGAGAGGGACAGCGCGCCGCCCGAGTACACGCCAGGCGTGAGCGAGAGACCGGTGAGGTCCGCGAGGCCGGAGGTGCTCGGGGTGAGGCTGCCGGCCGTGTTGTATGCGACGAGCGCGTCCGCCTGCGCTTGGGCTGCGACGGCATCGGTCGGATGCTGTGTTCCTCCGATGATGCCGGGTGGGAAGCCCGTGATCGATGTCCCGGGGGAGACGCCGAGGTCGCCTGCGAGGACGGAGGGTCCAGTGTTCGTCACCGATTCGCCGCCGAGGACGCTGAACGAGGCAGCGGATCCGAGATCGACGGGTCCGTCGATCGTGGTCGCGGCCCCAGCGGCCCCACCCGTGGCGAGGACAGCGGTGATGCCGAGGCCGATCGCGATTCCGATCGGGAGCCTCGCCCTCGTGGCGGGCAGACGGTGCGAGTGCGGGTCGGCGGTGCGTCGGCTTGCGGAGGTTGCGGTCACAAGAGACCCCGTCCGTTCACGAAGGGGGTCGTCGACGGGAGAGGTCCCGCAGCATCAGCCGCTAGTGAGACCTGTGTACCACGTTCAGGGGGTGCTGCCTAGGATATGGCGACAATCAGGCGCGGGGAAGGTGCGTCTCGATCGCGATAATGCCAGAACTCGGGTTGGTGCGGGAGAGGTGCACGACCGAGAATGCGCCCGTCTCGAGGGACGCGGCGCTCTCGATGTAGGAGCCCTTGCTCGTTCCGGTTGCGAGCGCGATCTCGTGGAGGATCTCCGGCAGGACGGGGCCGTGGCTGCAGAGGATCGCGGTCTTCAATGCGCGGACACGACGACCGACGATACGACGGATGTCGGCTTCACCGCTCTCGTACGCGTCCTGACTGATCAGATCGGTGCGCTTGGGGTCGATGCCCGTCGCCGCGGCGATGGGACTCACGGTGCTGACGCAGCGGACAGCGGTGCTCGTGACGATCTTGCGCGGACCGAACGCCTGCAGCGTCGGCACGATGCTCGCGGCCTGCTTCACCCCGCGGGGGAGCAGCGGACGGGTCGCGTCGGGCCCCGACCACTCGGACGGCTGCGTGGCCTTGCCGTGCCGCAACGCGATGAGCGCGAACGTCTCCGTCACACCCTCGTCGAGCAATGCGGCGAATGCGTCGACGATCTCGACGTCGCGTTCGTAGCTCAGGTGCGTGCGGGCGCGTTTGATGCTGACCCACTCGAGCGCCGCGACCTCGCCGTTGGGGATGAACGTGCTCTCGCGCACCGCCTGCTCGGTCACCTCGGCGGACCAGTAGTGGACGATCTTCTCGCGTCCACTCGACAGCGGATACGTGGAGACGCCGAGCGGTGCGCCGAGGAAGACGCTCAGCCCGGTCTCCTCCTTGATCTCGCGCACGGCGGTCTGCGGCAGGGATTCTCCGGGGTCGACCTTCCCCTTGGGGATGGTGACGTCGCCGTACACGGTCCGGTGGATGACGAGGATGGAGACTTTGCCGTCGATGAGCCGCCAACAGACGGCTCCTGCTGCATAGACGGCTGTGGTCATCGGCGTATCCTCGGTCTGCGTCGTGCGGCGGTTTCGGTCATCAGCGTATCCTGCAGATCGGACAGCCGCGAACCGCTCGCGTCGATGGCATGGCGGGTCCACACACCGTCCGCGTCGAGCCACCACGAGGACGTCGTCTCGTCGAGCGCCCGCTCGAAGAGGTCCGCGATGGACGCCAGGTGCGTCGGATCGGTGAGACGGACGAGGGCTTCGACCCTGCGGTCGAGGTTCCGGTGCATCATGTCGGCGCTGCCGATGAACACGTGCGGGTCGCCGTTGTTGTGGAACGAGAAGATGCGCGAGTGCTCGAGGTAGCGACCGAGGATGGACCGCACCCTGATCGTCTCGCTCATGCCGGCCTGGCCCGGCTTCAACGCGCAGATGCCGCGGACCCAGAGGTCGACGGGCACACCGGCCTGGCTGGCGCGGTAGAGCGCGTCGATGATCGCTTCGTCGACCATCGAGTTGACCTTGATCCTGATGCCGCTCGGCAGGCCGGCCTCAGCGTTGTTGCGCTCCTGCTCGATGTGCTTGAGCAGTCCCTTGCGCAGGTGGCGCGGCGCGACGAGGAGGCGCTTGAACTTCTTCTCGATCGCGTAGCCGGAGAGCTCGTTGAAGAGCCTCGTGACGTCCTTGCCCACCTGGTCGTCGGCGGTGAAGAGGCCGAGGTCCTCGTAGATGCGGCTCGTCTTGGGGTTGTAGTTGCCCGTGCCGATGTGGCTGTAGTGGCGCAGGACGCCCTTCTCCTGGCGGATGACGAGCGCGAGCTTGCAGTGGGTCTTCAACCCGACGAGGCCGTACACGACGTGCACGCCGGCCTTCTCGAGCTTCCTGGCCCAGGAGATGTTGTTCTGTTCGTCGAAGCGGGCCTTGATCTCGACGAGGGCGAGAACCTGTTTGCCGGACTCCGCCGCATCGATGAGGGCCTCGACGATGGGGCTGTCGCCGGAGGTGCGGTACAGCGTCTGCTTGATGGCGAGGACGTCCGGGTCAGCAGCTGCCTGCTCCAGGAACGCCTGCACACTCGTTGCGAACGACTCGTACGGGTGGTGCACGAGCACGTCCTGCTTGCTCACCGCTGCGAACAGGTCAGCTTTGCCGTTGGGCTCGCTCGGCTGGAACTGCAGTGCCGTCGTCGGCACGCGCTTGGGGTACTGGAGCTCCGGCCGGTCGATGCCGGCGAGGCTGAACAGCCCGCCGAGGTCGAGTGGCGCCGGGAGTCGGTAGACCTCCTGCTCGGTGATGTCGAGCTCGCGAACGAGCAGCCCGAGCGTGACATCGTCCATGTCATCGGTGATCTCGAGGCGGATGGGCGGACCGAACCGCCGACGCAGGAGCTCCTTCTCGAGCGCCTGGATGAGGTTCTCGGTCTCGTCCTCTTCGATCTCGACGTCCTCGTTGCGCGTGACGCGGAACACGTGGTGGTCGACGATCTCCATGCCGGGGAAGAGGTGCCCGAGGTGGTTGGCGATGACCTCTTCCAGCGCGATGTACCGCGCGGAGGGTGCTGCGACGTCGGGGTTGGTCGAGCGGCGCTCCTCCGGTCCGACGCGGACGAATCGCGGCATCATCTGCGGAACCTTCAGGCGCGCGAACTCCTCCTTGCCCGTCTTGGTGTTGCGCACCCGGACGGCGAGGTTGAGCGAGAGCCCGGAGATGTAGGGGAACGGGTGCGCCGGATCCACCGCGAGCGGCATCAGCACCGGGAACACCTGGTTGCTGAAGTAGTCGCTCAGGTACTCGCGATCGGCCGCGTCGAGGGTGTCCCAGGTGACGACCGTGACGCCCTGCTCTGCGAGATCCGGACGGACGAGGTCGTGCCAGGCGCGCGCGTGGCGTGCCTGCAGGACGTGCGCCTTCTCGGAGATGTCCGACAGGACCTGGGCCGGCGGGTGGCCGATGTTGGTCGGCACGGCGAGCCCCGTGAGGATGCGGCGCTTGAGGCCGGCGACCCGCACCATAAAGAACTCGTCGAGGTTCGACGCGAAGATCGCCAGGAAGTTCGCGCGTTCGAGCACCGGGAGGACCGGGTCTTCGGCGAGTTCGAGCACCCGCTGGTTGAACGCGAGCCAGCTGAGCTCCCTGTCGAGGTACCGATGCTCCGGCAGTGCTGGGTCGTTGCGTTCGAACGCTGGGTCGAAGTCCTCGTCGTCTCCGTCGAGTCCTACATCGAGCACGGTGGGATCAGCAGGCATGCCTTCATCATGACACCCGGGGCAGTGCGGGCGCGACGCCCTGGGTGAACAGTGAGTAAATGAGCCTTGCCGGTGCCCTGTGGAGGAAGGAGCAGGAGCAGCCGGGGAGCGATCGCTCAGGCGGGCTCGGGGAGGCTCGGTCGCGCGTACTGGACGTCGATCGTGTGATCCGTGAACCCGAGTGACCGGTACAGGCCGACGGCGGCCGTGTTGTCCGCCTCGACGTACAGCGCGATCGTCTCCAGATCGTGCTCGGCGAGCCGACGGAGCCCGGCCTCCATGAGTGCCCGGCCGATGCCGCGTCCCGCCGCATCCGGGTGCACGCCGATCGCGTAGATCTCGCCCTCTGACCCGTCGACCTTCAGCCAGTTCGACCCGATGAGCTGCCCGTCGGCGTCCCAGGCGAGGAGGAAATCATCCGCGTCGAACCACGGCTCCGCCTGCCTCGCCCGCAGGTCGGCGAGAGTCATCCTGCCCTGTTCCGGATGGCTGGCGAAGGCGAGCGCGTTGAGGGCGATCCACGCGGCATCGTCCGTCCCCTGCCGGAAGGGGCGGATCGTGATGTCGGCTCTCACCCGGTTCGCATCTCCCGAGGCCAGAGGAGATGCGATGGCCGCCGACCCGCCTGGGATGCGCAACTGCAGCAGCGTCCGGATCGCCTCGAAGCCGAATGCCGCGGCGAGCCTCCGCGACGCCGGGTGGTCGCCGTGCGCCCAGACCTTGACCGTCGGCGAGCAGCTGGCGAGAATCCCGCCGAGTGCCTTCGTGCCGTAGCCGTTGCCCCGCCACTCCGGATCCACGACGAACTCCAGCTCGCCCTGGCCGAGGACGGCCGCGCCGATCACCGCGAAATCGCTCAGTTCCGCCGGCGGATCCTGCGGTTCGACGGCGAAGATGAGGGTTCGGGCGCCCGATGCGACGTCGATGTGGGACTGGTCGCTGAACGGCGGCTGCCCGTCGATCATGGTCGATGCGCGCACGATCCGATCGAACCCGGCCCGCTGATGCGGGTCGTCGAGGCTAGTGACCCGCAGTGTCAGCCGGTGCATGGTCGTCCTCATAGACGTTGAAGCGGTACCCGACGTTGCGGACGGTGCCGATGAGCTGTTCGAGTTCGCCGAGCTTGGCCCGCAGTCGCCTGACGTGCACGTCGACCGTGCGGGTGCCGCCGAAGTAGTCGTAGCCCCAGACCTCGCTCAGCAACTGTTCGCGGGTGAAGACCCGGGACGGGTGGGTTGCGAAGAACCGCAGGAGTTCGAACTCCTTGAACGTGAGGTCGAGCGGTTTGCCGTGGACCTTCGCCGAATAGCTGGCCTCGTCGATGACCACGCCGGACGCCTGGATCTTCGCGCCGGTCTGCTCCTGCGTCGCCCGTCCGATGGAGAGGCGGATGCGGGCATCGACCTCTGCCGGCCCCGCGCTGTCGAGGATGACGTCGTTGACGCCCCAGTCGGCGCTGACGGCCGTGAGCCCGCCCTCGGTGAGGATGAGCAGGATCGGCATGGACAGGCCGGAGGCCCCGAGGATCTTGCAGAGCGACTTGGCACCGGCGAGGTCCTGCCTGGCGTCCACGATGAGCAGGTCCGCGCTGGGCGCGTTGGCGAGCTGTGCGGGATCCGCTGGGATCTGACGGGTCCGGTGGCTGAGCAGTCCGAGAGCAGGGAGTACCTCAGTGCCAACCGCGGAGGTCAGGACCAAAATTTGCGCCACGCGCGTCCTCTCGACTGAGCTTGGAACCATATTAGGCGCATGTTCCGCCCCGCGTGTGCTGCGCACCGGTCGGCCGGTGGCCCAGACAGCCCCGGTCTGTGACAATGGTGGGGTGAGCGAACAAGCACTGTCACCTCGACTCCGCTGGGTCAGCGTCGTCTCTGTGTGGGCGCTCGCGGTCATCGGTGCGATCGCCTCCGGACTCGTCTATTCGGCCGGTGAGACGTTCTTCGGTCTCGCCGTGACGCTCGGCGTGTGCACCCTCGCCGCGTTCTCGGCCCAGCTCCTCACGAGGCAGAAGGTCGGATTCGTCGACCGGATGTCCACGAGCGTCCTCGGCGCCGTGGTCATCCTCGCCGTCGCGAGCGGCGTCTATGGACTCATCTCCCTGGCCGCGGGGTAGACTTTCCCCATGCTGCTCGCACTCGAACTCTTCTTCATCGGACTGCTCGTCCTCGCCAGCCTCTCGATCGCGTTCGTCTCCGTGATCGTGCTCAAGAACCTGTACCGCGGTCAGCGCTAGTCGCGAGGGTCCTCGATGATCGAGATCCCCACCGGCCTCCCGAGCGAACTCGTTCCGCTCTCCTGGCTCATCGGCGTCTGGGAAGGCACCGGCGTCATCGACTACACGGTCGGTGAGTCGTCCGTCACCCGTGAGTTCGGCCAGCGTGTGAGCTTCAGCCACGACGGCCTGCCGTACCTGAACTACAACTCCTACACCTGGCTGCTCCCGGAGAAGCCCAAGCAGGTCGACGACGACGCTGCGGCAGCAGAGAATGCGACCGAGGATGCAGGAGCAGTCGCCGATGCAGCCGCAGCCGATGCAGCAGCTGATGCAGCCGCCCCGCATGGCGAGGCAGAGATCCTCGAACCGCTCGTCACCGAGACCGGGTACTGGCGACTCGAGCGTCCGCTCATCGAGGGCGACCCGGGTCCAGGCATGCTGCCAGGTGTCGGTCCACGGCCCTTCGGCACGGCGCAGGCCGTCGAGACACTCCGCACCACTACGGGCGCGTTCCCGTTGCAGGTGTCGATCGTGCACCCCAACGGCGTGAGCGAGCTCTACCTCGGGCAGATCAACGGCCCGCGCATCGACCTCGCCACGGACGCCGTCGTGCGCACCGCCGGCGCCAAGGAGTACGCCGCAGCGACGCGACTGTACGGCCTCGTGGAGAACCATCTGCTCTGGGCGTGGGACATCGCGGCCCTCGGGCAGGAACTGCGGACCCACGCGTCCGCGCGCCTCGCGAAAGTCGACTGACATGACCTCCTCCCCGTTCCTCGGATTGCCGGGAGCCGTCGAACAGCCGGATGCGATCGACCACGGCGTGCCGTCCCACTACGGCAGCCCCAACATCGAGCAGCGCCGCATCGAGCAGGGCACGGCTGTCGTCGACCTGTCGAACCGGGGTGTTGTGACGGTGACGGGACCCGACCGCCTCACCTGGCTCAACTCCATCACGAGCCAGGAGCTCCGGTTCCTGCAGCCGGGCGAGTCCACCGAGACGCTGTTCCTCGACATCAACGGACGGATCGAGCACGAGGCGAAGCTCCTCGACGACGGCACGACGCTGTGGCTCATCACCGAGGCTGAGGACGCAGAGCCGATCCGCGCCTGGCTCGACCGCATGCGGTTTATGTTGCGCGTCGAGGTGGCAGATGTCACCTCGGAGTATGCGGTGCTCGGCGGGTTCGCCGCGCTCGCGCTCCCCGCCGCGTCGCCGAACGGTTCGCCGCTCGTGTGGCACGATTCGTGGGCCGGCGTGGTCGTCGGCGGTCACCAGTACGCGCGTGCGGAGCATCCGGCCGCTGCCTGGACCTGGTCGGAGACGATCGTCCAGCGCTCCCAGCTCCCTGAGTTCGTCGCACGCATCCGTGCCGGGGAGCTGTCAGCCGCCGGTTCCCTCGCGGCCGAGGCTCTGCGCATCGCTGCCTGGCGTCCCCGCCTCGCAGCCGAGGTCGATGAGCGCACCATCCCGCACGAGCTCGACTGGCTGCGCAGCGCCGTCCACCTCAGCAAGGGCTGCTACCGCGGGCAGGAGACCGTCGCGAAGGTGCACAACCTCGGGCACCCGCCGAGGCGTCTGGTGCTCTTGCTGCTCGACGGCTCCGACTCCGTGCTGCCGGAAGCCGGTTCCTCGGTGTACCTGAGTGCTCCGGTCGAGGACGAGGAGCGCAAACTCCTCGGCACCGTCACGTCGAGCGCCGTCCACCACGAACTCGGTCCCGTCGCGCTCGCCGTCGTCAAGCGCACCGCGGACGAGACGGCGACCCTCTACGTCGATGCGGCCGGCACGACCGTCACCGCGACGCAGGACGTCATCGTGCCTGGCGACGCCGGCGCGGTCGCCGACGTCCCGCGGCTGCCGCGCCTCGGCGCCGTCCGACGCTGAGCGGGTCTGTCCCCGTGCCGCCCGCGCAACCGGACGACGCGGCATCTGCCGCGGCGGCTTCCGCCAGGCGGACGAAGCGCTGGGCCGTCGCCGTCCGCCGGAAGATCGCGCTCGGACGCGCTTGGAACCGGGTCCTCGAATCCACTCCGGCCATCCTGCAGGTCACGATCACGGCGGTGGCGTCCTACGCGTTCGCCCACTTCGTCCTCGGGCACGCCGCACCGCTGCTCTCGGTGACGGTCGCCGTGTCGAGTCTCGGTTTCGTGCGCGATGCCAGGCCGGTGCGCGTGCTCGAGACGGCCGTCGGGATGAGTGTCGGCATCGCGCTCGCCGAGGTGCTGCTGATCGCGTTCGGCCAGGGCGTCTGGCAGCTCGGGGTGGCGTTGTTCGTGACGCTGGTTGTCGCCAGGTTCCTCTCGCCGGCGGCATCGTTCGCCATCGCCGCGGCCGTGCAGTCGGCGCTCGTGATGCTCCTGCCTGTACCGGATGGCGGCCCGTTCGTCCGCACCCTGGACGGACTCGTCGGCGGTGTGTTCGCGCTGCTCGCGACAGCGCTCATCCCACGTGACCCGCGCAGGGCGGCGTTGCGAGACGGTCGGAAGCTGCTCGACGAGCACGTCTCCACCCTCGCGTCGCTCGTGGCGGCGCTCCGGCTCGGCGACGTCGAAGAAGCCGATCGGGCGCTCGGACGTGCTCGGGGGACCCAGCCTGCCCTCGACGCCTGGCGGGGGACGCTCGATTCCGGCATCGCCATCGCGAAGCTGTCGCCGTTCCTGCGCCGATCCCTCTTCGACCTCGAACGGCAGCGGACGATCCTGGCCGGCGCGGACCTGGCGACGAGGAACCTGCGGGTGATCGCTCGCCGCATCGACTACGTGCTGCGCGACGGCAAGCCCCGGCCTGAGGCCGCGGATCTGCTCGCCAGGATCTCGGTGGCGATCGGCATCCTCGGGCAGTCGCTCGGCGACATCGCGCAGCAGCCCGTCGCACGTCAGACGCTCGTGGAGATCGCCAAGCACCTCGACCCTTCGGCGACGCTGCACGCGGCCCCGGTCTCGGAACAGAACCTCATCCTCGGGCTGCGACCGTACGTCGTCGATCTGCTGACGGCGACGGGCATGTCCACACCTGACGCGCAGGCGACGCTCCCATCGGTCTGATCAGGGGGGTTGCGCAGGCGACGCTCCCATCGGTCTGATCAGGGCAGCGGCGCGACCGCGGACCAGGGGAGCGTCAGTTCGCCGAGTCGCCACCTGCCCGGGCCGCCCTGCACGGGCCAGCCGGCGGCACGCAACGACGCCACGGCGGCGAGCCACCGCTGCACCGGGCTGTAGACCGACAGCGCCGCATGGGTGCGCCACTGCCGATCGAGCTCCGTGAGGAGGGCGTGGACCGGTTCGCCGGGCACGTTGTGGTGGATGAGGGCCTTCGGGAGTCGCTCCGCGACGATCGACGGGAGGTCCAGCTCCGCGAGCCTCAAACTGATGGTGAACGTTTGTGGTCCATTCGGGGTCACGGCGATCCAGCTCGCGATGCGGCCGATCTCGTCGCACGTCCCCTCGACGACCATCCCGCCGGGCGCGAGCCGTGAGGTCATCCGATGCCAGGCGTCGGCGACGTCGGCCTCGTTGTACTGGCGCAGGACGTTGAACGCACGGATGACCGTCGGACGGCCGCCGTCGGCGATCGGCACCTCGAAGCCGCCGAGCCCGAACGACACGTCGGCATCCGGTGCGAACGTCGTCTCACCTGCGCGGACCCTGGCCAGCTGCGCCTCGGCCCTCCGCACCCGCTCAGGCGCGATCTCGAGGCCGAGCACACGCACGTCCGGGCGGACCCGACGCAAGCGCTGATGCAGTTCGAGCGCGGTCACACCGCTCGCGCCGTATCCGAGGTCCACAACGAGTGGTGCGGTGCTTCGACGAAGCACCGGGGAGTGCGCGATCCACCTGTCGACGCGGCGGAGGCGGTTGGTGTTCGTCGTTCCGCGTGTGATGGACCCGACTGGCATTGCTCCATTCTCGCATCGGTATGCTGGGGGCATGCCTGAGACCTACACCCTCGTCCTGCTGCGCCACGGGAACAGCGACTGGAACCAGAAGAACCTCTTCACCGGCTGGGTCGACGTCCGCCTGAGCGATCAGGGCGTCACCGAAGCCAAGCGCGCGGGCGAATTGCTCGCAGAATCGGGGATCACCCCCGACGTCCTGTACACCTCGGTGCTGTCGCGTGCCATCCAGACGGCGAACCTCGCCCTCGACGTCGCGGACCGTCTGTGGATCCCGGTCAAGCGCACCTGGCGTCTCAACGAGCGCCACTACGGCGCCCTGCAGGGCAAGGACAAGGCGCAGACGCTCGCCGAGTACGGCCCGGAGCAGTTCCAGACCTGGCGTCGTTCCTTCGACGTGCCGCCGCCCGCCATCGAGGACGACAACGAGTACTCGCAGGCAGACGACCCCCGCTACGTCGGCATCGACGGCGAACTTCCGCGCACCGAGTGCCTCAAGGACGTCATCGACCGGATGCTGCCGTACTGGGAGTCCGACATCACCGTCGACCTCGCCGCGGGCAAGACCGTGCTCGTCACCGCTCACGGCAACTCGCTCCGTGCGCTCGTCAAGCACCTCGACGGCATCTCGGACGAGGACATCGCCGAACTCAACATCCCGACCGGCATCCCGCTCGTCTACCGGCTCGACGCGGACTTCAAGCCCATCGGGCCTGCGGTCTACCTCGACCCGGAGGCCGCTGCCGCCGGTGCTGCCGCCGTCGCGGCGCAGGGCAACAAGAAGTAGCCCGCCCGCTCGCTCGCCGAGCGTTTCGAGAGACCCCGTCGGGTCGGCCATCGTGTCGATTCCGGCGGGGTCTTCTTGGTGATCCGAGCACACCACACGGCACCGGTCCGGGCGGGCGACTGGGGGTTTACGGACGTCGACGATCGGCGTATCGTGACGACTGTGTCGCCCGAATGGGGGTGTTGCAGTGAACGAATCGGTCGAACGCACACACTTCTCCGTGTGGCGCGCGCTCGCACTCACGGGATTCGCTGCGTCCGCCCTCGCCGCGATCGCCCTCTTCTCCGCTCCTTCGAGTGCAACTGCCGATGAAGCAGCGCCAGGACACGACGCGGGCGGATCCTCGCTGATCGGTGCGGTGACCGGCGTCGTCGGGGCCCTCCAGCAGCCGGTCGATGCGGTCGGTTCCGTCGTCGATTCGGTCTCGTCAGAGGTCGTGGCACCGGTTGCGCAGGCCGTTGATGCGGTCGTCGCGCAGGTCCCCGTGGTGAGCGACGTGGTCGATCAGACGGTCGGCGCGACACCGGTCGCCGATCTGACCGGCGCGGTCACGGGGGTTGCATCCGGCGCGGTTTCGGCCGTCGGTGATGTGGTCGGAGGCGTCGGCGACATCGGTGCACCGGCCGTGCCGCAACCGCCGGCGGTGCAACCGGGCGATCCAGGAGGAACGGCCGGACCTGGTGGACCGTCGACGCAGCCCGTGCAGCCGTCGATCGGACCGCTCCCCGGCGCTGCGCAGGCCGGCACGGCGATCGTTTCCGGCCACGCGGTCTCCGCAGCACGCAGCGCGTTCGATGCCGCGTATCACGCGTTCCTGTCTGGTGCGGCAGCCGGTTCGGCTGTCCAGGCCGACGGAAGTGCGCCGGCCCCGGCCCAACCCGTGCCCACACCGGCCGGCCCCGGTGATCCGGCCGGCCAGGTCGCCGTCGTTCCCGGTGCTTCAGTGGCGCCAGGCGGCGCGGTGACGGGCGGAACCCAGGCCGCAGAGGCCGCACACGACTTCGACGGCATCATCCTGTCGTCGACCCGCAGAGCCCTCGCGAGCGACGACTCACTGCCGTCGTCGCCGACCTTCGATTCAGACACCTCTCCTGACTGACGGGTGAACTCCGCCTGCATCTCGGCGGACACGCACCGAAGTCTCCCTTCCGGGAGCACACAACGTCATGTCAACAAGGAGTAGGAACATCATGAATTCGTATGTCAAAAAAGGGCTGTACTGCGGCCTGTTCGTCGCGGGGTTGACGCTCCTCGGCGCGACGGCCGCCAACGCGGCCGAGAGCTCGGGCGACGACAGTCTGCTGGGCGGGAACCTCGTCGACACCGTCCTGCAGGTGCCGGTCACGATCACGGACAACGCGTTGAGCGTCATCGGCGATTCGACCGCTTCCGCACCGGAGGCCGTTGCTGCGCCGGACACCGCTCCGGCACCGGTCGAACCGGCGCTACCGGCGGAAACCTCTGGTGACGACAGCGTCGCGGGAGGCAATCAGGTGCAGCTGCCGATCAGCATCCCCATCGACTTGAGCGGCAACGCCGTGAGTGTTGTGGGCGATGCGACGTCGGCGAGTGCTGCGCCGGCAGCACCGGCGGCGCCGGCAGCACCGGTGGCTCCCGCGGCGCCGATAGGCACCGCCCAGGCGCCGGTGACCAGCGGCGACGACAGCATCGGCGGCGGCAACCAGATCGCCCCGATCGTGTCGATCCCGATCACCGTGTCCGGCAACAGCATCTCGGTGCTCGGCGACGCCGCGACGGATCACAGCGGCAGCGGGGCCGACCCGGCCGAGCCGGGCACAGGCGCCGCCGTCGCCGCGCCGACGACCTCGGGCGACGACAGCCTGTTGGGCGGGACGCAGCTGCTCGCAGGCATCGGCATCCCGATCACGATCGGCGGCAACGCCGTCTCCGTGATCGGCGATGCGACGAGCGAGGGACCCGGTGCGGGGCCGACGGGGCCGACGGGACCAACAGGTCCGACAGGTCCGACCGGTCCGACCGGTCCGACCGGTCCGACAGGTCCGACCGGACCGAGTGATCCGGGCACTCCCGTCACCCCGGGTGTACCGACGACGTCCGTGACCACGGTCTCGGCCGTGCACGCCGTCACCCAGCCGCGCGGCGGCATCGTCCGGGCCGCAGCCCCCGCCCTGGCGGACACCGGCGTCGAGGGTGCTGCGCTGTTCGGCCTCGTGACCGTGCTGCTGCTCCTCGGGTCGGCCGCGTTCGTCCTGGGTCGTCGTCGCCGTCTCGAGTGAGGCTCGCACCACGGTGAAACGACGATGAGCGGTGCCGGGCCGTGAGGCTCCGGCACCGCTCATCGGTGCGCTTGTTCGTCGGATCAGTGCGAGCCAGATCCGAACGAGGTCAGACCGTGGTGGTCTGCGAGTCGTCCGGGATCCAGTCGCCCGTCGCGAGGTACTGGACCTTCTTCGCGATCGACACGGCGTGGTCCGCGAAACGCTCGTGGTAGCGGGAGGCCAGCGTCGCGTCGACGGTTGCGACCGGCTCGCCCTTCCACGTCTCGCCGAGGACCTTCTCGAAGACACTCGCGTGCAGCTCGTCCACGTCGTCGTCGTCGTTGCGGATCTCATCGGCGATGCGCGGGTCCTGCGTGCGCAGCAGCTCGGTGAGCTTGCGGGCGATCGAGACGTCGAGGCGGCCCATCTCCGCGAACGTGGAACGCAGGCCCTTCGGAACGGCCTTGTCCGGGAAGCGGTAGCGGGACAGCTGAGCGATGTGCTCTGCCATGTCGCCCATGCGCTCGAGCGACGCGCTGATGCGCAGCGCGCTCACCACGATGCGCAGGTCGCGGGCGACGGGCTGCTGGCGGGCGAGGATGTCGATGGCGAGCTCGTCGAGTTCGACGGCGAGCTGATCGATGCGGTTGTCGTTCTCGATGACTTCTTCTGCGATGGCGACGTCGGACGTGCCGAACGACTGGGTCGCCTTCTCGATGGAAATCGTGACGAGCTCCGAGATCTCGACGAGACGATCCTGGACCTCTCGCAGTGACTGCTGGAATACCTCGCGCATGTCTGTAGGTGCCGTCCTTCCGTGACCTGGCGGTTGGCAGGCGTGTGCCCGCTCCGCCGATGATGCCGAACCAAGGTTAACAGTTGGGGCCGCACGCGTGAACAGTCACGAACATCGGGCGGTACGTGCGTCTTCGGGCTCGCTGAAGGCGGCTAACGTGGTACCCATGGACACCATGTGGTTGGTGCTGATCGCGTTGGCACTCGGCCTCATCGTCGGGGGCGGATTCGTCAGTCTCATTCTGATCGCCGTGCGAAGCGGTGAGCGGGCAGCGAGCGTTGTGAACCCCGTCGTCCCGGACGGTGTCGACCAGGTTCTGGAAGCGCTCGACAGTGCAGGCATCGTCATCGACCCGTCGAACAACGTGCTGAAGGCCTCGCCCGGAGCGTTCGCGCTCGGCCTGGTGCGGGACCGCATCCTGACGCAGCCGGAGCTCGTCGACATCGCCGCGGAGGTGCGCCGGACGGGTGAACCAACCACACGCCCCGTCGAGCTGCCGCTCGGGCGCTTCGGCGAGACGACGCGCAGCCTGTCGATCAGAGGCGCCAGGCTCGGCTCGCGGTTCATCATGCTGCTGGCAGAGGACCACACGGAGGCGAGGCGCCTCGATGAGGTGCGCCGCGACTTCATCGCGAACATCAGCCACGAACTCAAGACGCCGATCGGCGCGATCGGCCTATTGTCCGAGGCGCTCGACAGTGCGGCGGACGACGCGGAGCGGGTTCGTAAATTCGCCGGCCGGCTGGCGACGGAGTCCCAGCGGCTGACGAGGATGACCGGTGAGATCATCAACCTGTCCCGCCTGCAGGCCGCCGACGCACTGCACCAGCCGGAGCTCGTCGCCGTCGATCGCGTCATCGCGACGGCCGTCGATCAGAACCGCGTGACGGCGGAATCGATCGGTGTCGCACTGTCCGTGAAGGGTGGCGCCGGACTCGAGGTGTACGGCGATGAAACATTGCTCGTCGTCGCGGTGAACAATCTCATCTCGAACGCCATCCACTACTCGCCGGCCGGATCGCACGTCGGGATCGGAATCCGCGAGGTGCAGGGCGTCATCGAGATCGCCGTCACCGATCAGGGCGTCGGCATCCCGGACGAGGACCGCGACCGCGTCTTCGAACGCTTCTTCCGCGTCGACCAAGCCCGATCGAGGCACACCGGTGGCACCGGACTCGGGCTCAGCATCGTCAAGCACACCGTCCAGAACCACGGCGGAGAGGTCAAGGTGTGGTCGCAGCTCGGCCGCGGTTCGACCTTCACCATCCGACTCCCGAAGGCGACGACCCCGCCGGAGGACATGACCATAGGCACCGCAAGGAGAACCACGTGACCCGCATCCTGCTCGTCGAAGACGAAGCCGCACTGAGCGAACCCCTGAGCTACCTGCTCGAGAAGGAGGGGTACGAGGTCGAGGTCGCCGAGGACGGCCCGAGCGCCGTGCAGGCGTTCACCGCGAGAGGCGCAGATCTGGTGCTGCTCGACCTCATGCTCCCAGGCATCCCGGGAACAGAGGTGTGCCGCCAGATCCGCGCCGTCGCCTCGACGCCCATCATCATGCTGACGGCGAAGGACTCCGAAGTGGACATCGTCGTCGGGCTCGAACTCGGGGCTGACGACTACGTCACGAAGCCGTACTCGACGCGAGAGCTGCTCGCCCGCATCCGCGCCGTCCTGCGTCGCCGCGTCGAGACCGAGCAGGCCGCCGACGAGGTCGTCCTCGAAGCCGGCACCGTGCGCATGGACACCGAGCGCCACGTCGTCGAGGTCAACGGCTCGCCCATCCCGATGCCGCTCAAGGAGTACGAGCTCCTGGAACTCCTCCTGCGCAACGCCGGACGCGTCCTCACTCGCGGCCAGCTCATCGACCGGGTGTGGGGGAGCGACTACTACGGCGACACGAAGACGCTCGACGTGCACATCAAGCGCATCCGCTCGCGCATCGAGGCGAGCCCGTCCGAACCGGTCATGCTCGTGACCGTGCGGGGGCTCGGCTACCGCTTCGAAGCGTGATGGTGAGGCCGCCGGTGCGAAAGCATCGGCGGCCGAAGAACCGCTGCGTGAAACGCAGAACAGGGCGGGGCCGATGCGGCCCCGCCCTGTTCCGTGTGCGGTGAAGTTGGTGGGTCCGGCGTCAGCCGGCGACCGTGGTGCTCGCCGGTGTCGGAATCTCGGACGGCGTCGGAGACGGCGCTTCGGTCGGAACGAGGGTCGAGTACTCGTTGAGCTCCCCGGTCAGGATCGGGACGAGGGCTTCGCCGCCCGTCTCGGTGCCGTACTGGAAGAACACGCGGATGACGGCACCCGGCTTGGCGCCGAGCTCGTCGATGCGGACCGGAGCGTTGCTGTCCGGGCGTCCGTCGAAGCTCGTGATGCCTGGCTCCGCGACGACCTGGAAGCGCTCGCTGTTGCCCTCGACCTCGATGACGACGGTGTGGGCCTTGGTGTCCGTGTTGGAGACGCTGAACACGAGGTTCCCGACGACGCCGTCATCGGAGATGATGAGCGCGTTGCGCACACCGATCTTGCCGACGGTGACGCTCACGCCGTCACTCGCGTCGTAGTGCTTCGTGGTGGCCTGCGGTGCAATCAGGTTGCAACCCGCCGTACCGAGGGCCAGAGCACCGGCCAAAACGATCGATGCGACGATGCGCGCCTTCACAGAACCTCCCAGGGATGACTTCCCCGGGCGTGACGAGTGCCGCTCACCCGGGATGCGCTACGAGTGTATCCCACGGCCGGCCCTCAGGTTGTGCGGCGGCAGCGTCGAGGCGGTTCTGCGCCCCGTTCGACGGGCTGCGGGGCAGGGGCCGCAGGAAGCCGATGTGGTATTCTAGTAGGCGCTGAAGGGACCCGTTTAATGCTCTTTGAAGTTGGAGAAACCGTCGTCTACCCGCATCACGGGGCAGCGACCATCACCGAGGTCAAGACCCGCATCATCAAAGGTGAAGAGAAGCTGTATCTGAAGCTTCGCGTCACTCAGGGCGACCTCGTGATCGAGGTCCCGGCGGAGAACGTCGACCTGGTCGGCGTGCGGGACGTCATCGGTCGCGACGGTCTCGACCACGTGTTCGAGGTGCTGCGCGCGCCGTTCACGGAGGAGCCGACCAACTGGTCCAGGCGGTACAAGGCGAACCTCGAGAAGCTCGCATCGGGTGATGTCATCAAGGTCTCGGAAGTCGTCCGCGATCTCTGGCGACGCGACCAGGAGAAGGGCCTCTCGGCCGGTGAGAAGCGCATGCTCGCCAAGGCGCGTCAGATCCTCACCTCGGAGCTCGCCCTCGCCGAGAAGACCGATGAAGAGGCGGCGGCGACCCTGCTCGACGAGGTCCTCGCCTCCTGAGCAGCGCGATGCGCTCGCGCACGCGCCCCCAGACGCTGCGAGCGCGGCTTGGACCCGGGGAGCGCTCGCGGCACAGCACCGCGCTCATCGCGCCGGGGGATCTCGGTCGGGCTAGGCTCGGAGCATGAGCGAGCTGCCTGAACCCACCGTGGCCGTGATCGTCGTCGCCGCCGGAAGCGGAACCCGTCTCGGCGCCGGCATCGCCAAGGCGTTTGTGGGGCTCGGTGACCGGACGATCCTCGAATCCTCGCTCGACGGCGTCTTCGGGATGGTCGAACCGGCCCAGGTCGTGCTCGTGGTCCCGGCCGATCGGGTCGGCGAGGCGCAGACCATCGCCCGCGGCGCCGCGGGTCGCGCCGTCGACTACGTGAGCGTGGTCGCGGGAGGGGACTCCCGTCAGGAGTCGGTCGCGAGGGGCCTCGCCACGCTCTGGCCGAGTGTGCGCACCGTCCTCGTGCACGACGCGGCGCGCGCACTCACCCCATCCGCCCTGTTCGACGCCGTCGTCGCCTTCGTCGAACGAACGGGCTGGGGCGCGGTGCCCGGCCTCGCGGTCGCGGACACCATCAAACGGATCGATGACGAGGGCCACGTCCTGGAGACCGTCGACCGGTCGACGCTCGCGGCCGTCCAGACCCCGCAGGGATTCCCGAGGGCAGCGCTCATCGAGGCGTACCGCGCAGCAGACCGCGAGTACACGGATGACGCCGCACTGTACGCGTCGGCCGGCCACCAGGTCGCGACGGTGCCCGGCGAGGCGCTCGCGTTCAAGATCACCACGCCGTGGGATGCTGAGCGGGCGGAGCAGGTCATCGCGAAACGCACGGCGACCGGGGCAGACCTGAAGCCGTCGCACCCGGCCCCTGGCGCAGCGGCGCCCGCGGCACCCCTCGACATCCGCACGGGCATCGGCATCGACGTCCACGCGTTCGCCGCCGACGCACCACTGTGGCTCGCCGGCCTGCACTGGCCGGACCAGCCGGGGCTCTCCGGCCACAGCGACGGCGACCCGGTCGCACACGCGATCGTGGACGCCCTGCTGTCCGCTGCCGGGCTCGGCGACATCGGTTCGGTGTTCGGCACGGACGATCCTCGGTTCGCCGGGGCGCACGGCGAGGTGTTCCTGGCCGCGTGCATCGAGCGACTCGCGGAAGCCGGCTTCGTCCCGGTCAACGTCGCGGTGCAGATCGTCGGCAACCGCCCTCGTTTCTCCGCTCGTCGTCTTGAAGCGGAGGCCCTGTTGACCGGCCTCGTCGGGGCACCCGTGAGCGTCGCGGCCACGACGTCCGACGCCCTGGGGTTCACCGGCCGAGGCGAAGGCGTCACCGCGGTCGCCACAGCCCTCATCCGTCGCTCCTAGCCACTGCTCCGGCCCGCGAAGGGTCGCGAATGGCGGGTTGGGCGGCCCGGCACCCGCCGATCGCGACCCCTCGCGGGCTCAGAGCGGGACGGGGGCGGCGATGTCGGGGGAGAGGGCGAGGAACCTCGCGTAGGCGCGGGCGGCGGAGGCGAAGCCGGTGAGGGTGCGCGCGGAGAGCGGTTCGAACGGCGCCGGGGTGATGGTGACAGTTCCCTTGGCGATGCGCCGACGCCAGGTTCCGACGATCCGACCGTCCACAACGATGAGCGGGAGGAAGATCCCGTTCCCGCCCGGCACGATCTTCTCGAAATGCTCCGGCGGCAACACCAGGTCTCTGCCGGTGTACCCGAGGAGGTACTCGTCGAAACCGGGCAGCGCGAGCACCCGACGCGACCGGCCGGCATCGGGATCGGCGGGCTCCACCACGTCCTCGTCGGCCGCCTCCGGTCCGGCGGCCCTATCCTCAGCGATCGACCAGTACGAGAGGTCGCCGTGCACCGTCTCGAGGATGCGGTCGCCCGCCACCGCCCACCCGCGCTTCGCCTGCGCGACCGTGAGTTTCGACCACCAGATGAAGTCCTTCATCGTCGCCGGCCCGTGACCGCGCAGGTAACGCAGAACGAATTCCCCGAGCGCCTCGTCATCGGTCAGGTCGCGCCCGCGCCCGATCCATTCCTCGGTCAGCACGAGCGCCTGCTGGCTCCCGGCGGTCGGCCCCCAGCACACGAGGCCGGTCATCGCGAGCGTGGCGACGAGGTGCGGTCCGCGTTGACCGGTCGTCGCGATGCCGGCGGCTTCGAGCGCCGCCATGAACTCGTCCCTCGTGGCGCGACCGCCGCCGCCGAGGAGCCGCTCCGCGATATCGCGGGCCAGATCGAACGACGCCTGATCCAGTTCCAATTGCCGATGGCGCCCCGCCATGGACGACAGCACACGGGGCGCGGCGAGCCGGACCATCCATCCGAGATCCTCAGCGGCCACGACGTGGAGCGTGCCGCGCATGGGCCAGGTCCGCACGATCTCGCCGCGGTCGAACGAGGCGGTGACGGATGCGGCAGTGGAACCGTGGGAGCGGGACCCGATGGCCCACATCCCCGACGGGAAGTCCTGTGCCTGCACGGCGAGCAGGCGCCTGACGACGTCCGTCGGAGTGCCGAGCGCCCCGGTTCGACCCTGCCAGCAGAGTCCGTGGGACCGGAGTCTGGCCTGGATGAGCGCCGTCTCATCACGCCTGGTCGTGCCGCCTGCTGTCATGGGAACCATTGTGGCGCGAGCCTCCGACTAAACTCATGGGGTGGCTCTCCGACTCTATGACTCGAAAGCGCAGGAACTGCGCGACTTCGTGCCGCTTCGCCAGAACGAAGCAGGGATCTACGTCTGTGGACCCACGGTGCAGTCCTCACCGCACATCGGGCACCTCCGCAGCGCTCTCGTGTACGACCAGCTGCGTCGCTGGCTCGCGCACACGGGCTACCGGGTGACGCTCGTGCGGAACGTGACCGACATCGACGACAAGATCCTCGTGAACGCCGCAGCCGGCGTCGAGGGCGGGTTCGCGCTCGAGGGTGAGGAGTGGTGGGCGCTCGCGTACCGCTACGAACTCGAATTCACGGCCGCCTACAACGCGCTCGGCATCCTGCCGCCCACCTACGAGCCGCGTGCGACGGCGAGCATCCCGGCCATGCAGACGATCATCACGAGGCTCATCGACGGCGGGCACGCGTACGCCGCTGCCGACGAGTCGGGCGACGTCTACTTCGACACGGCATCCTGGCCGCGCTACGGCGAGCTCACGAGGCAGCACGCCGACAACATGGAGGCTGCCACCGACGCCGACCCGCGCGCCAAGCGCGACCCGCGAGACTTCGCGCTCTGGAAGGGCGCGAAGCCCGGAGAGCCGCTCTCGGCGACCTGGGCGTCGCCGTGGGGGAACGGCCGACCCGGCTGGCACATCGAGTGCTCCGCCA
The DNA here is from genome assembly GCF_049319745.1 of Plantibacter sp. Mn2098. Taxonomy (NCBI): domain Bacteria; kingdom Bacillati; phylum Actinomycetota; class Actinomycetes; order Micrococcales; family Microbacteriaceae; genus Plantibacter; species Plantibacter sp. Mn2098. The sequence continues at coordinate 146,725 of NZ_JBMOUH010000005.1, read as the reverse complement.
TGTCCACGACCTACCTCGGCGCCGAGTTCGACATCCACGGCGGCGGCCTCGACCTCCGATTCCCGCACCACGAGAACGAGCTCGCGCAGTCGCTCGCAGCCGGTGACCCGTTCGCCAGGTACTGGTTGCACAACGGCCTCGTCTCGGTGACCGGGCAGAAGATGTCGAAGTCGCTCGGCAACTCGGTGTACGCCGCCGATCTCATCGGCTCGGCCCGCCCGCTCGTCGTCCGTTACTACCTCGGCGCAGCCCACTACCGGTCGACGCTCGAATTCCACGACGGTGCGCTGGAGGAAGCCGAAGCGGCACTCGGCCGCATCGAGGGCTTCCTCGATCGTGTCGGTCGAGCAGGGCTGCTGCCCGGTGGAGTCGCCGAGGCCGGAGTCGCCGGCGCAGCCGCGGCCGCCTCGGCGGCCTCTGTCGTCCCGGAGGCGTTCGCCGTCGCGATGGACGACGACCTCAACATCCCACGCGCGATCGCCGCGATCCACGACGCGGTCCGCGCCGGGAACGCAGCCCTCGACCGCGATGACACGACTGCGGCGCGCGACGCGTCCGTCGCCGTCATCACCATGACCACCATTCTCGGCATCAACCCGCTCGACCCCCAGTGGTCCGAGGCGGACTCGTCGACTGCACACAGCGCGTTGTCGGCGCTCGTGGAGCGCTTGCTCACGGACCGGGCAGACGCCAGGGCCTCCAAAGACTTCGCCGCGGCCGACCGGATCCGCGATGAACTCACGGGGGCCGGCATTACCATCGAAGACACACCGTCCGGAGCACATTGGAGTTTAAGTGGCGAATAGCGCAGGCCGCCCCGGCGGCATGAAGAAGAACAAGAAGGGTCCGCTCAAGGGCACGGGCGGCCTCGGCCGCAAGGCGCTCGAGGGTCGTGGCCCGACCCCCAAGGCGGAGGACCGCGCCTGGCACCCTGCCGGCAAGCGCAAGGCCGCCCAGGAGCGGTACGCCGCTGCCGCCGGCGCGCACGCCAACTCGAAGCCGAAGGTCGCCGGCCGTCAGGGCTCCGGTGCGGGCGGCGCGCGCAAGCCGAAGGCGGGTGACGAGTCGGAGATCGTGACGGGCCGCAACTCGGTGCTCGAAGCGCTCCGCGCGAAGATCCCGGCCACCACGCTGTACGTCGCGACGCGCATCGAGATGGATGACCGCGTGAAGGAGATCATGACGCTGGCGACGCGTCGTGGCATCCCCGTGCTCGAGGTCATGCGTCCGGAACTCGATCGTATGTCCGGGTTCGACTCCGTCCACCAGGGCGTCGCTCTGAAGGTGCCGCCGTACGAGTACGCGCACCCCATGGAACTGCTCGACCAGGTGCTCGCGAAGGGCAAGAACCCGCTCTTCGTGGCACTCGACGGCATCACCGACCCGCGCAACCTCGGAGCGATCATCCGCTCCACGGCCGCATTCGGTGGCGACGGCATCATCCTGCCGCAGCGTCGCAGCGTCGGCCTCACTGCTTCGGCATGGAAGACGTCTGCCGGTGCGGCAGCTCGGACGCCGGTCTCCATGGCGGCCAACCTGACGCAGACGCTCAAGGCGTTCAAGGACCGCGGCGTCTTCGTGATCGGTCTCGACGGAGATGGCGACGTGTCGCTTCCCGGCCTCGAACTCGCCGACCGACCGCTCCTGGTCGTCGTCGGCAGCGAGGGCAAGGGTCTCTCGCGTCTCGTCACCGAGACGTGTGACGCCGTGGTGTCGATCCCGATCTCGGCTGCGACCGAGTCGCTCAACGCCGGCATCGCCGCGAGCGTCACGCTCTACGAGATCGCTCGTCGTCGTGCAGAGGGCAAGGGCAAGAAGTAGGGCCATCCGCCCTTCGACAGGCTCAGGGACCGGATTTCCGGTCCCTGGGCCTGTTCTCGTTTCGCGGGTGATCGCAGCCGTGCCCTCACCGAGTCGAAGGGCGCCGCCCCCAGACCCAGCCCTAGACCAGATCCCGCCAGTCGACCGGACCCGTCGGCGCCGTGTCCACGGGCAGGGTGATGTTCTCCGTCGGCGGCGCGATGATCGTCGCCTCGTCCCTGCGGTGCCGCAGCACGGTCTTGATGTAGGATCCGACAGCCTCGGCGAGCGGGATGTCGCGGGACTGCTCCTGCGCGAGGAACCAACGGTGTTCGAGCAGCTGGTGGAAGACCTCTGCCGGTTCGAGCTTGCCGCGCAGATCGCGGGGGATGGCCTTCACGACCGGTTCGAAGACGCGGATGAGCCACTCGTGGGCCGCACGCTCCTCGTCGAAGCTGTCCTTGCCGAACGACGCCGAGTACGAGTCGAGGTCGTTGAGCAGGCGCCTGGCCTGGTTCTCGCCGGCGTCGAGCCCGGTGAGCCGCAGCAGACGACGCTGGTGGTGCCCGGCATCGACGACCTTCGGCTGGATGCGGACGGTGGATCCCTCGTCGGTCGTCTTGATGGCGAGTTCCTCGATGTCGAAGCCCAGGTCGTTGAGGCGGTGCACTCGTTCGGTGATGCGCCAGCGCTCGGAGGCGTCGAAGGATTCGGAACCCGTGAGTTCCTTCCAGAGCGAGCGGTAGGCGGCGACGATGCCGTTGCTCACGGTGATCGGGTCGAGCTCGGCGTCCACGCGGCCGCCGGCCTCGAGGTCGAGCAGTTCTCCAGCGATGTTGACCCGGGCGATCTCGAGGTCGTTCTCCCGCTGACCGTTCGACAGGCCGCCCTCGTAGAGCTTGCCCGTCTCTGCGTCGACGAGATACGCCGCGAACGCGCCTGCATCGCGGCGGAAGAGCGTGTTGGACAACGAGACGTCGCCCCAGAAGAAGCCGACGATGTGCAGGCGCACGAGCAGGACGGCGAGAGCATCCACGAGCCTCGTCGCCGTGTCGGGGCGCAACGTCCCCTGGAACAGCGCCCGGTACGGCAGCGAGAACTTCAGGTGCCTCGTCACGAGCACACTCGGCAGTTCGCGGCCCTTCTTGTCCGTCCGGTTCGTGATAACCGCGAGCGGGTCGACGCACGGGATGTCGAGACGCTGCAGGGTGCGCAGCATGTCGTACTCGCCCTTCGCCATCTCCGTCGTCGTCTCCTTGACGGCGATGACGTAGCCGGAGAGGTTCGCGAAGCGCACGAGGTGCCTGGAGATGCCCTTGGGCAGCGATGCGATGGTCTCGTTCGGCCACTGGTCGAGGGGAAGCTCCCACGGCAGGTCGAGAAGGGCAGGGTCGACCGTGGCCGCCGTGATGTTGAGTGCACCTGACATTGAGCGATGGGCTCCTTAAACGACTGTGGTCGAGCGGTCGGGAATCGACCGCTCGACCACAGTGGGTGGACCTGAAACCGTTAGAGGCTGGAGGACACGACCGGCTTGTTGCCGAGACGCTCACCGGACTCGGAGTCGAACGCGTGCACGTGGTTGGACGTGGGCGCGAGGTAGACCGTGTCGCCGATGTGGGCGTGGTTGCGGCCGTCGACGCGGGCGACGATGTCGGTGCGCGTGCCGCCGACCTCGGTGTGGCCGTAGAGGTAACCGTCGGCGCCGAGCTCCTCGACGAGGTCGACGGTCACTTCGATGCCGGAGCCTGCGACGCTGGAGACGCTGATGTCCTCGGGGCGGACGCCGACCGTGACGTGCTTCGACGGAGCCTCGGAGATGATCTCGCGCTCGACGGGGATGATGTAGCCGCCCAGCTTGACGCCGCCGTCGGCGACCTCGCCCTGGAACAGGTTCATGGCGGGGGAGCCGATGAAGCCGGCGACGAAGACGTTGTTCGGCTTCTCGTACAGGTCGCGCGGGGTGCCGACCTGCTGCAGGAGGCCGTCCTTCAGCACGGCGATGCGGTCACCCATGGTGAGGGCCTCGGTCTGGTCGTGCGTGACGTAGACCGTGGTGACGCCGAGGCGACGCTGCAGCGAAGCGATCTGCGTACGGGTCTGGACGCGGAGCTTGGCGTCGAGGTTCGACAGCGGCTCGTCCATGAGGAAGACCTGGGGCTGACGGACGATGGCGCGACCCATGGCGACACGCTGACGCTGACCACCGGAGAGCGCCTTCGGCTTGCGGGTCAGGTAGTCCTCGAGGTCGAGGAGGCGAGCAGCCTCGAGCACGCGGGTGGCGCGCTCTTCCTTGCCGACGCCGGCGATCTTGAGCGCGAAGCCCATGTTCTCGGCGACGGTCATGTGCGGGTACAGCGCGTAGTTCTGGAAGACCATGGCGATGTCACGGTCCTTCGGCGGAACGTCGGTGACGTCGCGGTCGCCGATGAAGATGTGGCCGTCGTTGACCTCTTCGAGGCCGGCGAGCATCCGGAGGGAGGTGGACTTTCCACAGCCGGAGGGGCCGACGAGAACGAGGAATTCGCCATCGGCGACCTCGAGGTTGAGCTTGTCGACTGCCGGGCGGGTGCCACCCGGGTAGAGACGGGTTGCGTTGTCGAACGTCACTGACGCCATGATTTTTTCTCCTTCACCGGCAGGTACGTGCCGGACGATCCGTTGTGAATGGACGCGCCCACGTCGACGATGTCGCGTGCGCGGCTCCAGTATGCCATGAGTTGCTGCAAACGCGATGCCTCGCCTGCAGCGGCCATTCAGCGATCTCACCGCCGGATTTAGGACTCTTCCAGGCAATCCCAGTACCATCGGTATGTTCGGCGCTGTCGACCCGCGCCGCGCGACCCCCCTGAAACGAGGATCAATGTCTGGTGCCGGCTCGTCGAACCGACCTACGAAGAACGAACGCCGCGACGCGGCCCGCGAGAAGGCTCGCATCCTGCGCGAGCAGCAGAAGCGCCGTGAGCGCAGGAACAAGGTGCTGCTGCAGGGCGGCATCATCCTGGGAGCGCTCGCGATCGTCGCTGTCATCGCCGTGATCATCGTGACGTCCATCAAGCCGGCCGGCCCCGTGCCGACCGCTGCGCAGCAGGACGGTTTCGTCGTCGGACAGAACCTGACGCTCGTCGGAGCACCTGGTTCCACCGGGACGCCGACGCCATCGGATGAGGCGACGCCGTCATCGGATCCGGCCGCGACCCCGGGCGACACCGCGACGCCGGGCCCGCAGAACGTCGACATCCGCGTCTACCAGGACTACCTCTGCCCGTACTGCAAGCAGTTCGAGACCACGAACGCCGATCAGATCGCCGGCTGGCTGAATGCCGGAGCCGCGACCTACACGATCCACCCGCTCGCAACGCTCACGAACGCATCGCTCGGCACGCAGTACTCGCTGCGCGCCTCGAACGCCGCTGCGTGTGTCGCAGAGTACTCGCCGAACGACTTCTTCAAGTTCAACACGGCCATGTACGAGAAGCAGCCCGCGGAGAACACCGAGGGTCTGACCGATGCGCAGATCAAGGAGATCGCGAAGGGCGTCGTCTCCGGCGGAGAGACGAAGATCAACTCCTGCATCGACGAGGGCACGTACAAGGGCTGGGTCAAGGATTCGACCAACCGCGCCCGTTCCGGCCCGCTGCCCGGCACGACGGTCGCCAAGGTCGAGGGCACGCCGACCATCCTCGTGAACGGCAAGCAGTACACCGGCTCCCTCACGGACAAGGAGCAGTTCGCTGCCTTCGTCCTCGCCGTCTCCAGCGAGAGCTACTCGACGTCCACGCCGACGCCTGAGCCCACCAACACGCAGAGCGAATCGCCGGTCAACGGCTGATCCACTGCCACAGCTGGTTGAAAACGCCGGTCGTCTCCGTGTGAGGCGGCCGGCGTTCGTGTGTTGTGGCACCCGGTTTCGGAGCTGGGCGTCGGCACCGGGTATGATTGTCAGGTCTTGCCGACGTGGCGCAATTGGTAGCGCAACGCTCTTGTAAAGCGTAGGTTACGGGTTCAAGTCCCGTCGTCGGCTCCATTTAGGCCCGGAATTCCGGCGAAGTAGAGCAAATGGCCCCGACTCAAGTCGGGGCCATTCATCATTTACTCATGGTTTTGGTGGCGAAGTCCTGCAGCACGGCGGTCGCGTCAGGGCCCTCGTGACGCTGCCGAACGTAGTGGCTGTTCGTCACCTGCTCCGATGAATGACCCAGCTGATCCTTTGCAGCGCCGACTCCGAGGTGATCGCGCACAACGGTCGCCACGGCCTTCCGGAACGCGCGCGGCGAGATGCCCTGCCACTCGGTTCCCTTAAGCGCAGCCCGCCACTGAGTGCGGAAGTTGTTCGGCGACCGCCAGGTACCGGACGACGACGGGAACACGAACTCGGACGTCGACTCGAGCCGGCGCGCGAGCAGCATCTCCGTCGCGAACGCCGGCAGTTTCAGCACCCGGATCGACGTTGCTGTCTTCGGGTGGTCCTGCACCGTCAGGCGTCCCTCGTCGTTGAGGGCGATAGTCCGTTCGATCGACACGGTCGGGGGTGTGCTTGCGAGGTCAAGGCTCTCCCACTTGAGCGCGAGGAGCTCGCCGGTGCGCGCACCCGTGGCGACGAACATCCACGCAACCTCTGACAAATCGACATTGCGCACTGCACCGCGGCCGTCCCGGCCTTGGTCCCACTCAGTTAGGCGGGCGAGGATCGCCTGCGCATCGGCGCTCGTGGGCGCCTGCACAGGCTTCCGTGCGACCTTCACCGTGGCGACGTCGCGCACTGGGTTGCCCTTGACGGCACCGTGCCTCGTGGCGAGCGCGAACATCTGGGACATGACCACCCGCGCAAGCCTGGCCGTACTCGGCCCGCTGCGCTTCGCCAGCGCCTTCAGATAGCGATCCAGGCGCGGGACGTTCGCTTCGTTGAGTCGGACGTCGCCGAGTCCCTTGACGATGTGGCCGTTGAGGATCTCGCGGTACTTCACCAGTGTGCCGGGCGCGAGGTCGCGTTCCTCGGTCTCTTCCATCCATAGTTTGCCGAGCGATCGGATGGTGGAGTCGCCGGTGAGGTCATCGCCAGCAGGCGCGAGGCGTTCCTTCAGGGCAGTGATGAGTGCACGCTCGGCAGCGGCCGGTGTCGCGCCTTGACGCTCCATGAGGCGGGTCACGCCGTCGCTGTCGCGGTAGTACGTGACGGCGGCCGGCTTGCCGTTTCTTGTCGTGCGCCTGATCGTTCCCCACGTCTCGAGGATGAGCGGAGGGCGGGCCATAAGAGCTCCTGCGGTGTGAGTGTCCGGCTGAGGCTGTTCGTCAGTCTGCTGTTGTGCCTAGTGGCCTATGTCATGGCGCCGATGCACTGCAGGCGGTGAGCGCGGTAGTTCTGGACGCGGTCGACGGTGATGCTGAATTCGTCGGCTACATAGTGGTCGCCGCCGATGTGTTCGATGGTCGAGAACGCCACGGGGCGACGAACTCTACCCAGTAGAACTCGCCCTGACGGTTCGAGTACGCGTGGACGCTACGCATTAGTCTTCCTCGTCGTAACCGTCGATCGGCAGCTCTGACGCAGGGATGAGTTTGTAAGAGCGAAGAAGCCACGCACCGCTACCGGACGCTCGGAACTCATCCCATGCCCACTGGAGTCCATCAAGCTCAGCGAAGCTCAGCAGCGGATGGAACATGCTGTATGCCGTCGAACTCGTTCCCCACCATGTCTGCAGGTCGTGTCCGACGATCTCGTCGAACTCCTTGACCTCCTGCCGGAACTGCTCGAGGTCGTTGCGGAGCTCTCGGGTATCCTCCGCTAGCTCAACGAGTCCAGTCAGGATCTCGCCCGCATGAGCCTCGAGGTAGAGCCTCCGACCGGCGATAGATCCTGGGTTACGTTCCACCATCAGGTCTAGAGGGACTCCAAGGATGTCAGACAGGGCTACGGCCTCACCAATGGACACCTTGCGCTTGCCTGATTCGATCTTGTAAATCGTCTGCTGCGCAAAGTCGAAGCTCCGTGCGCGCATGTCGTCGGCGAGATCTTCCTGCGAGCGCTGCGCGCGAAGGCGAGCCTCTCTGATCGCATGCGCGAAGGCTGCATCGCTTGATTCAAAGCCGCGTGCTTGTCGATTTCCCACGCAGCGAGTTTACGTCAAAACAGCGTTGACGCACAATCCAAAGTCGTGTACAACTATCCAGTGTGATCATTCAAACCAGAAAGGATTAGAACGTATGGAGCTAATGGAGACGCTGACGAAGGCAGTGTACCTGTCGCCCCGGGCAGTCTGCGAGATCGTACCGGGTATGACAACGAACAACCTGGCGCAGCTTCGGTTCACGGGCAAAGGCCCGAAGTTCCTCAAGCCGACGCCGCGCACTGTCGTCTACCGCGAGGCCGACGTCATCGAATGGCTCGAGGCCTCGGAACGCAGCATCACCGGTGCAGTGTGACCAGAACAAGACTCGATCAGGACTCAGCGCATTCATTGGTGTCGCTGCACGAACACTGGCGAGAAGGACAGCGAACGGTGCAAGTAAAAAGCCCGGTGCGGGAACACCGGGCCTGAACAGATTGGAATCTGAAATTGCAAGAACAGATTAACACCACGGCGCTCGTGAGCGCCACCGTGGAGTCGCATGACTTCTACGGTCAGCCCATCGTCACCGTGACGCAGGGCAACGACACGTTCGCGGTCCTCGGTCAGCTGTGCGATCACATGGGCCTGCACGTACAGGCACAGCAGCAGTCGCTCTCCCGGCAGGTATGGGCGAAGGGCATGACATGCGTAAGACACGTCATGGTGCCGGGGGAGTCCCGCGAGTATCCGCGCTACCTCATCAACGTCAAGATTCTCGGAATGTGGCTCGCGAGCATCACGACGAGTCGACTGTCCAACTTGGACGCTCGTGCCACCATCGAGCGCTTTCAGGTCGAACTTGCGGACAAGATCCACGAGTGGTTGACGGCGCCGACTGTGTCGTTCTCCGATGACGAGATCGTTCAGCGTGCGCTGCAGATCACCTCGAACCGTGTGCAGGCGTTGGAAGCGAAGGTCGCCGCGGACGCCCCCAAGGTCGCCGAGGCTGAGACGTTCCGTCAGTCGGCTGGGCAGGCGTTGATCGGTGATCTCGCCAACGCCCTGAAAGTTCATGCTGCGGCGAACCTGCCGGAGGTGAAGATCCTGCACAAGCACGTGTTCGATCACGCCGGCCGTCTGGGGTTGATCATCCGGGGGAACACGGTCCGCAACAACCAGCCGACCGCGCGAGCCGTCGAGTCGGGATGGGTGAAGCCCGCGCGCGCCGACTACGAAACGAACACCCACGGCTCGCAGTCGAAGCAGTACACGAAGCTGACGCCGAAAGGGTACGGACGCTTGTGGGACGGCTGCCTCGCCTGGATCAACAAGTACGGCACGTTGAACCCCAACGTCGCTGACAACTCGAATGCCGAGCTCGCTCTCGGTGCTGGCGACTGGGAGGCCGCATCATGAAGAACCTGTACTACAACCGCGGCACGATCTTCCGCCTGGAGGTCACGTACCCGGCCGCATCCCTCCGTGAGTACGAGGAGCGGGACGCTGAGACCGAGAGCATCGAGACGTTCACCGAGCTCGACCCGAACTGGAAGCCGGAGGGCTGGGAAGCCAGCGCCGATTGGGTCGAGCGTTTCCACACCGACCGATTCTTCTGGCCGGCGGTGAAGCCGTTCTACAACACGAGGTCGACCGCGAACGAGCGTGCCCGGTTGTTCCGAAAATACGGCGCCACGGTCGTTGTGCGCCAGTCGCGGCCGATCGAGTGGGAGTACACGGAAGCCGAGGTCCTCGCCCGACGTGTGCGTGAGCTGGAGGATCAGCTCGCCACGGCTCTGCTCCGATGACCGGGACAGTCGTCACGGAGACGGTGCCCTTGGCGCTGACCGCAGAGCAGGTCAGCGAGATGACGGGCATCGCCGTGCAGACGTTGGCGAACTGGCGAGTGATCGGGAAAGGGCCCCGGTTCTTCAAGATCTCGCGCCTCGTCCGCTACTCGCCGCAGAGCGTGTCCGAGTGGGTCGCCGACCAGTCAGGAGAACCACGTGACTGACGCCTTAACGAAAAACGCCCCGACTACCGCGCCAACGGTGTCGGGGCCAGTACCGAATTCCAACAACCAAGAAGGGATCGATATGTCGATCACAACCGTACCTCAGACCACCGTCAACCGCCAGAAGTTCGAGGCCGCGATCACTGCGGCCAGCGCGCCGGCGGCGTATGGAAGCGAGCGGTGGCAGGCCGCGTTCGCCCACATGCAGAAGCTCGTCCCGGACCTCGAGGTTCTCTCGCCTGGGGCTGCCGGCGAGATCTATAACGACATCGCCGGGCCGGAGGTGGAGGTGTGGAACGGCAAGGCGCCGGCCTGGGCCAACGCGAAGGACAGCGATTGCTCGAGCAGTGTGACCACACTCGGCGATCCCGTTGCGCATTGGTCCTCCGAGAACCTCATCGGATACGACAATGTGGACGCCTTCATCGTGCGTGACGACGAGTACAGCGTCGACACGGACACCATCCACGAGGGCCCTGTCTACCTCCGCGTGTACGTCGGCGCCCATGACCCGATCAACCTCACGTCGGCGGCAGAAGCCCTCACCGTGCACTCTGCGTTGAGCGACAGCGCTCGCCGCTTCGACGAGATCCTGAACCCGCGCCCGACTTTCAGCGACGACGTGTCTGACGACGATTTCGTCAAGCTTGAAGGCATCACGGAGGACGAGGCGTGGGCGCGCGGCAACGAGGTTCTCCCGTCGGTGTATCCGGGAGCGTTTGCCATGCGCATTGACGGCGCCTGCCAGGACATTCCAGCGAACCTTTACCACCAGATCGATGTTCACAAGTCGGACACGGCCCGGATCGAGCTCGTGAAGCCCGCGGGGAAGCCGTGGCGGATCGAAGCAGTTCTCAAGGACGGCTCGCGGACTGTCAACGAGCTTTCGGAGTACGCGGACTGGCTCGCTGAGGCCGTGAAGCGTGCAAGCAAGTTCAACATTGTGGACGGCTTCACCGGTGAGGGCAACGTCGCATGAGCGCCGGGACGATGACTTCGCCTTCGGTCCTCGATGCTCGCGCGGCGCTCGTCGCCCGTCTGCAAACCGACCCGGAGGGTCCGAAAGAGTGGCGGCAACTCCCGCCACCGAACGCGGAGTTCCCGGCCGTGTTCTGCTCGAACGATGTGTGGCCAGGAGTGGACGGGCCGTGGGTCGTGTCCTGCGACGCAGGCCTGTACGCGGCTGATGCTGACGACGCAGTAGCGGTCGCAGCTGCGCTCACGGAAGCGGCCATGCAGGCGCGCGTTCTCAACGCAAAGCACCGCGTCATCGCCCTGCCCGCGTCACGAGTGCACTTCGTCACGGGTCCGGATCCTGTGCTGCTGGTCCGGATGATCGAGCCAGGCCAGGAGGACAACTTCCGAGACGGGTCGCGTATGCGTTTGAAGGGCCTCGAACTCGCGCAGCCCGGCTTTCGCTGGTTCGACGACGGCTACGAGTTCGAGTACCTCGGCTCCTTCGTCCGTCTCGGCGACGGTCTCGTCGCTGGCACCGAGCAGATCATCTTCGCGGAGGTGCCTTGTGGCTAGGTTCACTCCTTCGCCGGCGCAGGCCCGCAAGTACGCCGACTACTCCCACGATGTTCGCGATTCCATCCGGCCTCAGGAGGTCCGCGAAGCGCTCAACGACCAGCTGATGCGCACCGTGATCCGGATTGAGCGGATCCCGAGCCGAAAGCAGTTCATCGTGTACGTGCTCCAGGGTGCGTCCGCTGCCGATCGCAGGACCGCGGAGAAGCTTGCACCAATGCTTGCCCGGGGATGGTGGGCCTACGTCCCCGATGGTTGGTTCCGGTGGCGCAATCCCGATGGCGCGTACCGGTACTGGCAGCTGCGCGGCGAATTGCTGGATGACCCGCTCATGCAACTCGAACTCGAGATGATGATCGACGCGACGACCTCGACGGGGGTGTCGCTGTGACGAATCCGCACGAGCACTATCCGCTGGTTCTGCAGTTCCAGGGCGCCGGCCCACGGCAGATCACGGCCGACGAGGGGTTCCTCATGGTCAAGCACGCGGAGATTTTCGGGGTCAGCGTGTTCGATCTGACGGACGCTGATGTCATGTCGATTCTCTCGGCAGGAGTCATCCCCGATGACGCATCGTCGCTCGCCGATGTTCAGGTGCCCGATGGATGCCCACCTGAACAGAGGGAGAGCGGTTCGACTGTGCCGTATCTGCCGCCGGGGTATCTGTACGGGCTGGACGGCAAGGTCTACCCCACTCGTCCGCGCAAGCCGAATGAAATGGCGGCGGTCGCTGGGCTGAGCCATCGGCTCTCTCACGAGGGTCTTTCGACACGTCAGATCGTCGCTGCGCTCGAGGAAAGGCATGGCATTCGTCGCTCGGTCGGATCCGTGAATGGCGACCTCACCAAGTGGCGCTGTGGCGACTGTTCAGGTGAACCAGATAACCCACCTGAACAGCCAGGCGGTGATGCCGCATGAGCTCGATCCCCGATCCGCACCTCGTGGACGTCGTCGCCCGAGCGAACGGACTCCTCGACGACCTCTGGGCGGAACTGATCGGCCGAGTCGACCAGGGCGACTACGACCACGAGTCCGCCGAACTCATCACCCAACTTCGCGCCCAGCTGGACGCACTCATTACCTCGAACGAAGGAAACCGCACCATGTCACCCACCGCACCCAAGAACAGCCCTCTCGACTCGTTCAAGGAAACCGCGCACCTCGTCAACGACCTCATCGAGCAGGTCGCCGGCTACCTCGGCGAACAGGATCTCCCCGAGGCGCACCAATGGACGCTTGACGTCCTCGATTCCGCGGCCGTGCAACTCGTCGAGGGGCTCGCCCAGCACGTACCCGAGATCGACACCGAGACGCGACCGATGTTCGTCAGCCGCGAACTCGGCAAGGCGAACACGTACGACGACGGCACACCGATCCACCGGCACATCAAGCTCGACGACGACGGGCACGCGGTGACCAGCTTCTACCCGCGTCGCGACGGCGACCCTGTGGAGCACCGCGACCGGCTCGTCGCCCTCCATGACGAGTACAAGCGCCAGGGTGAGGCTGAGGAACTCCTCGCGTCCCTCGAAGACGCGTTCCGGGAGCCGCAGGAGACGCCGGGACACTCGTGGACGGGTCAGGAGAAGCTCGACGTCCTGCGAGGCGCAGAGTCGGCCATCATCGCCGCGCTTCGGCCCACGAACCCGCAGGACTTCGCGGAGGTGCAAGCCGAACTTGAGCAGTGGGAGTTCGATCAGAAGGCACTCGCGGACGTCGGCGCCGTCGACACTCGCGTCGCGACCTTGCTCCTGCAGTTCGTGCAGATCGGAATTCACTCGATCGCCGGTGACGCCGCGCCGGAGACGATCATCCAGTCGTCCGGGATCGTCGCCGCGAAGCTCGCCGACTACATCACCGAGGAGACCCGTTGAGCTACAAAGCGACCAACTGGGCGTACGAGCTCCCGATCACCGGACCGCAAAAGTTCGTCCTCGTCGCCCTCGCCGACATGGCCGATGAGGAGAGCAGTTGTTATCCGGGGCAGCCGCGACTTGCTCAGATGACCGGGTTCTCCGTCGCGACCGTACGGCGAGCGTTGGACAAGCTCGAAGACCGAGGACTCATCGAGAGGGAGCATCGGCACGGCGCATTCGGCTACCGGACGAGCGACCGCTACCACCTCAAGCTCGACGTCTCGGTGGCCGAACCCCTTCCGCTCACTGTGCCTACTGGGCACTCTGCCTTCAAGGCAGACAGTCCATCCCTACCGCTCACTCAGTCCATCCCTACCTCTCACTCTGACGGGGCAGTAGAACCATCAGTTGAACCACCAGAAGAACCACCAGTGGTCATTGACCCGTTCGAAAGGTTCTGGAAGGTCTACCCGCGGAAGGTCAAGAAGGCCGACGCGAAGCGGGCATACAGGAAGGCGCTCAAGGTCGCGACCCCTGAGGAGATCCTCGCCGGGCTGGCCGCGTACACCAAGACCATCCAGGGCAAGGAGCCGGAGTTCATCGCCCACGCGTCGACGTGGCTGAACGGTGAGCGCTGGGACGACGACTACGGCGTCGCCGCTCCGACATCCGCCTACGACCGCAGCAAGGAGTTCCGCCGCGATGACTATTCCTGATCACATCCTGGAGGCCGAGAGGTCGGTCCTCGGTCTCGCGTTGCACTTCGGCGGCGAGATCCTCGATGAGGTGTCGCTCGTGTCGGCCGACTTCGGCGGGCTGCACCACGCAGCCGTGTTCGAGGCGATCGCGCGGCTCCACGCTCGCGGCGAGGTCGTCACGACGACGACGGTGCAGCAGGAACTTCCGAACCACAAGGAAGCGTGGGCGACGCTCGTCGAGTGGGAGACGAGCTACCAGTTCGATCGGCGCACGCTCCCGTCACATGGGCGCCTCGTGGCGGCTCACGGTCTGTATCGTCGGCTGTCCGAGGCGGGCCAGTCGTTCGCGGAGGGGCTGGCGGGCATGGATTCCCCGGACGACCTGTTGGAGTACGCCCGCCGCGCAGTAGAGGACGCTGCAGGTGCGCCGACGACGCGTCTGCGGTACATCGACGAGATCCTGCCCGAGACGGTCCGGAGCATCCAGGCCGGGTCGACGTTCGTCCCGACGCCGTGGACTGGTCTCAACGACATCATCGGCGGGATGCGCCCCGGCAACCTCATCATCGTCGCCGCGCGTCCGGCGGTCGGGAAGTCCGTCGTCGCCAACGGGCTCGCGCTTGAGCTCGCCCGGCACGGGCATGTCGCCCTGTCCTCGATGGAGATGACCGAGAACGAGGTCGTGCAGCGCATGATCGCCGATCGCATGGACATCAACATCGGCAAGCTCAAGGACGGCCAGCTGACCGCCGAGGACGCTGAGCACATCCGGGTGAATCGCGGGCTGCTGCACTTCCCGGTCGCCGTCGACGACCGCGCGGGCATCGGCCCGAGCGAGCTTCGCAGCTTCGTCCGGACGGTCTCGCGTGAGGGCAAGCTCTCCGGCGTCGTCGTGGACTACCTGCAGCTGATGACGCAGAAGGGGTCCAAGGCGGCCAGGCAGGAGCTCGTCGCGGACTTCTCGCGTCAGCTCAAGCTCATCGCGAAGGAGTACCAGGTGCCCGTCATCGCCCTCTCACAGCTGAACCGTGAGAGCGAGGGACAGATGGGGCGAGCGCGGCCGAAGATGTCGCAGCTGCGGGAGTCCGGCGCGATCGAGCAGGACGCCGACGTCATCATCCTGCTCCACCGCGAGGCCGACGACAACGGGCACCTGTCCGACACCGAGATCCTCTTCGACGTTGTGAAGAACCGACACGGCCGCGTCGGCTTCAAGACCTTCACGTGGGAAGGGTCGAGATCCCGCATCACCGACTTCCCCACCTACATCCCGAACTTCCGAGCCTGAGGAGGCACCCATGACCATCACCACCGACATGCCGTGCGTGAACCGCTGCGTTCGCAAGGGCACCGAGACCAACGACGAGCCCGAGCTCCTCGTCGCCCGACACGGTGAGTTCTGCCACCGGTGCTTCACCCGCACCTTCCGCGCCCTCGACCGCGTACCCGCACTGGTGCAGCACATCGTCTCGAACTTCCCCACCTCGATCACGAAGGCGCCGAACGACATCCGCGTCAGCGGGACCGGAGGAGGCCCGACCGTTCCGTTCAACGAGCAGGCGTGGGTCGACGCCGACAAGCTCTACTCCCTGATGGTCACCTACGCCCAGGTCTGGGCCACCGCGCTCGCCGTGTCTCCGCCCGCCCCCGCACGCCGCTCCTGGCGCGACGAACACGGCTACGTCATCGGCCTCCCCGCGAACGAGACCCCGACCACCGCCCGCCGAAACGTCGGCGTCATGTCCGACTGGCTTAAGATCACCCTCGAGGAGATCTTCCGCTGCGACGCCGAATCGGTGAACCGCTTCTCCGAAGCGCTCGCCGAGGTCGGTGAGATCGCAGGCAAGTGGCCGACGGAAGAACGCCCTCGAACGTCGGTCATGCCGCATGTGCAGATCTCGTTCTGCGGCGGCGAGATCAAGTACTGGCCGGCCGGATCTCAGGGCACCGACACGCACGCAGTGTGCACGGCCTGCAGCTACGAGTTCGACCTTGACGAGTACGAGGACGCCGTCACGACCTACCTCGCCGAAAAACAGGAGGCTGCGCGCATGGCCAAGGCCGAGGCAGCCGCCGCGACTCGGGCCGCGAACCGCTCCGATGTCGTGCGCCGACACCTCCTCGGCAAGTACGGCGAGATCGTCGGGAGCCCATCATGATCTGCTCCGCAATCACGACGAACAACGCCGCACGAGACCGGGGAATTGTGAACCGCGGCGCCCGGAAAGGCAGCCATGAATGCATGCGCCCAGTCGTGCCCGACACCCCGCTGAGCCTGTGCGCCGTTCACCTGCTACTCACCGTCCAGACCGTCGATGAGCTCGGCGGGCGCGAAGTGGTCATCTCGATTGCACGGGAGACACCGAGCTGACGACAGAGCGAAGCTGAACGATGCGAGCGTCCCGGCCCTGTTGTGACCGGGACGCTCGCATACGGGGCTACGAAACGAGATCGCGACGTAGTCCGTCGAGGAATTTGGTGACCGGAGCGACACCGGACCGGCTGTCGCCGACTGACAGCGTGAGCGTCGCGAGTGGATAGCCGACCTCCACCGTGAGTACATTCGGCCACACGTAGTAGGGCCGGTCTCCAAATACAGGAGCATCGGTCGACACTGAGAACGACAAGAGCTCTGAACGCGACCAGACGCGGACCTCTGATTTCGACAGGGTATCCGTACTGGCTTCGTCAGTGGCAATGGAAACCGATACGACGTGCTCATCCATCAGGAAGACAAGGTGTCCCGTCAGCAGCCCGGCTTCGTCGATGAGGTCACCCGACAGATGCTGTGGTTCAGTCGCTCCAGTGGCAAGGACGATCGACGACAGGAGCGAAGCGAACCACTTCGGGGGCCTCGAGTAGATGACGTTCCCCCAACTCTCTATCCCGGCGATCCGGGTGTACAGCACGTTGCTCGCTCTCTCGATATGCGGTTCAAGATTCATCGGCCCAGGTCCCCTCAACCGGACACCACCCTGGCAGCCGGTGGTGGCAGCGTATCGCCAACATCGGACACTCGATTTGACAGACACCGTCGTCCGAAAGTTGCTATGATTGTCGTGTTAGGACGTTCCCACCCCGAGGCGAGAACGTCTTTCTGCTTTAATCGCGGACGCCGCGCGGGCTGAGCGATTAGGCTCCGCGATGAGGTCGACGAACTCGAGGTTTCGGTACGATGAGCGCATGTTCTCAGGTACATGCGCATTCTGCGGTAACCAAACGCACTTCACTGCACGGACCGGGCGAGTGGGTATGGGCGAGCCCGTGCGGAACGGCAATGCGGAGCAGCGCTACAACGTGGAGATAAGTGCCACGTGCGACGCTTGCCAAAGGTTCAACTCGGCGTTTGGCCGCACGCGTTACGCGAGCCGGTACTTGGAGCCGGGGAAAATCATGAATGGAAGTGAAGCGGTGCTGGAAGGTGAAGCGATGACGATCGATTCGTGGTCTCCGCCGCCAATGCGTCCCGTTGACACAGCTTTCATCCCCGAAGGCGTTGCAGGGTTCTTCAAGGAAGCACACGACGCGTTCAGTGTCAGTGCTTATCGTGCTGTTCTGCTCCTAGTACGCAGCGTCATCGAAGCCACCGCGAAGGATCGAAAGATCGTGTCCGGCTCACTCGTCCAGAAAATCAACAAGCTTGACGAGGAAGGTCACATTCGTCGCGGCACTAAGGACATGGCTCACGCGCTCCGTATCCTCGGGAACGACATGGCCCATGGGGATATTGACGACGTCCCCACCCCGGAAGATGCCGAAGACGCCCTCACGGTTGCACGCTTCGTGCTCGACGACGTATACGTCGCAGACGCTCGCCGAGCCGACATGATGGCCCGCCGTAATCCACCTGAGCCCGCCCAGTAGTTCAGCCCGAAAGAGGCTCCGATCTGCGTGAAGGAGCCAGGGTATGACTCAGCTCCACAATGCCAACGGGCACCGGCGCCGTGAACTCGTCCGCCGGGTGAAAGCCGAAGAGCGCCTTTGCGCCCTCTGCGACCAACCCGTAGACAAGGCCCTGAAAATAACCCCGGGGGCCCATGGCCCCAAATGCCCTGGCCCCCCATGCCCAGGATGCATCCCCCACCCCATGAGCGGCGAAGTCGACGAAGACATCCCACGATCACGCGGCGGCTCACCATACGACCGCAACAACTGCCACCTCATGCACCGGGCCTGCAACCAATGGAAAAGCAACATGACACTGAACGAAGCACGAGCCAAGTACAACGCCCCACAAGACACACCACGCATCGAAGCATCACCCATCTGGTAACACGCCCGCGTAAAGCAACCTGGGGTGCCCGACGCCGACACAGCGACACCATTGCGACGAACTACAGGCGCGCCCCACACACCACACAACATCAAGGCCGTTTTGGTCGATCCTCACCCCAGGGCAGGACCCCCTCCCCCCAGGGGCCACGGCCCACCCTCGGCATTGGTCCAATCTCTCCCCGACATTTTTTCCACACGGAGGCGCGTGATGACTGTTCGGAAATTGCGTGCAGTCGAGGATGGCGAGAAGCCCAAGACTCGGGTACTCACTGTCGATGTCGCCGCTTCTGAGGGTACAGAGATGGAGCTTCTTGCTGCGATGCGGGATCGGATCGCTGTGGCTGTCGCTGATCCGAATTGCCCCGCTCGTGATCTTGCTGCGCTTACTCGTCGTCTTCGCGAGATCGCGAAGGACATCGAGGCTTTGGTAGCGCGTGAGAACGAGGAGGCTGCAGATGCCGCCAACGCGCCAGACGAAGCCTGGGACTCGGAAGCTATCTGAGGTCACCAAGCACCTCGTCCTTCCGTCAGGGATCGTTTCGACCGGGTATCCGGCTGTCGCTGCTCAGTGTCGAAAGATGGGCGTTGTCCACGACGACTGGCAGCAGGGGCTGGGGCGGGCGATCCTCGCCAAGCGGGCATCTGGACTGTACGCGGCTGGTATCGGCGGTGTCGTACTGTCGACGTGTCGCCAGGTCGGTAAGACGTTCACATTCGGCACGTTGATCTTCGCCTTGTGTGTGCTCATGCCGGGCACGACGGTGTTGTGGACAGCGCACCACACGAAGACCAGCGACGAGACGTTCGAAGCGCTCGAGGCGATGACGTTGCGGTCGCAGATCGCTCCGTACATCGACACAGTGACTCGTGGTAACGGCAAGCAGGCGATTCGGTTCAAGAACGGGTCGCGGATCTTGTTCGGCGCTCGTGAGCATGGTTTCGGCCGTGGCATCCCGGGTGTGACGATCGTCGTGTTTGATGAGGCGCAGATCCTCAAGCAGTCCGCGTTGAACGACATGATCCCTGCCGCGAACACGGTCAAGAACCCGCTGATCTTGTACATGGGCACCCCGCCTGACCCGAAGGACCCCAGCGAGGTGTTCAAAGGTCGCCGGCGGAAAGCGCTCGCAGTCGAGGCTGCACGCGCTTCTGGCGAGACAAAGAAGTCGGACACGTTGTATGTGGAGATCGGCGCAGATACTGGCGCGGATCTCGATGACCCCGAGCAGCACGCGAAGGGCAACCCGTCCTACCCACTCCGCACTCCGGCCGAGTCGATCCAGCGGTTGCGTGAGCAGCTGGGCGATGACGCGAGTTTCGCCCGTGAGGGCTTGGGTATCTGGGATGACGACCAGGAGGGCTCGCGAGCGATCTCGGCCAGCCGGTGGACGGCCACGGGCGTGGTTGCACCACCGGAGGGCACCCAGTCGTTCGGTGTAGCGTTCTCGGTTGATGGCACGCGGCTTGCGCTTGCGGGTGCCGTAGCGCATGGCTCCGATGAAACGCATGTCGAACTCATCGATGCGTCATCTGATCATGGTGGGCTGGCGCCGTTAGCGGATTGGTTCTGCGAGAAGGACAGCAACGGTGTCGCTCGGTGGCGTCGCGCTGGCGTGATCGTCATCGGCGGTTCTGCCGGTGCCGGTGTTCTCAAGCAACTGCTGCTGGATCGCCGTGTGAGTGAGAAGCGCATCAAGATCGTCTCCACCCCGCAGTACCTGCAAGCGTGCGTGATGTTCTCCGACGCGATCGAAACGAAAACAGCTACACACCTCACCTCTGACGGGCAACGCGTCCTCGACGATGCTGTCGCGTTCGTCGACCGCGACAAGCGCGGCGGCTGGATGTCCACCCTTCCTGACGGCGATGAAACACCTGTCGAAGCAGTCTCGCTCGCCCTGTGGGGTGCGCGCACGAACAAGCGGAAGCCCGCTGGATCCAATGAGCGAAAGGCGGTATTCCTGTGACGCTCACCGCTATCAGCACACCACTGGTTCCCGTAGACGAGTCCGACAAGGACATGTTCGGGCGGTTGTTCTCGACGTGGGCGCAGAAGCGTGGACGGAACCTCCTTCGGACTGTGTACTACGAGGGCAAGAACGCGCTCAAGGACTTCGGTATCGCGGTTCCACCGCAGATGCAGAAGGCGTACACGCCGTTGCAGTGGATCTCGAAGGGAGTCCATGCAGTTACCGGGCGGTCTGAGTTCGAGGGGTTCGTGTCCTCTTCGGGCTCCGACGACCCGTTCGGCATGGCTGGGCTACTTGCTGACAACCACTTCCATGAAGAGTTCCCTCAGGCAACGAAGTCGTCCGCGCTGCACGCATGCTCGTTCATCACGGTCACCGAGGGTGATGTTCAGTCGGGTGAGCCTGAGGTGCTGTACCTCGCGCGCGCGGCCGACATGTCTGCCGCAGTGTGGGATCGCCGACGTCGAGCGTTGTCCGGGTTCTTGTCGATCCTCGACACGAACGACGCCGGCCCGACGGAGATGGTGATGTACACGCCCGAGTGGGTGTACTCGCTGGTCAAGGGCAGCCTGGGCTGGTCGGGAACGAAGATCCCGAACCGTCTCGGTGAAGTCACTGTCGCTCGTCTCGCGTTCGAACCGGAACTCAACCGTCCGTTCGGTCACTCGCGGATCACTCGCACTTCCATGGGCCTCACGGATGCCGCCGTGCGGACGCTGCTGCGCGCTGAGGTGTCGGCTGAGTTCTACTCGGCGGACAAGTACTGGTTGTTCGGAGCTGACGTCACCAAGTTCATCGGCGCCGACAAATGGTCCGCGCTGATGGGTCGCATGAACGCGATCGACACCGACGACGCCAACGAGATCAAGATCGAACGGTTCTCGGGATCCTCTCCGCAGCCACACGCGGACCAGATGCGACTCATCCAGGCGATGTTCGCTGATGACCAGGACCTCGACGTGAAGTTCGCTGACGCCTCAAACCCGTCCAGCGCCGACGCCATCTATGCGGCCAAGGAAGACCTCATCGTGAAGGTCCGCAACGCGAACCGCACCTGGGGTCGAGGGGCCGTGAAAGCGTTCCAGCTCGGCGTGCGCCTCC
This sequence comes from Plantibacter sp. Mn2098, assembly GCF_049319745.1. Taxonomy (NCBI): domain Bacteria; kingdom Bacillati; phylum Actinomycetota; class Actinomycetes; order Micrococcales; family Microbacteriaceae; genus Plantibacter; species Plantibacter sp. Mn2098. Next base: position 125,434 of record NZ_JBMOUH010000005.1, on the reverse strand, counting down.
GCGACGGGGGAGACATGTCGGACGAGTTGCGTGCAATGTCGGCCCAGTTCACCGACCCCGCGATCGTGTCGCCTTCCGCACGAGCGGACGCGTTCTCGAAGCTCGCCGCGAACATCGAAGGCTTCGGAGAATCCGCGGTCGGCATGAAGTACGCAGGCCTACCGCTCGAGGACATCACCCAGTTCCAGGCTGAGCGGCAACGAGCAGGAGCATCGTCTCGGATCCAGCAGCTTGTGGAAGCGACAAGGGGGCTGCGGGATGGCAACACCGGCACAGGTGGACGAGTACCGGCAGGCGACGACGTCGCTGACGCTTCTGGCGCAGAACCAGCTGCGTGATGTGCTGTCGGCGTTCGGGCCGAGCTCGAACCCTGCCGCCGTACGTGACGTGCTGCTCCGGTACTTCCCGGACTTCATGACCACGTACGGCGACACGGCCGCTGTCATCGGCGCCGACTTCTATGACCTCGCCCGCAACCTCCCGCCGAGCGCCGGGACCGTGCAGAGCGTGTTCGCGCAGCCCGCGAAAGTGAAACAGTCCGAGGGTGTTGTCCGGTGGGCCGTCGGCTCGCTCTTCGCGGAGGAGCCGAGTTGGGACGGGTTCGAGGGTTCCCTTCTTGGAGCGGCGCAGCGCCTGATCATGCAACCGTCGCGACAGACCGTCGACCTCATGTCGCGAGCCGACGCCCGGTCAGGCAAGGTCGCTGCCGTCGGATGGTCGCGCATCATTCACCCGGAACGTGCCCGCACGAGGAAGTCGTGCGACTTCTGCGTCATGCTCGCCGGCCGCGGACCGGTCTACCGGTCCGAAGCGTCCGCCGGAGCCGTTGTGGGGCGCGGGTCGACACGAACGGGTTTCGACGAGAACGGCAAGCGGCTCTCGGGCGGCCGTGGCGGCGGCATCAGAGCCCGGAGTACCCAAGAGCTTGCGGCGGAGTTCCATGACGGCTGCAACTGCACCACGTCACCGACGTTCTACGAGATCCAGGACAGGCCAGGCGAGCGGTTCCCGCAGGTCCTCGTCCCGATTCCCAACTGATCTTCCACCTTCTGGTGGAGCACTACCCCTCGTCCAGCGACTGGGCTGAGGTTCGCGCGGCGCGACTGCCGCATACACACGGAGGAAGCATGTCAACGGATATCCCGGCCCCGGCCGAATCGATCGAACCACCCGCAGGCCCGGAAGGCGCGACGCCTGACGAACCGTTGGGTGAGCCCGGTCTCGCCGCACTCAAGTCAGAGCGCGAGGCACGCGCCGCAGCTGAGAAGGCGGCGAAGGATGCCCTCGCGAAGGTCAAGGCGTTCGAGGACGCTCAGAAGACCGACGCCGAGAAGCAGGCCGAACGGCTGGCTGAGTTCGAGCGTGAGAACGCCGAGTTGAAGTCAGCGAAGACACGCGCCGAAGTGGCCGCGGCCAAGGGAGTACCGGCGTCTCTGCTTTCGGGCAGCACGCAGGACGAACTCGAGGCTTCGGCAGATGCGCTCCTCGCCTTCAAGGGTGAAACACCGCCGCAGAAACTCATCGTCCCGGGCGAAGGCAAAGCGCCGGCCGCTCCGGGGCAATCCATGGACGACTGGCTGCGTCAAGCAGCCCAGAACTGAAAGGAGCTAGCTCATGGCTGGCTACAACGAAATCATCAACCGGTCCGGTGCAGGCGCACCGGCTGTCCCGGAACCCATCGCGAACGAGATCATCAAGGAGCTCCCGAAGGCGTCGGTTCTGCTCGACCGTGCCCGCAAGGTACGACTGTCCTCGAAGACGCTCAAGCAGCCCGTGCTGTCGGCGCTGCCCGACGCGTACTGGGTGAACGGGGACACGGGTCTGAAGCAGACCACCAAGGCGGAGTGGGACAACCTCACCATCACGGCCGAGGAGCTCGCCGCGATCGTCGTCATCCCCGACGCGCTCTTCGACGACTCGAACGTACCCCTGTGGGACGAGGTCCGCCCCCTCCTCGTCGAAGCCATCGGCCGCAAGGTCGACGAGGCAGGCCTCTTCGGTGTGGACAAGCCCGGCACGTGGCCGACCGCCGTTGTTCCCGGCGCGATCGCCGCAGGAAACTCGATCTCGGAAGGCACCGGCGTCGACCTTGCCCAGGACGTCGCCGGCCTCGGTCGACTGCTCGCTGAGGATGGTTTCGCCGCGAATGGGTTCGCGTCCAAGCCCGGACTCAACTGGCAGCTCGTCGGCCTCCGCAACGAGAACGGCACCCCGATCTACACGCCATCTCTGGCACAGGGCGTGCCGTCCTCGCTCTACGGATACCCGCTCAACGAGGTGCTGAACGGCGCATGGGACCCCGACGACGCGACACTCCTCGCGGCGGACTGGTCGAAGTTCGTGATCGGTGTTCGACAGGACATCACGTTCCAGATCTTCGACACTGGCGTGATCTCCGACGGTGACGGCAAGGTCATCGTGAACCTGATGCAGCAGGACGCGAAGGCACTGCGTGTGGTGTTCCGTGTCGGATTCCAGGTCGCGAACCCGCTCACGCGCGTCAACCCGGGCAGCACCCGCTACCCGGCCGCGGTCCTCACCCCGTCGCTGGTCCCGCCGGTTGTTGAGCCCGTGCTCAACTCCGTCGCCCCGACGAGCGCTGCTGCCGCCGCGACCGTCACGCTGACCGGAACCGGGTTCACCGGCGCAACCCAGGTCAAGTTCGGAACCGCGAACGCAGCGAGCTTCACCGTCGTCTCGAACACGTCCATCACCGCCGTGGTCCCGGCCGGCGCAGCAGGCTCGGCCGCGATCCGTGTGATCAAGGGCGCGCTCGATTCAGACGCTGTGGCATTCAGCCGGACGGCGTAACACCCAGGCAAGAGGGGCGGAACCTCCCGGTTCCGCCCCTCAACTCTGACCCATCTACACGAGGAGGCATCATGGCGTGGACATCACCAGACGATGTGACCGGCGCGTGGATCGGTGAGGGCGTACCAACTGACACCGAACAGATCCGGAAGTGGATCAACCGTGCTGAACGGGAGATCAAGTATCGGGTGCCCGGACTTCAGAAACGCATCGACGCTGAAGCTGCCGAACCGACTCCGCGGACTGATTTGATCGAGACTGCGCAAGATGTCGTCGCGGCAATGGTCACCCGAGTGTTCCGGAACCCGGAAGGCATCCGGCAAACGAACGTCACGACCGGGCCATACACCGCTTCGAAGACGTACGGCGGCGATGTTCCAGGCGGGCTTGGGCTCACCGACGACGAGCTCGCGAAGCTGCAGGGCGCAGGCGCGGGCGCATTCAGTATCGACCTGATCCCGACGACGTCCCCATTCGCTGCCGGACCGCACGGGGTGTCGCCATGATGCGCGGCGTCACCCTGTACGTTCACCGCGAGGCTTTCATTCCGGGTGCCACTGACGCGCATGGGAACGCGGCGGAATCGTGGGCGGCGCCGGTTCGAGTCGGCATCTACGCCTACAACCCGGGCACCACCGAAGAACCAGTCCTGCCCGGCCACGATCGAGTGATCACAGCACCATCCATCTATTTCCCCTCGACCGTGTCCATGTCACCCCGCGACCGAATCACGGTCGAGGGAGATCCGCAACCGTGGGAAGTCGACGGCGAGACCTTGCAGTATCGGAACCCGTTCGACGCCTCCATGAACGGCAACACGGTGAACCTGAAGAGGGTGAGTGGTTGACATGCAGAAGCCTCAAGTGAAGCTGAAAATGAAAGCCATCCGTGCGGTTCTGAAATCGAACGAGACTCAAGCAGAAGTCGCTCGGCGGGCACGCCGTATGGCTAACGCCGCCGGCCCCGGATTCGAGTCCGTGGTGAAGCCGCACAAGTTCACGGCCCGCGCGTTCGTGCAAACGTCGAACGCGACCGGACGACGCCGACAGGCGAAAGAGGCCGTGCTCGAGCGAAGCTTGGACGCCGGCCGATGACGACGCTTGTCGACGTAGAAACGCTCGTGGTCGCGTTCCTCAAGCCTGCTGCGTTCGCAGCTGGCGCGAGCATCGGGACGAAGGTGCCGAACCCGCGACCGAAACGGTTCGTGCGTGTCACCCGTACCGGAGGAACCGCCACCAACCGGGTGCTCGAGCGGGCGCAGATCACGATCACCGCCGAAGCAGAGTCCGGCCCGGAAGCATTCAACCTCGCATCCGCGTGTCGTGCGGAGTTCCTGAACAACACGACCAGGATGCCGCTGGTTCGTGGCGTCGAAGAGACGACCGGGCCGTACTACAACCCGGATCCAGACACCGGCAACGATCGGTACACGTTCACCGAATCCATGTCGGTGCGCGCCGCCCGCAACTGAGCCATCACCCAACATCGACCCTCACCACACGGTGGGGGTTTTCTCATGCCGGGCGTGTGTTCGGCGACCAGGAAGGACATACTCATGACGGTCAACTCCGCCAACGCCCGGATCTTCGGTTCGGACTCCGACGCGATCTACCTCGCCCCCATCGGAACCGCCCTCCCGACGACCATCAACGGTCCGCTCGACGCCGCATTCGAGGATGTCGGTTGGTTGCACTCCGACGGCGTGACCGAGGCATTCACCGGTTCGAAGACCGAGATCCGCGGACACCAGGGCGCTCGCGTCGTCCGCACCCGCATGGAAACCCCCGGCACGACCCTGTCGTTCCATGCACTCGAGTCGAAGGCGCAGACCAAGTCGTTGCGCTACATCGAGTCGAACGTCTCGAACACCGCAGGCGTTCGGAAGGCAACCCGGTCGCCCGGGCAGAAAGTGTCTGCGCGCGCGGCCGTCATCGACGTGTTCGACGCCGATGACATCACCGTGAAGGAACGGTGGGTCTTCGAGCGCATCGAGATCGTCGCCGACGGTGATCGTGTGTTCGTGAACTCGGACATCGCCGGGTTCCCGTTCCTCGCGCAGGTCATCAGCGACTACACCACGTACGAGTCTGCTGGGTCGGCCACGAGCCGGAACTGGAACCTCGCCCTCACCGGAACACCCGCCGGCGGCACCTACACCGTCACGGTGAACGGCTCGACGACCGCACCGATCGCGTACAACGCTGCCGCCACGGCCGTCGCTGCCGCGATCAACGCTCTCTCCGGCGTCATTGGCATCACCGGCGTCACCGCGACTGGCACGAGCCCGATTGCGATCACGTTCCCAGCGGTCGTGACCCTCACCGCGAACGGCTCCGCACTCACCGGCGGAACCACACCGGCTGTCGTCGTCACCGCAGCACCGTAAGACGTGGCCGGGCGGGAATCCCCTGGTGATGGCTCGCCCGCCCGGTCACACCCAGAGCCATCACCAACACCCACAAAGGAGTCATCACCATGACCGCACCCAAGAAGCCCCAGGACCACCAGGCGAAAGCCCCCACCGTCAAGACCGTCGAAGGAGGACGAGAAGTCACCATCAACGGGCTGACCGTGACCGTCGCTGACGAAGCGCTCGACGACTTCGAACTCCTCGATGACCTGAACTCGCTTGAAGCAGAGCAGAAGGCATCCCGCCTGCCGTCGATCCTGCGTCGTCTCGTCGGCGACGACTACGCGGCCGTTCTCGAAGCGCTCCGCGACAAGAAGACCGGCCGCGTGTCCGTCGGCGCTGGCTCCACATTCATCAAGGAGCTGTTCGGAGTCCTCAACCCAAACTGATGCTGCTGGCAGAGGCCTACACCCACCACCGTGGGCCTCTGCTGGCATCCCTCCAAGCCGTCTACGGGCTCCGCCTCCGTGACCGGCCACTGTCGGAGATGACCGAGCTCGTCGCCTGGCTTCCGCCGGGGTGTGCGCTCTGGCGCTCTGTCGGCGGCCCGCTCGCGTGGTCCGAAGAAACCCATCAGCTGAACATCATCGAGTTCCGTCTGCGCGTGCTGGATTGGCGGCGCACACCAGACGGCGAAAAGGGCAAGAACCAGCCCAAACCGCCGGTGCCGCCTCCGTACGCGGGAGACGTTCGTGCGGGCGACGAGCACGCCGAGAAACAGGCCGCTGCGCACCGCCGCAGGCAACAGCACGCCACATAGCCGGAACCCGGCGCCACAAATCGACCGGAGGTGATCCATTTGACCGCGGTCGAAATCGCTGACGCCTACATCGCGCTCTACGCGAAGATGCCAGGCGTCAAGGGTGACATCGAGAAGAGCCTCGGCGGATCCGATGTCCAGGGCGCCGCGGACGATGCTGGTAAGAAGTCCGGCAACTCGTTCACCGCCGGTCTCGGCAAGATCATCAAGGGCGGAGCCATCGCACTTGCTGCGACAGCTGCGGCCGGTCTCGGCGTGGCTCTCGTCAAGGGCTTCGGGCGACTCGACGCGATCGATACCGCTGAGAAGAAGCTCACCGGGCTCGGGCAGAGCACCGAGAACGTCACCGCGATCATGGACAACGCCCGCGCCGCAGTCAAGGGCACGGCGTTCGGTCTCGGCGATGCGGCCACCGCTGCGGCATCGCTCGTCGCAGCGAACATCAAGCCCGGCGAGCAGTTGCAGGGCGTGCTGAAGTCAGTGGCGAACAGTGCGGCGGCGGCCGGTGTCGGCATCGGTGACATGGGGTCGATCTACGCCAAAGTGTCCTCTCTCGGGAAGGCACAGAACGACGTCCTGCAGCAGGTCGCCGACAAGGGCATCCCGATCTATCAGACGCTCGCGGACAAACTCGGCGTGACCACCGATGAAGTCTTCAAGATGGCGTCGGCTGGCAAGATCGGGTTCGCCGAGTTCGAGGACGCGATGACTACCGCGTCCGGGACCGTCGCTGACGAGATGGGCAAGACCCTCCCCGGGGCGCTCGACAACTTCTTCTCGTCACTCGGGCGCATCGGTGCAGGTCTCCTCGGCGGTATCTACCCGCTGCTCGCGCCCTTGGTGCAGGCAATTACCTCGGCGCTCGGACCAGTGGAGGACTTCGCGGCGAAGATCGGCGAGAAGATCGCCGGCGTCGTCGCACCAGCCATCCAATGGCTCATCGATCTGTTGAACGGTGGGCTTGATCTCGGCGGCTTCGCTGAGCTCCTGTCCTACATCTCGCCGCTCGGGCTCGCGTTCAAGATCCTCGAACCGGTCCTCCCGACACTCATGCAGGGCCTCGTGGACATCGGTGCCGCGCTCGGCGGCGCACTCATCACAGCGCTGCAAGCCGTGGTCCCGGCGATCACAACACTCGCCACCGTGCTGTCCGGCGTGCTCGCCGCGACACTGCCTCAGTTGGTCCCGCTGCTTGAGACGATCGCTGGCGCGTTCGGCACACTCCTCGTCGCCGTCGCACCGCTCGTTGGCGAGCTGATCACAGCACTTGTGCCCGTGTTCAACCTGCTCCCACCGATCGTCGAGACACTCCTCGAGGCGCTCATGCCGATCATCCCTGTGGTGATCGATCTCGCCTCGTCGCTGATATCGACGCTCATCCCGATCATCGTGGGCTTGCTCGACGCGATTTTGCCCGTCATTCCGACGGTGCTCGATCTCGCGATGACGCTGGTATCGATGCTCGTTCCAGTGATCGAGCAGCTCGCACCGATCTTGGTGGCGTTGGTTGATGCGTTCGCCCCGCTGCTCGGTGTGATCCTCACTCCACTGATCGGTTTGATCACGGCACTCATGCCGGTGATCACCCCGCTGCTCGATGTGTTCATCGAGCTGCTGCAACCGATCCTTGGGCTGATCACGCCGCTGCTCGATCTGGTGAACCTGATCCTGCCGCCCCTCACCCAGATCATCGGGATCCTCGCGACGATGCTGTCCGACCAACTGTCGACGGCGTTCAAATTCCTGATGCCGATCATCAAGGGCGTCGTGTCGATGATCACCGATGTGCTCACTCCGGTCATCAAGGGCATCACCGATGTCCTGGGTGGTGTCATCACGTTCATCACGGGCGTGTTCACCGGCAACTGGCGGCAGGCGTGGGACGGCATCGTGCAGATCTTCTCCGGGATCTGGAACGGGATCACTGGCGTTGTGAAGGGTGTCATCAACGGCATCATCGACCTCATCAACGGTGTCATCGGTGGCATCAACGAGATCGCCTCGGGCGTGAAGAACGCCACCGGCGGCGCTATCAACCTCTCGATCGGAACGATCCCGAAGCTTGCGCAGGGCGGAATCATCGCCGCTCGCCCCGGCGGGATGATCGCGACGATCGGTGAAGGCCGATACGACGAAGCGGTGGTCCCGCTGACGCCCGAGTTCAAGGCGGCGATGGCCGGCGGTGGCGGCAAGCAGGTCACGCTCGTGCAGAAGATCACCACCGTACAAGACGACCCGCGCGTGCAGGCTCGCCAGTGGGGTCGCGAGATGCTGAGAGGACTGAACGCCCAATGAGCACGCTGACTCTTGCCGGGACTGAGTTCCGAGACTTCGCCGTCTCGGGATGGGTGTTCCAAGACCTCACCGACTGGTACACCCTCACCGATGACAAGATGCCCGACGAGGAGAAACCGCAGGGGCACGGGGCGTTCGGCGTTGCCGAGTCCCTGCGGTCCGCCGCGGTCGTGTCGTTTCGCGCCGTCTACCTCGGCGACTCAGACGATGAAACATTGGCTGCCGCCGAGCAGCTCATGGCGGCAATCGCGACCGGGCCCGTCGAGATGCTGTACAGCGACGCGCTCCGAACGACCGCCCGCACTGTCAGCGTCCGCACGGCGCCGATGCATGACGCGTTCGACGGGACCATTGGCGAGTTCGAGTTCGATTGCCTCGCCCGGGATCCGCGCCGATACTCGGTGGGGGATTCGTGGCAGTCCACTGGCCCTGCAGTCGACGGTGCAGGTCTTGTGTGGCCTGCCGTGTGGCCGCTGGTCTGGCCCGGTGGTGGGTCTGATGGGCGCGTCACATTGCAGAACGTGGGGTCGGCTCCGGCCGCACAACGGTACCGGCTGAACGGCGGGTTCACGTCGGCTCTACTGACGAACACTGCGACAGGTCAGCGGATCGGGTTCAACCGTCCCGTTCCCGTGGGTTCGGTGGTGGAGATCGACACCAGGACTCGTCAGGCGTGGATCGATGGGCAGTCCGACGTGTCCCGGTACTTGATGTTCAGAGAGTGGTGGGACGTGCCGAAGTATTCAACCGTGCGTGTCCAGTTCGATGTGAACGGCGCAGTCGGTAGCCCGAGCATGGATGCGTTGATGCGGTCTGCGTGGTTCGCATGACCCGGTACTACGTCTTCGAAACCCTCACCGGGAACCAGGTGGCAGAGTTCACGCCGTCGAAAGCGTCATGGTCGCTGGCAACGAACACGCCGGACACGGTCGATGTGACGTTGGATCTGAACGATCCGGCGACGCTCGCGCAGGACTGGCGGAACCTCGGCACCCCGTGGAAACACTCGATCGCAGTGGAGGAGCATGGCCGGTTCATTGGTGGGCCGATCATGCCGTACGACTGGGACGAAGACAAAGCCGACCTCAAACTCACCGCTCGAGGTCCGAAGGTTATCCTCGACCGCAACCTCGTCTTGCCGGTCTCTGCTGTGACCGGTTCTCTAGTTGGCGCTGACGGCCTTCCGAACCCGGCCTACGACACCAACTTGTCCGGGACGGACTACGGCACATTCGGGAAGAAGCTCGTCCTGCAGGCTATGCAATGGCCTGGCCTCGGCTTGCCGATCGTCTTCCACGACGACCGCCCCGACAGCTACGTGAAGAACTACACAGGCATCGCTCTGAAGACTGTCGGCGCCGCGCTTGACGACCTGTGTGGTCTGGACGGTGGGCCGGACATCCGATTCCAGCTCACCCGCAATGGGCCTGATGGGTTCCAGTGGGTGTACGAATCAGGTACGCGTGCGCAACCGCGCCTGCAAGGCCAAATCGCACACACCTGGGAGCTTAACGCGGACGAAGCCACCGGGTCTGGACTGTCGGTCGGTTCTGACCCGACCGGGATGGCGTCCATCTCCTGGGCGACCGCTGGCCGCTCAGATGACCGCGTGCTGCTCTCGCGAGTCATCGACACACGCCTGATTGACAGCGGCTACCCGTTACTGCAGGTCGTCGACTCTTCCCACTCATCCATCTCTGAGCAGCCTTCGTTGGACTCCGTCGCTACAGAGAACCTCCGGACGGCTGGTCGGCCGGCGGAGTTCTGGTCGTTCAAGGCTCGCCTGGCAGCATCACCATTCTTGAACGAGTACAACACAGGCGATCTCATCACGATCGTGGTGCAGAACAGCAAGTATCAGTCGGTCGGACAGTTCACCCGCCGCATCGCTGCAATCTCAGGAGACGAGAAAGGCATGTGGGCGAAGATCACATGTGGGGAGGTCTACGGTGGCTGATCCGAAAGCACCCGGCGACGGGTACGACGTCCTGATCAACAGGCTCGCGACTATGGAGCGTCGGATGGATGAGCTCGAGATCTCGACGGGAACGCAGCGGAACCGAACAACTGCGAATCTGCCAATCCCGGGTGTCGGGACGGCGACGACGACGAACATCGGGTTGCTGTCATCGTCCTGGATCACCTACGCCACGGTCACGATCCCTGTCCCTCTGGGCAAGGGAACGGCAACGATCATGGCGTTCGCCAACGGGGCGTTCCTCGACATGACTTCTGGCGGTGTGACGGCATTGTCCGCGCGCATCGTCATCGGCGACACGAACATCTCCCCAGCCGCACCGGGCGCAAAAGACGCTGGCGCGTCCCGCGTGAACAACATCGTCCAGCTTGGCTACTCCGCTGTTCTTACCGGCATCGACACAACAGTCAAAGCCGAACTTCAAGTGAACCCGTTGAACGCGTCAGCGTTCCCCGCGCAGGCGCAGAACTTCGCGTCGATCACGATCAACGCCGCGTTCACCGCCTGACACTTATCTGCTTCTCTCTCAGCGCCTCCCGGGGCGCTTTTCTTATGTAAGGGGTCCATTGTGGCGCTCACGAACTCATTTCCGACGGGTCTTCCGGCGGGGTTGTCGATTGTCGACACCAGGAAGGCGCTTGCTGGTCTGATCGTTCAGAACGCGGTTGGCGCGCCGAGACTAGGCGTGTTGTCGTCGTCGACCCCGTTGCTGGTCGCGGCGACGGCGTCTATGGCTTACACGGTTGCGGCGGCGAGTTTCGCAACGAGCAGGACCGGCCAGGGCGTCGAGCTTGTTGCGAACGACGGCGCGGTATCGGTTGCAACGACGGCAGCTCCTGCTTCGAACTCGCGCATGGATGTTGTGTGGGTGCGTTCTCGGTTCACAGCATCTGGCGATGCTGCCGGGACTCCGGAGTTCGGGGTGACGCAGGGCGTCGCATCGGGGACTGTTCCGCCGCCGAAGCCGTCAATTCCAGCTGGAGCGTTGGAACTCGCGACAGCACAGATCCCCTCGACGGCAACAGCAACGAACTCATCTGGCGTCATCATCACCCAGACGCACCAGTTCACGGCCGCAGCTTGGGGTGTTGTTCCGTTCCGGAGCACCGTTGATCGTGACGGATGGATTCCGTCTGCAGGGCAGTACGGTTCAGTGAATGGCCAACTGTTCGTCTCCAATGGAACGGCATGGGTTGGCAGCGGAACGACACTATTCTCTGCTCGTCGGTTGAACGCTCAGAGTTGGAACGACCCGGGCGGGTTCCAACTGCTGTCTACGCTGTGGGGTTCGCCGGAGGTCAACGACGGTGTCGGTTCGTTCGTCGGTGGCGCGTTGACGATCACCACACCAGGTTGGTATGACATCACCGCGTATCTCCGTCTCACAGCGGCGCGCACGCCGTTTGGTCTTCGGGTGATGCTGAACTCCACCAACCCGGCCGACTTCGATCAGACGATCGCGTACGACGCCCCTTCTGGCAGCAGCGTCAACGCGACCGCGATCACAACTCACAAGCTCGCGGTCGGTGATGTGCTGCGCGTGTACGCGTTCGTGGCGGCGGGGTCTGCCGCTGGCTCGGCGAAGCAGGACGCGAAGTTCGACCTCCGTTTCCGCCGAGGGGAGTGATCATGGCACGCACGATCGAAGCCGTCGAGGCGTGGGCTCGTCAGAACCCGCTCTACACCTACAAGGACGGGACTGGTCGAACAAAGTCATGGGCTGGCCTGTGTGAAGCCTTCGTGAACAATGCCGGCGGTTTCAATCAGTCATTCGGTAGCGCGATGCTCGCCGGGGACGCGTCCGGGTGGCTCAACCCGAACTGGCGAGAGGCCGGACGCGGATCCATTCACTACTGGGCTGGTGTCGGCGGCGACGGGCATGTCGCGTTCGACCTCGGAGGCGGGCGGCTCCTCATGGCGTCGAGCTCCGTCACCGAACGGTGGGGGACAGCGATGGGGACGATCTCCTTCACTGACTACGCCCGCCTTGGAATCCCGTACCGAGGTCACACCAAGCGACACGGGACCGAGCAACTCGCTCCGTCTAGTCAAACAGCAGGAACTATCGAGGAGGACGACATGTCATTCACTGACGAAGACCGAAAGAAGCTGAACGCTGTCTATGACGCCGTGTTCTTGGAAACCCCCACCAGCCGCGGAACGCCAGCGGGAATCCTCAACACCCTCGGCAGGGTCTACGACGGTCTGTTCAAGAAGACGACCGTGACATCGGCAACGACCGGCCAGGGCGACCTGCCAGGCGGCACGCTGACGTCGCTGTCCGCGATCACGCAGGACCTCGCCGCGGTGAAGAAGAAGCTCGGCGCCTGACCCCCTCGACCCTGGGAGGGGTAACACATGCCTGAATGGATTCAGGATCTCATCGGCGATGTGACGCTCGTGCAGGTGCTGCTATGGGTGGCCCTGGTCGTGTTCTTCGTGGTTGTCGTGAAGAAGGCGTGGAAGCCCCTCACCGAGTTCGTCGCCCTCGTGAACGCGTTGAAGGAACTCCCGGAGTTCATCACCCAAACGAAGTCGACGCTGGCGACACAGAACCAAACTCTCGCAACCCAGAACCAGACCCTCGCGGTCATCAAGCACGAAGTCCTGCCGAACAGTGGCGGGTCGATGCGTGACCAGGTTGACCGCATCAAGCACAAGCTCGACAACGACAACGACCGCCTCGACGGTCTCGACCAGAAGGTCGCAAGCCTCGAGCTGAAACAGATCGAACCGTACCGACCTCAGAAGGGCACACCATGAGCAAGCACGCAGCACCTCGCATCTGGTTCGAGAACCAGCGCGTCATCCGCACGTTCCTGCAGACCGTCGCTGGCACCCTGGCCGGTGTTGCGACGTTCGTCGGCATCCTGGCGGCGTTCGCCCCACAGTTCCTTGAAGCGATCCGCGAGATCCTGCCGGAGGACTGGTACGCGGGCGGGCTTCTCGTCGTGGCGTTCATCGGTACCCTCGCGGCCGTGCTCGCGAAAGTCATGGCGTTGCCGCTCGTGAACACGTTCCTGACGAAGTTCGGTGCGGGATCCGTGCCGAAGTCGAAGGTTGGCCTTGTGCTGGCTGTGGAGCAGGCGCAGCGCGAGGAACACGCGGATGAGCAGGCACGTCAGGCTCGTGGGGATTTGCTGTGACGGTGATCCGTCTTCGCACACTGGGGGACCAGTTGGGAGAGCCTGGCCCGATTGGTGCGAAGTTGACGGCAACAGCAACGTCGATCCGGGTTGATGGTGCGGAGGTCACGTTCCCGAAGATCGTGAACGCGGTGTTGACGGGCGCGGCCGATGAGTCGATCGAACTCGTCGCGCCTGGCTCTTCGTGGGCGTGGCGGATTGATGTGTTCCCGTCGCCGTCCGCGTCGGTGTTGCGGGGCGTGTACACGTTCGACGATGTTCCGGTGATCGACTGGGCGGACATGACCCGGATTGACCCGTCCACTCTGGAACCGTTGAACCCTCTCCCACCGTCCGCTGCGGAGATCCTGGCTGACGCTTCGGATGCTCGTGACACGGCGTTGGGTGTTGCTGCTGGTCTTCCTGCTGCGGCGTCTGGTGCTGTTGCGTCGGAGGTGACGTCTCAGGTTGACCCGAAGGTGCAGGTGGCGGTGCAGGCGGCGTCTGATGCTGGCACGGCGGCTTCTGGGGCTCATGGGTCGGCGGTTGCTGCTGAGGGGTTCAAGGTTGACGCGAAAACGGAAGCAGACCGGGCAGCCGGCGCTGCGACGACCGTCGTCGCGTCGGCGTTGTTCCCGGCCGCGACGGCGATTGAGTACGACCCGTCCGGAAACGTGACGAAGGTCACCGAGAACGCTGTGGTCACGACGTACACGTACAACCCTGACGGCACCGTGCACACCGATACTCGTGCTGGTGTGACGCGCACGTACGTGTATGACAGCTCCGGCAACCTGATCCGAATCGAGGCATGATGGACCCCGTAACCCTCGGTATGGCAAAAGCCGACACGCGGCGAGCTGTTGCTGGGCTGCGGCCGTTGAGTTGGGCGCAGGTTCCGCCTGCACTGTTCGCACTGGACAAAGCGCTCGCGAATCGTGACACCGCGCGCGTGAACATCGTCGGTGTGGGTGATTCCTTGTTCGAGGGCATGTCGGCGTCGGTGTTCACGAAGGTCATTCTGATGCGCCTCGCTGACCGGCTCCGCGAACGATTCCCGACGCCCGGGCAGGGCGACACCACCCGCTCGGGCGGATTCGGTTACGTCCCGGCAGCATGGCCCGTCGAGGGCAGCCCGATTGCGCCGCAAGAAATGATCCCGACCTACACGGGCACGGTAACCAAGGCCATCAGCGGGACCGTTGGGTTCGGCCTGGGACGTAGGTATGCGCAGCTCGCTGCTGGCGCGTCAGTGACGTTCAAGCCGGTCCGTTGTACCGGTTTCGATATTGAGTGGGCTGCCGTTGTCACGACGGGTGCGAGCTTCGCCTACTCGGTCGATGGCGGCGCGCCGGTCACGGTTTCAACATCCTCCGCTCGGACAACATCGACACAAGCATCGAACGTCGGTGACACGACGATCACGGTCGCCGCGGTGCAACAGGACTGGCGTCCCGGGGCGATGGTCATCATCGAGACCGGCGGCAACAACGAGACCGTGAATATCGCGTCGGTCGCTGGAAATGTCGTCACCCTGGCAACCGCGCTCACGAAAGCTCACGCGGCAGGCTCGCCCGTCGCGGCGCACTCTAACGGCGGGTATCTCACGTCTGTGCGCGGCCTGGCGCCCGGGGCACACACGGTCGCGATCACGACAACGACTGGTGCGTTCATCCTCGGCGTCGACTACTACCTCAACGACGACGGCAAAGGAATCCACGTCTACAACTCGGGACATTCCGGGATACGTGCCGACCAGTACCTCACCAATGGGGCAACGGACAAGTGGTCTCAGTCTGTGGCCGTTCGACGCCCAGCCGCGATCGTGTGCGACCTGATGATCAATGACTCCGGGGTACAGACTCCGGCTCAGGTCGTCGCGAACCTCGCCGCATTGAAAGCGCGTATCGACGCGGACGTGGCCGCACGAGGACTCCCTCGCCCCTCTTGGGTGCAGGTGATCCCGTACGAGATCGACCCAGCGAACAACCGATACCAGGGCACTCCGTGGGCGTCGTATGTTGACGCTATCCACGGGTGGGCGAGAACGGACACGACTGGGCCAGGTGGTTCATCGGGTGTGTTCGTGATCGATCTCGGCAGACGAATGCCAAGATCCGACCAGAACGTCGGCCCGTATGGGGACCCGACCGCTTACTACCTTGCGTCGGACAAGATCCACCCGCTCGACACCGGCACAGACGCGTTCGCACTGTGGTCATCGCGAGCACTCCCAATCGAACAATGACCCACCTCAGCCCCTCCTGGTTTCACCCTTCACTGGGTGGGACCGGGAGTGGCTGTTTTGGTGTTCGTTGAGGTGTCGTTGCGTGCACACCTTGTGGCCCATGTTGGAGGAAGCCTTGGGGAATCGTCGATCTCTCGATAGGCTCAACCCGTTGTGATGACCCCTCGGGTGGGGTCATCATGGCTGAGGCTCGTGAGTGCGTTCGGTGTTCGCATGAGCCAGGAGGGCCGGTTGTGTTCCTATCGGGTGAACGCTAACTTGGCCTGAGCGCAAGGGGTCGCCTCTCCTCTTGCGCTCTGCAACACGGGCCGTTCTCAGCCACCGCCGGCTGCGGCTCGGTGGGTTCAGCATGTCCGAACACATGCTGAACCCACGCTCATTCCTGCCGATGCCGCGGTACGAGACGCGGGTGGATGCCGGACTTCCCAGGGTCCGGCACCCGATTCGGGTCTGCGGTCAGAGTCGCTTGATGCGCCATCGAGAGTTCCTGACCACGTTCCCAAACGTATACCGGTCTGACCCTGAGCGGAAGCACCGTTCGCCCGTTGGCGGGCCACTGCACACTATTGGGCCCCGTCTGGGCTCACCTTCGGGTGGGTTCAGACGGGGCCGTTCTGTGCCGCAGAGAGAGTCTGACTGTAGTTCTCAGAGGTACCCGTATGTCATGCTGGTGATTCTTCAGACCCAACAGCCAGAGAAGGGTTATAGGCTTGCCACATGACGAACCTAGCGACGACCACATTCCGGGGCCTCTCGCACGGGGCAATGGTAGGAGTTACGGGCGACACGTCGAGAGCAGTCCTGATGCGGGTGACCTTGCAACAGAATCGCAAGGCGAAGTCGATCAAGTCGAAGAGCTCCGCCCGAGTGGAACGACGGAACAGCTCTCCAGCTTCGAAATAGCAATGTCGCACCAGGGGCCACTGCCTCCGGTGCCGACGCTCGCCGGATACGACCAGATCGTCCCCGGGGCAGCCGAAAAACTCGTCAACGAGCATCTTTACGGCGAGCGAGTCGGGAGCAACGCGATCAGGCGGCTCACGAACGCCGAGAGCTTCGCTGTGGTTACTGGCGCGGTCGGCGCGCAGATCTTGACCATAGGCGGATTGGTGGCTGCTGTGGTCTTGGTTGTGAACGGTTACTCCGCGTATGCCATCGGCGCCATCATCCCCGCGATCCTTGGCGCGAGTGCGCAGGTCGTGCGCGCTTCTCGCAAGGGACCGCCAGTGGAGGAGCCCTAACCTTCCAACGCTCCCTTGCGGTGGGTGGCGGCCGCAGCGGTTGAGGAGTACGATCGCTCCCAACCCGAGATCAGCCCCTTCCTCGTCTTTCCGGAGACGAGGAAGGTGCCGTTTTGTTGTTCCCGCGGTAGTGGTCGAGGAGCGCGCGTGCCGTCGGGCGCGGGTAGTCGCGTGCGTCCTTCCTCCCCGCCGCGAGGTGGTGTTGCCAACCGCGGGAAGCCGACGAGTAGTCCCATGCTGCGGCCGCCGCGTCCTCGAGGGTGCGCCAGTACCCGATGAGTTCCCGCGCCTCTGATGTGGGCGCCCAGGTGACCAGCCGGAACCAGTACTCACGGTTCCCGAGCCGCCCGTACGTCAGCTTCCGGATCACCGCGTACGGCGAATCAGCACCATCGTCGGTGAGTTCCCACTCGACGGGAACAGCTTTCATCACAGGATGCCAGGGCACGGGGATCTCCAACAGGGTGCGGTCGTGGTGCGCCTGGCCGCGCGACAGCATCCTACGACGACACCCCTGACATTCAAGCGAACTTGAATCCACGGGTGCCCGGTTCAAGAAACCGGGCCGAAACTTGAATGGGAGTAGACCGAGCTCCCGCGTGCTAACCCATCAGGAAACGTCGCGTCGCTCAAACACTGGAGCATATGCTCCATACTCAGGCTGCGGCATGAATGCATCCATTCTCCAGATGCACGATTCATATTTTCCGCTCGGACGCTCTTTGATGAGTTCTAGCTCGATTAGCTTCCCCATGTCGCGGCGAAAGAGTCGGTCACTCGTCCCATCGTAGAAAGAGGAAATGTCTGGAGTGAGGTAACGGACTTCCTTGCGGCTGTACTCCACCCCTGGCAGCATCGCCAGAACTACAGCCCTACGCCTGCGAGCGATGTCAGTGGCTGGCTCATGTTGGAACCTCTCATGCACATAATTGATCCATGCCACACCGCGTTGCTGAACCTGAACAGTCTGGACCTGTTCGCGCAGTTGGTCACGGAAGCCAAGTGCGCTATATGCAATGAACCCCGCAACGTCGCGCTGCTTGGATGCTGCGTCAAGCTTCTCGTAGTAGCGGGTTCGAGTGCGGTTGTAGTAGTCGGAGAGCACATTTGTGCTGATCCAAGGCACGAGCCCGGAGTGCGCCAAGATGGCGCACTCGATCAGCCGTGCAGTTCGCCCATTCCCGTCGCCGTAGGGGTGAATCCACGCGAGGTAGAGGTGTGCCAGTGTCGCTGCGAAGAACGTCAGGAAGAACGCTTCGTCCTTCGTTGAGGTTCTCGCTGCTGAGTCCATGATCTCGTTGATCCAGTCGCAAAGCTTCTGCATGAGAAAAGGAACGTCTTCGGCCGGTGCCCCGCGATATGTCCCGACTACAACGGATACAGTTCGATACTCGCCAGGGGTCACATAGTCGGCAACATCGAGCGAACTGAGAAGTTGTGAGTGCTTCTCGTTTACCCATTCCGGTGTCAGACGAAAGGCGCCATCGGCTGCATAGACTTCTTGGCGCACGCGGCCCAGTGAATCCAGAACGTTTCGCACCTCCTGCTCAAGGTACTGCTGTGATTCGGGGAGGCGGCGATCGTTCACAAAGATGTCATCGACCTCGTCCTCGCTCAAAGTGTTTCCTTCGATTGCGGCTGAGGCTAGTGCTCCCCTCCGCATGTAGACGCCAGCAAGCTCCCAAGCCACTCGTGGCTGAAGCGGCGTTCCGACAAGGTGCTGACACTTCGAGTAGCTCTCACCAAGGTGAGCCCAGGTCAACTCTCGAAGGCTCGTCGGGTCAAAGGTGAAGGTGAGCCATGGGTGGGCTGACTCGTAGGACCGTCCGGAGGATTGCATGCGTCATCTTAACAAACAATGCCGTTTTTTGTCCAACCTTGTGTCCACGGGGATGACCAAAAAGTCCGGCTCCTGGGGCGGCGCTTTCGCTTCACCCCGACACGCACGATCGAAGCAGACGGTACCGACTACGCGGCCGCGAGCTCGGCTCTTGTCCTGCCTGACGGGTGGGTTGTGCTCTCGAAACGAGTCGTGAGCTAAACCGTTCCGAGGCCGCGAACTCGCGGCAACGAAGAACGCTTCACTGACTCACGGATCCCACCATCGGACGTGGCCACGGTCACCAGCTGCAACCGAGTGAACGTGTACGACGACAGGGTGAAGATGCGCCGGGCAAGCAACGCCACCTCACCTGGCTAGAGTGTCGGGCATGAAGCATCTTCACTACGCAGGACAAGTGCTTGCGATCTCTGACGGCCTGGCGAGCATGATCACCGAGGCAGTCTCGGACTTCTTGTTCGCCGGCAAATCAGCTGTCTGGCCGGTGGCGGGCTACCAGGATGAACGCGAGGTGGTCGCCCAGATGCAGTTCGGCCCGGGGATCCCTTGGCTGATCGTGGATTCATGGCTACCTGACGAACGCGTGCCGGCGCGACACGATGACGATTCGATTGCGTACATCGAAGGGGAGAAGTACTCGCTGGACAGCGATCTTCCGGAGGACTGATCCGGCAAGAGCGGTAGCTCTCATTCGCTGAGTGGCGCCGTGACCGCCACATCGTTCGTGCAGAACCATTCTTGGTACGCCACCCCAGCTTTCATGCCGCGATCGAAAGCATCCTCGAGACCCGTGTCGTCGCGCGTAGCGCTGCTGACACCGCGGTTGTAGGCATCGGTCACGGCCGCGTTGATGGCAAACGCGGCGCCGAGTCCTGCGGCCACGAGCAGCAAGAGCGCGGCAGTGCCGACGATGATCCAGATCAGGAGCTTGGGGGAGCGGGCGGTTGTGGTCATCGGGCGAGCGTATTAAAGGCGGCTCCGCATTAAAAGAGATGCCGTTGCTTAAACAGAGAAGCTCAGTGCACAGAAGCCACGCCTTTTGGGGTCTAGCCCGTGGGCGCTTGGACGAATCTCATCGAACAGCTCGTGCAACGCCAAGTGCGCCCCTGGGCGATCACGGCCGAACCGCAGGACGTGCAGCGCGGCGAGCTCGCCCTAGCTTCATCTGCTAGCTGTTCCGAGTATTGCTTCATGGCGGCTTCCAGGCGCGGGCGGTTCCCGAGGGACTTGTACGAGCGGCTCATCGCACGAGTGGAGTGGCCGAGGATCTCGACGATGATGTCCTCGGGCACGCCAGCTTCGTACATGAGGTCAACGGCTGTGTGGCGGAGGTCGTGGAGGCGCACGTTTTTCGTGACTCCATAGTCCGCGCGGGTCTCTCGCCATCGCCTCGAGTCGCGGTCGGGGTCGATCGGTCGCCCTTGATCGGTGAAGACGAGACCGAAGGGGTTCGGGGGAGCGGAGCGCCGTTGCTCCTCGATGATGGACTTCAGTGGGTCGACGAGCGGGATGATTCGCCATCCTGCCCGCGACTTCGGCCGGGTGAGGAATAGGCCGCCTCGCAGTTGCCGATACTCGAAGTCGGCCGGTGCCACCAGACGGGGTGGTGTCGTCGTGTGGTCGAGAGGGAAGCGCTGTAGCTGCCAGGACAAGTCGAGGACGTCGGTGACGCGGTCCCATTCGAGACCGATCACTTCACCGCGCCGGGCGCCCGTCAGAATTGATGTTGCCCAGCGGGCGCCCCACACTTCGTCTTGGCGAAGGCGTTTGAGTACGGCGCGTGCTTCGTCAGCGTCGAGGACCTCGACTGTCGTGTGCGGCCGGCGTGGCGGGCGAACCATCCTGGCCGGGTTGAAGTCGATGAACCGCTCCCTGACTGCGTCCTCGAATGCCGCAGACATGACCCTGTACGTGTACAGGCTGAAGTTCTGTGACAGTCGGAGCTCGTCTGTCATTCTCGTCCCGACGCGCCTGATCTGCGCTGCGGTGACGCTGTCGAGCTTCGTCCTTCCGATGACGGGGATGATGTGTTTATCGATGATGTTCGCGTACCCGAGTCGTGTGGACGGGCGAACGTTTGGTCGGACGGTGGTCGTCATCCAATAGTGCAACCACTCTTCGACGGTGGGATCGACTAGGGAGAGCTCGCCTCGCGCCTTCATCGCTTTCTGGAACGCGGCCATCTTCCGCTCGACGACGTCACGGTCCTTCGACCTGATCGTTCTTCGGCGCCGCTTGCCGCCGATCGATGCGAGCTCAAGGGTGGCGGTCCAGAGCCCGCGCTCTGGGCTGTAGAAGATCGAACCGGTTCCTTTTGCACGCATCCCTGCCTCTTCCCTCGACGGTGTGTGGCAGGACTCTACGCGCCGTTTGATCGAGCACAAAGCGCCCGTGTCCATATGGACAGGTATTGCTTACATATGGACAGGTCGCCTCGTAGATCGCCCTCCGTGTGGCCGCAACCTGTGCTTGGCTTGATCGCATGGACGTCGGTGAAGAGTGGGTCGATCGTCAGCGTGACCAGGACGCTTCGGTGCGTGCGGTGATCGTCGCGATAGGGCCGCAGAAGAGGCCGCGGATTAATGTTCGCTTTCCTGACTCGATTGACCTGGGAGCAGTCCAGGATGTTCCGTCGACCCGGCTTCGTGCCCCGTGGGCTGAGGTTGACGAACATGACGCCCGTCTGGCGGCATGGATCAGAATGCGCCAGGACGTTCTGTCCGAAGCCGAGGAATCTGCTATCGACACAGTCTTCGACCTGCTCATCCCGATCGAGGTTGCCTGGAACGATTGGCGAGACGTCAAGTACTCAACTGTCGTCTGCGACGAGACTAGCCTCTCGGAACTGGCTGGACTCGATCTGGCTGCGCTCAGGACAGATCTCCAGACGACGGACGAACCTGAAGGGCGGCGCTTCACACCCGCGGCGACTCTGCTCATAGCCGAGTCGGTCGCGCGCTCACATGCCGATGTCGTGCTCAAGTGGATCGAGAATGACGAGAAAGAGGTTCGGGAGCGAGTGAAGAAGGGTCGTGAGACTACCGACCTCGACGGGAAGCCCTACAGGACATCCCGGGAGTGGGAGTATCACGTGTACCTCGAGCGTCACCGGCCTGTGAACGAATTGCTTCGCCAATGGTGTGGGCATCGCGTGGTGACCGCCTTCGAGCGCTTGGCAGCTGCGGAAGCTGAGGTGTTTCGTCTCGATGGGGTGATCGAAG
The DNA here is from genome assembly GCF_049319745.1 of Plantibacter sp. Mn2098. Taxonomy (NCBI): domain Bacteria; kingdom Bacillati; phylum Actinomycetota; class Actinomycetes; order Micrococcales; family Microbacteriaceae; genus Plantibacter; species Plantibacter sp. Mn2098. The sequence goes on along the minus strand of NZ_JBMOUH010000005.1, from coordinate 103,505 downwards.
ATCTCATTCGAGTTGCTGAACACCACGAAATGGCAGACAAGTTCGAGCGGGTGCTCCGTCACCTCGAAGAGGACCGAATTACTCCGTACAACGTGCGTGTTGACATCGCCCGCCCGTTGCAGCCTGGCGAGATCCCTGTGCGCATCGAATACACGAGGCGCTGGGGTGGGTATCGAGCCCAGTACTAGCGCAAGCGGCAGTATTCCATGGCCCGTCGAGATGTCACCGGGAACCATGAGTGCCATAGAATTGTATCTAGTCATTGTTTATTCATGGTTTTGAGCGGGATTCACGCATATTTCCCGGGTAGCTCCGGGATGTAGATTCCGCTCTACGACTGTGATCCGGGACCATTCGGGACATGCCGGTATGCCTGTGTTTCAAAGCGTAGGTTACGGGTTCAAGTCCCGTCGTCGGCTCCATTTCTTCTCCGCTCCGTGGCCCGCATCGTCGCCCCGCGTCTCCGAGCACATCTCGCTCGTCCAGAATTCAGGAACGCCTGCGGAATTCAGGACGAAATCGCCCGCTTCGGCACCGAATCGTCCTGAATCGTGGAGAAGTTCCTGAATTGCGCCGGGTCGCGGGACGGCGCTGGAGAGCGCCGGAGAACACTGGACAGCACCGAACCGCAGCGAACAGCACCGAGGAGCACGTGAACACGCCGAAGACCGCACCGATCCCCGCGTGGGCCGCCCTCCTCATCGCGATCGGGAGCGGCGCGCTCATCGCGGTGCAGGCCCGTATCAACGGGCAGCTCGGACAACGCCTCGACGACGGATTCCTCGCTGCGGCGATCTCCTTCGGCGGCGGACTCATCGTCCTCCTGATCGCGCTCGCCATCTCGCCCGTCGGGCGCAGGGGAGTGCGGACGGTGGTCGGCGCCGTCCGCACACGCGAATTGCCCTGGTGGACGGTGCTCGGCGGGACGGCCGGTGCGTTCCTCGTGCTCTCGCAAGGACTCACCGCTGCAGCGCTCGGCGTCGCCCTCTTCACCGTCGCAGTGGTCGCGGGGCAGACCGCGAGCGGACTGGTGCTCGACCGCATCGGGTTCGGGCCGGGCGGGCGCGTGCTGCTCACCGCGCCGCGCGTGATCGGCGCCGGCATCGCGCTCATCGCCGTCGGCCTGGCCGTCTCGGGGGAGTTCGGCGGCTCGATCCCGCTGTGGATGCTCGTCCTGCCGCTCATCGCAGGACTCGGCGTCTCCTGGCAGCAGGCCGTGAACGGCCGGGTCCGTGTACGGGCGCAGTCCACGCTCGCGGCGACCGCCATCAACTTCGTCGTCGGGACGATCGCGCTCTGCATCGCCGCCGTGGTCCACATCGCGATCGTCGGTCCGCCCAATGCACTCCCGACCGAGCCGTGGCTCTACATCGGCGGGCCGATCGGCTGCATCTTCATCGCCGTCGCCGCATTCCTCGTCGAGCACACCGGGGTGCTCATCCTCGGCCTCGGCACGGTCGCGGGGCAGACACTGTGCGCACTCGCACTCGACGTGTTCCTGCCCGGTTCGGACGGCGCCGTGCATGTGACGACCGTCATCGGGACGCTGCTGGCGTTCGTCGCCGTGGCCGTCGCGTCGATCCGTCGCCGGCGTCCCGTCACGGCTTGAGGCCCGCACCAACGCAGAAAACCTCCGTTCTCGTACTGGACGGCCGACCGCGATGGTCGGGTCCCATGAGAACGGAGGTTCGGCGATGCGGTGCAACCGCAGAGCCGCGGCAGCGCCTGACTACGGCATGCGGCTCAGGTGCGCTTTCGCATTGACGGCCTTGCGACGGCCGATGCGCGCGTTGGCAGGCTTGCCGCCGACGTAGAGCCAGCCGAGCAGGAGCTCGTCCTTGCCGAGGCCGTGCGCCTTCCGCACGGCTTTCGCACGCGTATACGTGCCGGTCCGCCAGAGCACACCCCAGCCGGCGTCGTCGAGCAGCAGGCTCAACACGTGTGCCACTCCGGAGGCCACGGCCTCCTGCTCCCAGGACGGCACCTTCTCGCTCGGCTTGACCGTCGCGACGACGGCGAGCAGCAGCGGGGCGCGCATCGGCTTCGTCGAAACGCCCTTGTCACCCGTCGCCTTCGCGATGGCGCGACCGAGCTTCACCCGGTCGTCGCCCCGCAGCGTGATGACGCGCCACGGGCGCATCGAACTGTGATCGGCGACACGACCAGCCGCGGTGAGCAGGTGCAGGAGCTCATCACGGTCCGGTGCGTCGTCCGTGACCTTCGACCACGAGCGACGCTGGAGGACCGCCTCATACAGTTCAGTCATCGACTACTCGGCGGCCGCTTCGAAGTTGAGCGCGATCGAGTTCATGCAGTAGCGGTCGCCGGTCGGGGTGCCGAAACCGTCGTCGAACACGTGACCGAGGTGCGAGCCGCACGTCGCGCAGCGCACCTCCGTGCGCACCATACCGAGCGAGTTGTCCTCGATCAGCTGCACAGCCTCCGGCCGCACCGACTCGTAGAAGCTCGGCCAACCGCAACCGGAGTCGAACTTGGTCCCGCTCTTGAAGAGCTCCGCATTGCAAGCGGCGCAGGTGTAGAGGCCCGCGCGGCCCTCATCGAGGAGCTCACCCGTCCACGGCCGTTCGGTGGCTGCTTCTCGGAGCACCGCGTACTGCTCGGCTCCGAGCTCTTCTCGCCACTGGTCTTCGGACTTCGAAACTTCGTACGTCATGCTGCTCCATCCATCCTTGTCATCCTACGCGCGAGCACGCGGCTCGGCTCATTCTGTAACGCAGGAGGGGCTGTGAACCTTCCCGACGACACCGGTGAACATCATGCCCCACCGGTCTCGATGCCTGCTGCCGCTGCACCGACAAATAGGATGGGGTGTCAGCAAACCGGGAGCCGGGAGGAGGATCCGATGCACGCAGCGTCGAATGAGCACGCCGACAGCGGATCCGAGCGCTCGGACGGCCCCGGTGGCGACGCTTCGGGTTTGAGCGAGCGCGACGCCGCGATCCTCGAGTTCGAGTCGCACTGGATGCGGCACGTCGGCGCGAAAGAAGCCGCCATCCGGGAGCGGTTCCAACTGTCTCCCGCACGCTACTACCAACTGCTCGGGGCGCTCATCGACTCACCGGTCGCGCTCGCCCACAACCCCATGCTGATCAAGCGATTGCAGCGCACACGAGACGCTCGCCTGTCGGCGCGCGGCAGCTCGGCCCCCGGCCGGGGCGTGTGACGCCAGACCCACGGAGACCACGACATGGCACAGTCCTTCCCACCCGATCGTTTCGATGACGTGACCGACCTGAAACGGGTCGGCGCGCATCGTGCGCCGGCACCCAAGGGACGCGGCTGGATCGCGTTCCTCTGGGCGGTCATCGCAACGCTCGTGCTGGTCGGCATTGGCACGTGGGCGCTCTTCTCCCTCAACTCCAGCGTCGACTTCTTCCAGGGGCCGTCGAAATCGCCGAGCTCATCGGCCAGCGAGACGCCGTCCGCGACGCCGGAGCCGGTCGCCCCCGTCGTCGATCCGGAGGCGAACATCCTCGTCCTGAACGGGACCCCGACCTCCGGTCTGGCGAGCGAGGCGTCCACGAAGCTCGCCGGAGCGGGATTCACCCAGTCCATCTCCACGAGCGATGCGAGCACCGACACGGTCGAGAAGAGCGGCATCTACTACCAGGACCCCTCGCAGGAGGGTGCGGCGCGGGCCATCTCCAACGCGCTCGGCGGCATCCCGATCGAAGTCAGCCAGCAGTACGCCATCCCCACCGAGGAAGGCGACACCCCCATGCTGCGGATCGTCGTGGTGCTCGGGGCCGACTACCAGCCGGCCGGCTGAGCCCAGCGATCGTCCCCGGCGCGTCCGCTTCCGAAACCGAGCGGTCCGTCACCGAGTGTTTCGGCTGTGTTTCACGCGTGTTGAGTTGACGTAATACTCCGAAGAATTTCTCGAAAACCGCGTGATTTCGCGGGGTGTCCGCCGCTAGTATCTGGAATTGGCCGCTCGTCCCGGTTCTGGGTCGACCCGTCGATCCGGAGCAGGCGATCACCGCAGTCCGCGGTGGGCCCGGTCCCGGCATCAGCCGGCGCCGCTTGCACGCAGCTATAGGAGTAAGAACATGGCGAACGGAACCGTCAAGTGGTTCAACGCTGAAAAGGGCTTCGGCTTCATCACGGTGGATGGAGGTGGCCAGGACGTCTTCGTGCACTACTCCGCGATCGACATGAACGGCTACAAGTCTCTCGAAGAAGGTCAGGCCGTTGTGTTCGACGTCGGCACCGGGGCGAAGGGGCCCCAGGCGGAGAGCGTCCGTCCGGCGTAAGACACAGAACGCATCGGGACCCGATCCCGTCGTCGCCGCCCACTGCGCAGTGGGCGGCGACGTTGCGTTTCACCCGGCCGAGTCCGTTCCCGGGAGTTCGCTCCGGGCGTCCCGTCTCACTTGCACTCCCACACCCTGAGTGCCAGAATCGTCTTAGCACTCGATCTCTCTGAGTGCTAACAACGTTCATGACGTCCGGGAGGGACGAAAAACACACATGGCTAAGATCATTGCTTTCGACGAGGAGGCCCGTCGGGGTCTCGAGCGTGGACTCAACATTCTTGCTGACACGGTCAAGGTCACCCTTGGACCGCGCGGTCGCAACGTTGTCCTCGAGAAGAAGTGGGGCGCCCCCACGATCACCAACGACGGCGTTTCCATCGCCAAGGAGATCGAACTCGACGACCCGTACGAGAAGATCGGCGCTGAGCTGGTCAAGGAGGTCGCCAAGAAGACCGACGACGTCGCTGGCGACGGCACCACCACCGCCACCGTCCTCGCTCAGGCGCTCGTCCGCGAAGGCCTGCGCAACGTCGCAGCCGGCGCAGACCCCATCAGCCTGAAGCGTGGCATCGAGAAGGCAGTCGCAGCAGTGACCGTCGAGCTCATCGCCAACGCCAAGGAGGTGGAGACCAAGGAGGAGATCGCAGCGACCGCTTCCATCTCCGCCGGCGACACCACCATCGGCGAGATCATCGCCGAGGCGATCGACAAGGTCGGCAAGGAAGGCGTCGTCACCGTCGAGGAGTCGAACACGTTCGGCACCGAGCTGGAGCTGACCGAGGGCATGCGCTTCGACAAGGGCTACCTGTCGCAGTACTTCGTCACGGACCCCGACCGCCAGGAAGCAGTCTTCGAGGACCCCTACATCCTCATCGCCAACCAGAAGATCTCCGCGATCAAGGACCTGCTCCCGATCGTCGACCAGGTCATCCAGTCCGGCAAGCAGCTCCTCATCATCGCTGAGGACGTCGACGGCGAAGCACTCGCAACCCTCGTCGTCAACAAGATCCGTGGCATCTTCAAGTCCGTCGCCGTCAAGGCTCCTGGCTTCGGCGACCGCCGCAAGGCTCAGCTGCAGGACATCGCCATCCTCACGGGTGGTCAGGTCATCTCCGAGGAGGTCGGCCTCAAGCTCGAGACCGTCACCCTCGACCTGCTCGGTCGTGCACGCAAGGTCGTCATCACCAAGGACGAGACCACCATCGTCGAGGGTGCTGGCGACGCCGAGGCGATCGCCGGTCGTGTTTCGCAGATCCGCAAGGAGATCGAGAACACCGACAGCGACTACGACCGTGAGAAGCTCCAGGAACGTCTCGCCAAGCTCGCCGGTGGTGTCGCAGTCATCAAGGCCGGCGCCGCTACGGAGGTCGAGCTCAAGGAGCGCAAGCACCGCATCGAGGACGCTGTCCGCAACGCGAAGGCTGCTGTCGAAGAGGGCATCGTCGCCGGTGGTGGCGTTGCGCTCATCCAGGCAGGCAAGACCGCGTTCGAGAAGCTCGAGCTCACGGGCGACGAGGCAACCGGCGCGAACATCGTCAAGGTCGCCATCGACGCACCGCTCAAGCAGATCGCTCTGAACGCAGGCCTCGAGCCCGGCGTGGTTGCAGACAAGGTCCGCAACCTGCCCGTCGGACACGGCCTCAACGCCGCGACCGGCGAGTACGTCGACATGCTCGCTGCCGGCATCAACGACCCGGTGAAGGTCACCCGCTCCGCGCTGCTCAACGCAGCGTCGATCGCTGGTCTGTTCCTCACCACCGAGGCCGTCGTCGCCGACAAGCCGGAGAAGAACGCGGCTCCGGCCGGCGACCCCACCGGTGGCATGGACTTCTAGTCCGCACAGTTCAACACGCAACGGGCGTCTCCCTTCGGGGAGGCGCCCGTTCGCTGTTTGGAATGGAGCACTTTCGGCGTGTTCGGCGTCAGCACGGGCCGCTCTTCAATATTGTCGGCCGATCGACTCATAATTGTTGCGCTGCTTCGACTGTCCCACGATCTGTCGTCCCTAGGATTGCGACATGAGACCTCTGGGGGCGGCCATACTGGTCTGCGCAGCATTCTTGACCGGCTGCGCGCACACAACAACTCCGGCACCATCGACACCTGCAGCGGAGGCGTCGTCGTCGCCGACGCCGGTCCTGCCGACGCGTCCAACGTCAACGACCGGCCTCCGATGTGTGGATTTGATCCCACTTTCCACAGTCACCGCAACGCTGGGGGTGCAGGTGGATCCCGAACCCATCCAGGCGGACGCTCAATTTCGTGACGCCCGATTCATCGCAACAGACTCCGTCGGCGGGCTGGCCTGTTTGTGGGGCACGGGTCGATTGAACGCTGCAGCGCTGGCATCACGAGTGTACGTTGCGGTGGTGCCTGACGCCGCAGCGGACTGGGAACGTTATGCCCCCGTCGTACAAACTGATTCCAGCGGATCAAGCAATACGGAGATCGTGTGTGATCCGCTCGGCTCCGGCGCCGCACAGTCACACGCCTGCACGGCCACGATGCTGGTCGGCGCTGCATGGGTGGAGACGAGGCTCTCTGGCGTGGGCACTGGCGAAGGCCTGACTGGACAACAAGCTGAATGCCGTGTGGACGAGCTCCTGGCGGCGCTAGCGGCATCGTTGACGCCGGTCGCTGCAAGTCCCCGTGAGATATGGACAGGGGTGGCGGGAACGCAAGCCCTACCTGCGGCCTGTGACGAGATGGTGTCATCCGATGCCGCAACGGACGTCCTCGATCTCGGCACCGAGATTAGTGTGACGGATGATCAGGATCGATGGTACCTGCTTGAATCGAGTGCCGCGGCAGCCGCTGGCACCCTGCGCTGTTCTTTTATGTTGGCTCAGACGGAAAACGGTGTGTCGGCCGGTACTCTCATCGCGGCGAGGGGTGGAGCCTGGGGATATGACCTCGTACGTCGCTATGTCGCTGCCGAAGGCCCACTCGAAACGGTGTCGATCGACGGAATCCCACGAGAGAACGCATTCATCGTGTGTTCTGAAGACGACTCGTGCGAGGTGAACCTGTCCGTGCGCGGCAACTGGATCCAGCTCACCGTCTGGCAGACAGACGAGCATCCTCTCACCGCGGCCGACATGCGTGACCGTTCGATTGCATTGGCGGCGACCGTGGTCGGCAACCTGCGAGCGTGAACCTCCCGCTCCACCGGTCGGTCCGTGCGAGCACGCATGAATCCGGTCGAGCCGCGCTGAGCGCGCTCAGGACTCGACGGCTGGGGGCTGCTGCGCTTCAGCGACGGGTCGTGCTGACGGAGCGAGCGGCAGCACCACACGGAACGTCGCGCCTCCACCCGGCGTCTCGGTGACCTCGACGCGGCCGCCGTGGGCCGCGACGATCGACGACACGATGGCGAGACCCAATCCGCTGCCGCCGGTCTCGCGCGTGCGCGAACTGTCTGCTCGCCAGAAGCGCTGGAAGATCTTCTCGCGGATCTGCGGAGGGATGCCCTCACCGTGGTCGATGACGGAGATCGTCGCCGTTCCGGCGCGCTGATCCGCCCCGACACCGAGCTCGATCGGGCTTCCGGCCGGTGTGAACCGCAGGGCGTTGCCGATGAGGTTCGTGACGACCTGCCTGACCTTGTTCTCCTCGCCGAGCACGACAGGGGGCACCGGGAGCGACAGCGGTGCGGTTGGGGTGGACCCGTCCGGACCTGCCGGTTCGGAACTGGACGGCCTCGAACGCTTGCGGAACCTGGCGAAGGCCGCGCCGGCGAAACTGATCGGAGCGGTCTGCGCCATCGTGGGGTCCTGCGTGGGTACCGGCTCGGCCGGGGCCGCGATGGCGTCAGGTGCTCCAGTCGGTTGCGCCGGCTCATCGAGGACGACCGTGACCTTGCGACCGGGCGCCTGAGCGGTCGTGTCGAGTGCTGCATCGCGGGCGATCGGCAGGAGATCGACCGGCGTGAGGTTGAGCGGCCTGGTCTCGTCGAGCCTGGCGAGCTGCAGGAGGTCCTCCACGAGCGCACCCATCCGGATGGCTTCCTTCTCGATGCGATCCATCGCCTGCGCGACGTCCTCCGGGGTCTGCAGGGCGCCCATCCGGTACAGCTCCGCGTATCCGCGGACGGAGACGAGCGGGGTTCGCAACTCATGGCTGGCGTCGCCGACGAAGGTCCGCATCTGCTCGATCGTCTTCCCGCGGTCGGAATAGGCGCGGTCGATGCGGGCGAGCATCGTGTTGAGGGATCGGCTGAGCCGACCGACCTCCGTGTTCGGGGTCGAGCCGGCGACGCGCTGGCTGAAATCGCCGTCGGCGAAGGCCGCGGCCGTGCGCTCGACCTGTCTGAGCGGTTCGAACGTCCCGGTCACGAGCCATCGTGTGAGCAACGCACCGACGATGATGATGAGCACACCGAGCACGAAGAAGATCGTCAGATAGGTGGCGATCGTGTTGTCGGTGCTCTGCATCGAGATCGCGACGAACGCGACGCCCGTCTGACCGTACGCGTTGACCGTGTACGGCACCGTGACGGCGTGGAAGACGATCGTCTTCGTCGCGTTCGTGACATCGAAGATGCCGGTGCCGCCGATCGCGAGGTCCTCCGACGTGAATGTCGTCGGGAAGTCCGGCAGGGTCGCCGGATCACGATTGGAACCCGTGTGCCCCGCAAGAGACCCGCCCGGGTTGTAGATCGCGATGTAGATGTCGTCGGGAACCGATTCTTCCGTGAGCGTCAGCTCGCCGGTGTCCGGGTCGATCGTGCCGGCGAGCCGGCCCTTCGCCGAGGACATCAACCGGTCGTTCGCCTGCTGGGTCAGGACCTCCTTGAGCAGCGGAGTCGTCCCCATGCCCGCGACGAGCAGCCCGAAGGCGAGGACGAGAACGGTCACCCCGGTGATCTTGGTGCGCAGCGAAACGCCAGTCCACCATGCGGACACGGAATCGGTCATAACAGGCGGACTACGCCTTTCCGGCCTTCAGCATGTAGCCGAAGCCGCGCTTGGTCTGGATGAGCGGCTCGGTGGAGAACTGGTCGAGCTTCCGGCGCAGGTAGGAGATGTAGCTCTCCACGATGCCGGCGTCGCCGTTGAAGTCGTACTCCCAGACGTGGTCGAGGATCTGCGCCTTCGACAGCACGCGGTTGGGGTTCAGCATGAGGTAGCGCAGCAGCTTGAACTCGGTGGGGCTGAGATCGATGGGGGTGTCGCCGACGAGGACCTCGTGCGTGTCTTGGTCCATCGTGAGTTCGCCCGTGCGGATGACCGCGTCCTCGTCGGCCTGCATGGTGCGACGGAGGATGGCCTTGATGCGCGCGACGATCTCGTCGAGGCTGAACGGCTTGGTGACGTAGTCGTCGCCGCCGACGGTGAGGCCCGTGATCTTGTCCTCGGTGTCGTCCTTCGCGGTGAGGAACAGGATGGGGGCGGTGTACCCGGCGCCACGGAGGCGCTTGGTGACGCCGAAGCCGTTCATGTCGGGGAGCATAACGTCGAGGATGATGAGGTCCGGTTCCTCTTCGAGCACTGCCGAGATGGCTGCAGCGCCGTTGCCGACCGCTCGGACGGCGAAGCCGGCGAAGCGGAGGCTCGTGGTGAGGAGGTCACGGATGTTGGGTTCGTCGTCGACGATGAGGATGCGGGGTCCGGTCATGAGGACAATTCTCTGCGAGTTTCTTGAGAACTGTCTGGGAGTGCTGACGAGGGTGCTTTGAGTGGACCGAGCGGACGGGATGCGCGGTGTGCCTGGTGACATCGAACCCGGCGGCGGCCTGTGGACCGGGGCCGCCCATCGCATCCCGCCGCTGATCGATCAGGCGTCGAGACCGAGCGCCTTCCGGAGGCTCTTGACGTGACCGGTCGCCTTGACGTTGTACTTGGCGAGCGTGATGCGCCCGTCGCCGTCGACCGCGAACGTCGAGCGGAGAACACCGGTCACGAGCTTGCCGTAGAGGTTCTTCTCGCCGTAGGCGCCATAGGCGTTGTGCACCGCGAGGTCGGCATCGCTCAGCAGCGGGAAGTTCAGCCCCTCGCTCTCCTGGAACTCCTTGAGCTTCGACGGCTCGTCCTTCGAGATGCCGAGCACCTGATAACCGGACGATGCGAGCGAGGACAGGTTGTCCCGGAAGTCGCACGCCTCCTTGGTGCAGCCCGGCGTCATCGCGGCCGGGTAGAAGTACACGATGACCTGCTTGCCCGCGTAGTCTGCGAGCGAGACGGGAGCGCCGTCCTGGTCGGTGAGGGTGAAGGCTGGGGCGGTGTCGCCTGCGGACAAGCGGATCGGTTCGGTCATGTGTTCAGCCTACCGATCGGCTCAGTACGCCTCCGCCTTGAGGGTCGCGAACGTCGCAAGCAGGCGCTGCAGCGAGTCGAGACGTGCGACACCCGCCTCGCCGAGACGCCCCTCGGCGACAGCCTCGTTGATGGCGCAGTCCGGGGCGTCAGGCAGGTGTGTGCAGCCGCGAGGGCAGTCCTCCGCGATCTCCGCGAGGTCGGTGAACGACTTCAGGATGTTGTCCGTGTCGACGTGCCCCAGTCCGAACGAGCGGACGCCGGGGGTGTCGATGACCCAACCCGTTCCGGCCGGATCCACCACCCGCAGCGAAACCGTCGAGGACGAGGTGTGGCGCCCTCGACCGGTGACGACGTTGACGTGCCCCGTCGCCCGGTCGGCACTCGGCACGATGGCGTTCACGAGCGTCGACTTCCCGACGCCGGAGTGGCCGACGAAGACGGTGTCGTGCCCGATGAGCGCCTCGGTGATCTCCTCCAGCGGCATCGCATCGGTCCGGCTGCGGAACACCCGGAGCCCGAGCCCCGCGAAGTTCGCCAGGAACTCGTCCGGGTCCTGCAGGTCCGTCTTGGTGATGCAGAGCATGGGGGTGATGCCGGCGTCGAACGCTGCGACGAGGTAACGGTCCACGAGGCGGGCGCGGGGCTCCGGGTTCGCGGCGGCGACGACGATGAGCATCTGATCGGCGTTCGCGACCACGATCCGCTCCATCGCGTCCGTGTCGTCTCCGCTGCGTCGGAGCAGCGTGGTGCGGGGTTGTATGCGCACGATGCGGGACAGCGTGCCCTCCGTGCCGCTCGTGTCGCCGACCACGTCGACGCGGTCGCCGGTCACGATCGCCTGCTTGCGCAGCTCGCGCGCACGTGTCGAGGTGAGCTCACGCTCGTCCGGCGTGCCCTCGTCGAGGAGCACCGAGTACCGGCCGCGGTCGACGCCGAGCACCCGGGCGGTCAGCGCGTCGCGGTGTTCCGGACGCGTCTTCGTGCGCGGTCGGTTGGCTTTCGGGTTCGGCCGGACGCGCACGCTCGACTCGTCGAGCTCCAATTCGTCGTCATCGTCGTCGTCTGCCCACCAGCTCATCGATCAGGCCCCGAGCATGGTCTGCCACAGCTGCGTGAACTGGGGCAGCGTCTTGGCGGTCGTCGCGACGTTCTCGATCTTCACGCCTGGCACAACGAGACCGAGGATGGCGCCCGTGGTCGCCATGCGGTGGTCGTGGTAGCTGTGCCATTCGCCGCCGTGCAGCGGCTTCGGCTCGATGCGCAAGCCGTCCTCGAGTTCCGTGACCGCTCCGCCGAGCTTGTTGATCTCGGTCGCGAGCGCTGCGAGGCGATCGGTCTCGTGGTGGCGGATGTGGCCGATGCCCGTGATGGTGGACGGGCCGTCGGCCAGGGCGGCGAGGGCGGTGAGGGCCGGGGCGAGCTCTCCACCGGTGGTGAGGTCGATGTCGACCGCGGTGATGCGGTCGCCGCCCGTGACCGTCAGACGGTCGCCGTCGAGGGTGACCGTCGCGCCGAACAGCGGGAGGAGGTCGACGAGGTCTGCCCCCACCTGCGTCGTCGACGCCGGCCAGCCCTTGAGTGTGACGCTGCCGCCCGTGACGAGCGCGGCGGCGAGGAACGGAGCCGCATTGGAGAGGTCGGGTTCGATCGCGATGTCGCGAGCCCCGATCGTGCCGGGGGCGACGACCCACTCGCCGACGGCAGGGCTCTCCACGATCACGCCGCGCGCTGCGAGGGCGGCGATCGTCATCTCGATGTGGGGGAGGCTCGGCAGGCGCTCGCCGGCGTGGACGAGGTGCAGTCCGTCCTCGAAGCGGGCCGCCGACAGCAGCAGACCGGAGACGAACTGGCTCGACGACGACGCGTCGATCGTCAGCGTGCCGCCCGCGACCCTGCCGGTGCCGTGCACGGTGAACGGGAGGGAACGACGGCCGTCATCGCTCAGGTCGACGCCGAGTTCCATGAGCGAGGTGATCATCGTCCCCATCGGACGGTTCCTGGCCGACGGGTCGGCATCGAACACGGTCGGGCCGAGGGCGAGCGCCGCGACGGGAGGCATAAAGCGCATGACCGTCCCGGCGAGACCGCACTCGACCGTTGTGCTGCCGGTGAGCTCCTCCGCCGGGGTCACGAGCCAGTCCGCCCCGAACGCGCCGGAGGCCGGACGCTCCTGGATCGTGGTGCCGAGCGCACGCAGCGCCTCGACCATGTTGTTGCTGTCCATCGAGTGCAGCGGCGCCTTGAGCAGCGACGGCCCGTCGGCGAGGGCTGCGAGGACGAGCTCTCGGTTGGTGAGGGATTTGGATCCCGGAAGCGACACCGTCGCGTCGATGGGGCCGGCTGCGACGGGCGCGGGCCACGCTTCATCTGGGCGTTCTGGCTCGGCATCGCCATACACGTCGAAATCTGGTGCGGAATACGGATTGGTCAACATTGGTTCCAACAGTAGTCGGGGTTACACGGAAGAGGAGAAGCGGATGTCGTCAGCTGTGCTGGAACGCGCGGAAAGCCCGGTGATCGGGGTGCCCGTAGACTGGCAGGTGATGACTTCCGTCGACCCAGAACCACGCCCGGCGAAGCCGGATCCCAGAACGCTGTTCGAAGAGCAGGCATTGCCGTTCATCGACCAGTTGTACGGCGCTGCCATGCGCATGACGAAGAACCCGGCGGACGCGCAAGATCTCGTCCAGGAGACCTTCGTTAAGGCGTTCGCCGCATTCGGACAGTTCGAGCAGGGGACCAACCTCAAGGCATGGCTGTACCGCATCCTCACCAATACGTACATCAACACGTATCGGAAGAAGCAGCGGGAACCGTACCAGGGGACGATCGACGAGCTCGAGGACTGGCAGTTGGGCGGTGCTGAGTCGATCAGCGCCACGTCCAGCCGTTCGGCCGAGGCGGAAGCGATCGACCACCTGCCGGACAGCGATGTCAAGAACGCACTGCAGGCGATCCCGGAGGACTTCCGGCTCGCGGTGTACCTGGCTGACGTCGAGGGCTTCGCGTATCAGGAGATCGCCGACATCATGAAAACCCCCATCGGGACGGTGATGAGCCGGCTGCACCGTGGCAGACGACTCCTCCGTGACCTGTTGGCCGATTATGCCGAAGAGCGTGGATTCGTTGTTCGGAAGCAGGAGAGCACAAAATGAGCGACTGTGGCTGCGAGAAAGCCAAATCAGATCTGGAAGAGTACCTGCGTCAGGAAGTGTGCAGCACCGAGGCCTCGGACATCCGGGAACACCTCGAGAACTGCGCAGACTGCCGTGACGAGGCGCTTGTGTCGCGCACGCTGACGGAAGCCGTCCAGCGCGCGTGCAAGGAAGCTGCACCCGAGGACCTGAAGAGTCAGGTGCTCGCCAGTCTGCGCGCTGCGCAGGCGACGCACGAGCCGGCGTAGCGCGACTCTCGCGTCGCGCGCTCGCGTGAGCGCTACCCTGCGCCGCGAGCGCGGGGTGTGCGCAACCCGCGCTCGCGGCAAGGACCCGCGCGTGCGCGAGCGCATCGCGCTGCACGGTTGCGAGATGGACGTCAGGCGTTGTCGATCTGGTCGAGGCGTGACTCCTCGAGGTCGAGCATCTGTTGAGCGCGAGCGAGCGCGGCTGAGGTGTACGACCCTGCCGCCCGCGCATCGAGGAGCGCATCGCGTTCCGCGTCGAGTACTCGGCGTCGCAACTGCCGATACTGCTCGTGCGGCCCGACGTCGGAACTGTCGTCGACACGCTCAGTCTCGGTCCCGACCTTGACGAGGCTGCTCGCCCGGACGCGCTCGACGACCGCCTGATCGAAGGGCTTCCCCTCGTCGGTCGTGAGATCGGGGGCATCGAGCAGCGAGACGCCGACCGTCGAGATCTCCTCGACGAGCTCGAGCAACTGCGTCCGCATGGCCTGCTTGTCGTTGCCGCCCACCCGGCTCAACCGGATGACGAGCGGCAGCGTCCCACCCTGCAGGAGCAGCGTCACGATGGCGACGACGAACGCGATGAGGACGAGCTCCGGCTGGTACGGCGTCTCCTTCGGGAGCGACTGGGCGGCGGCGAGCGTCACCACACCGCGCATCCCCGACCACGCCAGTACCGCGCCGCCCCGCCAGCCGAGGCCCTCGCGTTCGAGGAAGTCGAGGTGCGCCTCCCACCGCCGGAACGACTTCGACGCGACGGCCCGCCGCTGCACCACCCGCGGATCGGTCGGCTCGGGGACCGCGGTCGTGCGTTCGTCGAACCGCTCCTTGTACTGCTCCATCCGCGGCCGGTTGGCAAGCGCCTTCCGCTCGTCCCGCCGCAGCGACCACACGAGCCCGCCGACGAAGAAGATCCGCACGACGATCAGGACCACCGTGACCAGCAGTCCGAGCACGATGGTCGCGATGAGGCCGATGCGGTGGTCCGACTGCACCTGGCCGACGATCGACTTGAGCTCGAGGCCCATCAACAGGAAGACGCTGTTCTCGAGCAGGAACTGCGCCGTCCGCCAGTTGATCCGCTCGCTGATCCGATCCTGGGCGGTGAACCACTTCGCACTCTGATGCCCGGTCACGAGCCCGGCGACGACGACCGCGAGCACGCCGGAGGCGTTGACCGACTGCGTCGGGAGGTACGCGATGAACGGGACGGCGAAGGAGATCACGGTCGTGAGCACCGGGTCCTTGAGCCAGGCGCGGATCCGCACCGTGACGAGGCCGGTCACGAGTCCGATGGCGATTGCGACCGATGCGGCGAAGAGGAAGTCCCCTGCCACCGCCCAGAGCGACACGGCTCCAGCGGTCGCGGCGATCGCGGATCGCAGCAACACGAGTGCCGACGCGTCGTTCACGAGGCTCTCGCCCTCCAGGACGCTCACGAGCCGTGACGGCATCCCGAGACGCTTGCCGATGGACGTGGCGGCGACGGCGTCCGTCGGACTCACGACGGCGCCGAGCGCGATGCCGGCCGCGAGGCTCAGATCGGGCAGGATCGTCGAGAGAATCAGGCCGATGACGACGGACGACACGATGACGAGCACAACCGACAGCCCGGAGATCGCCTTCAGATTGCGTCGGAAATCGACGAGCGGCACGTTGACG
Source organism: Plantibacter sp. Mn2098 (assembly GCF_049319745.1). NCBI lineage: Bacteria > Bacillati > Actinomycetota > Actinomycetes > Micrococcales > Microbacteriaceae > Plantibacter > Plantibacter sp. Mn2098. The sequence continues at coordinate 87,906 of NZ_JBMOUH010000005.1, read as the reverse complement.
GCCGCCGCGTAGAGGATGGGCGGGAGCACCCCCATCAGGATCCACTCCGGCTTGATCTCGAGCGCCGGGACCGCCGGGATGAGACTCAACCCGAGTCCGACGAGCACCAGGACGAGCGGCGCGGCGACCTGCAACTTGCTGGCGAAGGCGGCGACGGCGACGATCGTGACGATGCCGACGACGGCGAGAAGGGCGTACTCCATTCGTTCAGCCTATTGCGCCGGGCGCGACAGATGATGGTGGACGGCTGGTCGCGCACCCCGACACAGCAGTGAGCCTGCCGAGAACCGTCCGGACATGCGGAACGGCCGCCCCGGAGCATCGGGACGGCCGTTCGACGGGTGGTGCGGGTGACTACAGCGTGAGCGCCGTCTTCAGCAGTTCCGCCTGCTCGCCGGCGTGACGCTTCGCAGAACCGGTTGCCGGCGATGCGGACGCCGCACGCGAGACGACGCCGATGGAGCGCCCCTGCAGCTGCTTGGCGACCTCGAGCGCGATGAACGGCCACGCGCCCTGGTTCTCCGGCTCGTCCTGCACCCACACCAGTTCGGCGTTCGGGTACTGGGCGACGATCTCGTTCAACTCGACCGCGGGGGTCGGGTAGTACTGCTCGACGCGGACCAGCGCGATCTCCGGGTTCGGGTTCTTCTCCAGCTCGCTGAGCAGGTCGTAGTGGATCTTGCCGGCGTGGAGGAGGACGCGCTTGACCGCGGCCTTGTCCGTGATGCGTGCGTCATCGAGGACCGGCTCGAACTTGCCGTTCGTGAAGTCGGACACCGAGCTCGTCGCACCGCGCAGACGCAGCATCGCCTTCGGGGTGAAGACGACGAGCGGGCGACGGGGGCGTGCGTACGCCTGGCGACGCAGCAGGTGGAAGTACGACGCAGGCGTCGACGGACGGGCGACCGTCATGTTGTCCTCGGCGCACAGCTGCAGGAAACGCTCGATGCGAGCCGACGAGTGGTCGGGGCCCTGTCCCTCGTAGCCGTGGGGGAGCAGGAGGGTGACGCTGGAACGCTGCGACCACTTCTGCTCGGCAGAGGAGATGAACTCGTCGATGATGGTCTGCGCGCCGTTGGTGAAGTCACCGAACTGCGCCTCCCAGAGGACGAGGGCGTCGGCGCGTTCCACCGAGTAGCCGTACTCGTATCCCATGACCGCGTACTCGCTGAGGAGCGAGTCGTAGATCCAGAACCGCGCCTGGTTGTCGCTCAGGTTCGCGAGCGGCAGCCACTCCTGACCGTTCACACGGTCGTGGAGGACGGCGTGGCGCTGCACGAAGGTTCCACGACGCGAGTCCTGACCGGACATACGCACCGGGGTGCCCTCGATGAGGAGCGAACCGAGCGCGAGGAGCTCGCCGAATCCCCAGTCGATGTTGCCGCTGCGGCTCATCTCGAGACGCTTCTGCAGCAACTGCTGGACCTTCGGGTGCACGGTGAACCCGGCCGGCTTGTTGTTGAACGCGTCGCCGATGAGCTGCACGACCGACTCCGGAACACCGGTCGTCGCGAGCTCGCCCTCGTAGCCGTCCTCGTCGACGTCGGATGTGACGATCGGCGTCGGCGAGGTCTGCGCGGCGTGCGTCTCCATAAAGGCCCGCTCCAGGCGGTCCTGGAAGTCGCGGTGCGCCGCCTCGTACTCCTCTTCCGTGATGTCGCCGCGGCCGACGAGCGCCTCGGTGTACAGCTTCCGGACCGAGCGCTTCGCCTCGATCAGGTTGTACATGAGCGGCTGCGTCATCGACGGGTCGTCGCCCTCGTTGTGACCGCGACGGCGGTAGCAGACGAGGTCGATGACGACATCGCGCTTGAACTCCTGGCGGTACTCGAATGCGAGCTCCGCGACGCGGACCACCGCCTCCGGGTCGTCGCCGTTCACGTGGAAGATGGGCGCCTGGATGGTCTTCGCGACATCGGTGTTGTAGATCGACGTGCGTCCCTCGCCGGGAGGCGTGGTGAAGCCGACCTGGTTGTTGATGACGACGTGCACGGTGCCGCCGGTGCGGTAGCCGCGCAGCTGTGAGAGCTGCATCGTCTCGACCACAACGCCCTGACCGGCCATGGCGGCGTCGCCGTGGATGAGGATGGGGAGCGTGCCGAACGCGCCGATCGGGCCGCGGTCCTGCTTGGCGCGGACGATGCCTTCGAGCACGCCGTTGACGGCTTCGAGGTGCGAGGGGTTGGCCGCGAGGTACACCGGGATGTCCGAGCCGTTCTCCGCGCGGAAGGTGCCCTCCGTGCCGAGGTGGTACTTGACGTCGCCCGAGCCGTGGCTGGACTGCGCCTGCGTGCCCTCGAACTCGCGGAAGATCTGACCGTAGGTCTTCCCGGCGATGTTCGTCAGCACGTTGAGGCGGCCGCGGTGCGCCATGCCGATCGCGACCTCGTCGAGGCCGGCGACGGCAGCGCCCTGCAGGATCGTGTCGAGGAGCGCGATGGTCGATTCCCCGCCTTCGAGGGAGAAGCGCTTCTGACCGACGTACTTGGTCTGCAGGAACGTCTCGAACGCCTCTGCCTCGTTGAGCTTGCCGAGGATGCGCATCTGCTCGTCGTGCGACGGCTTCTCGTACTTGCGCTCGACCTTGTTCTGGATCCACTTGCGCTGGGCCGGGTCCTGGATGTGCATGTACTCGATGCCGGTCGTGCGGCAGTACGAGTCGCGGAGGACGCCGAGGATGTCGCGCAGCTTCGCCGTGCGGGCGGAGCCGAACGCGCCGGTGACGAACTCGCGGTCGAGGTCCCAGAAGGTGAGGCCGTGGGTCGCGATGTCGAGGTCGGGGTGCGAACGCTGCACGTACTCGAGCGGGTCGATGTCCGCCATGAGGTGGCCGCGCACGCGGAACGCGTTGATGAGTTCCTGCACACGGGCCGTCTTGTCGACGGCGTCGGCGAGGTCGACGCTGATGTCGGGAGCCCAGTGGATGGGGTCGTACGGGATGCGGAGGGCCGCGAAGATGTCCTCGTAGAAGTTGCGTCCGCCGATGAGCAGCTCGTGGACGACCTTCAGGAACTCACCGGATCCTGCGCCCTGGATGACGCGGTGGTCGTAGGTGCTCGTGAGCGTGATGGTCTTGCCGATGGCGAGCTCGTTGAGCGTGCGCTCCGAGGCGCCCTGGAACTCGGCCGGGTACTCGAGGGCGCCGGCGCCGATGATGCAGCCCTGGCCCTTCATCAGTCGCGGGACCGAGTGCACGGTGCCGATGCCGCCCGGGTTCGTGAGTGAAACCGTGACGCCCTGGAAGTCCGGCGCCGCGAGCTTGTTCTGGCGTGCACGCGTCACGAGGTCCTCGTACGCCGTCAGGTACTCGTTGAACGTGAGCGTGTCGGCACGCTTGATTCCGGGAACCATGAGGGCGCGGGTGCCGTCCGGCTTCGGGAGGTCGATCGCGATGCCGAGGTTGATGTGCGCCGGCGCGACGACCGTCGGCTTGCCGTCGGCCTCCTCGTAGTACACGTTCTGGCTCGGGAAGTCCTTGAGTGCACGGATGAGCGCCCAACCGATCAGGTGGGTGAAGCTCACCTTGCCGCCGCGCGCACGCTTCAGGTGGTTGTTGATCACGATGCGGTTGTCGATCATGAGCTTGGCCGGGATGGTCCGGACGCTCGTCGCGGTGGGGACCGTGAGGCTCGCATCCATGTTGGTGGCGAGGGACTTCGCCATGCCCTTCAAGACCGTGACCTTGTCCTGCGGCTCGACCGTCTCGGCGTCGTCCGTGCTCGGCTTCTGCACCTGCTGCGGGCTGGTCACCGGCGCGTCGGCCGGGATCGGGGCCGGCTTCGCCTGCACCGAGGTGGTGCGCGCGACCGGCTGCGAGCCGATGATCGGGATGGGGGTGGTGGGCGGGTTGGGGCCGTCGATGCTCTGCGCGCCGGTGGCGGGCTGCGCTGCCTCGCCTGCTGCGGTCGCGGGCGTCGCCGCCGTGGCTGCTGCTTCCTTCACCGGGTGGTAGTTCTCGAGGATCGGCCACCACGACCGGTCCACGGAATTCTTGTCGACGATGTACTGTTCGTACATTTCGTCGACGAGCCATTCATTGGCTCCGAATTCGCTCGTTGCGCCGTCCTCTGCGCCCACACCGGTCATCTGGCTCGACACCGTCGATCGCCCACTCTCTCCGTTGAATTCTTGCTGTATGCGGGCAGCGACGATGCCCGCAGGATCCAGTGTTCAAGCCTAAACCCATTCGCTGACGGCTGCGCTCAGACATGGGGCGGGATACGTTGTTCACATGAGGTTCATCGGTGAGATTCCCAGCCACGACCTGACCTACTCGGACGTGTTCCTCGTTCCGGGCCGCTCCGACATCGTGAGCAGGCTCGACGTGGACCTCGCGCCGGACGATCGGACGGGGGCCACGATCCCCATCGTGTCCGCGAACATGAACTCGGTGACGGGGCCGAGACTCGCGGCGACGCTCGCGCGGCGTGGTGGTCTCGGCGTGCTGCCGCAGGACATGCCGTTGCAGGACCTCGATGCGGCGATCCGCTGGGTCAAGTCGCAGCCGGTCGCCTTCGACACGCCCCTCGTGATGGCGCCGGGCGACACCGTCGCAGACGCGCTGCGGCGGATTCCGCCCGTCGAGGGCCACGGCATCGTGCTCCACGACGATGCCGGACGGTATGCGGGCTGCATCACGGCGTCGCGACTGGCGACCGCGTTGCCCGATGCGCAGCTCGGCGACCTGGTGCACGGTGCGCTCGCGAGCATCGACGCCGACGACGTGACGGGCGGGCGCGCCGCGTTCGACCTCATGGTGGCGGCCGAACTCGACTTCGCCCCCGTCCTGCACCACGGTGCGGTCGTCGGGACGCTCAGCCGCAAGAGCGCGCTTCGGGCCACCCTGTACCGGCCGGCCCTCGACGGCGACGGACGACTGCGCGTCGCTGCGGCCCTCGGCATCAACGGCGACATCCAGGCCAAGGCCGAAGCGCTCGCCGCCGCGGGGGTCGACGTCCTCGTCATCGACACCGCTCACGGACATCAGGAGGGGATGCTTCGCGCGATCAAGGCGGTCAAGTCGTTGGGGCTCGGCGTCCCGATCGTCGCGGGGAACGTCGTCACGGCGTCCGCCGTACAGGACCTCGTCGATGCTGGCGCGGACATCCTGAAGGTCGGTGTCGGCCCTGGCGCGATGTGCACGACCCGCATGATGACCGCGGTCGGCCGCCCGCAGTTCTCCGCGGTGCTCGAAACGGCTGAGGCGGCACGGGCGCTCGGCGCGCGGGTGTGGGCCGATGGCGGTGTCCGGTACCCGCGAGATGTCGCGCTCGCGCTCGCCGCCGGGGCGTCGTCGGTCATGATCGGGTCCTGGTTCGCCGGGACGATCGAGGCGCCGGGCGAACTCAATCGCGGTGCGGACGGGACCCTGTTCAAGGAGAGCTGGGGGATGGCGTCGACGAAGGCCGTCCACGAACGGTTCGGCCGCCTCGACCCGTACGAACTCGCACGGAAGACGCTCTTCGCCGAGGGGATCTCGTCGTCGAAGATCGCGCTCGACCCGTTGCGGCCGTCCATCGAGGACTTGCTCGACATGATCACGTCCGGGGTGCGGTCCTCGTTCACGTACGCCGGCGCATCGAGTGTCGCCCAATTCCACGAGCGTGCGCTCGTCGGTGTGCAGTCGGCCGCTGGGTATGAGGAGGGCAAGGCGCTGCCGGTCTCCTGGTAGGCCCGGATCCCGGGTGCGCGTGCGACACTGGTCGCATGGCAACTCGACGACCGGCAGCTGGCGACCATGGTTTCGGACTCGGCATGCAGGTGCTCGTGCAGACGGACCCGGCTGCGGACGCGTCGAACGTCGAGTACGTCTCCGGCGTCATCGTCGCCCCTGGCCGGTCGCGTTCCGCGGCGTTCGTCACCATCTGGACCGAGGACCTGACGACGTGGATCGTCGAGTTCGACGAGCCGTTCACCGGTCCGGACGGCAGCGGCCCGCACGATTCTGCCGAGGTGCGCGAGACCTACCTCCTCCCGGCACCCCTCGCAGAGGAGCCGGCGACCGTCCCCGCCTGATCCGTCTCGCCCCTCATCTCTGTTCGTCCGCCCATCCGTCCATCTCTTCCCACCCGGTACTTGCAGAATTCAGGACGATTCCGACAATTCAGGACGATTCCGGTCGCCTGTGGCCGGAATCGTCCTGAATTCAGCAAATGTTCCTGAATTGTGAAGGAGTGGAGGAGAGGTGGATCAGGCCAGGGAGCGGTCCATGATGGCGGAGGTCAGGGCCGCGACGGGTTCGGAGGCCGCCGAGGGATTCGCGAGGAGCGTGAAGTCGACCGCTCCGAGCTCCGGCAGGCCGAAACGACCGCTCAGCATCACGAGGTCGGCCGGGATGAGGCTGCGCGGGAACACCGCGACGCCGAGGCCTGCGCGCACGGCTGCGAGCACCCCGTTGACCTCTCTGGTGCTGCAGGTGATCCGCCACGTCCGCCCCGCGCCCTCGAGCGCATCGATCGCCAGCTGACGCGACAGGCTCGGATCCTGGTACGCGATGAGCGGCACCGGCATCCCGGGTTCGATCGTCGTCTTCTCGAGGCCGACCCACACCATCGAATCGGTGCGGACGAGTGAACCCTCCTCGTTCCCCGGCGTCATCTTGATGAAGATGAGGTCGAGCTGCCCGGCTTTCAGTCGCCGGTAGAGCGGACCGCTCTGGTTGACCGTGAGTTCGAGGTTGATCTGCGGATGCAGCTGCCTGAAGTGGCGCAGGATGCGGGGGAGCTGCGTCATCGCGAGGTCGTCGGCCGCCCCGAATCGAAGTTTGCCGCGCATCGCCGATCCGGTGAAGTAGCTCTCAGCGGCAGCATGCGCAGCGAGGATGCTCCGAGCGAACCCCGCCATCGCGTCGCCGTTGTCCGTGAGCCTGACATCCCTCGTGTCGCGGACGACGAGCCAGCGGTTCGCCGCATCCTCGAGCTTCCGGATGTGCTGGCTCACCGTCGGCTGGCTGAGTCCCAACTGCGCTGCGGCCCTCGTGAAGCTCTTGGTCTCCGCCACCGCGAGGAAGGTGCGGAGGAGCGCCGGATCGAACATGCCACAGCCTCTCATTGAAGAATCGAATAGGACTTATAGGACCGATTTTCTTCTGGAATGACGATACCGCGAATAGCGTTGACGGCGGGATCCACCCACTCGCATCGCCAATCCATACATCACGCACTCGACATACGAAACGCTGGACATTCTCGTGACACCACCGACGGAGACCGCCGTCCCCCTGCCCCCACCCACCGCTCAGATGCCGATCGTCGGCGTCCGCCCTGCCTGGCGCGACACCTTCGCCTCGCTCCGCGTGCCCAACTTCCGACTCTTCACCATCGGCCACATCGTCGCGACGACGGCGATCGGCATGCAGCGCATCACCCAGGACTGGCTCGTCCTGCAGCTCTCCGGAAGCGTTGCGGCCGTGGGGATCACGGTCGCCCTGCAGTTCGCGCCGATGCTGTTCTTCGGGCTGTACGGCGGCGTCCTGGCCGACCGGTACCCCAAGCGGGTGCTGCTCATGATCACGCAGTCGATCGCGGCCGTGCTCGCCGTCGTCCTGTCGGTGCTCGCTCTCACCGGCTCCGTGCAGGTGTGGCACATCTACCTCATCGCGTTCATCCTGGGGCTCGTGACCGTGGTGGACACCCCGGCCAGGCAGTCCTTCGTCACCGAGCTGGTCGGTCCCGCCCGGCTCCCGAACGCGATCAGCGTCAACTCCGCCGTGTACCAGCTGGGCCAGCTCATCGGCCCGGCGGTCGGCGGAATCATGATCACGGCCATCGGTTCCGGCTGGTCCTTCGCGGTCAACGCCGTCGCCTGCGCCGGCGTGGTCCTCACGCTGTCGCTCATGAACGTCGCCGCGCTGATGCCGGCCCCCGTCGTCGCCCGTGCGAAAGGGCAACTCGTCGAAGGGCTGCGCTACACGGTCCGGAAATCAGCCATCCTGTGGACGATCGTGATGCTCGCCTTCGTCTCGGTCTTCGCGCTCAACATGCCCGTGCTCCTCGCCGCGTACGCGTCCGACGTGTTCGACATCGGCGCCGGCGGGTACGGGCTCCTCAACTCGCTCGTCGCGGCAGGAGCGCTCGCCGGGGCGATCGCCTCGACGAGGCGGGGCGGAGTCGACCTCCGCATCGTGCTCGGCGCTGCTGCGGCGCTCGGCGCGTTGCAGGCGCTGACCGGGGTGATGCCGACGCTCGCGCTGTTCGGTGCGCTCCTCATCGCCGGCGGTGTCGCGTCGCTCCTCTTCATCACCGCGGCGAACTCGCTCGTGCAGTTGTCCTCGAACACGGCCATCCGGGGTCGGGTGATGTCCGTCTACGTGCTCGTGCTGCTCGGCGGCCAGGCGGTCGGGGGACCGGTCATGGGCTGGCTCGTCGAGCGGGCCGGACCGCACATCGGCATGATCGTGTCCGGCGGCGTCCCGCTGCTCGCGGCTGCGGCGATCGGTCTGGTGCTGCTGCGTCAGCGACGCGTGCGAGCCCGGGCTGCTGCGGCCTGAGGCGCCGTCCGGCCGCCGTCGGACCGCCACTGGAAGGGTGTCGACCAGTCGCAGCACCGGCACCAGATCGCCGTGGGCGAAACTTCAGCCACGCGCGCACTCTCTCCGGTAGACTCGTCCGCACAATGGACGACCCTCCTCCTGATAGTTCCGACAGTTCGCCCACCCACAGACCCCGCTCCGCGCGCGTAGGGGGTGCCCGTGCTTTATGAGTGGATCATGCTCGGCGTCGGACTCGTCCTGACGCTCGGCACCGGCCTGTTCGTCGCCTCGGAGTTCGCACTCGTGAACCTCGACCGCGCGGACCTCGAAGCCAGACGCGACCGAGGCGAGAGCCGCCTCACCATGACGATCGCGGCGCTCAAGCTCACCTCGACGCACCTGTCGAGCGCGCAGCTCGGCATCACCCTCACCACGCTCCTGACCGGTTACACGATGGAGCCGGCGATCTCCTCGCTCCTCAACGGTCCGCTCACGGCCCTCGGCATCCCCGACGGGGTCGTGGTCGTGGTCGCGAGCATCTCCGCGATCGTGATCGCCACACTGCTCAGCATGATCATCGGTGAGCTCGTGCCCAAGAACTTCGCGCTCGCCCTGCCCCGCCAGACGGCGAAGATCGTGATCCCGTTCCAGACGGCGTTCACCTTCGTGTTCAAACCAGCGGTCGTCGTGCTGAACGGCAGCGCGAACGGGCTCATCCGTGCATTCGGCGTCGAACCGAAGGAAGAGCTCTCCGGCGCGCGCACGGCGGAGGAACTGTCCTCCCTCGTTCGACGCTCCGCCATCGAGGGGACCCTCGAAGCCGACACCGCGACGCTCCTGAACCGCACGCTGCTGTTCTCCAACCACACGGCGTCCGATGTGATGACGCCGCGCCCGCGCATCGCCTCCATCCAGAAGGGCGAACCGGCGCAGGCCGTCCTCGAACTCGCGCGCACCACGGGCCACTCCCGGTTCCCGGTGACAGACGAGGACGTCGACGACGTCATCGGCGTCGTCCACGTGAAGCAGGCCATCGCGGTCCCGCGGGAGCGTCGGGCGGAGGTCCCGGTGTCTGCGCTGCAGTCGCCGGCGCTCCGCGTGCCGGAGACCATGAAGCTCGACGTGCTGCTCAGCCAGCTGCGCGGCCGCGGCTACCAGATGGCCGTCGTCGTCGACGAGTACGGCGGAACCGCCGGCGTCGCGACGCTTGAAGACCTCGTCGAGGAACTCGTCGGCGAGGTCGCGGATGAACACGACCGCACGCGGGCCGGGGTCGTCCGCGGACGTGATTCGATCACGTTCCCAGGCAGCCTCCGCCCGGACGAACTCCTCGAACGCGCCGGAGTCAACGTGCCGGAGGACGGGCCGTACGAAACCGTCGCCGGATACGTCATGAGCGTCCTCGGACGCCTCGCGGTCGTCGGCGACGTCCTCGAACTCCCCGACGGCGTGCTGCGGGTCGAACGATTGGACGGCCGACGCATCGACCGCATCCGCTTCACCCCCAATCCGGAACCGACCGAGGACGGTGATGCAGCATGAGCGACTGGGCAGGCCTTGCATGGCTCTTCGTGCTGCTGCTCGCCAACGCGTTCTTCGTCGGCGCAGAATTCGCCGTCATCTCGGCGAGGCGCTCGCAGATCGAGCCGCTCGCCGAACAGGGCAAACGCAGCGCCAAGACGGCGCTGTGGGCGATGGAGCACGCGACGCTCATGTTGGCGACGAGCCAGCTGGGCATCACGGTGTGCTCGCTGCTCATCCTGAACGTCTCCGAGCCGGCGATCCACCACCTCCTGGAGATCCCGCTGCACCTCACGGGGCTGCCGGAGGAGAGCATCGGGACGATCGCGTTCATCATCACGCTGCTCCTCGTGTCGTACCTGCACGTGGTGTTCGGCGAGATGGTGCCGAAGAACCTGTCGTTCTCGGTCCCGGACCGTGCCGTGCTACTGCTCGCGCCGCCGCTCGTGTTCGTCGGGCGAGTGTTCCGGCCGATCATCGTCGCGCTGAACGCCGTGTCCAACGCGATCGTGCGCCTGTTCGGCGTTGAACCGAAGGACGAGGCTGCGAGCGCGTTCACCCTCGACGAGGTCGCGACCATCGTGAACCAGTCGACGCGCGAGGGCGTGCTGACCGACTCGACGGGGGCGCTCGTCGCCGCGTTCGAGTTCACCGAGAAGAAGGTGCGCGATGTCGCACTGCCGTTGCGCTCGATCATCACGCTCCCCGAGACGGCGACGCCGTCGGATGTGGAGCGTGCGGTCGCAACCTACGGCTACTCGCGGTATGTGATCGTCGACGAGGAGCAGGCGCCGCTCGGCTATCTGCACCTCAAGGACGTGCTGCGATTCGACGACCTGGCGGACAACGGCGACGAGTCGCGACCTGTCCCGGCGAAGCGGATCCGTCAGCTCGTGTCGGTCTTCGAAGGCTCGGACGTCGAGGACGCCCTGACCACGATGCGCCGCTCGGGGGCGCACGTCGCCCGGGTGTTCGACGAGGAGGGCAACACGACCGGTGTGCTGTTCCTCGAGGACATCATCGAGGAACTGGTCGGTGAGGTGCAGGACGCCACGAGGCGTCGCTGATCCGTCGAGTGGCCCTCGGTTCCGGACAGGCTCCGGTCTCGACGGTCCACTCAGGCCACGACCTGTATCCCGCGATTTGGCATAACTCCTTCAAATCGGCGGTGCCGACAGAAAGACCCCCGGAAATCCGGGGGTCTTTCTGTTTCGCCGTGCAGATTGAAGGAGTTATGCGCGTGTGTGGTCGGTGAGGGATCGCGGGTTTGGGCGGCACTGCGGGGCGGCTGCGCTGCGGGGACGGCGGGAGAGCGGGGAGGGCGGTCGGGTCAGGAGCTGGTCAGCTGGTCAGGCGCGGGGCTTGGCCCGGAGGTACTGGCCGGGCCAGATGGCGGCCTGGACCTCGGCTGAGGCGCCGAGTTCCTCGGCGGCCCGAAGCGGGAAGTGCGGCTCGCGCAGGGCCTGACGGGCGACGAGGACGGCATCCGCCTGTCCGTTCGCGATGATCGCCTCGGCCTGGGCAGGCTCCGAGATGAGTCCGACCGCGCTCGTCGGCACGCCGGATGCCCGCACGTGCTCCGCGAAGCGCACCTGATAACCGGGACCCACCGGGATCACCTGTTCGGCGATGATGCCGCCGGAGGAGATGTCGAAGAAGTCCGCGCCGTGCTCGTTCGCCCAGCCGGCGACGGTGGCGATGTCGTCCTCGTCGAGTCCGCCAGGGGTCCAGTCGGTGGCCGAGAACCGGACGAAGAGCGGCAGCTCGGGCGGGACGACCTCCCTGACGGCGTCGACGACGCGGAGCAGGAGTCTGGCGCGATTCTCCAGGCCGCCGCCGTACTCGTCGGTGCGATGGTTGGCGAGCGGTGACAGGAACTGGTGCAGGAGGTAGCCGTGGGCGGCGTGCAGCTCGATGACCTCGAATCCGGCGTCGACAGCGCGGACCGCCGCTTCCTGGAAATCGGAGACGACGCGGTCGATGCCGTCTCGGTCGAGTTCGATCGGTTCATCGGACCCCGTGAATGCCACGGCGGACGGTGCGACCGTTTGCCAGCCGCCCTCTGCCACGGGGACGGTTCCGGTCCCTGTCGTGCCCCACGGCGCGTACGAGGAGGCTCGTCGCCCGGCGTGCGCGAGCTGGATGCCTGGGACGGCGCCGTGCCGCCGGAGGAATGCCGTGACCGGCTTCCACGCATCGCGCTGCTCGTCATTCCAGATGCCCGTGTCCTGCGGGGAGATCCGGCCCTCCGGGCTCACGGCCGTCGCCTCGGTGAGGATGAGGCCGAAGCCTCCGGCAGCAAACTGTCCGAGGTGGACGAGCTGCCACGTGGTGGGCACGCCGTCCTGCGCCTCGACGGAGTACTGGCACATCGAAGCGACCCACAGACGGTTGCGAAACTCGACGCCTCGGAGGCGGTACTGGTCGAACAGGGACGGCATTGGGCTCCTCTGATGCTCTGGCGTCGTGCTGGACGGAGTCCGCATGCCTCGTGGCCGGCGGACTACGGCGTTTGCGACAACCCCATCAGGAAGTCGCGCATTCCCGCCGCGCCGGTGAAGTGGTGTGCAGTGCCGCCGACGGCGATGGCCGCCTCGACGTTCTCGACGCGGTTGTCGATGAACACGAACTGGTCCGCGGTGATCCCGAGCGCGTGGATGGTCTCGATGTAGATGGCAGGATCCGGCTTCACGAGGTCCATCTCCGCGCTGACGAACACCCGCTCGAAGAAGCGCGAGAGCGGACCGTGCCGGTAGAAGCCGCCGAAGTCGGTGCCGGCGTTGGAGAGGATGGCGAGGCGCGTCCCGCCGGCGTGGAGCTCTGCGATGGCGTCGAACACCTCCGTGTTGATGCTCAACCAACTCCGGAAGTCCGCGATCCAGAGACGTTGGATGGTGGCATCGGACCAGCTCGCGCCCACCTCCTCACGGATGGTGTTCCAGTAGTCGACGATGCTCAGCGAACCGAGGTCGAGGGCGTCGCGGTGGTGCCAGTACGGCGGCCAGAACAGCTCGGCGTCGACGTCGGCGATGGCGAGGATCGCGTCGCGGTCGGCTTGCACCGGGGTGACGGAGATGACCTCGCCGTAGTCGAACACGACCACCCGGCCTGGGATGCTGATCGGCATGGACCGTCCTTTCGGTTGACTCCCAACGCTAGCCGAAGCGCATGCCGCGGAGCCGTTCTCCACAGGCTCGGATTCTCGACCCGTTCCTCCACATCCCGATGAGACCGGGTGCCGGTCGAAGCGTTCGCCGTATCGTATGGGCATGACCGAATGGAACGAGCGGGATGAGCGGGACGAACGGACAGAGCCGAGTGAGCCGAGCGGGTCACCCGAGTGGACGGCGTGGACCGAAGCGCAGGCAGCCGAGTGGATCGTCCATCCGGTGCCGTCGGACGACAAGTACTCGCGCGGCGTCCTCGGCGTCGTGACGGGTTCTGAGCGGTATCCGGGCGCCGCCGTCATCGGCGTGGAGGCCGCGGCAAGGACCGGCGTCGGCATGATCCGATACCTCGGCGCTGCGCTGCCGACCTCGCTCGTCCTGCAGCGCAGGCCGGAGGTCGTGACCGCGACGGGACGGGTGCAGGCGTGGCTCGTCGGCTCCGGTCTGGACGCGGATGTGTTGACCGGCGACGAGGCAGAACGGATCGTCGCCGCGTTGCGGTCCGAGGTGCCGACGATCGCCGATGCCGGCGCGCTGCGTCACGTCGTCGCGGCGCGGGCCGTTCGTGCGCCAGGGACGGCTCCTGCGGCGGAGCGGTGGGACGAAGATGAAGCCTGGCGCATCGTTGTCACGCCGCACGCCGGAGAACTGGTCAGGATGCTCGGCGACCTCGGGATCGCATCGGACGTCGCTTCCGTGCACGCCGATCCGGTCGGGTCGGCGGTCCAGGTCGCCAGTGCCCTCGGTGTCGTTGTGGTGCTGAAGGGTGCGGTGACCCACGTCGCGGCCCCCGACGGCAGCGGCATCACGGTCACCGGCGGTCCGGCCTGGCTTGCGACGGCCGGTTCCGGCGATGCGCTCGGGGGCATCCTCGGCGCGCTACTGGCGACGAACGCGTCGCGGATCGCCGCCGACCGGCGGGCGCTCGTGGGCGTCGCAGCAACGGCTGCGATGCTGCACGCGCTCGCAGGCCGAGCGGAAGCCGCCAACGGACCGCTTGTGGCGCTCGATGTCGCAGAGGCAGTGCGGGGCGTCGTCGCATCGCTCATCGCGGACGTCGGGTCCTCCGGCAGGCCTGTCGGCGAGCCTGTCGGACAGGGGGAGCCGCCACGCTGAGACACGGGTCACGCAAGGCTGACGGGGATCGCACGAGGCCGCCGACCGACCGGTAGAGATCGATTCCCAGCCTGCTACGAGGTCCCACACAGAAACCACCAACAGACTTGGATTCCGCAGTTCTGCAGTCCACCATGAGGAGCCCCACGATGAACCGTTCAACGTCTGCGACCACCACCCCGGAGGGCGGGCCGCGGCTCACCCGCTCGGCCGGCAAGGCCACCATGGTGGCATTCGTCGGCCTGGCGCTCGCCGGCACCCTCGCCGGTTGCGCATCCGCCGCCGATGCCTCAGGAACGGCGACGGGAAGCACAACGGACACCACGACCACCGCCCCGACCGCAGCAGCGACCACCGGCGGTTCAGACGCCGCCGCATCCGGTGCGACGTACAAGGACGGCACCTACACCGCGAAGGGCAGCTACCAGTCGCCAGGCGGCGACGAGGGCCTCACCGTCACCCTCACACTCGCCAAGGACGTCGTGACGAAGGTCGACGTCGTCTCCGGCGCCGTCAGCCCGAACGGCAAGCATTACCAGGCGCAGTTCATCTCCGGCATCCAGGCGGAAGTGGTCGGCAAGGACATCGACCAGCTCAAGGTGTCGAAGGTCGCCGGATCCTCGCTCACGAGCGGCGGATTCAACGAAGCCGTCGACGAGATCAAGGCGGATGCCCAGGCCAAGTGATCGGGTGATCCGCGCGGGGCGGCCATTCGACGCGATCGGCACCACCTGGCAGATCGACGCCGAACGGCCGCTCTCCGCGGAACTCGCACAGGCCATCGACGACCTCGTCGAGCGGTTCGACCGCACCTACTCGCGGTTCCGCGGCGATTCCGTCGTCTCGCGATTCGCCGCTGGTCCGACGAGCGAGCGGTTCCCGACGGACTCGGTCCGGCTGTTCGCGTTCTATCGCGAGCTGTTCGACGCGACGTCAGGTGCCGTCAGCCCGTTCGTGGGGGCATCGCTCGAACGCCTCGGATACGACGCCACGTACTCACTGACCCAAGCGGGGCAGCCCGTCGCCGCTCCGCTCTGGGACGACATCGCCCGCTGGGACCCTGAGACGAGGACCCTCACGACAACACAGCCCGTCGTCATCGACGTCGGTGCAGCCGGCAAGGGGCTGCTCGTCGACCTCATCGGTGAACTGCTCGCGGCCGACGGACTCCGCCGCTTTACGGTCGACGCGTCCGGCGACCTCCTGCATCGACAGCCCTCTGACGATGCGGACGGCACAGGGGGAGCGGTCGACGGGTTGCGGATAGCGCTCGAGCACCCCTACGACCCGTCGAAGGCGATCGGTGTCGCCACCATCACCGGTGGGTCGCTGTGTGCATCCGCCACGAATCGGCGGGCGTGGGGCAACGGCCTCCACCATGTGATCGACGGTCGCACAGGCCTGCCGACCAACGAGGTCGCGGCCACCTGGACGACCGCTGCCGATACGATGCACGCGGACGGTCTCGCGACCGCACTGTTCTTCACCGACCACACCACGCTCTCCACTCGATTCGCGTTCGAGAGCGTTCGCATGTTCACCAGCGGCCTCGTCGACTACTCGGCCGTATTCCCAGGGGAGTTGTTCACATGATCGGAGCCGGTCGCCTCGGCTATCTGCTGGACACCGTGCTCGGGCGCGTCACGATGTACCGGCTGGTCACGCTCTCGCTCGGGACGATCGCGCTCCTCGCGTTCATCCTCTCGCTCACCGGGACCCTCGCGTACACCCCGCTCGCCCTGCTCGCATCGCTCGCTGTGATCCTCCTGGTCGGATACGGGTCGAACCGGCTGTTCGGCCTGCTCTTCCGGGTGCGCCCGCACAGCGAATCGGCGGTCATCACCTCGCTGCTGCTGTTCTTCATCTTCTTCCCGACGTCCGACCCGTACGCACTGCTGTGGCTCGGGATCGCGTCGATCGTCGCGCAGGCGAGCAAATACCTCATCGCCGTCCGGGGCAGACACATCGTGAACCCGGCCGTGGCAGCGGCGGTCGTGATGGGACTGGTCGGTGGCTCAGGCGTGACCGGACCGTCCGCATCGGCCTGGTGGGTCGCGAACCCCTACCTGCTGCCGGCCGTCGTCGTCCTCGCGTTCCTCGTGCTGTACCGCACCCGCAAGCTCACCATGGCGCTCCTGTTCATCGTGGTCGCCTGGGTGCTCGTGACCGTTCGGCTCCTGATGAGCGCGCAGACCGTCGATGCCGCCCTCGCGACGCCCGTCATCTCCTACCCGATCGTGTTCCTCGCGGCGTTTATGCTCAGCGAGCCCCTGACCCTCCCGCCGCGCAGATGGCAGCAGCTCGTCGAAGCGGTCGTCGTCGCAGTGGTGTTCTCGGTGCCGTACTCGTTCGGTCCCGTGTTCTCCTCGCCGGAGCTCGCCCTCCTCGTCGGCAACCTGTTCGCGTTCGCCGTCGCGGCGAGGAGCGGCATCCGGTTGCGGCTCGAACGCACAACGAAGCTCACCCCGACGTCCGTCGAATACACCTTCTCGGCAACGAGGCCCGTCGCCTTCCGGGCCGGCCAGTACCTCGAACTCACCGTCCCGCACCGCCGAGCCGACGTCCGTGGAACGAGGCGTGCGTTCAGCATCGTGTCGCCGCCGGAGGACGGGACGACGCTCCGGGTCGCGATGCGCGTCCCGGAGCGCGCGAGCTCGTTCAAGCGCGCGCTCGCGACGCTCCCCGTCGGCGGCACGATCAGCGCGACGGGCGTGTGGGGCGATTTCACGCTCCCGCGGGATGCGGCCAGGCCGCTCCTGCTCATCGCGGCCGGCATCGGCGTGACCCCGTTCGCCAGCCAGCTCTCGCAGCTGCACCTGCGCGGCGAGCAGCGGGACGTCGTGGTCGTCTACGTCGTCTCGGATCCGGCAGAGCTCGCGTACGCGGCCGAACTCGAGGCGTGGGGCGTGCGCGTCTTCGTCGGCGCCGCCGAAGCGCCTGCGCACCTCCCGGTCGGTTGGACCTATCTCGGGCCTGGGCGCATCGATCATGACCGACTGCTGGCGGCTGTGCCGGACCTGACGTCGCGGGAGGTCCTCATCTCCGGTCCGCCGTCGATGGTCGACGGGCTCCGGCCGGCCCTCCGCGGCGTCGGCGTGACGCGCGTGCGCTCCGACGTGTTCAGCGGGTACTGAGCGACGCCTTCGGCCCGGAGGGCGTCGCCGCGCGCGATGGCGCGCTCTCATCCGATCCACAGCGCGAGGACCGCACCGGCCCCTAGGATGGGTCCGTGACTCGCCGATGGCTTCTCTGGTCCGGCTTCGCCGTGGTCCATGTCCTCCTCATCTGGTTGTGCCTCGCAGCACCCGGGCAGCCGATCGGCGACGTGACGGGTGTCTACCTGCCGTGGGTCGAGAACGCGGTGAGCGGCGGACCGATCCCGGGCGTCGACGTGAGCTTCGTGTATCCGATCCTCGCAATCGTCCCGATGCTGATCCCACTGCTCGCAGGGCCGGCCTGGTACGGCTTCGCCTGGGTCGTCCTCGTGTCGATCCTGAACGCCGTCGCGTTCGGGGTGCTCATCGGGAACGGCGCGTCGAAGCATCGGACGGCTGCCGCCTGGTGGTGGCTCGGCTTCCTCGTGCTGCTCGGGCCGATCGCACTCGGGCGCATCGATTCGGTGACCGTCCCCATCGCGATCCTCGGCCTGCTCTGGGCCGCCGGGCGTCCACGACGCGCCACGATCCTGCTGACGCTCGCCGCGTGGATGAAGATCTGGCCGGCCGCACTCGTCGGTGCGCTGGTGATCGCGTTGCGTCGCAGGCTCACGGTGCTGCTGACGGCCGTGATCACGGCCACGGCGGTGCTCGTCGTCGGGTTCGCGATCGGAGGCTCGCACGTGCTCAGCTTCGTCACGGAGCAGACCGGTCGCGGGCTCCAGGTCGAGTCGCCCATCGGCAACATCTATCTGTGGATGGCGGTCGCCGGTGTGCCTGGGAGCGGGGTCTACTACGACCACCAGATCCTCACGTTCCAAGTCTCCGGGCCGGCGGAAGCCGCCGTCGCATCGATCATGACGCCGATCCTCGCCGTGGCCGTGCTCGCGGTCATCCTCGTCGGGATCCTCGCGGTGCGACGCGGACGCCACGTCGTACAGGTACTGCCGGCGCTCTCACTTGCCTTCGTCCTGACCTTGATCGTGTTCAACAAGGTCGGTTCGCCACAGTTCGTGACCTGGCTCGCCGCGCCGGTCATCCTGGGGATCGTGTATCGGGGCCGCCGCTTCGCGACCCCGGCTCTGCTCGCACTCGCGATCGCCGCGCTCACCCAGATCTTCTACCCGTACCTGTATGTCGCCCTGTTGAGTGAGAACCCGGCGCTCGTGACCGTGCTGACGCTGCGCAACGTCGCCTACTTCCTGCTGCTCGGCTGGGCCGTCTGGTCGCTCATCGTGCCGCCGAAGACCGAACCGGTGTTCGGTCAGGGCCGGCCCGCCCGCGCGCACGCCCCGCACACCGCACACAACCCGATCGGACCGGTCCGTCCGGTCGGTCAGAATCTGGAGTGACCCATGCTCGTAGCCTTCTCCGTCGCACCATCCGGAAACGGCAATGCGGACGGCTCCGTCCACGACGCCGTTGCTGCTGCCGTCGCGGTCGTCCGTGAATCCGGCCTGCCGAACCACACCGACTCGATGTTCACCACGATCGAGGGCGAGTGGGACGAGGTGTTCGACGTCGTGAAGCGTGCGACCGAGGCTGTCGGTGCGTTCGGGAGCCGCGTGTCGCTCGTGTTGAAGGCCGACATCCGCCCGGGCTACACGGGCGAGCTCGACGCGAAGGTCGAGCGGCTCGAGGTCGCACTCGAGGAGCGGGCGTCCGCGGAGTAGGTCCGCGGGTAGCTGCGACTCACCTCCCGCTCCGGCGCCCCCGCCTGAGACAAGGAGAACCGCACGAGGGAAGGACGATCTGCGCAGATCGTCCTTCCCTCGCGCGGTTCTCCTTCTGCCGTGTTGCTCCTGTGCCGTAATGGCAGAGGCGTGGCAAGGTGCTGGAAGCTACGTGCGTCGCACTCGTCGCTCTCAGCGCAGTGCACCGGTTGTCGGGATCTCGTTGCCGTTTGCGTGCGATATGGAAAAGGCAAGCCGCGTGAGGGAAAGACGGGCTGGGCAAGACGCCTTCCGCTCGCGCAGTTCCGTGTCTACGACTAGATCAAGCTCCTCACGCTGAAGTGCAGCTAGGCGTGGGAATTCGCATAGTCGATGCAGGCGATGATGACACCCTCAGAGATTCCGATGACGGCGGCGAGACAAGCAGCGCAGGCGATGCCGAACGTTACGACACAGGCTGCGCCACACAAGCCGCTCAGCAGTGCAATTATCCAAGCAGGAACGCCCGTGTTGTTGAGGCATTTGCCGAGTTCTCCCCACCAGTCGCCGCTTCCTTTTGCGTCGAGCAGAGTTGTCGCGTCTCCGACATTCTTGGCTGCTGCCGCAGCAGTGATGTGTTCGAAGAAAATCTGCGTGGTGTCCTGCCAGGCACGGAGGGACCCGCCGCCTGCTCCGTCCTCCGTGAATTGCAGTTCAACGGTGTTTGCGACCTTCCCGTCGGCGGTGAAGAGCACTGTGTAGCTTGATTGCGTCGAGATACCGGCACCCGCGAGAGGGAACCGTACGGCAGCCAGGCCGTCACTCATGGTGATCGTCTGCGCACCCACGACATCGACAACACCGTCCCCACGCACGTCTACGTGCTCACTAGCCGCGCTGACATAGTCAGAGACCACGCCATTCGTGCTCGTTGCCGTTGCTGCGTGCCCAACTGCTTCTTCGATGAAGTGCGCAATCGATGCTCCGCTTGCGGCATCCTGTGGAGGCGCCGCCCCGAGGGTCGCGAGGGAGAGCGCGAACGCTACTGCCGAAGCGACGACGGCGCGACGCTGATTCGATTTGGTGATCATGTGATTCTCCTTTGACTCAATGCGAAGCATGCGAGAGCAGAGATCGCCGTGATTGGGCAGAGCACCCAGAACAGTACGGTGAACGGCGATTGGAGCGTCGTTGCGAGTACCGGCAGCGTTCCCGCGAGAAGCGTCAGTCCGACCCCCAGTCCACGGAGGTAGTTGCGCTCACCGGGGGTCGGAGTTCCACGTCACTTTCCAAAGGAATCACCTCTTCATTCAGCGATGTCAGTCGCGTCGGCTTCGGGCCTTCGCTGTTGTCGGTTTTGTAACCGTATTTTCCGAAGTCTTTTACGTCTAGACATTATTGATGTATGTACCTTTTGTGATGAGAATGTTGCCGTATAGACATCACTTGTCGCAGGACGCAGTGTATCGAATCGATTCGATGGGCGAGGGGAGTGGCCCTATACTTTCGCTATGCCCACCACCATGGACGGGTCGACGCAGCTGTCGCCGACCCGCATTCGTCTTGCCCTCTTAGCGCTCGCCGTGGGCGCGTTCGGCATCGGCACGACCGAGTTCGTCGCCATGGGGCTGCTGCCCAACATCGCGAACGACCTCCTGCCTGACCTCTACGCGACGAGTCATGAGCAGGCGAACGCGCAGGCAGGGCTCCTCATCACGGCATACGCGCTCGGCGTCGTCGTCGGTGCGCCGACGATCGCGGCGCTCGTCGCCAGATTCCAGCGGCGCAAGGTGCTCATCTGGTTGGGCGTCGCGTTCACGGTCGCGACCCTGGCATCGGCGGTCCTGCCGAGCTTCGGCCTCGTCCTGGCGTCGCGGTTCATCGCCGGCCTGCCGCACGGTGCGTACTTCGGCATCGCGGCACTCGTCGCCGCGAGCCTGATGGGCCCCGGGAAGCGGGCCCGCGGTGTCGCGCTCGTGCTGACGGGACTCACGATCGCCAACGTCATCGGCGTTCCGTTCGCGACCTGGGTCGGGCAGAGTCTCGGCTGGCGGTCGGCGTACGTCATCGTCGCCATCATCTTCCTGCTCGCCACGATCGCGATCTGGTTCGCGGTGCCGGCTCAGCCCGGAAATCCTGGACAGACGATGCGCAAGGAACTCGCGGTGTTCAAACGCACGCAGGTGTGGTTCGTGCTCGCGATCGGGTCGATCGGGTTCGGCGGACTGTTCGCCGTCTACAGCTACGTCGCCCCGCTCGTGACCGAGATCACGAAGGCGCCGGAGACGCTCGTGCCGTGGGTCCTCGCGACGATGGGACTCGGCATGACGGCGGGCAACCTCGTCGGCGGACACTTGGCGGACAAGAGCGTGCAGAAGACCCTGTACCTGTTCTTCTCGCTCATGATCGTGATGCTCGTCGCGCTCGCCCTGACGGCCGCATGGATCCCGACGCTGTTCCTCTTCATCTTCGCGGTCGGATTCTCCTCGCAGGGGATCGGGCCGACCATCCAGACGCGTCTGATGGACGTCGCCCGCGACAGCCAGTCCATTGCAGCGGCCCTCAACCACTCCGCGCTCAACATCGGGAACGCGATGGGCGCGCTCTTCGGCGGCCTCGTCATCGCCGCCGGGTTCGGCTACCTGTCGCCGGTGTGGCTGGGCGCCGGGATGACGGTCGCAGGGCTCCTGCTCGTGATCCTGAGCTTCGCGGTCGAGCGCAGCCGTCAGCGTCGCGGCATCGTCACCGGGGCGATCGCGACGGCCGGCGCACGCGGGTAACTGGCAGTCTCCCGGGTCAGCGCGATGCGCTCGCGCGAGCGCGGGGTGGATCCGCACCGCGCTCGCGGCGAAAACGCGCACTCGGCGTGTGGACCCGCCGTGGGCGCATGGACCCGCGGTCGCGACACGGGCCCGCGCGTGCGCGAGCGCATCGCGCTGGGGACCGGGACAGCGACCGAACGGGACCGAACGGGACCGGTCGCGACCGGACGAGACTAGTCGACGATGATGCCGTCGACGATGGCGCGCTTGCGCAGCGCGACCTTCGTCCCGACGTCGATGCCGGCGTTCCGGTACTTCTCGCGGATGCGCTTGAGGTAGCTCTTCGCGGTCTCGTCGGAGATGCCGAGGTTCTCAGCCACCATCTTCACCGGCTCGCCCGCGGCGTAGAGCGCCATCACACGTCGCTCCTGCGCGCTCAGACGAGGCCCTGAACCCGTGGCGCCGCTCGCGAGCGCGAGGTCCAGCTCCGGGGAGATGTACGACTCGCCGCGCGACGCAGCACGGAGGGCGTGCACGATGGTCTCGGCGTCCTCGCTCTTCGCGAGGTAACCGAGCGCACCAGCGGCCAGCGCCTCCCGCACAACGGCCGGATCGCTGTACGTGCTCATGAGCACGGTCGTGACACCGGTCGTCTTGAGCGTCGCGAGCTTGACCGCGACCGGGACGTTGTCCTTCAGGTCGACGTCGAGCAGCAGGACGTCGACCGGGAACTCCGGATGCGTGAGCAGCTCGGGCCAGGACGGTGTGACCACAACGACTTCGATGTCCTCCGCGACGCTCCGGATCCACTCCGTGAGCGCGCCGAGCAGCATCCGGTGGTCATCGACGATGCCGATCCGGATCCGTGTGTGCTGTGACGTCATTGACGTTCCCCTTTCCGCTGACTCGCGGCAGGATTGTCGACGAAGCTGTCGATCTCGATCCTGATGCGAGATTTCTGGTACGTGTCCGCATAGCTGCCGACGCGGCTGAGCGCCTCCCACACGGCTGGTTCCACCTTGGCGCGCTGGATGCCGGTCGCTTCGAGTGCGATCGGGATCGTGAGCGGGCCGGGTCGACCCTGGTGTTCCGTGCGGTCGAGCGGTCCGAGCGTCAGGACAGCGGTTGCCCCCTGCGCGTCGGTCTCCCCGAGGAGCAACCATACTGCAGAGAGCAGGCCATCCCGCTGATCTGTTGAGAGATACGTCGCGAGTCGTTCTGGGTCGCGGAGGCGTGCGCCGTCCGCGAGGACCGTCGATTCGGTGAACGCGTGCTCGAGCCAGGTCTCGCGGCCACCACGCGTCAGATGCCGGCGGAGTTCGGTGGCGAGGCGCGATGCGCGCGCGGCGAGCTCCGGGCTGAGCGGGAGGGCGACGGAGCCGTCCGCGACGCCGTCGAACAACTCCTCGGCCTCGAGGTCGAGTGTCACGAGCTCTTCGGAGTCGAAGAAGCCGAGGGCGTCCCTCGCGCTCGCAACCGTGCTCGCGACCATCACCCGGTCGAGTTCCCTGCGGACGATCCGCCGGTACTGCGAGACGATGGCCGAGGCGATGAGCGGGGGCGCGATCGTGATGGCGCCGACGAGGATCTCGATGCCGAGGGTCACGCTCGATGCGCGTGCCTCGGTGAGGAGCGCGAGGACGAGGAGGATGCCGAGGGTGACGCTCGCGACGACGATGTCGCGGACGGGGCGCAGGGTGACGGCGGCGAGCAGCACACCGCCGACCGCTGCCGCAGCCGTCGGATACAGGCCGATGACGTTCTGCCCCCACACCGCGACGAGGTCGAGGACGACGACGACGCCGAGTTCCACGAGCAGCACCGTGAACACCCGGTCCGAGAGGTGGAAGCCGTCGCGGCGCACGAGCAGCAGCGTCGAGCCGATCGCGAAGATGAGGATCACCCACGCCAGGAGGGCGAGCATCGGATCGGGGTGGTACGGCAGGTACAGGACGAACCGGACCAGCGCGTACAGCACGAGGACGAGCCCGGACACCGACAGTCCGACGCCGAGCTGACTCGTGCCGAGCGTCGACCGCTGCCGGTCGAGGGCGCGCCGGTGACGGTATCGCTTCGTTGGACTGGTCGGGTCAGGCATCGTCTCGGAGGTCACGACTGCGGCACCTCCAGGATGACGGTCGTGCCGGCCCCTGGCGCGGCGAACACGCGTGCACGCCCGCCGACGTCCTCGATGCGGGCGATGACCGATTCAGCGATGCCCAGCCGCCCTGGAGCGACGGTGCGCGGGTCGAAGCCGTCGCCGGTGTCGGTCACGAGGAGTCTGACGGTCGACTCGTCGCTCGAGACGGTGACGTCCGCCGTGTCGACGCCGGCATGGCGCCTGACGTTCTCCAGGCATTCGCTGAGGGCGAGGAGGAACGCTTCGCGAACGGGCTGCTCCAGTTCGACCCGGCCGCCTCCGTACACGTTGACGGAGAGTCCGCGTGCGAGGAATCGTTCCGTGACGGTGCTGATGCCGTCGTCGAGCGACATCTCCGGGCCGCGCTGCAGGATGTACGTGCCGGAGGAGACGGGGGTGAGCTCCTCGCCGAGCCGGAGGCTGCGGAGCAGGTGTGCGTCATCCCGCGCCTGCGATCGGAGGGCCTCCTCGTCGACGCCCTTGCCGGAGTGCGCGAGCAGGGTCAGGGTTGCGAGCGCCGTGTCGTGGAGCAGCCTGGCGTCCTGTCTGCGCTGGGCTTCTGCCTGACTCGCGACCCGTTCCGTGTTGAAGGCGTTGCCGATCGTGTCGACGCGGCGGATGAGGCGCGGGATACTCGAAGCGAGCCACAGGGCGAACGCCCCGATCGTGATCCACATCACGAAGGTCAGCCCGACGGCGGACAACGACCCGCCCGTCTGGACGGTGACGAGGGAGACGGTGACGATGGTCACGGCGAAGAGGCCGAGCAGCAGCGGCCACGCCGGACGAGGGGTGACGAGCCTCGCGGTGATCGACCCCATCCCGAAGGCCGCGATGATCCCGGCGGCGCTGACGGCGGCGACGTTGTCGGTGTTCCGTCCGACCTCCGACGACCCGCCGATGACCACGAGGATCGTGAGGCCGATGACGAACAGGACGCCGATCCAGATGAGATTGGTGTACCGCTCGGCCGCGATGTGCGCGAGAGCGAGCGCTGCGATGAGCGCGAGGAGGACGATGTACGTCGTCGGCGTCACCACTCCGGGCACGCTGAGTATCACGGCTGCGGTCACGCACCCTGCGAGACCGAACAACCGCGTCGTCCGCAGCAGCAATCGCCGCTGAATCCTCGCCACGCGTTCCATGGAGATGCACCTCTGGAGTCACCTTATCGGGTGGCACCCGTGGCGGGGTATTTTCTGCGACAACTGTTGATCAGTGGTCGGATCGTCCTGTCCTGGCGCGGATCTCGGTCAGCGGTCAGGCGTCGAGCAGTCGTCGCAGATGCGGTCCGACGAGAGCGTTCTCGATCAGGAAGCCGTCGTGCCCGAAATCGGAGGAGATGACCGCCGGAAGCGTGCCGTCGAGGTTGCCGGAGAGGTGCATCGCGATCTCCTCCTGACCGGACACCGGGAACAGCCGGTCGCTGTCGATGCCGAGGACGAGCGCCGGCCCCGCGTACCTCCGGAGCGCAGCGCCGATGCCGCCTCGATCGCGGCCGACGTCGTGCGAATTCATCGCCTCGACGAGCACGATGTAGCTGCCGGCGTCGAAACGGCGCGTGAACTTGTTGCCGTGGAAGTCGAGGTACGACTCCACCGCGAACCGGCCGCCCTTCCCGAGCGGGCTGACGCTCGACTGCCAGCTGCGTTCGAAGCGAGCATTGAGTTCGCCCGGGCTGCGGTAGTTGAGCAGCGCCATCCGACGTGCGAGTGCCAGTCCGCGGTGCGGCCCGTCGCCGTCCGGTGCGTCGTAGTAGTCGCCTCCCTCGAAGTGCGGGTCCGTGCGGATGGCCTCGAGCTGCACGAAGTTGAGCGAGATCTGGTCGGCCGTGGTGATCGGGGGAGCCGCGATGACGGCGAGCCGTTCCACCTCATCGGGGTAGGTGACGGCCCATTCGAGCGCGTGCATGCCGCCCATCGACCCGCCGACCACGGCAGCCCAACGGTCGATGCCCAGGTGGTGTCCGAGACGGTGCTGCGCCTCGACCTGGTCGCGGACGGAGGTGTAGGGGAAGCGCGAACCCCACTCGACCCCGTTCGGGGCGAAGGACGATGGTCCGGTGCTGCCCTGGCAGCCGCCGATCATGTTCGGTGCGACGACGAACCACTTGTCCGTGTCGATCGCGAGCCCAGGTCCGACGATGCCGGGCCACCAGCCGGCCGTCGCGTGGCCGTTGCCCGCCGCGCCGAGGACGTGACTGTCGCCCGTGAGCGCGTGCAGGAGCAGGAGGGCGTTGTCGCCGTTCTCCGACAGGGTGCCCCAGGTCTCGTAGGCCACACGGGCGTGCGGGACGAGGCCGCCGTGCTCGAACTGTAGTTCGCCGATGGCCGCGAACAGGCGGTCGCCCGGACGGTCGCCGTCGCGCCATGCGCCGCTCGACGGCGGGTTGGCGAGGAGCGCTCCCACCTCCGCTTCGGTCACGAAACGGGACGGGACGCTGTCTTCGGGTGTCTGCCAGTCCATAGACCACCATTCTCGTGCACCCGTGGCATCGGCATTGACTGTGTTACGACGCGGGCGCAGACGACGGACCCCGCCTGACGCGCTGGGCGTCGGCGGGGTCCGAAGTGGTGGTGCTGTGGTCGTGCTGTGTTGCAGTCCGATCAGACGCGGGCGGCGTCCGCGACGAGCTTCGCAGCGGCGAGGCCGGCCGTGAGGTCCGCCTTGATGTCCTCGATGTTCTCGAGGCCGACCGAGAGTCGCACGAGGCCGGGCGTGACGCCAGCCGTCAGCTGCTGCTCAGGCGTCAGCTGCGAGTGCGTCGTCGAGGCGGGGTGGATGACGAGCGAACGGACGTCGCCGATGTTCGCGAGGTGCGAGAACAGGTCGAGCGAGTTCACGAACGCACGGCCGGCGTCGACGCCGCCCTTGAGCTCGAATGACAGGACCGCCCCGACGCCCTTCGGTGCGTAGCGGTTGGCCGCCTCGTACCATGGGCTCGACGGCAGGCCGGAGTAGTTGACGCTCGCGATGTCGGGGTGCGCGTCGAGCCACTCTGCGACGTCCTGCGCGTTCTGCACGTGACGCTCGATGCGGAGGCTGAGGGTCTCGATGCCCTGGATCAGCTGCCAGGCGCTCGCCGGAGCGATCGCGGCGCCGAGGTCGCGGAGCAACTGCACACGCGCCTTGATGATGTAAGCGAGGCCGTCGCCGACCGCGTCCGTGTAGACCGCGCCGTGGTAGGAGGGGTCGGGCGTCGTGAGGCCTGGGAAGCGCTCGGCGTTGCCCGTCCAGGAGAACGTGCCGCCGTCGACGATGACACCGCCGATGACCGTGCCGTGACCGCCGAGGAACTTCGTGGCCGAGTGGACGATGATGTCGGCGCCGTGCTCGAACGGACGGATGAGGTACGGGGTCGCGATCGTGTTGTCGACGATGAGCGGGACGCCGGCCTCGTGGGCGACGTCCGCGACGAGGCGGATGTCGAGGACGTTGATCTTCGGGTTGCCGATGGTCTCGGCGAAGAACAGCTTCGTGTTCGGGCGGACCGCGCGGCGCCACTCTTCTGCGTCGTCCTGGTTCTCGACGAAGGTGGTCTCGATGCCGAGCTTCGCGAGCGTGTACTTGAAGAGGTTGTACGTGCCGCCGTAGATCGACGATGAGGAGACGATGTGGTCGCCGGCCTGCGCGATGTTGAGGACCGCGGAGGTCTCAGCGGCCTGGCCGGAAGCGAGCAGGAGGGCGCCGGTGCCGCCTTCGAGGGCTGCGACGCGCTCCTCGACGACCGCCTGGGTCGGGTTCTGGATGCGCGTGTAGATGTTGCCGAACTCGGCGAGGGCGAAGAGGTTCTTCGCGTGGTCCGCGTTGTTGAAGACGTAGCTCGTGGTCTGGTAGATCGGCGTTGCGCGGGCGTTCGTCACCGGGTCCGGCTGTGCGCCGGAGTGGATCTGCTTGGTTTCGAAACGCCAGTCGGCGGATGCTTCGGTCATGGTGTCCCCTTGTCGATCGGGTAGCGGTGGGTCGTTGTCTGTGGTCGTGCGTGTGTTGTGCCGTGCTCGTCGGAACACGCACGGTGGAGGGTGTGGTGGTCCTGCGCCGACGCCCGCGGTGCGATGCTTCGGTGCACCGCCTGTGAACGTCGTGAAGCCAGGGTACCCGTGTGGATGGCATCGGCAAGGAGTCCGGAAACACGGCGTAATCGCCTGGGGGCGGGCACCCGCGAAAACACGCGGATCCTGCGGGGCCCAGGCGCCTGCGGGAGTGCTGTGAACGCTCCGTGGGTACGCTTGGAACATGACGACGAGACGTGTTGTGGTGACCGGTGCGAGTTCTGGGATCGGTGAGGCGACGGCGCGTTCGTTCGCCGCCCGCGGATGGGACGTCGTCGCGGTCGCGCGCCGTGCCGACCGCCTCGATGCGCTCGTCGCGGAGATCGGCGGGGTCGCGGTGGTCGCGGATCTGACGGTGCAGGCCGATGTCGATGCGCTCGCAGCGCACGTGGCGGAGCTGGGCGGCGCGACGGCGCTCATCAACAACGCCGGCGGCGCGTTCGGGCTCGCGTCCGTGGAGGACGGCGACGTCGAGGACTGGCGACGGATGTTCGACATCAACGTGCTCGGCACGAAGCGTGTGCTCAGCGCGCTGCTGCCGCAGTTGCGCCGGGGAGCTGCCGAGCAGGGCGTCGGAACGGCGTCGATCGTCGGCATCACATCGATCGCCGGCCACGTCGCCTACGAGGGCGGCGGCGGTTACAACGCGGCGAAGTTCGCCGAGCGGGCGCTGTTCGAGGTGCTGAGACTCGAGTTGAACGGTGAGCCGATCCGGGTCATCGAGGTGGCTCCTGGCATGGTCGCGACGGAGGAGTTCTCGCTCGTGCGCTTCGGCGGCGACAAGTCCAGAGCCGATGCGGTGTACCGGGAGGTGCCGGAGCCGCTCGTCGCAGAGGACGTAGCCGAGGCCATCGTGCACGCCGTCGAGCTGCCCGGTCACGTCAACCTCGACCACATCACGATCAAGCCGGTCGCGCAGGCGGCCCCCTACAAGCTCGCCAAGGGTCCGCTCTCCTTCAAGTCCTGAGCTTCCGTCGTCCCCGCCAATCGTCCCCGCCCGCTCCCTGCTCCGTTCGGACTCTTCGCAGAATTCAGGAACATTCGCCTCGGTAAGCGCTTCACGGTGTTGGGTAAGCGTCTTCCTGTCCTGAATTCTGCAAATCTTCCTGAATTGCGGAAGAGGTCAGGGGGTGGGGGAGGACGTGGGGGAGGGCGCGGGGAGCGGGTCCGGGACGGGATCGGCGTCCGCGAAGGCCAGCTTCGGGACGAAGAAGAGCAGGACGGCCGCGACGAGTGCACCACCGCCGCAGACCGCCCAGACGATGAGGTAGCCGCTGAGGCTCGACGCCGAAGCGGTCACCGCGGCTGAGGCGCCGGCGAACAGCACGACTCCGAAGACCGCGGACGCGAACGAGCCGCCGATCGTCTTCGTCGTGTTGGTGAGTGCCGATGCGACACCCGTCTGCCCGCGAGGTGCTGCCGCAGCAGCGGCGGCCGGCATCGCTCCGACGAGTGCACCAGAGCCGATGCCCGCGATGCACATGTTCATAAACACCTGCCACGTCTCCAGATGGAACGGCAGGAAGAGCAGATACCCGGCCGCGACGAGGAACGCAGCGACGATGAGGGCGAAGCGCGGCGTGCGCCACTTCGACACCAGCGGGAACAGGAGCGCGCCGATGATCATCGAGATGAGATACACGCCGATGAGCGTCGAGATGTCACCGGCATCGAGCCCCAGCCCGTAGCCGTTCTCCCGCGGCGTCCCCGCGTAGGTGCTGAGCGGCGCCTGGGCCCCCAGGAGGCTGATGCCGATGAGGCCGGCCGTGAGCTGCACCGGCCACATGTTCGGCTGGCGCAGGACGCGGAGGTCGATCGCCGGGTCTTCCTGTCGCAACTCGTACCGGCCGAACGGAACGAACATAACGACCCCGAGCACGATGATCGCCCACACCCACCAGGTCTCCGGTCCGTTGAGCCGCAGGAACGTGAGTCCTGAGGTGATGAGCAGGAGGGCGAGCGAGAGCAGGACGAACCCGCCGAGGTCGAGTTTCCGGCCGGGGAGCGGCTCCGACTCCGGCACGCCGAACAGGATCGCGAAGAACACGAGCGAGACGGCGACGGCCGGCAGCATCAGCGTCACCTGGACGTTGCCGCCGAGGGCCTCGAAGATGCGGCCGCCGGACAGGGCGCCGATGATCGCGCCGGCCTCCAGCGCCACGACGAGCAGACCGGCCGCGCGCCTGGTCTGCGAGGCGCCGGTGTTCGTTCGTCGGCCGCGCTCGAAGATGAGCGCGATCTCCAGCGGCAGCCACACGACGTAGAAGCCCTGCAGCGCCCATGCAGCGAGGAACGTCCAGAAATTGTCGGCGAAGACGAGCCACCAACTGGCGCCGGCGGTCAGCACGGTCGCGATGAGGAGCACACGCTTGTGGCCGAACATGTCGCCGACCTTCGCGAGGACAGGCACCACGAGTGCGGAGAGCAGCAGCTGGGCTGCCTCGAACCAGTTGAAGTCCGCATCGTGGATCCCGAGGTGCTTGACGAGGTCGGGGATGAGCGGGACGTAGTAGCCCTGCAGCACACCGCTCGTGATCTCCACCAGGAAGAGCCATCCGATGAGCCCGAACGTGATGCCCGCGGCAGAGCCGCGGAAGAGTGCCATGCGATCCGTCGGAGCTTCGGGGCCAGTCGCCTTCGTCATGCACGGATGGTACAGGGAGCCGACACGCGCAGGATAGCGTTGGAGCATGTCGACAACGAACGAGGGTGCAGCGCCCGCAGAAGCTGTGCAGGAACCGCTCACGAGCGCATTGCCGGCATCGGCCCCCGAGCGCGAGGTCCTCACGTGGGCCGGATTCGGTGACGCGTCCCGGGAGCTCGGGACAGCGATCGTCGCAAGTGGATTCCAGCCCGATTCGGTCGTTGCGATCGCGCGCGGTGGACTGCTGCTCGCTGGAGCCCTCGCCTACGCGCTCGACGTCAAGACGTGCGGCGCGCTGAACGTCGAGTTCTACACCGGAGTCGACGCCCGCCTGCCCGAACCCGTCCTCCTGCCGCCGCTGCTCGACATCACGGGTCTGCCGGGGAGCCGGGTCCTCCTCGTCGACGACGTCTCAGACTCCGGTCGGACGCTCGCGCTCGTCCTCGAACTGATGAAGGCGAGCGGCGCAGAGGTCCGGACGGTCACGCTGTACGAGAAGCCGGGCACCGTCCTGCGCCCCGACTACGTCTGGAAGCGCGTCGATCGCTGGATCTCGTTCCCCTGGTCGACGCTGCCGACCATCACGCCGGAGTCGATCGCCCAGGGCCGGTAGGGTCGACGGGTGAGCGTATTCCTTGTCGGTGGGCCGAGCCTGCCTGAAACCGAGTCGACCGTCTACCGGGCCTTCCTCGCGGAGGCTGCCGCGCTCGCGGTCGTCGCCGGTCGCACGGCTCCGCGCATCGCGGTCGTTGTGGTGCACCACGAGGACGGGACGGACGATGCCGCGGCGCTCGCCGACAGCATCGCACGCGTCGCAGCAGCCTCACCAGACGCCCCCAACAGCATCGACGCGGCACAGATCGTCCTCGGCATCGGGGGAACGGTCGACCAGGCAGCACTCGCGAACGTCGACGGCATCGTCGTTGGCGGCGGCCTGCCGTCCGCGTACGCGAGCGCACTGGCACCCGTCGCGGGCGAGGTCCGCCGCCTCGTCGCGACCGGCCTGCCCTACCTCGGCATCTCCGCCGGTGCGATGATCACGGCCGACAACGCGATCGTCGGCGGCTGGCGCATCGGCGACGTCCCGGTGAGCCCTGAGGGCACCTCGGAGGGCCTGGACGAGGTC
Source organism: Plantibacter sp. Mn2098 (assembly GCF_049319745.1). Classification (NCBI taxonomy): domain Bacteria; kingdom Bacillati; phylum Actinomycetota; class Actinomycetes; order Micrococcales; family Microbacteriaceae; genus Plantibacter; species Plantibacter sp. Mn2098. Next base: position 56,101 of record NZ_JBMOUH010000005.1, on the reverse strand, counting down.
ACCCTCGCGGACGGCCTCGGGCTCATCGACCTCGCGGTCGACGCCCACGCAGCCCAGTGGGGCACGGTGTCGAGGCTCGTCGCCGCCACGGAGGCCGGGATGGTCGACGGCGGCCTCGCTGTCGATGAGGACACGGCGCTCGTCGTCGGCCAGGGCGCGCTGCGCGTCCTCGGCGGCGGAAGTGTGTGGCAGGTCTTCACGACCGAGCACGGCGTCGTCGTGCGGACGGTCGGCGCAGAACACGAGGGCGACGACGACCTCGGGGACTTCGACGACCTCGACGACCGCACCACCGACACCGATGGGGAGCACGCCTGATGGAACGCCTCGAACGACTCCGTATCCCGGCCAGGCGCAAAGCCACCGAGATCGGCCGCCAGCTGACGGACACCACTCCCGGTTCGGTCGTCCGCGCCACCTTCGTGAGCGCCGGGTACGGCACGTACCAGGTCACCGGTTTCGCCAGACAGGTGTCCAACCTCTACGTCGCCGGACTCGAACTCGGCACGCCTGGGAAGCCGTCGCGCGACATCGTCGCACTCGAGCCGCGTGAGGACGTCGACTTCCCGACGGACACGGAGGCGGTGCCGGACCGGGCAGCGCTGCAGGCCTCGCTCGCCGCCGTGCAGTCCGGCGACGTCGTCCATGCGACTTTCGCCGACCCCAACTACGGGCCGTTCGCCGTGCTCGGCGTCGTCGTCGCGTCCCCGGATGCTCGCGAACGCCTCGTCGGCGCCTGGTTCCTCACCCGCGACGGCGGCCCGGCGGCCCGGCTGATCGACATCGAGGTCTTCGCTCAGGCCGCAGACCACGACCTCCCGGTCCCCGCCGCGCTCACGACCTGGCCGTCCGCGAAGGACGAGGCGTGACGATGACCGGGCCGCACGCGTAACGACATGGCCGCGGATATCAACGACGGCGCGGTTCCGCTCTGGGATCCTGAGCCGGGCGAGGCGGATCCGGCGCTTGCGGGTGTCGCAGCGGACAACGAGCCGTTCGGCACCTTCGCGGACCTCGTCGCGGCGGGGCGCATCGACGCGGGATGGGCCGAAGCCCTCGAACCCGTCGCCGCGCAGATCGATGCCGTCGGCCGGGTGCTCGACGCCGACATCGCCGCCGGTCATCCGTATCTGCCGGCCACCCTCAACGTCCTCCGGGTCTTCGAACGGCCCATCGACGATGTGCGTGTGCTGATCGTGGGCCAGGATCCGTACCCGACACCCGGGCATCCCATCGGCCTCTCGTTCGCGGCAGAGCGACACGTCCGTCCCGTCCCGCGCAGCCTGCAGAACATCCACCGGGAGCTCCGCGACGACCTCGGCATCGAGACGCCGGTGCACGGCGACCTCTCCAGCTGGAGCGAGCACGGTGTGATGCTCCTCAACCGGGTGCTCACGGTCAGGCCGGGTGAAGCCGGCTCGCACCGTCGCATCGGCTGGGAAGGGATCACCGAACACGCCATCCGGGTGCTCGCGGCACGGGATCGGCCGCTCGTCGCGATCCTGTGGGGGCGTGATGCGGCGACCCTCGCACCCGTGCTCGGCGACGCCGGGGTGATCGAGTCGGCGCACCCCAGCCCGCTGTCAGCATCGCGCGGGTTCTTCGGGTCCAAACCGTTCAGCCGCGCCAACGCGATGCTGGAAGCACGCGGTGCGGAACCGATCGACTGGCGCATCGCTTAGGCTTTCCTCGTGCTGGAAGAGGAATACGAGAACCGCCGGGTGCTGCCACCGCATCTGCGAAAGACCCCTGCGCCCGAAACACCGTTCACGTTCACGATGCGCGAGGCGACCGCGGAGGACCTGCCGTACATCCGGGAGATCTACAACCACTACGTGGCCAACAGTGTTGTGACGTTCGACGAGGACGCGATGACGCTGCGCGAGTGGAAGACGAAGTTCGCCTATCTGCAGAAGCAGGGCATGCCGTTCATCGTCGCGGTCTCGCCGACCGGTCAGATCCTCGGCTACGCGCTCGTCTCGCCGTGGAAGCAGAAGCGCGCCTACCGTTTTACGGTCGAGAACTCGATCTACCTCGGTGCAGCTGCCACCGGCAAGGGCCTCGGGACGGCGCTCCTCGGCGAGCTCATCGAGCGATCGAAGGCCGCCGGCCTCAAGGAGATCCTCGCCGTGATCGCCGACAAGGGCGCCGAGTCCTCGATCGCCCTGCACGAGAAGTTCGGATTCACCGAGGTGGGCCGGATGGGCCGGGTCGGCTTCAAGTTCGACCGCTGGATCGGGACCGTCCTGCTGCAGAAGTCGCTCAAGCGCTGATCGGTCAGAGCTTCGGGGTCGCCCGTCGCAGGATGAAGTACCCCGCGACGGCGCTGACCGCCGCCACGAGCAGCATCCAGGCGACGACGCCGACCGGCCCTGCCGTTGCGAACCAGTTCCAGAAGTCGCCCCAGGCGTGGTTGAGCGTCAGGAGCGCGATGCCGCCGGCCGTTGCCAGGGCGAGGACGCCCCCCATCACGTACATACCGTAGACGCGCCACCGCATGTACACCGTTCCCCAGGCGATGCCGAAGAAGGCGAAGAAGAGGAACAGCCCGACGAAGACGAACAGGCGCTCCCACACCGGCCCGTTGCCGAAGTAGACCACGGTGAACATGTGCCCGCCGAGCCACCAGCCGTTCGTCCACTGTTCGACGTAGGACAGGACGGTCAGGATGCCGCCCCACAGCGCCGACAGGAGCACGAGCGAGATCGCCGTGCCGAGGGAGAACTCGCGTCGGGTCACGCTGAGTCCGAGCGCGTAGGGGAAGGTGAGGTTGATGGCCTGGATCGAGATCACCATGAGGTACGCGAAGACGTAGGTCGTCGCACCCGTGAACTGTGTGCCCGCAAGCGCGTCCGCACGGTCGACCGGTGCCGTGTTCGCGACGATGAGCGCCCAGATGCTGATGTTCACCACCAGGATGAACGCGAGGATCATCGCAGGGATCCACAGGACGGTCCAGCGGTTGATCCAGCCGAGACGGACGACGTTCCAGATCCGGTTGCCGCCGATCGACGGTGTGCCGATGAGGTCGTGGGGCGATGGGGAGGCGATGGTCGTGGTCATGATGCGTTCTCGAATTCCTGCTCGGAAGACCGGGTCTTCTGCACGATGAGTTGTTGGAGGGACACCGGGGAGAGTTCGAGTCCGGCGCTGATGGCGGCGGTTCGCTCCGCGTCCGTGAGGCGGCCGACGGTCACGGAGGCGAGGCCGCCGATCCCGTCGCGGTGGAGGACTTCCCGGCCGGTGACGAAGTCGTCGACGGTGGTGCGGCGGCCGACGACGGTCGTGGCGGAGTCTCGCACGGTGTCGGCGTCCTCGTCGAGCAGGATGCGGCCCTGGTCGATGAGGATCACCCGTTCGAGGAGGTTCGCGACCTCATCGATGAGGTGGGTGGAGAGGATGACGGTCCGGGGGTGCTCTGCGTAGTCCTCGAGGAGCCGGTCGTAGAAGATCTGCCTGGCGACGGCATCGAGGCCGAGGTACGGCTCGTCGAAGAAGGTGAGGGGTGCGCGGGACGCGAGGCCGACGATCACACCGATCGAGGAGAGCTGCCCTCTGGACAGCTTCTTGATGCGGCGTTTGACCGGGAGCCGGAAGTCGTCGATCAGTCGTTCGGCGAAGTCCTGATCCCACTGCTCGGAGAACCACGGCGCGCTCCGGAACACGTGCAACGGTGTGAAGTCGTCCGGATACTTCTGGCTCTCCTTGATGAAGGACACCCTGCGGAGGACCGCCGGGTTCTCCATTGGATCCTCGCCGAAGACGCGGATGTCACCGCTCGTGCGGAACTCCTGACCCGTGAGCAGGTGCATCACGGTGGTCTTGCCGGCCCCGTTGCGACCGAGGAGGCCCGTGATCGTGTTCGGGTGGATGCGGAAGGAGACGTCGTCGACCGCCGTGAGGCCGCCGAAGCGCTTGGTGAGCCCTGCGACGTCGATGACGGGGGCGCCTGCTCCGTCCGCTCGATTCGAGACCGTCGCGGGGTGTGTGGCATCGGGTGCGGCATCGTGTGCTGCATCGTGTGCGGTGTTCACTGGGGAACCCCTTCCGTGTGGATCATGTCGGCCAGTTGGGAGGCATCGATGCCGAGCTTCGCGGCTTCGACGAGCAGCGGACGAACGTATTCCTCGCGGAACGCGTCCCTGCGGGTGCTGATGAGGCGCTCGCGGGCGCCGGTTGCGACGAACATGCCAATTCCTCGTTTTTTGTACAGGATGCCGTCGTCGACGAGACGATTGACCCCTTTTCCCGCGGTTGCGGGGTTGATGCGGTGGAATGCCGCGAATTCGTTGGTGGAGGGCACTTGGCCCTCCTCGGGGAGCGCGCCGTCGATGATGTCGTTCTCGATCTGCTCGGCGATCTGCACGAAGATCGGTCGTCCGTCCTCGATCATGGTCGTGCTCCGTTCGTGGTGCGGTGGTTCATTACTCAACTAATGAACCACCGAAGCCGCATCGTGTCAAGAGGATTCTGTGAACCTGTGCGGCCGTAGGGTTGGAGCATGCCTGAACTGCATGAGCTGAGCGCGCTGGAACAGTGGGATGCGTTGCACCGAGGAGAGGTCGGGCCACTGGATCTCGTGCGGCACTATCTCGATCGCATCGAGCGGGTGGACGGCGATGCGGTCCCGGACGATGAGCGGCTCGGGGCGTTCACGGCGATCGATCGGGAGGGGGCGGAAGCGCGTGCCAGCGGGCTGGGCGATCTCGTTCCACGCACGGCTGCGCTCTGGGGCCTGCCGTTCGCGGACAAGGACCTCGTCGCGCGGGCTGGAGTTCTGACCCGGTACGGATCGAAACTCTTCCGCGACAACGTCCCGACGAGATCGGACGACCTCGCCCTCGTGATGGACCGTGCGGGCGGCGTCAGCCTCGGCAAGACCGCGACGCCGGAGTTCGGGATGTACGGCTACACGACCTCGCTCATCGGCCCGCCGACGCGCAACCCCTGGGACCGCAGCCGCGGATCGGGCGGTTCGAGTGGCGGCGCGGCCGCAGCGGTCGCGGCGCGACTGCTCCCGTTCGCACCGGCGTCGGACGGCGGCGGTTCCATCCGGATCCCGGCGGCTGCGTGCGGACTCGTGGGCGTCAAGCCGTCGCGGGGACTCGTGCCGTCCGCATCGGGGATCGACAAGCTCGCCGGACTCCCGGTCGCCGGCCCCATCGCCCGCACAGTCGCCGACGCGGCCTTCCTCCTCGATCGCATGATCGAGCGCCGGAGGGGCCGCATCGACCACCGTTTCACCCTGCGCGCCCCCGACGTCGACGACGGCCCGCTCCTCGGGCACGCGATCCGCGGCGAGGGGCGGTTCCAGCTGGCGGTCCTGAACGGCACGCCGTGGGACACGGCCTACGATATCCGGATCGACGACGGCGCTCAGGCCGCGGTGGATCGAGCGGTCGAAACGCTCGCCGGGATGGGCCACGGCATCGAAGAGATCGGCCTGCGCGACGCTGAGGTCTACCCGGATGCCTTCCGGACGATCTGGCAGGCCTCTGCCGCCGGCATCCCGGCCAGGACTCCCGAGCAGCTCGCCCTGCTCGAGCCCATCACCCGCATCCTCGTCGAACGCGGACGTGCACTCTCGGCCGAGACCCTGCTCGACACCTTGGCCGTGCTCGCGCGGTTCGAGCAGAGCGTCATCGCCCAGTTCGCCGCCTATGACGCCGTGATCACGCCGTCACTCGCTCGTGCGCCGATCCCGATCGGGTCGTACGATCTGGAGTCGCCCGAACGGAACTTCGAGCAGCAGGTCCTCGATGCTCCGCACACCTCGTTCGTGAACGTCACCGGCCTGCCGGCCATCACGGTGCCGGTGCACCACGTGGCGGGTGTCGGGCCGGAGGGAATTCCGGCCGGTGTGCAGCTCATCGGGCGGCCAGGGGGAGAGGCTGCGCTGTTCGCGATCGCCGCTCAGTTGGAGCGGCGGTTCCACTGGGCGGAGCGGGTGCCTGCCATCGGTCGTTAGCGGGCCGTCGCGGCGTCGCCGTCGAGGAGTCGTCGCAGTGCCGCCACATAGTCGCGATACGCGTGTCTGCCGTCGGGGGTCAGGGCGATCCAGGCCCGTGCGCGGCCGAGCGAGGTGCGCCGCGACATGGTCGCGTAGCCCGCCTCGGTCAGGACGCGGAGGTGCTTGCTGAGCACGGAGTCGGATACGTCGAGAGCGGTCCGGAGCACGCCGAACTCCGCTTCCTCGACGACGGCCAGGTACGCGCAGATCTCCAGCCGCTTCGGCGCGTGGATGACCGGATCGAGGTCAAGCGCCATCTGGGCCCTGCCGTGTAGCCTGCCGGGACCTGCGGGCGAGCGTGCGCTCGAACAGGCGCCAGCAGAGGTTGCTCGTGCAGATGATGAGGGCTGCGGCTGCGATCGCCGGCCAGACGAGCGCCTGCGTGGTCCACAAATGTTCGGCGAGGAGCATGCTGCCGATGGCCAGCGCGACCCACGCGAACATCCAGATGCTCGCGACGCCGTTGCGGGTGCCGGAGACCCACATTCCGGTCGACCGGCGGTACGCGGCTTGCAGGAGCGCTCCGATCCCGAGGAGCGGCAGGACCGCGAGGGACCGCACGAACGGGGTGCCGAACACGAAGGTCAGTGAGAAGGCCGCGGTGAGGACGCCGATGCCCGAGGCGTACCACCACGGGGCTCGCAGTGCTCTGGTCGCAGCCGCCCGTCCTCGTTCCGCGGCGGCCAGCATCGCATCGTTCGACTGACTTTCCATGCCGGAAACCCTACGCTTTCCATCACGGAAAGTCGACGCCCGATGGATATCCCGATGCGCGAGGGGAGGCAGAGTGCCGTTCCTGGCGGCTCGGAAGGGCGAAGTGCCTCCCCTCGCGAAGGCAGGGGACGGGGCGGGACGACGTCAGGCGAGGCCGAGGCGGGCCCGAAGGGTGAGCGGGCGCGCGCCGGGGGCCGGGGCGGGGGACTCGGTGACGAGCCCGCGCCGCCGCAGCTCGGGGACCACGAGCTCGCAGAACGCGTCGAGCGTGTCGGGGAGGAACGGGAACGAGACGTTGAATCCGTCGGCCGCACCGGCCGACACGAGTGCCTCGACGTGGTCTGCGACGTCGGCAGCCGTCCCGATGATCGCGCCGTCGCCGCCCGCGACCTGCTTCGCGAGATCGCCGATCGTGAGCCCGTCGCGCGCGGCCTGCTCGTAGATCTCGGCACGCGCACCCAGACTCTTGTTGCCGGGCGGGGTCTCAGGCAGCGGCCCGTCGAGCGGGAATGCGGACAGATCGACACCGCCGAGCCAGTACTCGAGATCGCCGAGGGCGACGCGCGGATGCAGCAGATCGCGCACGGCGGCGAAGCGGTCCTCTGCCTCCGCCCGCGTGGCGGCGACGACCGTCGGCAGCTCTGGCAGGATCTTGATCGCGTGCGGATCGCGGCCGAGTCCAGCCGCCGTCGCCCGCAGCCCCTCGGCGTACGCAACCGCTTGATCGAGGGGAAGCGTCCTGGTGAAGACGAGATCCGCGACCCGGGCGGCGAGTGCCTGCCCCGGCCCGCTCGAACCGGCCTGGGCGATGACGGGCCGCCCGCCCGGCAACTCGTCGCGCGCCCATCGCCCGAGCACCTCGTCGACGAACGCTTCAGCCCGTGCGTAGCGCTCGGCGTGCCCGATGTGGCTGTCGAGACCGAAGTTGCGGGCCTCCGCATCGTTCAACGAGGTCACGAGGTTCCAGCCGGCCCGTCCGCTCGACAGCCGGTCGAGGGAGGCGAAGGTCGCTGCGACCGCAGCGGGGGAGCTGTAGGTGGAGGAGACGGAGGCGATGAGCCCCAGCGAGGTGGTCCGTGTGGAGAGCGCGCCGAGGAGCGTTGTGGGCTCGAAGGCGTCGTTCACCACGGCGACGCGCGAGAGGACCTCCGGATCCGCGTCAGGCACACCGACGAGGTCAGGTAGGAAGAGCGCGTCGAACCCTGCACGTTCCAGCCGCTTCACGAGCCCGGTGACGAACGGGAGGTTCACGCCGGCGTCGGCCGGCGCTCCTGGATGCCGCCAGCCGGCCAGGTACTCGCCGGCCGGTTTGAGGAAGGCGCCGAGCACGATGCCGCGGGTCGCCGACCGGGATGACGATGTGGCGGACACATCGCCGCCTGCGGAGTTGCTCATGCGTCGTCCTCCTGGACTGCGCCGATGAGACCACCGCGGTAGACGGCCGGCGATCCCTGCGATGCACGCGAGATGTTGAGCGGACCAGCGACGCTGAAGTGCTGTCCGACATGATTCACGGCTGGACGGCCACCGGGCCGCAGGTAGACGCCCCGCTCACGGTCCCGCGGGATCCCGTCGGGCTCTTCGGCAGACCAGAGCGCGTGGAGGATCGCGACGAACTCGTCTGCGACCGCAGAGCCCGCAGCATCCTCACCGGCGTCGACGTCTCCACCACCATCGGCGTCCCCGTCCCCGTCCCCGAGCACAAGCACTCCCGCACGCCCACCGGACAGGTGCTGGAGCGACGTCGCCTTCCTGGCGACCGTGTACGGCGGGTCCGTCAGCGGATCGACCGCCGCGAGCAGCCGGATGGTCGAGGTCGTGGTGCTCAACGCGCCGAGCAGCGTGAACGGTTCGAACCCGCCGTCTGCCGCCAATCCGGCGACGACGGCAGATGCTCCCGCCTGCTCAGCGTCGTGGGCGATCGCGGCGATGTCCGAGAACGTGACATCGGATCCGCCAGGTAGACGGACGACCGAGACGGCGTCGCGCGGTCGGGACTCAGACATCGCTGCGGCTCCAGCCGAGGGCGGGCGCGATCTCGGTCGCGATGAGTTCGAGCGTGCGGATGGCCTCGTCGATGGGGGTGCTCTCGTTCTGCACTGCGAGGATGAGGTCGCTCGAGTACGGCAGCACCGGGTCGGCACGGAGGTCGTCGATGATGTCCGCCGGTGTGCCGTGGTAGACGTTCATCGCATCGAGGAGTTCGTGCATCGAGGCGTCCGGCTCGAGCCAGCGGTTCGCGACGTGGTACCCGAGGTGCCGGCCGGTGTCCGGGGCGAGGCGGTTGTGGACGGCCTCGCGACTGGCGCCGGGGAACGCGGCGCGCACGGCGGCGGTCCTCGGCGAGCCGGTGCGCCCCGCCGCGTGGTGCGCATCGTGGAACGCCTGCGCGAGGGGCAGTTGGATCGCCTCCGCCGGACCGAAACCGAGCAGGAGTCCACGGCCATCCGCGGCGGCGGCACGCACACGGTCCTCGCTCGCGTGCGAGTCCCAGATCCGATCGGCGAGCCCTGGCGACGGCGGTTGCAGGACGAGGTCGCCGGCGATCGTCTCACCGCGGAGTGCGGCGTCGAGACGTGCATCGTGGTCGGCGTAGAGCGCACGCTTGTCGGCCGGGTCGCGTCCGAACGCCGCGAACTGATCCTCACTCGGACCGCCGCTGCCGATGCCCAGCTCAAGGCGTCCGTCGGAGAGCGCGTCGAGGACGGCCGCGTCCTCCGCGAGCCTGACCGGGTGCTCCAGCGGGAGGACGACGATCGCCGTCCCGAGGTGGATGCGCTTCGTCCGGGCGGCGACGGCTGCGAGCAGGACGAGCGGCGACGGCAGGCGCCCCTGCTGCGTCTGCAGGTGGTGCTGCGACACCCAGCCGGACTCGAAACCGAGCTCCTCCGCGGCGACGAAGAGGTCGACGACCGCGGGATACAGTTCCTTCGCCGGCATCGCCCCGTGCACGTGGGTGAGGAAGCCGAGACGGAAGGGGTTGGTCATACTTCGGCTCCAGGGGTGCTGTCCGACGGTGGGGTGGACGGGTCGTGCGGTGCTGCAGGCCGAGCCGTGGCGCCGCTCGTTGTGGCGCCGCCCGTCGGAACACTGATCGTCGGGACGCTGTCGAGCAGCTCCCGTGTGTACGCGTGCTTCGGGCGGTTGAGCACCTCGCCGACAGGCCCCTGCTCCACGATCTCGCCGTCTTTCATGACCACGACCCGGTCGCACAGATGCTGGACGACGCCGATGTCGTGCGAGACGAGGACGATGGTGAGGCCGAGTTCTGCGCGCAGCTTCGCGAGGAGTTCCAGGATCTGCGCCCGGACGGTGACGTCGAGCGCGCTCAGCGGTTCATCGCCGACGAGGAGCTTCGGACGGTGCACGATTGCGCGGGAGAGTGCGATGCGCTGCCGTTGGCCACCGGAGAATTCGTGCGGGTACCGGTCGGCGGCATCGGCATCGAGCCCGACGAGGCGGAGCACACCGTGCACCTTGGAGCGTCGGTCGCCCGGGATGTCGAGCGCGAGGAGGGGCTCTGCGATGATCCGCCCGACGGTCATCCGCGGGTCGAGGGACGCGTAGGGGTCCTGGAAGACGATGCCGGTCTCCCGGCGGAACCAGTGCAGGTCCCGGCCGCTCGGCGCCTTCCGGCCGTCCGTGGCGGTGACGGGCCGGCCGTCGAATTCGACGGTGCCGGTCGTCGGGGTGTCGAGCGCGAGGAGGAGGCGGACGAGCGTGGACTTGCCGGATCCGGATTCGCCGATGATCCCGACCGTCTCGCCGGTCTGTACATCGAGGTCCGCGGCGTGCAGTGCGGTCGTCGTCCGCTGACGTTGGAAGAAGGAGTCGCGGGGGAGCGTGTACGCGCGGCTGAGGCCGCGCGCGCGCAGGAGCGGCTGCCCCGGTTCTGCCGTCCGCGTGCTCGTGGTGGTCGTCGGCTCACTCATCCTCGTCACCTGTCTTCCAGCTGAGCGTCGTCGCAGCTTCGAGGAGTCGCTTCGTGATGGGGGAGCTCGGGCCGGTCAGCAGCGTCGAGACCGGTCCGGCCTCGACCACCCGTCCCTGCGACATCACCACGGCATCGGTCGCGATGCGGGACAGCACGGCGAGGTCGTGGGTGATGAACACGAGCGACGCGCCCGTCTCGGTCACGAGTCGTTCGAACAGGCCGAGGATCTGCGACTGGATCGTCACGTCGAGCGCCGTCGTCGGTTCATCGGCGATGAGCAGCGACGGCGAACAGGCGAGCGCAATCGCCGTCGCGACGCGTTGCCGCTGCCCGCCGGAGAGCTGATGCGGGTAGCGCCTCACGATCTGCGCCGGGTTCGGCAGGCGGACCCGCTCGGCGAGGTCCACGGCTCGCGCCATCGCCTCCCGTTTGCTCGCACCCGTGTGAATGCGCAACGGCTCGCCGATCTGCCGACCGATGGTCCTGATCGGGTTGAGCGCCGTGCGCGGCTCCTGGAAGACGATCCCGATCTCCTGCCCGCGCACGGTCGCGATCTCGCGATCGCTCAGGCCAACGAGTTCGCGGCCGTTCCAGCGGATGCTGCCGGTCACCTGCGCGCCCTCTGGCAGGAGCCCGAGGATCGCGAGGGAGGTGAGCGACTTGCCGGAGCCGGATTCCCCGATGATGCCGAACCTGGCGCCGTCGGGCACGCTGAAGCTCACGCCGTCGACGACCCGGCGGCCGCCGAGTTCGATCGTGAGGTCGGTGACGTCGAGGGTCACGAGGTCACTCCCTGTGGTGAGGTCGGTGTGCTGACGGTCGCATCGGCCGGGGTCGGTGCGACGGCGTCGGATGCCTGGCGGCGGCCGAGCGTCGGGTCGGTCGCATCACGCAGGGCGTCACCGAGGACGTTCAGCCCCAGCACGGTAACGGTGATCGCGAGCCCTGGCCAGAGGACCGTGAGCGGGTGCACGGCGAGGTACGTCTGCAGCTCGCTCAGCATCCGTCCCCACGACGGGACGGTCGATGGCGCGCCGTAGCCGAGGTAGGACAGGCCTGCCTCCGCGAGCACGGCCACCGCCATCGCCCAGGACAGCTGCACGATGAACACCGGTGCGATGTTCGGCAGCAGGTGCGTGGTGAGGTTGCGGAAGCCGCCGAGGCCGGCTGCACGGCCGGCGAGCACGTACTCGCTGTTCGAGACCCGGCGGATCTCCGGCCTCGTCACCCGGCCGATGTTGACACCGAAGCTGATGCCCACCGCCCAGATGACGACCCACAAGGATCCGCCGAACACGGAGGCGAGCATCATGGCGATGAGCAGCGTCGGGAAGGCGATCAGGATGTCGATGAGCACGGCCACCGATTCCCGGACCCACCGCCTCGTGAGCGAGCCGAGCGCCGCGAGGGCGATGCCGATGACGGTCGACACGATGGCTGACCCGACGGCGACCGCGACGGTCACCCTGGCGCCGACGATGATGAGGCTGAAGATGTCCCGGCCCACGGCGTCCGTCCCGAGGAGATGGGTGAACGACGGCGGCAACCACTTGTTGAACGGGTCGGCGACAGCCGGGTCGTACGGGGTCCAGAGGTAGGAGAGCGCGGCGGTCAGGACGACGATGCCGAGCACGATGACGCCGAAGAGCCCGCCCGGCTGCCGCAGGAGCTCGCGCACCCAGGAGGAGCGGGAGCGTGTGCGGGCAGCGCTGCTGCTGCTGGTCGTGGTGGCGGTGGTGGTCCGGCGGCCGCCGCGGCGAGCACCACGGCGAGCATCGGGTCGGGGATCGCTCATGATGCGCTCTCCCGTTCACGCAGGCGCGGGTCGACGAGTCGGTGGATGATGTCGACGATCGCACCGATGATGAGGACGACGCCCGTGAGCACGAGCAATTCGCCCTGCACCTTCACGAGGTCGCGGTTGCCGACGTCGGAGACGAGCATGCGGCCGATGCCTGGGAGGGTGAAGAGCTGCTCGATGATGACGCTGCCGACGATGAGGCCGGCGATCTGCAGCCCGAGCACGGTCACGACCGAAAGGGCGACGTTCGGCAGGCCGTGACGGATGAGCGCCGCGCTCTTCGTGAGCCCCTTCGCGGCGGCCGTGCGGACGTAGTCCTGGCCGATCGCATCGAGCGCGGCCGAGCGTACGAAGCGCAACAGCACGGCACCCTCGACGATGCCGATCGTCAGCGCAGGCAGGATGAGCGAGCGGAACGCGAGCCCAGGGTCTGACCAGCCGCCGCGCGGGAACCCCTGCGCAGGCAGCCAGCCGAGTGTGACGGCGAACACGAGCACGAGGATCATGCCGGCCCACACGACGGGCACGGCCGCGAGGCCCTGCGCCGCGAAACCGACCGCCGCGCCGCTCGGACGGTGGCGGCGTGACGCCGCGAACACGCCGAGCGGCACGCTGAAGGCGAGGGCGACGACGAGCGACATGATGCCGAGCGGAACCGTGACCTGCGCCTTCTGGGCCAACTCGCTCGCCACGGGAGTACCCGTGACGAGCGAGTTGCCGAGGTCGCCCCGGAAGATGCCGCCGATCCAGTCGAGGTATTGCACCAGCACGGGCTCGTTCAAGCCCAACTTCTCTCGCAGACTCGCGATCTGCGCCGGCGTGGAATCCGTACCGGCGATGACCTGCGCGACGTCCCCAGGCAGCACCCTCAGCGTGAAGAAGATGAGGGCACTGGCTGCGAGCAGTCCGATGACGAGCAGAATCAGTCTCGTCAGGACGAAACGCGTCACTGGGACACGGCGACCTTCGCCAGGTTGATGCGCGAGTTCACGGAGTCGACCGGGAAGCCGGTGACGCCGCTGCGCACAACCGTGAGGGTGATCGCGGTGTAGAGCCAGTCGGCTGCGTTGTCCTTCGACACGAGGTACGCCGCCTCCTTGAGCTTCTCGTCTGCGACAGCCGGGTCGGTCGCCGCTACGGATTCAGCATAGAGCGACTGCACCTGCGCGTTGTCGTAACCGAAGTAGTAGTTCGGGTTGGCCCAGTTGCCGAAGTCGCGCGCCTCGACGTGGTTGACGAAGCTGAGGTCGTAGTCGTGGTTCGTGTAGACGTTGTTGAGCCATGCGGTGAACTCGACGCTGTCGACCTTGAGGGTCACACCGATGGCCTTGAACTCGGAGACGAGCACATTGGAGACGTCGGTGCCGTAGAAGCTCGGGATGGTGAGCGTCAGCGTCAGGTTCTCCTGGCCGGCCTGCTTGAGGAGGTCCTTGGCCTTGGCCGGGTCGTAGGTGACGAGCTTGCTGAGGTTCTCGTAGCCGGGGTCGAGCTCCGGGATGGGGCCGAACTGTTCGACCGCTGCGCCGCCGACGGCCGCGACGATCGCCTTGTGGTCGATGGCCGAGCGGAGCGCTTCACGCACGAGCGGGTTGTTGAGCGGCGCCTTCTGGTTGTTGAAGGCGAGCGTGTACTTGTCGGTCGTCTTGCCCTCGGTGACCGAGAGGTCCTTGTCCTTGGCGATCTGGTCGCGCAGGTTGGCGTTGAGGGCCGTCTGCACGTCCACCTCGCCGGCGAGCACGGCGTTCACGGCCGCTGCGGGGTCCGGGATGTAGCTGAAGACGACCTCCTTGACCTTGACCTTGTCGCCCCAGTAGTCGGCGAAGCGGTCGAGCGTGATGCTGTCGCCCTGCTTCCACGTCTTGAGCGTGAACGGGCCGGTGCCGTTCGCGGTGTCGGAGAGGTTGTTCGTCGCGCCCTTCTCCAGGACGAGGCCGGCGCGGCCGGTCAGGTTCCAGAGGAGGTTGGAGTCAGGAGCGGACAGCTTCAGTTGAACCGTGTGGTCGTCCGGGGCGGAGATGTCCGAGACCTTCTGCAGGTCTGCGTTGCCCTGCACGGATGCGTCGCTCTTGACCTGCTGCAGTGAGTCGACGACATCGTCGACCGTGAGCTTCTTGCCGTCGTGGAAGGTGACGCCCGACTGCAGCTCGAAGGTGTAGGTGAGGCCGTCGGAGCTGATCTCGTGGCTCTTCGCGAGCGTGTCGACGATCTTGCCGTCCTCCGTGCGGGACACGAGGCCCTGGTACACGTTGTCGATGAGCACCTGGTCCAGCGCTGCGCCGGACGTCTTCCTGATGTTGAGGTCCGTCGGCTCGAGGACCAGGGCGACCTTGAGGGTCGCGTCGGTGCTCGCCGAAGGGGTTGCGGACGGGCCGGAGCACGCGCTGAGCATGATGGCAGCCGAGGTGACGGCTGCTGCCACGAGCAGGAGCTTGCGATGACGCATGGTGTTCCTTTCAGGAATGCTGTGGGTGGTGCGATGTCGACGCCACAGTGGCGTTCACCCGGGCGAAAGCCGTGTCGAGATCCGTGATGAGATCGCGTGCGTCTTCGATGCCTATGGACAACCGGATGAGTGTGGGGGAGACTCCCGAGCGCCGCTGCTCGGCCTCCGACAGCTGCGAGTGCGTTGTGGACGCGGGGTGGATGACGAGGGAGCGCACGTCGCCGATGTTGGCGAGGTGGCTGAACAGGTCGAGGGACTCGACGAAGGCGCGGCCGGCTTCGAGACCGCCGACGATGTCGAACGACAGGATGGAGCCCGCGCCGTTGGGGAGGTAGGCGGCGACCCGCTCGGCTTCAGGGCTCGTCGGGAGGCCGGCGTAGTGGACCGCTTCGACCTGCGGGTGGGACTCCAGGTAGGCGGCGATCGTCTTCGCGTTCTGCACGTGCTGGCGGATCCGCAGGCTGAGCGTTTCGAGGCCGAGGATGAGGAGGAAGCTGTTGAACGGGGACACGGCCGCGCCGTAGTCGCGCAGGAGGTTGGCGCGCAGCCGCAGGGAGTACGCGATGCCGCGCGCACCGAAATCGGGCCAGTAGCGGAGCGCTTCACCTGGCTGGTCCGGCTCGTTGAAGCCGGGCCACTTCTCGGGCTCCGCCCCGAAGTCGAAGGTGCCGTTGTCGACGACGACGCCGCCGATCGCTGCTCCGTGACCTGCGAGGAACTTCGTCGTCGAGTGGACCACGATGTCGGCGCCGTGCTCGAGCGGGCGGACGAGGTACGGCGTCGCGAGCGTGTTGTCGATCACGAGCGGGACACCGGCCGCGTGGGCGACGTCTGCGACGGCACGGATGTCGAGGACGCTGCCGAGCGGGTTGCCGATGCTCTCGGCGAAGACGGCACGGGTGCGCGGCGTGATGGCGGCCGCCCAGGCCTCAGGGTCGTGGATGTCGTCGACGAAGGTCGTGGAGATGCCGATCTCGGCGAATCGGCGGAGGAAGAGGCCGGTTGTGCCGCCGTAGACGTTGGAACTCGACACGAGGTGGTCGCCAGAGCGCAGGAGGTTCAGGAGGGCGAAGGTGGTTGCGGACTGGCCGCTCGCGAACGCGACGGCGGCCCGGCCGCCTTCGAGCTCTGCGATGCGCTGCTCGGCGACGGAGGTCGTCGGGTTGCCGGTGCGCGTGTAGGAGTATGAGCCGAGGTCCTGGAGCGTGAAGATGTCGCTCGCCGCCTGCGAGGACTCGTACACGTAGCTCGTGGTCTGGAAGATCGGCGTGGCGCGGGCACCTGTTGTCGGGTCCGGGCTGGCGCCTGCGTGCACCTGCACGGTGTCGAAATGCCATCCCTCTGCGTTGTGTTCGTGCGCGGTCATGCTGGCTCCAACTGGATCGGGTCCGGAAATCGTGCGGACGTGGGTGATGCGAGGGGGTGAGGCGAGCGTAGTTGGCCCTCCTGGACGCCGCCAGTTGGAGCGTTGCACAACGTCACAGAGTGACCTGATTGTGATGTCGCGTGGTATTCGAGCCTGGTCCGGTCGGAGATCGCTTGAGGCAGCGCATCGCTGATCGGACCGGGCTCGATCGCCTCTGGTCGGTGCAGGTCGGTGCAGGTCGGGCTGGAAGGCCGCTGGATCAGTCGGTCACGCCGTCCACGATGTCGCGGATCGCCGCTGCGAGGGCGACCGGGGCGTCCTCCTGGATGTTGTGTCCGGCCTCGATCGTGATGATCGTCGAATCCGTCAGGCGCTCCTGGAACTCGGCGAGCTGGGCTGCGTCGAGCACGCCGTGGGTGCCGGCGATGAGCGTCACCGGGACGCGGACGGCTTCGAGATCCGCCCAGATTCCGGAGAACGCGGACTGCTCGATCTCCGGGATGCCGCCGAGGTTCGCGAAGTGGTGCTTCCATGCGGCGCGACCGTCCTGAGTGATGCGGGAGTTCAGGAAGACGCCGCGTTCGACATCGGCCCGGCTCGGCCCGAACCCGAACGCGATGGCGCGGTCCACGATCTCCTCTCGGCTCGCGAAATCGGACGGGCCGGAGAGGAACTCGCGGACCTGGGATGCGCCGGTCGACGCGTTGAGGCTGGGGGAGACGTCCACGATGACGAGGGCGCGGACGAGCTCCGGGTGGGCCGCTGCGACGATCGCCGCGGTCAGACCGCCAAGGGACTGGCCGACGAGGACGATGCCTGAGTTGGTGCCTGAGTTGGTGCCTGCGTCGGTGCCTGAGCCGGCATCGGAGCCCGTCCCGCCGACGATCGCGGCTGTCGCCTCGGCGACGGCCGGAGCGATCGTCCGCGGCCGATAGTCCGCATCGTCCCGCCAGGTCGAATCGCCGTGCCCCGGGAGGTCGAGAGCGATGGCCGGGGTTCCGAGCGCGAGGACCGTGCCGTCCCAGGTGTGGGCGTTGAGGCCTGCGCCGTGCAGGAGGACGACGGCCGGAGCGGCGTCACCCCAGGCGATGGCGCTCACTGAGCCGTCCGCGGTCTGGACGCCCGTGCGAGCGACGGGCGGCAGATCTCCGAGGAGCCCAACGTCCTGCGCTTCTGCGTCGAGGAACTGGAATTCGCTCTGTTCGGAGAGCGGCGCGGACGTTTCGTGTGACATGGGGGCCTCTCTGACGGTGCGCGCCATTGCGTCGCGCGGTATCCATCCTTCGCCTCTTTGCCCCGAGCGCCAAGTCGATGTCGAGGTATGTCGGCCTCCCCACGGCGAATGGTCGTTGCGCCTGTGATCGTGGTGGGAAAGGTGTCCAGGTCAGGTTAGGCATGCCTATACTGAAATGGTGAGTTACTTCGAGGATCCAGCCGAGTTCGCGGTTGCAGACGCACGCCACGTGCTGCTGGCCGGCGATGCTTCGTCGATCGACGAGATCGATGCGGTCCTCGGCATGCTCCCCATCTGCGCTCGTGGTCAGGTCTTCGTGGAGGTCGACGCGGCGGCGGACGTCCGCACGCTCACCGCTCCCGGTCGTGTCGTTGTGACGTGGCTCGTCCGTGCCGATCGCACCGGTGAGCCCGGTTCAGGCCAGGCGTGCGCCGCAGGTCAGGCCGTCTCGCGTGCTGCCCGTGCCTGGGCGAGCGAGATGCTCGATGTCGACGGTCAGGACTCGGCCGACTACCACGTGTGGGTCGGCGGCTCCACGGCGCACCTCGTCGAACTCCGCAACGAACTCCGGATGGCGCTGGCCTCCACGGCTGCGGCGAAGCAGCGTCAGCACGCCTCCCGCTAGTCCCCCCGCCGTCGGTCCCCGACCCCGTCGAAGCGCCCTTCCTCGACGTCTTCCACCGCCGGTCCCTGAGCCTGTCGAAGGGTCCTTTCTCGACGTCTTCCACCGTCGGTCCCTGAGCCTGTCGAAGGGTCCTTCCTCGACGTCTCCCACCGCCGATCCCTGAGCTTGTCGAAGGGCCCTGGTCAGCCCCTCAGGCCCCCAGCTCCCGATCCACCTGCGGCTTCACCTCGGTCGCGAGCAGCTCGATCGATCGCAGCACCTCGCGTTGCGGCAGACCGGACAGGTCCATCTGGAACGTCTGGCGGTCGTGCCGCAGGTGCCCGTGCAGGGCGATGATCCGGTCGGCGATGTCGTTCGGCCCGCCGACGAAGAGGGCGCCGCGTGCAGCGGTCTCGTTCTCGAACGACATCGGCGTCGGTGTGGGGAACCCGCGTTCTGCGCTGATCTTCCGCATCGAGTCGAGCCAGTACGGCAGGAAGGTGGACTTGGCCTTCGCGCGGTCGTCCGCGACGAATCCGAATCCGGACACGGCCACCTTGAGGGCTGCCGCGTCGTGTCCGGCCTGTGTGGCGTGTTTGCGGTAGTGGTCGACGAGGGGCGCGAATCGCTCCGGGAGTCCGCCGATGATCGCGTAGTTGACGGGCAGTCCGAGCCGGCCGGCGCGGGCCGATGACGCCGGGCTGCCGCCGGTCGCGACCCAGATGTCGAGGTGGTCGCCGTTCGCGCGGGGCAGGATCTGTGCGTCGACGAGTGCCGGGCGGAAGTGCCCGGACCAGGTCACGCGTTCATTGCGGTCGATCTCGAGCAGGAGGGCGAGCTTCTCCTCGTAGAGGGCGTCGTAGTCGTTGAGCGTCGCGCCGAAGAGTGGGAAGGACTCGATGAAGGACCCGCGTCCTGCGGTCAGCTCGGCCCGGCCGGCGCTCAGGAGGTCGATCGTCGCGAACTGCTGGTAGACGCGCACGGGGTCTTCCGTGCTGAGGACCGTCACGGCGCTGCCGAGGCGGATGTGTTCGGTCACGGTCGCTGCCGCGGCGAGGACGGTCGCGGGCGCTGAGATCGAGTAGTCCGGTCGGTGGTGTTCTCCGATCCCGAACCAGTCGAGTCCCAGCTCATCCGCCAGTTTGACCCGCTCGATCGTGTTGCGAAGCTGTTCCGCCGGCCCCATCCGCTCCCCACTGACCGGGTCGCGATGAATATCCCCAAACGTATACACACCAAGTTCCATACCTATGCATACAATCCCGCGCGCCGATCTATTCCCCCCAGTCCGCGAGGGGTCGCAAATGGCGAGTTCGGAGGGCGTTCAACCCGCCATTTGCGACCCCTCGCGAGCAGAGAGCGGGGAGACGGGCTAGCGGAGGTAGCCTCCGCGTTCGAGGCCGGCTTCGATCTCGAAGCGGTTGCGGAGGGGATCGCGTCCGGAGATCGCGTACATCAGGGGGAAGAGCATGCCGTAGCGCTGCCATTGGCGTTTGTGCACGGCCTCGTGCTGCAGCACCGCCGATGACACGTTCTGGTTCGTGAGATAACACGCGCCGACACACGAACCGCCCCGACCGAAGGTCCACGACGGCATGCCCCTGAACACGAACAGGCCGTCGCGCCGCTCGATGCGCCCGGTGCTCCAGATCGAACCCCACGCGTACCCGACCGCGGTCGCGTACCAGTAGCCCAGGCGACTCAGCGGTGTGTCCAGGAAGAACCCGCCGCTGCGTCTGGACCTGGGGACTCCCGTGACGGGGCGTCGACTCACGCCTCGCTCCGGTACGTCTCCAGCAGTCGCAGCCAGACCTCGCTCATCGTCGGGTACGACGGCACCGCGTGCCACAGCCGTGACAGCGGTACCTCGCCGACGACGGCGATCGTCGCGGCGTGGATGAGCTCCGCGACGTCTTGGCCCACGAACGTCGCACCGACGATGACGCCGCGGTCCTCATCGACGACGATGCGCGCCTTCCCGGAGTAGCCGTCGGCCTGGAGGCTCGATCCGGCGACCCAGCCCAGTTCATAGTCGACCACCCTGGTGCGGAGTCCGGCAGCCTCCGCAGCGGCCGCGGTGAGCCCGACGGCCGACACCTCCGGCTCGCTGAAGATGACCTGCGGGACGGCGGCGTGATCCGCCGTGGCGACGTGGTCGCTCCACGGCGTCGACACGATCTGCGTACCGTTCGCACGGGCTGCGATGACCTTCCCGGCCGCACGGGCCTGGTACTTGCCCTGGTGGGTGAGGAGTGCGCGGTGGTTGACGTCGCCGGCGGCGTAGAGCCAGTCGAAGCCGTGCACCTGCAGGTGGTCGTCGACGTCGAGCCAGGTGCCTGGCTTCAGCCCGATGTGGTCGAGGCCGATGTCGCCCGTGCGCGGAGTGCGCCCGGTCGCGACGATGAGTTCCGCACCGGAGACGGATTCGTCGCCGAGGGCCAGTGTCACGACCCCGTCCTCACGAGTGACCGATGTGGGAGAGCCGTGGACGATCGTCACACCCAGCTCCCGCAGACCGGCGGACACGGCATCGCCCACGAACGGTTCCTGCCCGCCGAGCACCGACCCGCGCGCCACGAGCGTCACCTGCGAGCCGAGCGCCTGGTAGGCGGTCGCCATCTCGGTCGCGACGACCCCGCCGCCCAGGATGATCACGCTCTCCGGGATGACCTCGACGGCCGTCGCCTCTCGGCTCGTCCACGGGGCTACCTCGGTGATGCCGGGGATGTCCGGGAGCAGCGCCGCGCTGCCCGTCGTCACGGCGACCGCGTGGGTCGCGCGGAGGATGCGATGCTCGCCGTCCGGCGTCTCGACCGTCACCTCGCGCTCGCCCGTGATGCGTCCGTGCCCGCGGACGAGGTCGATCCCTGCGCCCTGCAACCAGTCCACCTGGCCGGCGTCGGACCAGTTGCTCGTGAACGAGTCGCGGCGGGCGAGGACGGCGATCGGGTCGAGCTTGGCGTCGGCCGGTGCAGCTCCGGCGACGCGCTGCGCCGCCCGCAGTGCCGAACCTGAGCGCAGCAACGCCTTCGAGGGCATGCAGGCCCAGTAGGAGCACTCGCCGCCGACGAGTTCGCTCTCGACCACAACGACGCTCAGCCCGTCGCGGTGGGCGTAATCGGCGACGTTCTCGCCGACGGGTCCTGCTCCGATGACGATGAGGTCGTACGTGGTGCTCATGATTCCTCCGTGGTGCTCGTGTGGTCCGTGTGGTCCGTGTCGTCCGTGGTTGTCGTTGGGGAAGTTTCGGGGGTGGGCTTCGGCTCCCGGGAGAGAGCACCGATGATCCGCAGGATGGTTCCCAGGTCCTCGCCGGCGGCATTCGCCGATGCCGGAGCGAAGCCGGTGACGCCGCCGCCGATGAAGGTGAAGCGGCTCTTGAGCGCCGTGATCGACTCGACGAGCGCGGGGAGTGGGACGCCGAACGGGACCGCTGAACTCACCGCGGTGAGATCGGCAGGATCGAGGACGTCGAGGTCGACGTGCACGTAGACGTGCGTCGCGCCCGTGGACGATACCGCGGCAACGATCTCCTCAGGACTGACGATGGCTGCACCGACGCTCGGCAGACCCGTCTCGTCGAGATAGGAGACTTCCGCGTCATCGAGATCACGGGCGCCGACGAGCACGAACCGTGACGGATCGATCCCTGGGGATGCGACGAGCGGGGCTTCACCCTCGCCGAGGAGCGCCCGGGCGACCATCCCGCTGAAGGCGCCGGTGATGGACGCGGCCGGGGTGTTGAGGTCGCCGTGCGCGTCGAACCAGACGAGTGCGATGTCGGACACGGCGGCAGCGGAGCGTGCGATCGCGTGCTGCACGGACGCGAACTCGACGCCGCAGTCCCCGCCGATCGTGATGACCGGGCCGTCCGTGTGCCCGAGCGCGATGCGCTGACGCTCAGCGGTCACCGCGAGAGTGCTGAGTCGGCGGACTCCCGTGTCGAGCGATTCGCCGGCCTCGGACGGAACGTCCACGACGGTCGTCGCGGCGCTCGGCAGGTCGCCGCGGATGGCGTCTGCGCCGTCGATGAGCTGCATCGCCCGCGACGATCCGGAACCCTGCCACTGGGGGACGACGACGAAGCTGGTCATGCGGTGCCTTTCAGAGCGGAACCCGTCGGAGGACGGGAGGGGAGGTCGAGAGCGGTCGACGGGACGAGACGGCGGTCAGTCCGGACGAGCCGGCAGCCAGCCCAGGGATGCGACGACCGCCGGTGAAGCAGCCCGGTGACGCAGCCCGGTGAAGCAGCACAGGGCCCGGGCCGAGCCGTGACGGCTGCGGTTCCGGACCCTGCACTGTTCCATGTACTGCTGGAACGACGTCGGTCAGTTCGTTGTTCCCGGCGTGTACTCGGGGCCGGACGCCTCGATGGCGCTCGCGGCAGGAGCCTGCGCCACGGCCGGCGCGCCGCCACCCTTGAGCGCTGCGAGACGGGCCTCGACCTCGGTGAGCTCACCCAGGTCTTCGAGGTCCTTGAACTGGTTGTCGAGGCTCGATGCTGCGAGTTCGGACTGGCCGAGGACCTTCGCCTCTTCGCGACGGATCTTGTCCTCGTAGCGGCTGAGCTCGCTCGTCGGGTCGAGGAGGTCGATGCTGCCGACGGCGTCGTTGACCTTCTTCTGCGCTTCTGCCGTCTTCGAACGGGCGACGAGCTCGCTGCGCTTCGACTTCAGCTGCTCGAGCTTCTGCTTCATGCCGTTGAGGCCGTTCTTCAGCTGATCGACGACCTTGGTCTGCGACGCGATCTGCGGTTCGGCCTGCTTGGCCTCGCCCTCCGAGCCGATCTGACGCTGCAGCGCGACCTTCGCGAGGTTGTCGAACTTGTCCGCGTCCGAGCCGTTGCCGGCAGCGCGGTACTCGTCGGCCTTGCGGCTCGCAGCGAGGGCCTTCGCGCCCCACTCGGCTGCCGCCTCGACGTCTTCCTTGTGGTCCTGCTCCAGCAGGCGCAGGTTGCCGATGGTCTCGGCGATGGCGCTCTCGGCGTCGGCGATCGAGTTCGTGTAGTCCCTGACCATCTGGTCGAGCATCTTCTGCGGGTCCTCTGCCGAGTCGAGCAGCGCGTTGATGTTCGCCTTCGTGAGCTGGGCGATGCGTCCGAAGATGGATTGCTTGGCGGTCATGGTGTTTCCTCCCTGGTTACTGCCGTACGTGTGGTGTGAGTGTTTCGAGTCGCGATGCGGACGATGGGACGACTGGTCAGAATCGACCGCCGCCTCTGCGGTCCCTGGTGCCGCTGCCGCCGAAGCTGCCTGAGCTGCTCCCGCCCCCGCCGCCTCCGCCGAACATGCCGCCGCCGGAGTTGTGCCGGCTGCCTCCGCCGCCCCCGCCCCCGAGCACGGAGTTGATCAGGATGCCGCCGAGCACGGCGCCGAGCACGCCGTTGTCTCCGCCGCCCTGCCCGCTGCTCTGGTTCTGGAACTGGCCGACGTCGTCGTTGGCACGTTTGATGGCCTGCGCCGCGAGGCTGTTGGCGCGTTGGGCGAGGGTGAGCGCCTGCGCCGGGTCGCTCTGCGCGAGTCCCTCCGCCTGGACAAGCGACCTGCCTGCTTCGGCGAGCCTCGTCCTGGCTTCGGCTCCGACGGCCCCTCGGCGCGAGGTGATGAAGTCCTCGGCCGCAGAGACCTGGGCCTGGGCGGTCGTGAGCGCCTGGCCGAGCGCGGCTGCCGCACGCTGCTGCTGTTCGAGCGCGGTGCGCACACCCTGCATCGCGCCGTCGATCTGCGTGTTCGCCGCATCGAGTTGCGCAAGGACGGGGAGCGGGTTGGCGCGCCCGGCCGAGAGGGTCTGCCGAACCTGGGTGACGGTCGACGTGGTCGATGCGATGACGGGGGCGAGCGCACCGCTCGGGTCGGCCTGGGCCTTCGCACCGGCGAGGTCGCCGTCGAGTTCGGCGAGGCGTGCGACGACCGCCTGATCCGCGGCCGCGAGATCCGATTCGACCCGGGTCACGGCGGACAGGAGCAGCGCAGACTGGTCGAGCGCCTCCTCGGCCGCCCGGATGCCGACTGCTGCTCCTCCGGTGTCTCCTGCTGCGAGCTTCGTGCTCGCGTCCGCGACGGCCGTTTCGACGAAGGTGAGGCGTTCAGCCGCCTGATCCGCGTTGTCGTGGACGGTCGTGATGGCGTCCGGCGTGTACTTCGTCGCGAGCGCGGCGAGCGTCTCTCTGGCATGTTGGACGGCTGGAGCCGATGCCGCTGCGCGAGCACGCATCTCCTCGATGGCCGCCGGGGCGTTCTTCTCCAGTGCGCGGAGTTCGTCGAACGCAGCCGCCTGCTCGTCGAGGACGTGGTTGGCGCGCTCGCATCGGCGGATGATCTCGATGTTCCACAACCGCTGGTCCGCTTCCGTGTCCGGTTCGGAGTCGTCGAGGAGCTGTTTGCGGGCGAACGCAGCCGACAGGTCGGCCTTCGCGAGCTCGAGGGCGTGGGTGAACGCCCTGGTCGACGCGTCGCCGTACGAGGCGGTCGCGAACCCGAGCTCCTCCTCGCTCGTGCGGACAGCATCGTCTGTCTGTACGAGCGCGCTGCCGGCCTGGCGGCGCAGATCCGTGAGGGAGAGCGTCGTGAGCGGATCGACCGGGGGAGCGACGGCGCCGCCTGCACCGGTCTTGCCGCTCGCGGCTGCCTTGCGTCGGGCGCTGCGGATCCTGATAAACGCCAGGATGCCGAAGAACACCGCGATGCCGATCAGGATCCAGAGGACCACGTACGCCCCTGCGTCGGACTTCCCGCCCGCCGCCGTTCCACCGCCCGTCGATCCGCCGGAGCCCGAGGTGATCGTGCCGCCGCCGATCGCGGTCGTGAGGCCGGCCGCCGCCTGCACGCCGGCTCCGGCCCAGTCGTCGTTGCGGAGCGCCGGAAGGATGAGCTTCTGCTCGATCGCGGTCAGCTGATCGCCGGAGACCGGACCGGACGAGTCGCCCGACAGATACATCTGCCGTCCGTCCGTCGAGATCGCGAGGAGGTACTGGTTCGGACCGAGGCCGTTCTGCTGGGCGGTGTCGTTGGCCCAGGTCTCCGGATCGCTCGGGTTCGTGAACGTCGGCACGTAGACGACCCACAGGTCGGCGCCGGTCTTCGAGGCGAGCTGCGTGGACGCCGCCTCGACCTTCGACACGTCGGCCGGTGTCAGCACGTTGGACTGGTCGTCGACGCGACTGCCGCCGAGGGTGACGGGATCGGTGGCCCAGGCTGCGACGCCCGTCCCTCCCACGAAGAGGGCTACGCAGAGCGCCAAGATTGATACCGTCCACCGCGCCCGCATCGGCCCACCTCTTCATTCAGCCTGTGGTTGCTCCGAGTCTAGGGTGAGCGGGGACCATTCTCTACAGCAGGCTCACAGCGAATCATCGGCTGCCGGGCGTGTCGGAACGGCTGCGCCCACGCGCGTGATCGTCGGTGGCGACGGACAGCTCCTCGGCGTGTGTGACAGCCTGTTACGCCGGTGCTGGCCTTCCATCTGTGCCCCGGGAAGACTGGTCTCGCGCCGATTTCCGGCGTGGATTGCTGACGACGACACGGGAAGCGCGGAGGGCACGATGCAAGGACACGTTTCACCGATGCTGGCCGTCGTCGAAGTCACCCGGTTCCGTGAGGACGACCAGGCGTACCACGAGTACGTGCAGGTCCTCATCGGCCGCACCATCGCGGCCGCCGAACGAGCCGGATGGCGGGTGACCCGTCTCGCAGCAGCAGACCTCGGCACCGAGACCCTCCTCTCCGCCACGGAGTCGGCGTCGGCCATCGTCATCATGGGCGGTGCAGACATCGACCCGATCCACTACGGTGGCGACGCCTCATACCGTGGCAAGGGGCAGCACTTCGCCGTGGCCGATGAGGCCCAGTTGGCGCTCGCCCACCGCGCCGTCGAACGGCAGACCCCGCTCCTCGGCATCTGCCGTGGACACCAGATCATCAACGTCGCGCTCGGCGGCACGCTCGTGCAGGACCTCGGTGAGCACACCTCGCACCGCAACGAGGGTGTGCCGGTCGATCAGATCATGACCTCGCACGAGGTCGAGCTGTCGCCGACGTCCGCACTCGCGTTCCGTCTCGGGCACCGCACCGTGCAGGTGCAGAGCGCCCACCACCAGTCGGTGGATCGCCTCGGCGACGGGCTGCGCGCGGTCGGCTGGTCCTCCGACGGCACGATCGAGGCGATCGAGCACGAGACGCTGCCCATCACGGGTGTGCAGTGGCACCCGGAGGACCCGGGCACCTCCGACGAGCAGCTGTCGCTCCTGCTCGGCGGTCTCGCCCGAGAGGCCGAGCGCGCCGCCGCCTGACCCCCGGCCATCGCGGTCCCCGCCATCGCAGTCCCTGCCCGCGAGCTGTCACTCGTGGCGGTTCTGACGTGCCGGGAACAACCACGACTGCCAGCTCGCGAGCTGGCACTTGTGGCTGGTTCGGAGCGCTGAGAACCGCCACGAGTGACAGTTCGCGAGCGACGCGATGCGGCGAGGCGGACGGGTAACGTGGTGGGGTGAGTGACGACAGGTATGGATCCGATGTGCTGGCCGGCGACTGGCGGAAGAAGCATCGCGTCGTGGCACGCGAGGTCGAGGCGGTCTCGGACCTCGTCGTCGAAGAGCTCGGCGGTTTCTGCGGCGCCGTCACCCGCGTCGAGGCGAAGATGGTCGAGCTGGAGGACTACCGCGGCAAACGTCGTGTCTTCCCCCTCGGCTCCGGCTTCCTGCTGGAGGGCCAGCCCGTCATCCTGATCGCGCCGAAGGCGGCGAAGCAGGGCCGGGCGAGGACGGCCTCCGGATCATTCGCCGTGGAGACCAAGGCGAGGGTCGCTCGCGCGAGCCGCATCTTCGTCGAGGGTCGACACGATGCTGAACTCGTGGAGCGCGTCTGGGGAGACGACCTCCGGGTGGAGGGCGTCGTCGTCGAGTACCTCGCAGGCGTCGACCATCTCGATGCTGCGCTCGCCGAGTTCAGGCCGGGCCCTGGACGCAGGGTCGGTGTGCTCGTCGATCACCTGGTGAAGGGGTCGAAGGAGCAGCGGATCGCCGATGCCGTGATGGCCGGTCCGCACGGTCGCAACGTCCTCATCGTCGGGCATCCGTACGTCGATGTCTGGCAGGCCGTCAAGCCGGCGCGTGTCGGGTTGCGCGAGTGGCCGATGATTCCGCGGTCGATCGAGTGGAAGCACGGCATCTGCGAGGCGCTCGGTTGGCCGCACGACTCGCAGGCCGACATCGCGCGTGCCTGGCAACGCATCCTCGGTCAGGTGCGCAGCTTCAACGATCTCGAACCGGAGCTCCTCGGCCGAGTCGAGCACCTCATCGACTTCACCACAGCCGTCGACTGATCCCGCCGTTGACCGGCGGCCCCGCTGTCGGCCGCCCCGCCGCCTCCGCAACCACCAGCTCAGCTGTTGCAGAATTCAGGACCGCACGCGCAATTCAGGACGATTCGGCGGCGTGTCGGGCCGACTCGTCCTGAATTGCGGAAATCGTCCTGAATTCCGATCAGACGGCGGCGATGGCGCGTTCGAGGACGTCGGCCGCGTCGTGCAGGAGCGCGTCGGACATGACCGCGCTCGGCAAGAGGCGCAGGACCGAGTCCCAGGAGCCGGCGTCGAGCGCCAGGACGCCCTCGGCGATGGCCGCGTCGATGATCGACTGCAGCGCGGTCGGGTGCGGCTGCTTCGTGCCGGGGACGACGAGCTCGACACCAGCCATGGCGCCGATGATGCGCACGTCGCCGACGATGTCGAAGCGGTCGGCCCAGTCGCCGATGCGCGCCCGCAGCGTCGCCTCGACCCGTCGAGCTTCACCGAGGATGTCGTTCTGCTCGATGAAGTCGAACGTCGCGAGCGCAGCCGCCGTGGAGACGGGGTTGCCGCCGAAGGTGCCGCCGATGCCGCCCGGCTGGACCGCATCCATGATCTCGGCGCGGCCGGTCACGGCGGACAGCGGGAAGCCGCCCGCGATGCCCTTCGCCGTGGTGATGAGGTCCGGGACGACGCCGTGGTGCTCGATCGAGTACCACGCGCCCGTGCGGCCGATGCCGGCCTGGATCTCGTCGGCGACGAACACGATGCCGTTCTCGGTGCACCACTCGCTGATCCGCTTGAAGTAGCCGGGGGCCGGGATGACGATGCCGCCGTCGCCGAGGACGGGCTCGGCGAAGAACGCGGCCACCTCGGAGGCGCCGATGTGCCGCTCGATGTAGTCGATCGTCACGGCAGCCGCTTCCTCGCCCGTGAGGCCGTCGCGGAAGGGGTAGGAGAGGGGGACGCTGTAGATCTCGCCCGGGAACGGACCGAAGCCGAGGCGCTCGGGCGCCGGCCGGTAGGTCATCGCCATGGTGAGGTTGGTGCGGCCGTGGAAGGCGTGGTCGAGGGCGACGATTGCACGGCGTCCGGTGAACTTCTTCGCGATCTTGACGGCGTTCTCCACCGCCTCGGCTCCGGAGTTCAGGAGGATCGAGTGCTTCTCGAAGTCGCCAGGGGTGATCTCGGCGAGCTTCTCCGCGACGCGCAGGTAGTTCTCGTACGGCGTCACGGTGAAGAGGGTGTGGGTGAGCTTCTGCGCCTGCGCGGCGGCCGCCGCTGCGACCTCGGCGTTCGCGTGCCCGATCGTGGTCACGCCGATGCCCGTGCCGAGGTCGATGATGCGGTTGCCGTCGACATCGACCAGGATGCCTCCCGATCCATGATCCATCCACACGGGGGCGAGGTTGCCGGCCCCTCGTGAAACGGCCTTCCGGCGCCGCTCGGTGAGGGCGAGCGACTTCGGGCCTGGGATGGCGGTGACGAGCTGACGTTCCTGGGGCACACTGAATTCGAGGGTCACCCGGCCATGATAATCCGCGTGCTTCCGAGCCGGCTGGACGTGCACGGTGTTGTGCCACACATCGACCGATGCGGCCGGTCGCCGCCGCTCGGATCGCGCCGACGCGTACGATTCGGGACAGCGCCCGACACCTGTCGGTTGGAGTTCGTTCACCGCCGGTCCACCCGGCGAATCTAGCCTGATGGGGTCAGGCGGAGGATCATCGAAGCCGGGGCACGATGACGGACCGACTGATTGGCGGGTCGACGCAGCACATGGACGACCGAGACACGAACGACACCGAGCGCGTGGGGGACACTGCGAACGTGGAAGACACTGCGACAGCGCACGACCAGACGACGACGGGCGACCAGACGACGGGTGACGACCGCAGGACCGCTGACGCACAGGCGGCGACCGACGGGTCGCGGCCCGGTCTGCTCCTCGGCAGCGAACGCACACCACCCGTGCGCACCCTGCTCGACATCCTGCGCGCGAGCGTCGCCGCCCACCCGGAGGCGTCTGCCCTCGAGGACGCCGCAGGCGCGCTCAGCTATCGAGAAATGATGGTGCGCGTCGACGCGATCGCCGCCCGCCTCGTCCTCGCGGGCGTGAGCCGGGGCGACCGCGTGGGGGTGCGCATCGGTTCTGGCACCAGGGAGCTGTACCTCGCGATCCTCGGTGTGCTCGCTGCAGGCGCTGCGTACGTCCCGGTCGACGCCGACGACCCGGAGGAGCGCGCGAGCCTCGTCTTCGGGGAGGCGCAGGTCGCCGCGATCATCACCGACGGCGGCGCGCTGGAGCTGCGGAAGCAGGAACCGCAGTCAGGAGAAGCCGCGACAAGCGCGAGCGCGGCAGCGGACCCGGCAGCAACTCCGGCCGCATCGGCCCCGGGCACCGTCTTCGCCGGCACAGCGCCGCACGCGGGCACGAGCACGATCGTCCTCCCGCCGCAGCCGACACCGGACGATGACTCGTGGATCATCTTCACCTCCGGCTCCACGGGCACCCCGAAGGGCGTCGCCGTCTCGCACCGCTCTGCCGCGGCGTTCGTTGACGCGGAGTCCCGCCTGTTCCTGCAGGACGAGCCGATCGGCCCGGGAGACCGCGTCCTCGCGGGCCTCTCGGTCGCGTTCGACGCCTCCTGCGAGGAGATGTGGCTCGCGTGGGCGCACGGCGCCTGCCTCGTGCCTGCCCCTCGCTCGCTCGTTCGGAGCGGCATGGACCTCGGCCCGTGGCTCGTCGCACGCGGCATCACGATCGTGTCCACCGTGCCGACCCTCGCGGCGATGTGGCCGCCGGAGTCGCTCGAGAACATCCGGATGCTCATCTTCGGCGGCGAGGCCTGCCCGCCGGAGCTCGCGGCCCGTCTCGCCGTCGACGGCCGGGAGGTCTGGAACACGTACGGCCCGACCGAGGCGACCGTCGTCGCATGCGCCGCGATCCTCACTGGGGAGTCGCCTGTGCGCATCGGCCTCCCGCTCGACGGGTGGGATCTCGCGGTCGTCGATGCGGAGGGGCAGCCGGTCGAGGAGGGCGGCGTCGGTGAGCTCATCATCGGCGGTGTTGGCCTCGCCAGGTACCTGGATCCGGCGAAGGACGCGGAGAAGTACGCGCCGATGCCCTCACTCGGCTGGGACCGCGCGTACCGCAGCGGCGACCTGGTCCGGTTCGAATCCGCCGGTCTCGTGTTCCAGGGGCGCGCCGACGACCAGGTGAAGATCGGCGGTCGACGCGTCGAACTCGGCGAGATCGAGGCGGCGCTGCAGGCGCTCGCCGGCGTCCAGGGCGCGGCGGTCGCCGTGCAGCACACCGCTGCGGGCAATGCCGTGCTCGTCGGCTACCTCGCCGTCGCCGATCCCGACGCGTTCGACACGGAGGCGGCGCTCGCCGCACTGCGCGAGGAACTGCCGGCGCCGCTCGTCCCACTGCTCGCCCTCGTCCCCGATCTCCCGACGCGCACCTCGGGCAAGGTCGACCGTGCAGCGCTGCCCTGGCCGTTGCCCGGCGCGAACGGCGATGCCACCTCGAACCTCAGCGGAACCCCGGCCTGGCTCGCTGAGCAGTGGACCGCGGTCCTCGGCGTCGCCGTCACACGCGAGGGCGACAACTTCTTCGACCTCGGCGGCGGCAGCCTCGCGGCTGCCCAACTCGTGTCGCTCATCCGCACACGCGATCCGGAGTTCACCGTCGCCGACATCTACGGGCACCCCCGCCTCGGCGCGATGGCTGCTGAGCTCGACGGCCGCCACCCGGAGGCCAGACGGAACGCGGCGACCGCGACGCCGGTCCTGCCGACCCCGGTGGGCACGCAGTGGCTGCAGACGGTCCTCGGCATCCCGTTGTTCATCCTCGTCGGACTGCGCTGGATGACGTACCTGCTGGCCGGGGCGCGCATCCTCGATCTGGTGGCGGACGTGCCGTTCCTGCCGATCGTGTCGTGGTGGTGGATCATCGCGGCGTTCGTCCTGTTCATCACGCCGATCGGGCGGATGGGGATCACGGTCGCAGCGTCCAGGCTCCTGCTGCTCGGTGTGCGTCCCGGCGACCACCCTCGCGGCGGCTCCGTGCACGTCAGGCTGTGGCTCGCGGAGCGCATCGCGGACTCCGTCGGTGCGGTGAGTCTCGCAGGGGCACCGTGGATCTCGACCTACGCGAGGGCGCTCGGCGCGAGGATCGGCCGTGACGTCGATCTGCACAGTGTGCCGCCCATCACGGGGTTCCTGACGATCGGCTCCCGGGCGTCGATCGAGCCGGAGGTCGACCTGCGCGGCTACTGGGTCGACGGCGACGTCCTCCGCCTCGGCGCCATCCACGTCGGTGCGGATTCGACCGTCGGCGCCCGCAGCACCCTGCTCGCGGGGACGCGCATCGGCAAGCACGCGGAGATCGCGCCGGGCTCCTCCGTCTTCGGGCGGGTGCCGTCCGGGCACCTGTGGTCCGGTTCCCCTGCGGTCCGCGTCGGCAAGGCGAAGCCGGTGTGGCCGGTGGAGCGACCGGAGCGCAAGCGCCGCTGGCTGCTCGCGTACGGGGTCGGCTCTGCCGCGCTGTCCGTGCTGCCGTTCCTCGCGTTCGCCCTCGGGGCGGTGGTCCTCGCCGCCGGTGCGATCAATCCGACCGGCAGGCTCGCCGCCGACGGTCAGCCCGAACCGCAGAGCCTCCTCGACTTCACGCTGCGCGCTTCCGCGTGGGTGCCCGTCGCGACGCTCGTCTGGTTCGTCGTCCTGGCGCTCAGCACCATCGCGCTCGTGCGTCTGCTCGGCCTCGGCCTCAGTGAGGGGTTCTTCCCCGTCCGCAGCCGTGTCGGCTGGCAGGTGTGGGCCACCGAGCGCCTGCTCGACTCCTCGCGCACACTCCTCTTCCCGCTGTACGCGTCGCTCATCACGCCCGTGTGGTTGCGGGCGCTCGGTGCGAAGGTCGGCCGGAACGTCGAGGCGTCGACCGTGCTCCTCCTGCCGAGGATGACGACCGTCGGCGACGGCGCGTTCCTTGCGGACGACACGATGATCGCCTCCTACGAACTCGGCGGCGGCTGGATCCGCATCGCGCACGCCTCCGTCGGCAAGCGCGCATTCCTCGGCAACTCCGGCATGGCCGGGCCGGGCACCAACGTGCCGAAGAACGGCCTCGTCGCCGTGCTCTCGGCGGCTCCCCGCAAGGCGAAGTCCGGCTCATCGTGGCTCGGCAGCCCGCCCATGCGCTTGCGCAGGCAGGTGGCCGAGTTCGACGACGACCGCACGTTCTCTCCGCTGCCGAGGCTCAAGGTGGCGCGTGCGTTGTGGGAGATCTGCCGGTTGCTGCCCGTGATGGTGACGACGCTCATCGGACTGCTCGTCCTGCTGTCGCTCGCCTGGCTGTCCGACGTCATCGGCCTGTGGGGCGCGATCGCGGTGAGCGGTGTCGTCCTGATGATCGCCGGTGCAGTGGCCGCCGTGGTGACGACGGTCGCGAAGTGGACCATCGTCGGTCGGATCCGGGTCGGCGAGCATCCGCTCTGGTCCTCGTTCATCTGGCGCAACGAGGTCTCCGACACCTTCGTCGAAATGGTCGCTGCGCCCTGGTTCGCGCTGCCGGCGACCGGCACGCCTGCGCTCGTGTGGTGGTTGCGGTCGCTCGGCGCCCGCATCGGCCGCGGTGTGTGGTGTGAGACGTACTGGTTGCCGGAGGCCGACCTCGTCGAGCTCGGCGACGGCGCGACGGTCAACCGGGGCTGCGTTGTGCAGACACACCTGTTCCATGATCGAATCATGAGCATGGATGCAGTCGAACTCAGCCGGGGCGCCACCCTCGGCCCGCACAGCGTGATCCTGCCCGGCGCGCGGATCGACGCCGACGCGACGGTCGGACCGGTGTCGCTCGTGATGCGCGGCGAGAGCGTTCCGGCCGGAAGTCGGTGGAGCGGCAACCCGATCGGCCCGTGGCGCGATGTGACGACGGCGGAGTACCGCACGCTGGTGTCGCACTGATGACGGCGCAGGAATCCGGGCCGGACCCGTACACGCCGTCGAGCGGCAACACCGGGTACAGCGTCGACCACTACGACCTCGACCTCGAGTACGACGTCGACCGCAACGGCCTCCGCGGCACCGCGACGATCGCGGCGACCGCCGACGCGGGGGAGCCGTTGAGCAGGTTCGCGCTCGACCTCGTCGGCCTGCGCGTCTCGAAGGTCACGGTCGACGGCGGCGCGGTCGCCAGGGTCACCCACTCGGGCGGCAAGCTCCGCATCACGCTGCGGCGCGCTGTGCCGGCCGGGGCGTCGTTCACGGTCGTCGTCCGGTACACGGGATCGCCCCGCCCCGTCCGCAGCCCGTGGGGCGAACTGGGATGGGAGGAGCTCGAGGACGGCGTCATCGTCGCCTCCCAGCCCAACGGCTCCGGCAGCTGGTTCCCCTGCAACGACGTCCCGAGCGACAAGGCCACCTACCGCACGAGTGTCACGACCGCGTCGTCGTACTCGGTCGTCGCGCAGGGCGAGCTCGTCTCCCGGGTGCCGAAGTCGAGCACAACGACGTGGGTGTTCGATCAGCGGGAGCCGACCGCGAGCTATCTCGCGACCCTGCAGATCGGGCACTACGAGCGGTTGTCGATCGCGGCAGGCACCGTACCGATGGTCGCGCATCTGCCCGGTGACCTCGTCACCGCGTTCCGACACGACTTCGCCGACCAGGCCAGGATGGTGCAGGTGTTCGAGGAGCGGTTCGGACCGTACCCGTTCGGCTCCTACGGCATCGTGGTGACCGACGACGAGCTGGAGATCCCGCTCGAAGCGCAGGGCATGTCGATCTTCGGCCGCAACCATGTCGATGGCGTCGGCGGGTCTGAACGGCTCGTCGCACACGAGCTCGCCCACCAGTGGTTCGGCAACAGTGTGACCGCGGCCAGATGGCAGGACATCTGGTTGCACGAGGGGTTCGCGTGCTACGCGGAGTGGATCTGGTCGGAGGCGTCCGGTGGACCGAGTGCCGATGCGTGCGCCAGGTCGCACCATCGCTCGCTCGCGCAGGCGCCGCGGGACCTGCTGTTGGCAGACCCTGGGCCGGAGCTGATGTTCGACGATCGTGTGTACAAGCGCGGTGCGATCACGCTGCATGCCGTGCGCGTGCTGCTCGGCGATGTCGTGTTCTTCCGGTTGCTGCACGAGTGGACGCGGCGTTTCCGTCACGGTTCGGTGCGGACGGCGGATTTCCAGGCGCTCGCTGCGGAGGTCGCCGGGTCGGCGCTCGCCGCATCGCTCGACGACATCTTCGCCCGCTGGCTCTTCGAGACCGATCTGCCGTCCTTCCCCAAGCGCTGACCCCGTCCCGCCCCGTCGACCACCGGTCCCTGAGCCTGTCGACCCCGGTCCCTGAGCTTGTCGAAGGGCCCACCCACCGCCCCCTGAACCTGTCGAAGGGCCCACCCCGGACCCCGAACCCGCCGAAACATCGAGCACAACTCCTTCAATTCGGACGACGATTCCAGCTCGCCCGCGGAATTCCGGGGCTCCGATCTCGGCGGCGTCAAAATCGAAGGAGTTATGCTCGATCGGCTCCGGCGGGTGCCGTGGGTTCAGATGGGTCAGACAGGTCAGACGGGTCGGCGGTCAGGATGATGGCGATGCTCGCAGCGAGACCCTGGGACAGCTGGACGTCCTGGAGTCGGATCGACGTCGAGAGTGCCGGAGCGGCAGGCCTGGCCAGCGCAGCAGGCCCCGCCAGCGCAGCGGGCAGGACGAGCACGCGCGGGGCGTGGTCCCTGCTCGGCGTCGTGACCTCGATCGTCGCCGGATCCACGCGCAGCCCGGTGCCGATCGCTTTGAGCACGGCCTCCTTCCGCGTCCAGAACTGTGCGAGCGCCGGCAGACGCTGTCGCTTCGGAAGCTGAAGCCATCCGGCACGCTCCCGTGCCGACAACGCCACGTCCTCGACGCCCGCGAACCGCGCAGCATCGATCATCTCCACATCCACGCCGATGTCACCGGCGAGCGACGCGACCGCCACGGTCGCGGTGGGCGAATGGCTGAGCGACACGTGCACCCGTCGCCCGTCGGGCAGGATCGCCTCCGGACGTCCGTGCTCCGTGCCGCATTCCGGGCAGGTCGCGATGATCCGCACCTCGTCGGGGGCGGCGCCGACGAGTTCGGCGGCGGTGGCGCGGAGGAGCGCCCGGCCGAGCAGGAAACGGCGTCGGTCGGGGACGGTGGCGAGACGGCGATGCTCGGCGTCGCTCAATGGGAGGACGGCGGCCGCTTCATCCACGACGTCGTCGCGCGGGTCGACCCAACGGAGGGCGACGTGCTGCTCGGCGGACATGCCTCAAGTATCTCGGCTGCCGTGCAGATCTGGTGCTGTGGTGCCCTCGACTGGATTCGAACCAGCGACTTCTTCCTCCGGAGGGAAGCGCTCTTCCGCTGAGCTACGAAGGCGGACACCATCAAGTTACCAGAGTCTCGGGCGCGGGTGGGACGATGCGGGCGGACGGGGTGCGAATTCACACGGTTGACGGCACGGTGAACAAGCGGTGAATGCGGCCTGGAGCGCTCCTTCGCGCGTGTGAGAATGATGCAATGCAGCGTACGGTCACCGCCTCCATCGACCTCCAGGTGCACGGTTCGAGCGACCTCATCTTCTCGATCGCCGTCGCCGCAGGCACGCCACTCGTCGACGAACAACTGACGGTCTTGTCGGAGTCGGGCGCGTATGCGGTCCGTGAGCTCATCGGGGAGGACGGGACACGGTTGCACCGGGTTCAGGCGGAGCCAGGACGGGTCGAGGTGTTCTACCGGGCGAGCGTCGGCGACGATGTCCGCAGTGTCGAGCGCGGCCTCCGCTCCGTGCACGTTGAGGAACTGTCGAGCATCGCGTATCTGCGTCAGAGCCGGTACTGCGAGTCCGATCGTCTGCTCGGGCTCGCGAGGTCGGAGTTCCGCGGGCTGACAGGGCTCGCGCTGCTGCATGCTGTGGGGGAGTGGGTGCACGGGCGCCTCGAGTACGTGTCCGGGTCCACGAACTTCAGCGACAGCGCCATGACGACGCTCGACGGCGGCCGTGGAGTGTGTCGCGATTTCGCGCACCTCACGATCGCGCTGTTGCGCGCGCTCGACGTCCCGGCCAGGTACACCTCCGTCTACGCCCCTGGCCTCGCGCCGATGGACTTCCACGCGGTCGCGGAGGCGAAGGTCGACGGTGAGTGGCACGTGATCGATGCGACGAAGCTCGCCCCACGGCAGTCGTTCGTCCGCATCGCGACGGGCAGGGACGCGGCCGATGTCGCGTGGCTGACCAATCACGGCGGCCGGTTGAGCGTCGAGCGGTTGAGCGTTACGGCGGTGGCGGACATCCTTCCCGTCGACGACAGCCTCGGAGCTGTGCTCCTCGCCTGACCTCGTTCCTCCGTTCGTCCGTCCCTTCCTCCGTCCGTCCGATTCTCCTGGCAACGGTGGAGAACGACGGGTCCGGCCAGCCCGGTAGAATTGCTGCTCGTGACTCCTGAAGACCTCGCCAAAGCCCTGTTCGACATCGTCCTCCCGATCGCGGACCGACGACGCCAGGCTGCCGGCATCGAGGAGGAGGTCACGCTCAGCCCGGCCGATGTGGTGCTCGAGCGTCCCAAGAACCGCGACCACGGCGACTGGGCGTGCAACATCGCCATGAAGCTCGCGAAGCGCGTCGGCTCGAACCCGCGTGAACTCGCCCAGGAGCTCGTCGAGGCCCTCGCCGGCATCGATGGCGTCGCCTCGGCCGAGGTCGCTGGGCCCGGCTTCATCAACATCCGTCTCGATGCAGCAGCCGCCGGCGCGCTGGCGAAGACGATCGTCGACGCCGGTGCGGAATTCGGCCGCAACGAGTCGCAGGCCGGTGCGTCGATCAACCTCGAGTTCGTCTCCGCGAACCCGACCGGACCGCTGCACATCGGCCACACGCGTTGGGCGGCGCTCGGCGACTCGATCGCTCGCATCCTCAAAGCCTCGGGCGCGACCGTCGCGAGCGAGTACTACATCAACGACGCCGGCAACCAGATGGACACGTTCGCCGCGTCCATCCTCGCTGCTGCGAAGGGCGAGCCGACCCCGGAGGGCGGCTACCCGGGCGCCTACATCGCCGAGCTCGCCGCCCAGGTCCTCACGGAGGTCCCCGACCTGCTGGAGCGCCCGGACGCGGAAGCCTCCGACATCGCCCGCGAGCACGCATATGCGCTGCAGCTCGCGGAGATCAAGGCGTCGCTCGCGCGCTTCAACGTGGACTTCGACGTGTGGTTCAGCGAACGCACCCTCCACGCGGCGGGCGAGGACGGCACGAGCCTCATCGACCAGGCCATCGACCGTCTGCGCGAGCAGGGCCACGTCTACGACGACGAGGGCGCCGTGTGGGTCCGCACGACCGATTTCGGTGACGACAAGGACCGTGTCATCCGTCGTGGCAACGGCGTCTTCACCTACTTCGCAGCCGATGCCGCCTACTACCTCAACAAGGGCGACCGCGGCTTCCAGCACAAGATCTACCTCCTGGGCGCCGACCACCACGGCTACGTCCACCGTCTGCGCGCCCTCGCCGGTGCTGCCGGTGACGACCCGAACCGCGACATCGAGGTCTTGATCGGTCAGCTCGTGAGCGTCAACGGCGCGCGTCTGTCCAAGCGCGCAGGCAACATCATCGAGATGAACGACCTGCTGGAGTGGATCGGCGCGGACGCGCTCCGCTACTCGCTCGCGCGCTACCCGGCCGACTCGCCGCTCGCGCTCGACCCGGAGCAGTTGCGCAGCCGCACGAACGACAACCCCGTCTTCTACGTGCAGTACGCGCACGCCAGGACGAGTTCCGTCGGTCGCAACGCGGCAGCGTCGGGTGTCGACCGCAGCGCGTTCGCTCCGGAGATGCTCGAACACGAGACGGAGTCCGCGCTGCTCGGCGCCCTGCAGGAGTTCCCGCGCATCGTCGCCCAGTCGGCGGAGCTGCGCGAGCCGCACCGCATCGCCCGTCACCTGGAGGAGATCGCGAGCCTCTACCACCGCTGGTACGACAACTGCCGTGTGGTGCCGATGGGTGAGGAGCCGGTCACGGACCTGCACCGCACGCGCCTGTGGCTGAACGACGCGACCGGTGTTGTCATCCGCAACGGCCTCGACCTCCTGGGAGTCTCCGCGCCAGAGCGCATGTAGTCCCATCCGCCCGGGTGGCTGTTCAGAATTCCGGAACTCTCGGCCGAAATGCGGCCCGGCATGCGCATTCCGCGTCCGTGAAGCGCTTTCCGGCCGCAGAGTTCCGGAATTGTGGACACACCCGATGCGCAGGGCTCGACGGATACGCTGGTCGTATGACTGCGACCACCGCCCCGTCCGCCAGGAAACGTCGCCCCTGGGTGCCCGTCGTCATCGTGCTCGCGGTCATCGCGGCACTTGTCGCGGTGTTCTTCATCGCCGACGCGATCGTCCGCGGTGTTGCCGAGCAGCGCGTCAAGGCCGAGATCGAGCAGCACCTCCCGTCGAACGTGCAGGCCGACGTCCAGGTGTCGATCGGCGGCGTCTCGGTCATCGGGCAGTACCTCGCGGGCACCTTCGACGAGGTCCGACTGTCCGACGCGAAGCTCACGGTCGACGGCATCCCGCTCGACGTGGACGTCACGGCGACGGGTGTGCCGGTGGAGCAGGACCAGCCGATCGGCAACGTCACCTCCACCATCACGGTCGACGCCCAAGGCGCCCAGCAGATCACGAAGGCCGCCGGCCTGACGGGCAAGCTGACGCTCGGCAAGGACGTCGTCGGCTACGCCGATGAACTCAAGGCCCTCGGCCTCACCGTCCCGTACAGCTTCGAGGTCAAGCCGACGACCTCGGCGGACCGCGTCACCTTCGTACCGACGAAGGTCGACGTCGATGCCGGCGCGTTCGGCACGATCGACCTCAGCCGCGCCGCGGAGGCGCTCCTCGCGACGAACCCGCCGAGCCTGTGCGTCGCACAGTACCTCCCTGCCGGTGCAACGCTCGACGGCCTCACGATCACGCCCAAGCAGGCCACGGCCCATCTGTCCTCGACCACGCTGCGCCTCGATGCTGCATCCCTGCAGACCCTCGGCACGTGTTCCTGAGTGCCGGCACCCTTTCGTGACGTTGTCGATTTCGGTGCTGACGTGCGGCATCGGTAGACTCTGACGCACACCCGCCGTACGATCCGGCGGTGACGTCTGCGGTTCACCAGCGGCTGTCCGTTGCGTGTCCACAGATGCAATGCGGTGCCGCGGATGCTGCGTCAATATCCGTGAATCGCGAACCACTCATACGGTGCTTCAGGGGCCAAACCGGGTCCGCTCGCCCAACGAGACCTCCTCATCCGACTCTTCAGGACTCAGGACACCCGTGGCCAGAAATCCCCTCGCCCCCGGTTGGCTCGACGAGCCGACCGACGCCAACGCGATCGACGCAGCCGTCTGGCCGCTCGGCACGACCAGAACCGACGCCGGTGTGTTGACGATCGGCGGTGTCGACGTCCTCACGCTCCGTGAACGGTTCGGGACGCCGCTGTACGTCGTCGACGAGACCGATGTCCGCACGAGGGCCAGAGCGGTCCGTGAGGCGTTCGAGCGAGAGACCGCGAAGCACGGCACGACCGCGGCCGTCTACTACGCCGGCAAAGCGTTCCTCTCGACCGAGGTCGCCCGCTGGGTCACCGCCGAAGGGCTCCGCATCGATGTCTGCAGCGGTGGAGAGCTCGCCGTCGCGCTGGCGTCGGGGGCCGACGCCGGCAGCCTCGGCTTCCACGGCAACAACAAGTCGATCGCCGAGATCGACCGCGCTGTGCAGGTGGGCGTCGGGGCGATCGTGATCGACAGCCTCGTGGAGATCGAACGAGTAGCTGCCGCTGCGGAACGCGCCGGTCGTGTCCAGGCCGTGCGTCTGCGCGTCAACAGCGGTGTTCATGCACACACCCACGAGTTCCTGGCCACGGCGCACGAGGACCAGAAGTTCGGTCTCCCGCTGGACGGCGCTGCCGCTGCCGTCGAGGCCATCCGCAGCCACGACAGACTCCGCTTCCTCGGTCTGCACTGCCACATCGGTTCGCAGATCTTCGGCGCAGAGGGCTTCGCCGAGTCCGCCGCCCGTCTGCTCGCCGTCCATGCGGAACTCCTCGCCGGCGGGCCCGTCCCGGAGCTCAATCTCGGCGGCGGCTTCGGCATCGCGTACACCTCGGCCGACACCCCGACCCCGATCGACGAACTCGCCGCGGCGATCGTCGACGGCGTCGTCGCAGCGGCGGCGGCCCACGGCGTCCCGATCCCTGCACTCGCGTTCGAGCCCGGCCGCGTCATCGTCGGCGGCGCAGGGGTGACGCTCTACGAGGCCGGAACGGTCAAGGACGTCACGGTCTCCCTGGAGCAGGGCGGCACGGCCGTCCGCCGGTATGTGAGCGTCGACGGCGGCATGAGCGACAACGCCCGCCCCTCGCTGTACGGCGCCGACTACACGGTCCGCATCGCCGACCGACGCAGCGACGCAGAACCTGCGCTCGTCCGCATCGCCGGCAAGCACTGCGAGGCCGGCGACATCGTGGTCAACGCCGACTACCTGCCTGCCGACGTCCGAGCAGGCGATCTCCTCGCCGTTCCGGCGACCGGCGCGTACTGCTGGTCGCTCGCGAGCAACTACAACTACCTCGGTCGTCCTCCCGTCGTCGCCGTCGCAGACGGCGACGCCCGCGTCATCGTGCGCGGAGAGACGGAAGACGACCTCCTTCGCCGCGACGCCGGATTGGACGCCGAATGATCGAATACCGCAACCTCAAGGTCGCGCTGCTCGGCGCAGGATCGGTGGGCTCCCAAGTGGCCCGCCTCCTGCTCGAGCAGGCCGACGAACTCGCAGCGCGCTCCGGCGCGAGCCTGGAGCTCATCGGCATCGCCGTGCGCGACGTCGACGGCAAGCGCGACGTCGACCTCCCGCGTGAGCTCTACACGACCGACGCTGAGGCGCTCATCGTGAGCGCCGACATCGTCATCGAGCTGATGGGCGGCATCGAGCCGGCCAAGAGCTACATCCTGCAGGCGATCAACGCCGGGGCCGATGTCGTGACCGCCAACAAGGCGCTCCTCGCCACCCACGGACCCGAACTGTTCCAGGCGGCCGACCAGGTCGGCGCGCAGCTCAACTACGAGGCGGCCGTCGCAGCGGCGATCCCGATCATCCGCCCGCTGCGCGACAGCCTCGCCGGCGACCGCATCAACCGCATCCTCGGCATCGTCAACGGCAGCACGAACTACATGCTCGACCGGATGGACCGCTTCGGCGACACGATGGAGGACGCAGCCACGATCGCGAGCGAGCTCGGCTACCTCGAAGCCGACCCAACGCTCGACGTCGAAGGCTACGACGCCGCGCAGAAGGCGACGATCCTCGCGAGCCTCGCCTTCCACACCACGGTCCCCGTCGAGGCAGTGCACCGCGAGGGCATCACAACGGTCACCAAGGCCCAGGTCGATTCCGCCAGGGCGGAGGGCTACGTCATCAAGCTCCTCGCTATCGCGGAGCGCATCGTCGACGCCGAGACCGGTATCGAGGGGCTCTCGGCCCGCGTCTACCCGGCGCTCATCAGCCGCGAGCACCCGCTCGCAGCAGTCCACGGCGGCAACAACGCCGTGTTCGTCGAGGCGGAGAACGCCGGAAGCCTGATGTTCTACGGCGCGGGAGCCGGTGGCAAGGAGACCGCATCCGCCGTCCTCGGCGACGTCGTCTCTGCAGCGCGCAGGCACGTCGCCGGCGGCCCGGGCGTCGGCGAGTCGACGCACGCCGACCTGCCCGTCCTCGACATCGGCAAGGTGTCGACCAGGTACCAGGTCACCCTGGAGGTCGACGACCAGCCGGGTGTCCTCGCGGCCATCGCCGGTGTCCTCAGCGAGGGCGGCGTCTCCGTCGAAACCGTCCAGCAGTCCATCGCATCGTCCGTGGCGTCGTCCGACGGCACGAAATCCACCGCTACCCTGGTCATTGGCACACATCGAGCACTCGAATCGTCCCTCGCGGCGACCGTCGAGCAGCTCGCCGCCAACGATCACGTCGAGGCAGTGGTGTCAGTCCTACGAGTTGAAGGAG
Source organism: Plantibacter sp. Mn2098 (assembly GCF_049319745.1). Classification (NCBI taxonomy): domain Bacteria; kingdom Bacillati; phylum Actinomycetota; class Actinomycetes; order Micrococcales; family Microbacteriaceae; genus Plantibacter; species Plantibacter sp. Mn2098. The sequence continues at coordinate 13,651 of NZ_JBMOUH010000005.1, read as the reverse complement.
CCGAATAGTGGCCAAGCAGTGGCGTGGAGTTCTCCGCGAGTACGCGGATCGTCTCGATGTGACAGAGGCGACCCCTGTCATCACCCTCGGTGAGGGCGGCACGCCGCTCCTCCCCGCTCCGGCGCTGTCCGCGCGAACGGGTGCGAACGTGTGGGTCAAGTTCGAGGGCATGAACCCGACCGGTTCCTTCAAGGACCGCGGTATGACGATGGCGGTCTCGAAGGCCGTCGAGCACGGTGCGAAGGCGATCATCTGCGCTTCCACCGGCAACACCTCCGCATCCGCAGCTGCCTACGCCGCCCACGCCGGCATCACCGCGGCCGTCCTCGTTCCGGAGGGCAAGATCGCGATGGGCAAGCTCAGCCAGGCGGTCGCGCACAACGGCCAGCTCATCCAGGTGCAGGGCAACTTCGACGACTGCCTCGAGATCGCTCGCGAGCTCGCGGAGCACTACCCCGTCCACCTCGTGAACTCGGTCAACAACGACCGCATCGAGGGTCAGAAGACGGCCGCGTTCGAAATCGTCGAGGTCCTCGAGGACGCTCCGGACTTCCACTTCATCCCGATCGGCAACGCCGGCAACTACACGGCGTACACGCGCGGCTTCACGGAGGAGCTGGAGCGCGGCATCACCACGAAGCTCCCGCGCATGTTCGGCTTCCAGGCCGCAGGCAGCGCGCCCATCGTCCACGGCGAGGTCGTCAAGAACCCCGACACGATCGCGTCCGCGATCCGCATCGGCAACCCGGCTTCGTGGGAGCTCGCCCTTGAGGCCCGCACCCGCACGAACGGCTACTTCGGCGCCATCGAGGACACCAAGATCCTCGAAGCGCAGCGCATCCTGTCCTCCGAGGTCGGCATCTTCGTCGAGCCGGCGTCCGCGATCAGCGTGGCCGGCCTCCTCGAGCGTTCGGCCGCCGGCGAGATCCCGGCCGGTTCAACGGTGACCCTGACGGTCACGGGCCACGGCCTCAAGGACCCGCAGTGGGGCCTCCGCCTCGAAGACGGTTCGCAGGCGCAGCCGACGATCGTCTCCGCCGAGACCTCCGCCGTCGCGGATGTGCTCGGCCTGAAGGCGCAGGCATGACCCACGTCGGTCGCAGCGTCACCGTCAAGGTGCCTGCGACCTCGGCAAACCTGGGGCCGGGCTTCGACACGCTCGGCCTCGCGCTCGCGCAGTACGACGAGCTGACCGTCACGGTCCGCGAGGAGCCCGGCGTCTTCGTCGAGGTCATCGGCGTCGGCGCAGGCGAAGTGCCGACGGACGAGAGCAATCTCGTCATCACGGCCATCGCGCACGCCTTCACGGATGTCGGACGGGAACTCCCCGGGCTCGACGTCGTTGCGCGGAACACGATCCCGCACGGCCGGGGACTCGGATCCTCCGGTGCAGCGATCGTCTCGGGCATCATGGCGGCGAAGGGACTGCTGGAGGGCGAGGTCGAACTCACCTCGGACGACCTCCTGCGTCTCGCCACCGAGATGGAGGGTCACCCGGACAACGTGGCGCCTGCCCTCTTCGGCGGCCTGACGATCGCCTGGACGACCGAGACCGGTCCGCAGCACAAGAAGCTCATCGTGCACCGCGGCGTCTCGCCGCTCGTGTTCGTGCCGGAGCACACGATGTCGACGCAGCTCGCTCGCAGCCTGCAGCCGGCGAACGTGCCGCACGCCGACGCCGCGTTCAACGTGTCGCGTTCCGCCCTGCTGGTCGCAGCGCTCACGCAGAGCCCTGAGCTGCTGCTGGCCGCCACGGAGGACCGCCTCCACCAGAGCTACCGTGCCGCGGCGATGCCGGAGACGAACGCACTCATCACGCTGCTGCGGGAGAACGGCTTCGCGGCCGTCGTCTCCGGTGCAGGTCCCTCGATCCTCGTCCTCGCTGACGACCCGGGGAAGCGTCTCGAAGCCGCGGCACTCGTTGCGGAACACTCCGCGACACCCTGGCAGGCACTGATGCTCGCGGTGGACTTCAAGGGTGCTACAGTTGGACTGCACCCGGCCCACCCCGTCTCTTTGGCGTAACCGGCTTCCGGGGCAATTCCGCACATTCATCGCTTTCGCACCAGTTGAACGCGTCTGTGTTGTTCCACACCCGAGTGATTCCTGTGCTGAGACATCGTTCTCTGCTCAGACAACTCGACGGGACACCCGCACAGGCTCTGCGTCGTGTGAACATCGTCCACTCGACGCACAACTCCGGGGCTGAGGCCGCCCGTTCGAACACAACTCTGTGTCGTTCCGGGGGAAGGAAAATCTGAGTGACTGACGTCAACGTCAACACAATCCACGCGGCCGCTGGTGCCGAGCTGACCTCGCTGAAGGTCGCCGATCTGCAGAAGCTTGCGGGTCAACTGGGCATCCAGGGCGCGTCGAAACTTCGTAAGGGGGAACTCGTGGAGGCAATCTCCGAGATCCAGGCCGGGGCAGGCACTGCCGCGGCACCGACGATCCAGCCCTCGCTGCTGGACGCCGAACTGGACGTGAACCAGGCTGGGGAGCCTGAAGCCGCGGTCGCAGCCGAGCCGGAAGCGGCTGTCGCCGTTGCCGAGCCGGTTGTTGCCGAGCCCGTTGCAGCTGAGCCCGTTGCAGCTGAGCCTGCTGCCGAGCCCGTCGCGGCTCCGGCGCGCAAGCGCGGCTCGCGTCGTGCAACGTCCGCCACGGTGGTCGAGGCAGCAGCGGCCGCACCGGCCGAGGCGCCTGCCGCTGAGGCACCCGTTGCCGCCGCTGCGACTCCGGTCGCCGAGGTGCCGGCAGCTGACGCTCAGGGCGACGCAGCCCAGGCCGATGCGGCCGAGGCTGATTCGGCACAGGCTGATGCGGCTCAGGGCGATTCCGCCCAGGGTGAGCAGCAGGAGCGCACCGAGCGCCCAGAGAAGCGCTCGCGCAACAGCCGCCGCGGTCGTGGCAAGAACACCGACACCGAGACCCAGCAGGACGGCGACGCCGCCCAGGGTCAGGGTGCACAGGGCCAGCAGGCCGCACAGAACCAGCAGGCAGACGCCGCTGCAGCGGACGACGCCCAGCAGGGCGACGCCGAGCAGGGCGATGCCGATGCTCAGGCGCAGGCCGACGGCCAGAACGGCCAGCAGCAGGGTGGACGCGGCCGTGGCCGTGGTCGCAACCGCGGCGGCCAGAACGGTCAGCAGAATGGCCAGCAGGGCGGCCAGAACGGCCAGAACCAGGGCGGCCAGCAGAACGCCGGCAACCAGGCCGACGCCGCGGGCAACCAGGGCGAGCAGAAGCAGGACCGTCAGGACCAGCAGAAGCAGAACAACCAGGGCAACCAGCAGAACGGCAACCAGCAGGGTGGCCGCAACGGCAACCAGCAGGGCGGCAACGCTGCAGACCTCGACGGCGAAGGCCGCGGCGGTCGCAGCCGGTACCGTGACCGCAAGCGTCGCGGGAACGCCCAGGGCGATGACATCGAGCCCGAGATCGCAGAGGACGACGTCCTCATCCCGGTCGCCGGCATCCTCGACGTCCTCGACAACTACGCGTTCGTCCGCACCTCCGGCTACCTGCCGGGCACGAACGACGTCTACGTCTCGCTCGGCCAGGTCAAGAAGTACAACCTCCGCAAGGGTGACGCCGTCGTCGGCGCCATCCGTCAGCCGCGCGAGAACGACAACAACAGCCGCCAGAAGTACAACGCGATCGTCAAGGTCGACTCCGTCAACGGCCTGTCCGTCGACGAAGCCGCCGGTCGTGTCGAGTTCGGCAAGCTGACGCCGCTGTACCCGCAGGAGCGCCTCCGCCTCGAGACGGAGCCCACCAAGCTCACGCAGCGCATCATCGACCTCATCGCTCCCATCGGCAAGGGTCAGCGCGGCCTCATCGTCGCGCCGCCAAAGGCCGGCAAGACGATCGTGCTGCAGCAGATCGCCAACGCGATCTCGATCAACAACCCTGAGGTCCACCTCATGGTCGTCCTGGTCGACGAGCGTCCAGAGGAAGTCACCGACATGCAGCGCACGGTGAAGGGTGAGGTCATCGCCTCCACCTTCGACCGTCCTGCAGAGGACCACACCACGGTGGCGGAGCTCGCCATCGAGCGCGCGAAGCGCCTCGTCGAGCTCGGGCACGACGTGGTCGTCCTCCTCGACTCGATCACGCGTCTCGGCCGTGCGTACAACCTGGCCGCCCCGGCGTCCGGTCGTATCCTCTCCGGTGGTGTCGACGCCTCGGCGCTGTACCCGCCGAAGCGTTTCTTCGGTGCTGCGCGCAACATCGAGAACGGTGGATCGCTCACGATCCTCGCCACGGCGCTCGTCGAGACCGGGTCCAAGATGGACGAGGTCATCTTCGAGGAGTTCAAGGGCACCGGCAACTCGGAGCTGCGCCTCTCGCGTCAGCTCGCCGACAAGCGCATCTTCCCGGCCGTCGACGTCAACGCGTCGTCCACCCGCCGTGAAGAGATGCTGCTCGGTGCCGACGAGGTCAAGGTCACCTGGAAGCTGCGTCGCGCCCTCGCCGGTCTCGACCAGCAGCAGGCGCTCGAAGTGGTGCTCGGCAAGCTCAAGGAGACGGCGTCCAACGTCGAGTTCCTCGTGCAGATGCAGAAGTCGATGCCGGCTCCCACCTCGCACAGCCACGGACACGAGAACAACCACCGCTAGCTGTTCCGACCGACCCCACCGCCCGCTCCGCATCCCGGAGCGAGCCGGTGGGGTCGGTCGTTTTTGTGCGGTTGCCGAGGCGCAGTCGCAGGATGTGCACATGCGGGATGATGGTCATGGAGGATGGAAATGTTCGAATCAGTTGAGACGCTCATCGTCGAGCACAAGGATCTGCAGGATCAGCTCGCCGACCCGGCGGTGCACGCCGATCCGGCACGTTCCAAGAAGATCAACCGCCGATACGCGGAGCTGTCGAAGATCATCGCGGCGTACAACGCCTGGAACGCGACGATCGAGGACCTCGAGGCCGCCAAGGAGCTGGCCAAGGAGGACGAGGCGTTCGCGGACGAGGTGCCGGCGCTCGAAGAGCTGCTCGTGACCAATCAGGAGAAGGTCCGTCGTCTCCTCATCCCGCGTGACCCGGACGACGGGCGCGACGTCATCATGGAGATCAAGGGTGGCGAGGGCGGCGCGGAGAGTGCGCTGTTCGCAGCGGACCTCCTGCGCATGTACCTCCACTACGCGGAATCCAAGGGCTGGAAGACGGAACTCCTCGAACGCACCGAGAGCGACCTCGGCGGGTACAAGGACGTCCAGGTCGCCATCAAGTCGAACGCCACGGACCCATCGCAGGGCGTGTGGGCGCACCTCAAGTACGAGGGTGGCGTGCACCGCGTGCAGCGTGTTCCGGCCACTGAGTCCCAGGGGCGCATCCACACCTCCACGACCGGTGTCCTGGTCTTCCCCGAGGTCGACGAGCCCGAAGAGGTCGAGATCAGCCAGAACGACCTGAAGATCGACGTCTACCGCTCCAGCGGCCCCGGCGGGCAGTCCGTCAACACGACCGACTCCGCCGTCCGCATCACCCACCTGCCGACGGGCATCGTGGTGTCGATGCAGAACGAGAAGAGCCAGCTGCAGAACCGCGAGGCCGGCATGCGCGTGCTGCGCGCCCGCATCCTCGCGCGTCAGCAGGAGGAGCAGGCGCTCATCGACAGTGCGGCGCGCAAGACGCAGATCCGGACGATGGACCGTTCCGAGCGCATCCGGACCTACAACTTCCCGGAGAACCGCATCGCGGATCACCGCACCGGGTACAAGGCCTACAACCTCGACGCCGTGATGAACGGTGCGCTGGAGCCCATCATCGAGTCGGCGATCCAGGCCGACGAGGAAGCGCGTCTGGCCGACATCGGCGACCAGAGTTGAGCCGGCAGAACCTGCTGTGACCGCGCGGGGGAGTGCGCGCGGCCGGACGACGGCCGGTGCCGTCACCCAGCTCGGCACCGAGGTCAGCATCAACCTCGGATCAGCTCTCGCCGGTCTGGCGATCCCGCTCGTCGGCGCGCCCGTTGTGGTGGCTGTGCGGCAGATCGTGATGGTCGCGGTCGTCGCGCCGTTCTCCAGGCCCAGGTTCCGGGACCTCTCGTGGAGGAAGCACTGGCCGGCGATCCTCCTCGGGCTCGACCTGGCGGTCATGAACCTCGCGTTCTACCAGTCCGTGCACCTGCTCGGCCTGGGCATCGCTGCGACGATCGAGTTCCTCGGGCCGCTCGCGATCGCGTTGCTCGCATCGAGGCGGCTGCTCGATGTGATCTGCGCGATCATCGCTGGCGCCGGGGTGGTCATGCTGACCGGGTTCGACGGGACGATCAACGTGTGGGGCGTGGTCCTCGCGCTCACGGCTGCTGCGGCGTGGGCCGGGTACATCCTGCTCACCAGACGGGTCGCGATGACGCTGCCCGGGCTCGAAGGACTCACGGTCGGTGGTGTCGTCAGCCTCGTGATCCTGGTGCCGTTCGCGCTCATCGGGATCGGTTCTGCACGATTCGACTGGGGCACGATCGGTCTGCTCGTCGCGATCGGGGTGCTGTCCTCGGCCCTGCCGTATAGTCTCGACACGTTCATCCTGCGGCGGATCACGCCGCGGCTCTATGCGATCATCACGGCGTTCGGGCCGGTCATCGCTGCGCTCTTCGGATGGATGCTGCTGGGCGAGCAGTTCACGACGGTGGAGATCATCGCGATCCTCGTGGTCTGTGTCGCCGCTGGAACGGCTATCGTGACGCAGCGGGAGCAGCCGCAGTCGCCGCTCGAACGCACCGCAGAGGGTCTCACCTAGAGCGTCCCCTGAGCTTGTCGAAGGGCAGGTCCTCGTTCCCGGTCCCTGAGCTTGTCGAAGGGCCGGGTCATCGCTCCCGGTCCCTGAGCTTGTCGAAGGGCCCAGACCTACGCGCCCGGTCCCTGAGCCTGTCGAAGGGCCCAGACCTACGCGCCCGGTCCCTGAGCCTGTCGAAGGGCCCAGACCTCAACTCACTCAGCTCAGCACAACGCCAGCCACCAGGCTCCCCGTGAGCGCAGCACCCTCGGCATCGCCCGCATCGACAGCCTGTGCCATCGCGAGCAGCTGCACGTGCGCCAACACGGAACCGTCCGCAGCACGGAAGCGTCGGACCGTCGCACGACGGATGGAACGGATCGTCGCCGCCTGCAGCCGTGGATCCGGGCAGGACCGGACGACGGACACGAGCGCCGATCGCAGGGTGCGTCCGAACCGGCGGTCCCGCTTGTCGATCGCCAGCTGGGCGGCGAGTTCGATCTTCGCAGCGAGGGCGGCCCGTTCTGCCGGTCCGAGCTCTGGCACGGACGTGCGGACGGCGCGGCCCACGAGTGCGTCGAGCGGCGCGTCGCGATGGGTGTACGCCTCGGCGGTGCGTCGGTCGAGATCAGCGCTGTGGGTTCGGTAGGTGCTGCGGGCTGCAATGCCGTGCGCGTGAGCCGTCCGGCGGGAGGCGTGGTGGCTGGAACTGCCGGAGCGGGTGTTGCCGTAGAACGTGCTGCCCTGGTTCGCGGGAGTCGGGATCGTCGCGGTGGTCATCGGTCGTCTGCTTTCGTCACGGTGCACCATCGGCACACTCACATGACATCAACATATCAGATAATCACATATTTCACACGCATGTGTTGTTCATCGCCCGTTCTCAGGACGAGGAGACTGTCGGCCGCGAGGTGCAACCGACGTCCACCCCTTCCTGAATACGGAGGTTGGGGCCCGCGCTACGCGGACCGGACGTCGATCGTTGCCGGCTGGGTGGCGTCGGCGTTGAAGACGAGGTGGCGGTTCGAGACTTTGTCGGCGAAGAACCGGTCGTGGCTCACGACCACGATCGCGCCGGGGAAGTGCAGGAGCGCCTGCTCCATCACCTGGGTACTTGCGAGGTCGAGGTGGTTCGTCGGCTCGTCGAGCAGCAGGACCGATGCGCCGGACAGCAGGCACTGGGCCATTGCCACTCGCGCGCGCTGCCCGCCGGACAGGTTGCCGATGCGCTGCTTGAGGTCCGCTTCGGAGAACTGGAACATCGCGAGGAAGCGGCCGACGGACTTCCTGGTCGCCGTGAATGCGAGGCTCCCCGGCATCGCGTTGACGGAGTGCGTGACCGTATCCGCGTCATCGAGTTCGTCGAGCATCCGGTTGTATGAGACGACGTCGACGCCGGCCGTCCAGGCGACATCACCGTGGTCGGCGCGCTCTTCACCGGTCAGGATGCGCAGGAGCGTGGACTTGCCGCTGCCGTTCGCGCCGAGGACGACGATGCGGTCGCGTCGACCGATCTCGAAGCTCAGGCCCGTGAACAGCGTGTGGTCGCCGTACGCCTTGCCGAGGTCGCGGACGCGGCAGAGGGTCTCCTTGACGTGGAGGCCACCGTAGATCTCCGTGATGATCTGATCGACGGGGCGGGGAGCCCTGGCCTTCTTGATCTTCGCGAGCTGGTTGCCGAGGCCCTTGTTCGACGCCTTCGCAGCCGCTCTGCGGTCGGCGATCCCCTCCGCTTCGAACGCGAGGAGTTCAGACTCGTGCACGAACTGCTGCTCGAGAGTCTTCAGCCGGAACTGCTTCTGGATGACGTACTCGCCGAAATCGCCCGGGTACTCGTGCAGGTGGAAGTTCTCCACCTCGACGATGCGGGTGACGACGGCGTCGAGGAACTTCCGGTCGTGCGACACGATGATCGCCGCACCGCGGAACGTCCTGAACCAGGATTCGAGCCATTCGACGCCGGCGACGTCGAGATAGTTCGTCGGTTCGTCGAGCAGGAGGACGTCGGGTGCTTCCAGCAGGATCTTCGCGAGCGCTGCGCGGTTGCGCCAGCCGCCGGACAGTGCGTCGATGGGGGAGGAGCGGCGTGCCTCGTTGAAGCCGAGCGTCGTCAGCGCCGTGTCGATGTGGCGGCGGTAGTCCCAGCCGTCGAGCCGGTCCATGTCCTCGAACAGGGTCGCCTGGCGTTCGATGTGCCTCGTGACGGCATCGGCGTCGTTGGGATCGGCTGCGATGGCCGCGTCGATCGAGGCGAGTTCGGCTTCGATCTCGTGGATGTGGGAGAAGAGACCCTCGAGGACCTCCGTGATCGTGGCGTCGCCGTCGAGTTCGGAGAACTGCGAGAAGTAGCCGATGCGGGTGCCCTGTTCGACGGTGACGGTACCGGTCTCGGGTTCGACCTGTTCGAGTGCGAGCTTCAGCAGGGTCGATTTACCGGAGCCGTTTCGGCCGATGACACCGACGCGGTCTCCGGTCTCGAGGCGGAAGAACGCTTCCCGGAGGACCGGGGTGTCTCCGAAGCGAACGGCGACGTCGTGCAGGCGGATCAGGCTCAAAACTGTGGTCCTCTCAGTTGGCGACCCCGATCGGGTCGGGACGCCGACATCGGATGCAGCCAGTCCACCTCAACCGTATCCGGAGTTCGGGCGCTGATGATCATGTGCGCGGGGGCCCATGACGTCGATCTTCGGTGGCTATAAAACTGTATAGATGGTAGACATACCACATTTAACCTGAGAGGGTGGCATGAAGTCGCGCGAGCGCTCTCGGCGCTGGCGACAGTTGAACGGAGAAAACACCATGAGAACGTTGACTCGATGGAAACTCCTGACCGTTGTGTGCGCAGTGTCCGGGCTCGTCGGGTCGGGGTGAGCAACCGATACTCGTGCGGAGGCGAGCGAAAGTCTCGAAGGCGGCACGACGACCATCGCGCAGCAGGTGGTCGCGGATGCGAGATTCGTGAGTTCGCTCGCCACCGCGACGGCGACAAACTTGGCAACGGGAGGCTCGGTCTCGCCGCTGTCCATACCTCCGCAGGGTGGGTGCAGCTGGGCAAATCTCACTGGTTCTTTCACGTCTCACTATGTCAATGGTGCGCTTGTTGGGGTCGACGGCTTCTACCAGGGCAGCGTCGGCTGCACGGCGACTGGTCCCGATCAATCCATGGCACACATGTCGAATATCGTGCGTGTCTACCGTGACCACGTCGTCGTATCCGATGGCTCGGTTGGCGAATGCAACGAGTCGCTCGTGGCCTGCTTGTTTGCACATTCAGCAGGAGAATACGTGTGCACGCTCTACGCGACGTGCGCCGGAATCTACCAACTGATGCACTATCCGACGATGTTGCTTCCAGACGGATGGGTGTGGTCATCCTGGCCACCCGAATGTGATGCGTGGGGCGGCAACCGGGAGCTTCATTGCACGGGATACTCAGACACAGTCGTCGTCACGCCCACGATTCCGGTGAGGGCGTAGATCATGCAGGTAGCCTGGTCCGCCGAAAGTGTTGAGGTGTTGGAAGAAGCCGAATTGTTCGCGCTGAGCGCGGACCGTCGATACATCGACGTCGCGGATGTCGTCTCGGCGCTGCATTCCCCGCGCCCTGGTCGCGCGGCGGCATTCCTTGTGGAATTGGGGATGCGTTCGATTGTGAGAGAGGCGAGCGACCGCCTTGTTCCCCGATCCGCTGTCCCGCTGCCTCGATCTGACGCGCTCGGCACGCTGATGCACGGCGCGTGGCTCGCGTCGAACGCGGCCGCGCTGCCGCACACGACGACGGTCCATCTGCTGGGATGCGCGATGTCCAGCCCGACCGCGCACGGCCCGACCATCGATGCGATCAGAGCAGTGTGGACTCCGACGCTCTGGGAAGAACTTCGACGCGAGAGTCGTGTGCCCGAGACAACGCTCGCGGCCCTCTCCGAACGCTGGCGATTCGACGTGCGAATTCGTCCGCGTCGCTCACCGAATCGTGTCATCGGTCCTGAGTCTTTTGAGCGAACAGGCGAGTGAGCTTCGTGCACGGCCCATCGTGTCTGCACGCCGAGACGCGTTGCGTGCTCAGCCGGCTCCGGCCCGTGCTCCGGCGCCGCGCGTTCGCCGGGACCGACGCCGGAGTGTCAGATCTGGTACTCGGGGTCGAGGAGCGCGAGACCGTGATCGCCTTCTCCGCGTGGCCTCGCAATTGCAGGCACGCCGACCAGCAGACTCTGCGGCGGTGCGTCCTTCGTGACCACGGCGTTGGCGCCCACGATGCTGCCGGCGCCGATGACGATCGGACCGAGGATCTTCGCCCCGGCTCCGATCGTCACTCCGCGTTCGATCGTGGGGTGACGTTTGCCGGTGCCCCGGCTCTTCCCGCCGAGCGTGACGCCGTGGTACAGCATGACGTCGTCGTCGACCTCCGCGGTCTCGCCGATGACAACGCCCATCCCGTGATCGATGAAGAAGCGTCGACCGATGCGCGCGCCGGGATGGATCTCGATGCCGGTGAGGAAACGGGTGAACTGCGACACGAATCGTGCGGCCGTCTTGAACCCGCGCGACCAGAGCCGATGGTGTACCCGGTACGCCCACACCGCGTGCAGTCCGGAATAGCTGAGGAACACTTCGGCGTTGCCGCGCGCCGCCGGATCGTGTGCTCGCGCCGCTCTGATGTCCTCGCGGATACGCGAGAGAACCCCCATCGGGCGGCTCCTAGTCGCGGAGGTCGTCGTACATCGCCGTGGACAGGTACCGCTCTCCGGAGTCGGGGATGATGACGACGATGTTCTTGCCGGCGAATTCAGGACGCTTCGCGACCTCCAGGGCGGCCCAGGTGGCGGCACCGGCCGACATGCCTCCGAGGATGCCCTCGTCCGTCGCGAGCTTGCGGGCGGTCGCGAGGGCGACATCGGTCTGCACCGGGATGATCTCGCTGAAGATCGAGGTGTCGAGGATGGGGGGAACGAAGTTGGGGCCGATGCCCTGGATCTTGTGACCGCCTGCGCGACCCTCGCTGAGGAGCGGGGAGTCTGCTGGTTCGACCGCGACGATGTGCACGTCGGGGTTCTTCTCACGCAGCCACTGACCGACACCCGTGATGGTTCCGCCCGTTCCGATGCCGGCGACGAACACGTCGACCTTGCCGTCCGTGTCCTCCCAGATCTCCGGAGCGGTGGTCTTCTTGTGGATGGCGGGGTTCGCCTCGTTCTCGAACTGACGCACCCACACGGCGCCCGGCGTCTTCGCGACGATGTCCTGAGCCTCTTCGACCGCGAGCTTCATGCCCTTTGTCGGGTCGGTGAGGACGATCTCCGCACCGTATGCCCGGAGGAGCATACGACGTTCCTTGCTCATGGAGGCCGGCATCGTGAGGATGACCTTGTAGCCGCGCGCCGCTCCGACGAGTGCCAGGGCGATGCCCGTGTTGCCGCTCGTGGACTCCACGATGGTGCCGCCTGGCTGCAGCTGGCCGGACGCCTCCGCCGCGTCGACGAGGGCGACGCCCAGGCGATCCTTGACGCTTGAACCGGGGTTGTAGAACTCCAGTTTGCCGAGCACCGTTGCTCCGAGGCCCTCGGTGAGGCGGTTCAAACGGACGAGCGGGGTGCGGCCGTAGGCCTCGGTGATGTCGGAGAAGATGCTGCCTGCCACGATCCGGCCTCTGCTTTCGTTGAAAAGGGGTGTCGTGAACAGAATATGACCTCATGCGTCGCTCCGCCGCTCTGTGACGTGGACCTGTGGAGGAACCTCGCAGATCGATGGCTGTGGAATGTGGTGCGAGGGGCCGTGAGCCGGTGCGAAATGGTACGCGGCCATGGAGTGATGCCCTGGATGCGGAGCGTTCCCGTCGCAACGCCTGCGGTAGGCTCATGGCGGCCCACTCCGATGCGGCCACTCCTCTTATGCAGACTTCTCCCACCCCATCCCAGCAGCCGGATCCGGCAGCGTTCACGACCGTCGCCGAGGCGCGGTCGTCCATCACCGACCGGCTCGCCCAGGCGGGTGTCCCGTCAGCCGACGTCGACGCCGAGTTACTCATCGGCCACGTCCTCGGTCTCGGTCGGGGAGCGGTGCAGGCTGCCGCGGTCACGGGTCGCATGATCGAACCGGAGCAGTTGGGGCTCCTGGAGGAGATCGTCGCTCGTCGTGCTGCCAGGGAACCCCTGCAGCACATCACGGGGCGTGCCGCGTTCCGGTCGATGGAGCTCGCGGTGGGTCCTGGCGTCTTCGTGCCGCGACCTGAGACGGAATCGGTTGTGCAGTTCGCGATCGATGCGCTGCGTGCCGTTCCGTCGGAACATCCGATCGGTGTCGACCTCGGGACGGGAAGCGGTGCGATCGCCCTCGCAATGGCGACCGAGGTGCCACACGCGCAGATCCATGCGACGGAGAACTCGGTCGAGGCGTTCATCTGGACGAAGCAGAACTTCCGCGAATCCGGCGCAGACAATGCACGGCTTGTGTTCGAGGACCTCGCCAACGCCTTCCACGATCTCGATGGCACCGTCGACGTCGTGATCTCCAATCCGCCGTATGTTCCCGATGATGCGATCCCTCGCGATCCCGAGGTCCGTCTGCACGATCCGGCGGCGGCGCTCTACGGTGGACCGGATGGACTCGACGTCGTGCGCGAGGTGTCCGCGACCGCCGCACGTCTCCTGCATCCAGGGGGGACGCTCATCATCGAGCACGGCGAATTGCAGGGTGCGGCGATCCGCGACATCCTGACCGCGGACGGCTGGCATGCCGCTGCGACCCACCGCGACCTGACCCTGCGGGATCGCACGACGATCGCGTTGCGCTAGCTCCTCCTGTTCGTCCCGCCCCGGTCCCGAGCCTGTCGAAGGGCAGCCCCGCAAGTCGTCGGTTCCCCGGTCCCTGAGCTTGTCGAAGGGTCCACCCCGTGTGCCCGTCACCCGTCGCCTCTGTTCCCCGGTTCCACCCCACA